>DATFHB010000049.1:0-20952 GCA_035248845.1 Amycolatopsis sp. | reverse complement strand
AAGCCCGCTGCGGCACCGGCCCCGCAGCCGCAGGCCGCTGCGGCCCGGCAGGCCGAGCCGGACGCGGATGGCAACGGCAGCGCGCCGTACGTCACGCCGCTGGTCCGCAAGCTCGCCACCGAACACGGCATCGACCTGGCGACGCTGACCGGCAGCGGGGCGGGTGGCCGAATCCGCAAGCAGGACGTGCTCGCCGCAGCCGAGGCCAAGCAGACCCAGGCCCCGGCCCCCGCTACGGCTCCGGCCGCGCCCGCCGTCCAGCAGCCGAGCGCCCCGGCGCCCGCGGGCGCCTCGCCCGAGCTGGCGGCGCTGCGTGGCACCGTGCAGAAGGCGAGCCGGATCCGCCGGGTCATCGCGCAGCGCACCCGCGAGTCGCTGCAGACCTCGGCGCAGCTCACCCAGGTGTTCGAGGTGGACGTCACCAAGATCGCCCGGCTGCGCCAGCAGGCCAAGGCGAACTTCGCCGAGCGTGAGGGCGTCAAGCTGACGTTCCTGCCGTTCTTCGCGAAGGCGACGATCGAGGCGCTCAAGCAGCACCCGAACGTCAACGCCTACCTCGACGAGGAGGCCAAGCAGATCACCTACTTCGGCGAGGAGCACCTCGCCGTCGCGGTGGACACCGAGAAGGGCCTGATCTCCCCGGTCATCCACAACGCGGGTCAGCTGAACCTGGCCGGCCTGGCCCGGGCGATCGCCGACCTGGCAGCCCGCACGCGCGCCAACAAGGTCCGGCCGGACGAGCTGTCGGGCGGCACCTTCACGGTGACCAACCTGGGCAGCAACGGCGCCCTGTTCGACACGCCGATCATCAACCAGCCGCAGTCCGGGATCCTGGGCGTCGGCGCGGTGGTGAAGCGGCCGGTCGTCGTGTCCGACGCCGACGGTGAGGACACCATCGCCATCCGGTCGATGGCGTACCTGGCGCTGACCTACGACCACCGCCTGATCGACGGTGCCGACGCGGGCCGGTTCCTGACCACGATCAAGCACCGCTTGGAAGAGGGTCACTTCGAGGACGAGCTCGGCCTCTGACGACGAAGGCTCACCGGGCGCGCCGTGCAATACGTCACGGCGCGCCCTTTCGTCGTTTGTGCTTAAGGTAATGACATGCGTGTTCTCGTCGCCGGATCGCATGGCATCATCGGCACTTCGCTGACCGCCACTCTGCACGAAGCCGGGCATGACGTCCGCCGGCTCAGCCGCGGTGAGGGCGAGTTCTCCTGGGATCCGCCGTCCGGCCGGATCGACGAGCGTGCCCTCGACGGCGTGGACGCGGTGATCAACCTGTGCGGCGCCCCGCTGGGCATGCGGTGGAGTGCCGCCCGCAAGCAGATGATCGTGGACAGCCGCATCGAGCCCACCGAGGTGCTGGCGGAGGCCGTCGCCGAGCGCGGCATCGGCACGATGATCAACGCGTCGGGCGTCCACTACTACGGCGACACCGGCAGCCGGATCGTCGACGAGAACGCCCCGAACGGTGCGGGGTTCCTCGCCGGGCTGTGCGAACGGTGGGAGTCCGCGACGGAACGCGCCACGCGATCCGGGGCGCGCGTGGTGCGGCTGCGCACCGGGATGGTGCTCAGCGGGCACGGCGGGCTGCTCGGCCCGCTCAAGCCGATGTTCTTCCTCGGGCTCGGCGGCCGGCTCGGCAGCGGACGCCAGTACATGCCGTGGATCAGCCTGCGCGACGAGGTCGCGGCGATCCGGTTCGCGCTGGAAAACGATGCGATCTCCGGCCCGGTCAACCTGTGCAACCCCGAACCCGCGACGAACGCCGAGTTCACCAAGGCGCTCGGGCGGATGCTGAACCGCCCGACACCGTGGTGGGCGCCGGGTTTCGCCATGCGTGCCGCGCTGGGCGAAGCCGCCGACGAGATGGCACTGGTCTCGTTGCGCGTCGTGCCCTCGGTGCTGCAGAAGGCCGAATTCCCGTTCGCGCACACCACTTTGGACTCCGCGCTGGCGGCCGCCCTTTGATGCGCTGGCTCGCGGCCGGTGTGGTTTCCTTCGGCCTGTTCGTGGCGCTCGGTCTCGCCGTCGCCGGGCAGCCGCTGGGTATCGACATGTCGGTGGCCGGCGCGTTCGAGGGGATGTGGCGCGGCACGCCGGGGCGGGTAACAACGGTCGTCAGCGACGTGGTCGGCCTGGTGCTGCCCGCGGTCCTGATGGTCGGGGTGCTGCTCGGTGCCGTGCTCGCGTGGTACCGCGGGGCGCGGCACGAGGCGGGCATCGCGCTGCGGGTGCTGGTGGTCTACGCGCTCGGACGGTCGGTCAGCTGGCTGGGCAAACCGCTGTTCGAGCGGGCGCGGCCGCGCACGTACACGCAGTTCAGCTACCCGAGCGGGCATGTCGTGTCGGTCGCGAGCGCGGGCCTGGCGGCGGTGCTGCTGTGCGTGTGCCTCGCGCCGCGGCTGGTGCGGTGGGTGGCGCCGGCGGTCGGTGTGGCGACGGTGCTGGTGGCGCTGACGCGGCTGGTGCTCGGCGTGCACTGGCTCACCGACACCGTCGGAGCGGTGCTGGGGGTGCTCGGCATCGGCCTGGCGGGCGCAAGTGTGCTGCGGCTCCTACCCCGACCGGTGTCCGCGCAGACGCCCGCGGCGTAGCCTGCCAACTGTGAGTGCCAAGTCTTGCCGTGCCAGTGCCGAACCGGTCGACGTCCGCCCGATCGGCACCATCGACTACACCGAGGCGTGGCAGTTGCAGCGGACGTACGTCAACGCTCGCGCGGACGGCGCCGGCCCGGACACGATGCTGTTGCTGGAGCACCCGTCGGTGTACACCGCGGGCAAGCGGACCGAGGCGGGCGACCGGCCGACGGACGGCACTCCGGTCATCGACGTGGACCGCGGTGGCAAGATCACCTGGCACGGCCCCGGCCAGCTCGTCGGGTACCCGATCGTCAAGCTCGCCGACCCGATCGACGTCGTGCAGTATGTGCGCCGGCTCGAAGAGGCGCTGATCTCGGTGTGCGACCGGCTCGGCGTGCGCACCGGGCGCGTCGACGGCCGCAGCGGGGTGTGGGTCCCGGCCGATGAGCGCGGGCCCGAGCGCAAGATCGCGGCGATCGGCATCCGCGTGCAGCGCGGCGTGACGATGCACGGGTTCGAGCTCAACTGCAACGCCGACCTGCGGGCGTTCGACAAGATCGTGCCGTGCGGCATCCGCGACGCGGGTACCACGTCGCTGTCGCGGGAGACCGGGCGCGACGTCACGGTGGCGGAGGCGCTGCCGTTCGCACGCGACGCCGTGCTGGCGGCGCTGGAGGGCGACCTGCCGGTGAGCGAGGACCGGTGGCTGCCCCGGGCCGCCGCGCCCACCACGTTCGCCCTGCAGCCCTGACGCTCACCCCAGCTGCGGGGCCACTTGGGACGCGACGACGTCCAGATGGTCCACATCGGACAGATCGAGCACCTGTAGGTAGATCCGCGTGGTACCGGTTTCCTCGCGGAAGCGGCCGATCTTGTCGACGGCTTCGGCGGGCGTGCCGGCGAGGCCGTTCTCCTTGAGGTCGCTGACATCCCGGCCGATCGTCTCGGCACGGCGGGCGACCTCGGCATCGTTGCGGCCGATGCACACCGTCTGCGCGATGGAGCGGGTGATCTCCTTCGGATCGCGACCGGCTTCGCGGGCGGCCGCGTCGACGCGCTCGAACTGGGCCGCGGTGGCGGCGATGCCGGAGAAGCCGAGGTTGAACTCGTCGGCGAAACGGGCGGCCAGCGCCGGGGTGCGCCTGGGACCCCAGCCACCGATGATGACCGGCGGTCGCGGGGTCTGCGCAGGCTTGGGCAGCGCCGGCGAGTCCTCGAGCCGGTAGTAGTTGCCCTGGTAGCTGAACGTGTCGCCGACCGGGGTCTCCCACAGGCCCGTGATGATCTCGAGCTGCTCGGCGAACCGGTCGAACCGTTCCCTCAGCGGCGGCAGCGTGAGGCCGTAGGCCGCGTGCTCGCCTTCGTACCAGCCCGAGCCGAGCCCGAGCTCGATCCTGCCGCCGGACATCTGGTCCACCTGGGCGACGGAGATGGCGAGCACCGACGGGTACCGGAAGGTCGCGGAGCTGACGAGCGTGCCGAGCCGGATGCGCGACGTCTCGCGCGCCAGGCCGGCGAGCGTGACCCACGAGTCCGTCGGCCCCGGCAGCCCGGATCCGCCCCCCATCCGCAGGTAGTGGTCCGACCGGAAGAACGCGTCGAATCCGTTGTCCTCCGTGGTTTTCGCCACCCGGAGCAGGTCGTCGTAGGTGGCCCCCTGCTGGGGCTCGGTGAATATCCGCAAGTCCACGGACTCCACACTAGGGGCTTTTGCGGACCCGGGTGAGCAGCTGGACGATCACCGACTCGACCTGGACGCCGACCTCCTCCGGGTCCGCGGAGCCGGCGATTTCCGTCGCGGCCGAGGACAGGGCACCGAACAGCAGGCGCGACGTGATCTCGATGGGCACGCTGTCTGCTCGCGCCGAGCGCGTGACGCTCACTAGGTTGGGCTCATGAGCAAATGGACCACGGCTGACATCCCGGACCAGACCGGCCGGACGGTGCTCATCACGGGCGCCAACTCGGGGCTGGGCCTGTTCAGCGCGCAGGCGCTCGCGGCCAGGGGCGCGCGTGTCCTACTCGCCTGCCGCTCGGTGGAGCGCGGCGAGCAGGCGCTGCGCACGGTCCGCGCCGCCGCGCAGACCACTCCGAGACTCATCCAGCTGGACCTGGCGGAACTGGACTCCGTCCGCTACGCCGCCGCCCAGGTGCGCGAAACCACCGGCGACCGGCTCGACCTGCTGATGAACAACGCCGGTCTGATGGCCACCCCGAAGGGCCTCACCTCGGACGGGTTCGAGCTGCAGTTCGGCACCAACCACCTCGGCCACGCCGCGCTCACCTGGCTGCTCATGCCCGCGCTGCGCGGCGGCGCGGACGCCCGCGTCGTGACACTGTCGAGCATGGCCGCCCGCGGCGCGCGGATCGACCTGGCCGACCCGAACTTCGAGCACCGCCGCTACTACCCGAACACGGCCTACGCGCAGTCGAAGCTGGCCAACCAGGTGTTCGCGCTAGAACTGGACCGCCGGCTGCGCGCGGCCGGCGAAACGGTCACCAGCATCGCCGCGCACCCCGGCTACACGGCGACGGGGCTCAGCTCCGCGATGTCCCGGTCCTACCCCAGCAAAGTGGTGCGCTCCACCCTTGACCGCGTGACCCGACTCGGGGAAGTGCTGATCGCGCAGCACGTCCGGATGGGCGCACTGCCCCAGCTGTACGCGGCCGTCGCGCCGGGTGTCAACGGCGGCGACTACGTCGGCCCGGGCGGACCGGCCGCGCTTCGCGGCTACCCCGCGATCGTCCAGCCGCTCAGGTCCGCGCTGGACCGCCGGCTGGGCGTCGCGCTGTGGGAGCTCACGGCGAAGTTGACGGGCATCACCCCCGACCCGGCGTAGTGGGTCTTGCCGGCATGCCCGCGTAGGCTGGTCGTCGTGACTGTCGCGCCCGAAGGCCGGAAGCTGCTACGCCTCGAAGTCCGCAACAGCGAGACGCCGATCGAAAAGAAGCCGTCCTGGATCAAGACGCGGGCCCGAATGGGTCCGGAGTTCACCGAGCTCAAGGGCCTGGTGCGCCGGGAGGGGCTGCACACGGTCTGCGAGGAGGCCGGCTGTCCCAACATCTACGAATGCTGGGAAGACCGCGAGGCCACCTTCCTGATCGGCGGTGACCAGTGCACCCGCCGCTGCGACTTCTGCCAGATCGACACCGGCAAACCCGCCGACCTCGACCGCGAGGAGCCGCGCCGCGTCGCGGAGAGCGTGCAGGCGATGGGTCTGCGCTACTCGACGGTGACCGGGGTGGCCCGCGACGACCTGGACGACGGCGGCGCCTGGCTGTACGCCGAGACCGTGCGCCGGATCCACGCGCTGAACCCGGGCACCGGAGTCGAGCTCCTCATCCCCGACTTCAACGCCGACCCCGAGCAGCTGGCCGAGGTGTTCGGCGCCCGGCCGGAGGTGCTCGCGCACAACCTCGAGACGGTGCCGCGGATCTTCAAGCGCATCCGCCCCGGCTTCCGCTACGCCCGGTCGCTGGAGGTCATCACGAAGGCCCGCGAGGCCGGGCTGGTCACCAAGTCCAACCTGATCCTCGGCATGGGCGAGACCCCCGACGAGGTCGAACCCGCGATGCGTGACCTGGTCGACGCGGGCTGCGAGATCCTCACCATCACCCAGTACCTGCGCCCGTCGGTGCGGCACCACCCGGTCGACCGCTGGGTCAGGCCCGAGGAGTTCGTCGAGCACTCCCGAGCCGCTGAGGCGCTCGGCTTCGCCGGTGTGATGGCCGGTCCGCTGGTGCGCTCGTCCTATCGCGCGGGGCGGCTGTACGCACAGACCAAGCAGCACCGCGGCGAGCCCCTGCCGGAGAACCTGGCGCACCTGGCCGACGCCGGCCCAGCCGCACAGGAGGCCTCCAGCCTGCTGACTCAGGGATAACCCAGGGTCGGTCCCGGAGCCGGCTCCCCATCCCCAGGCGCTACCTTGAACTAGGGTAAAACGGACAAGGGGGATATCTGTGGCTCTGGTGACCGACGTTCTGGACTGGCTGCAGAACCTGCCGCAGCCCGCACTCGTCGGCGCGACCGGCGGCCTGGTGTTCCTCGAGTGCACGATCGGGCTCGGGTTCCTCGCGCCCGGCGAGTCGGGGCTGCTCATCGCGGCCACCACCGCCAACTCGGTCCCCCGCTTCCTGATCCTCTGGGGCGTGGTCACCGTGTGCGCCACGCTCGGTGACTCGATCGGTTACGCAATCGGCAAGCGGTGGGGACCGCGGCTGCGCGAGACCCGGCTGATCCAGCGCTACGGCACCGAAGGCTGGGACAAGGCGACCGGCGTGCTGCAACGGCGGGGCGCATGGGCGGTGTTCTTCGCCCGGTTCCTGCCGGTGATCCGCACGCTGACGCCCGCCGCGGCGGGCACCTCGGGCTTGCCGTTCAAGAAGTTCCTGCCCGCCGCGTTCTGCGGCGCGCTGTGCTGGTCGGCGCTGCACATCAGCCTCGGCGTGGCGCTCGGCGAGGCGGCAAAGCGGATCGAAGGCATCCTCAACACCGGCGGGCTCGTCGTCGTCGGCGTCCTCGTGCTGGTCTGTCTGTTCTTCTTGTTGCGGTGGAAGAAAAAGAAGGCCACCAAGGTCGACGACGAGCCGAGCAGGACCGCTAGCTCTTGATCGACCGGTGCACATCGGTCGCGGTCGAGGGGCCGGCGGGCCAGTCCGCGATCCACGGCCCGGTCCCCTCGCTCGGGTCGAAAACGCCGTCCTCCAGCCACGTGTAGCGGCCGTCGAGGACACGCCGGGTCAGCGTGTGGTCGGCGTCGTCGGTGTTGTCCCACAAGGCATCGAACAGCTCCTCGATGCGCAGCTTCGACTGCCGGCAGAACGCGTCGGCCAGCTCACGCGCGCTGTCGGTGTCCTGCATCTCCGCGCGCACACAGCTCGCGGCCATGGCGAACAGCTCGGCGCCGATGTCGACGATCCGGCCCAGGAAGCCCTGCCGCTTCTCCAGTGCCGCTTGCCAGCGAGCCATCCCGTAGAACGTGGACCGCGCGAGCTTGCGGGCCGAGCGTTCGACGTAGCGCAGGTGCGGGGCGAGCACGCCGAACTCGCGGAACGAGGTCGGCACCTGCCCCTTGCCGCCGACGAGCTGGGGCAGCCACTTCGCGTAGAACCCGCTCGCCTTGGCGGCGGCCTTCGCCTTCGCCGGCAGGTCCGCGTCCGCCTCGGCCAGCGCCCCGGCCGCGGCCAGGTGCGCGTCGACGGCTTCGCGTGCGATGAGCAGATGCATGATCTCCGTGGAGCCCTCGAAGATCCGGTTGATCCGCAGGTCGCGCACGAGCTGTTCGACGCCGACGGCACGCTCCCCGCGGGCCGCCAGCGATGCCGCCGTCTCGTAGCCGCGGCCGCCCCGGATCTGCAGCAGCTCGTCGGCGACCTTGCACGACATCTCGCTGGCCCACAGCTTCGCCAGCGCCGCCTCGATCCGGATGTCGTTGCGGCCCTCGTCGCTCAGGTGGCCCGACAGTTCCTGCACACTCTCCATCGCATAGGTCGTGGCGGCGATGAACGCGATCTTGCCGGCCACGGCCCCGTGCTCGGCGATGGGCTTGCCCCACTGGACACGCGCGGCCGACCACTCCCGCGCGATCTTGAGAGACCACTTGCCCGCGCCCGCGCACATCGACGGGATGGACAGGCGCCCGGTGTTCAGCGTCGCGAGCGCGATCTTGAGGCCCTTGCCCTCGCCGCCGACGACGTTTTCCTCGGGCACGCGCACGTTGTGGAACCGTGTCACACCGTTCTCGATGCCGCGCAGGCCCATGAACGCGTTGCGCCGCTCGACCGTGATGCCCGGGGTGTCCAGCTCGACGATGAACGCCGTGATCCCGCCCCGGTGCCCGTCCGAAGACGGCACGCGCGCCATCACGACCGCCAGCTCGGCCACGACACCGTTGGTGGTCCACAGTTTCACGCCGTCCAGCCGATAAGCGCCGTCGTCCGTGGGTACCGCGGCGGTCGCGAGCCGCGCCGGGTCCGAGCCGACGTCCGGCTCGGTCAGCAGGAACGCGGTGATCGCACCCTTCGCGCAGCGTGGCAGGAACTTCGCCTTCTGCTCCGGGGTGCCGGCGAGCTTGAGCGGTTCGGGCACGCCGATCGACTGGTGCGCGGACAGCAGCACACCGAGCGTCGGGTGCACCGACCCGACGAGCATCAGCGCCCGGTTGTAAGCGACCTGGGTCAGGCCGAGCCCCCCGTATTCCTCGGGGATCTTGATGCCGAAGCAGCCGAGCGCGGCCAGCCCCTTGACGTATTCGTCGGGGATCTGCGCCTGGCGCTCGATGACCGAGCTGTCGAGCGTCCCGCAGTACTCGTGCAGGGCCGTGAGGAACCGGTCGGCTTTCGCGGCGTCCTCAGGGGTGGCCCGCGGATGCGGATGCACGAGGTCGAGCCGGAACCGGCCCAGGTAGAGCTCCTTGGCGAAGGACGGCTTGTGCCAGCCCGCTTCCCGCGACTCTTCGGCGAGCGCGCGAGCTTCCTTCTCCGTCACCGTCGTCCGTGTGGCCATGTCCGCCCTCCTCGAGTCCAGGTGTGACGCCCGTTACTCCCCAGTGTTACTCCGCGGTAGGTGCGGGCGCCACCCTGTACCCAGGTCGAGTCACAGCGATCACTGAGAATGGCGAGGCGACCCGGTTCCGCGGGACGATTCAGCTATGACCGACGTGGAACTGCCCAGACCTGTCGCGTTCGTGCTCGGGGGCGGCGGCAGCCTCGGCGCGATGCAGGTCGGCATGCTGCGCGCGCTGCGCGAACACGGCCTCCGCCCCGACCTCGTCGTCGGGACGTCGGTCGGTTCGCTCAACGGCGCCGTGCTCGCGTTGGAACCCGGCGACGCGATCGAGCGCCTGCGGAAGACCTGGGCACACATGACCAGGCAGGAAGCGTTCCCTGGTGGCGTGTTCAGCCAGGTCCGCACGCTGCGCCACGCCAAGACGCACCTGTTTCCCAACAGCGGCCTGTCCGCGATCATCACCGAGCACCTCGGCGCCGGCACCACCTTCGCCGACCTCGCGCTGCCGCTCGGCGTGGTCACGACGGAGGTCGACACCGCGGAGCCGTTCCTGATCCGGGAGGGCGAGCTGCTCGCGCCGCTGCTGGCGAGCACGGCGATCCCGGGGATCTACCCGGCGGTCGAGCACGAGGGCCATACGCTCTACGACGGCGGGCTGGTGGCGAACGTGCCGCTGCGCCAGGCGCTCGGCATGGGCGCGAAGTCGCTCGTGGTGCTCGACTGCGCGTTCCCGGGCCAGATCCCCGCACCGCCGCACACCATCGCCGAGGTGCTGATGTACACGGCGATGGTCAGCATGCGCAACCAGGCTGTGCTGGAGGCACCGGTCGCGGCCACCGAGGTGCCCGTCGTGTACCTGCCGGGGCCAGTGCCGGTGCGGATGAGCCCGCTGGATTTCCGGCACACCGACGAGCTCGTCGCGAGCGCCTACGACGCCGCGAACGACTATCTCGGCAAGCTCACCGTCGACGGTCCGGGCCTGTACGGCGGCCCCGGCGTAAAAGCCATGTGAGCGTGAAAAACGCAAGGTGACGCGCGCCACTGCAATGCAACAAACCGGGTCAGCGGGCGTCTATCCGAGGGTTGTAGCTTTGAGCCTCAGGCGTGCCCACCCTGCCACCCAAGACCTCCGCAGAAGAGACCACATGTTGTTCACAAAGCACATGCTTTCCCCTGGTAGAGCCCGGATCGGCACCCTCGCGGGGTTCCTGCTGGCCGGCGTACTCGTATTGTCGGCGTGCACATCCGGCAATTCGGGCAATAGTACGAGTAATGGCGGTACCGGCAATTCCGGGCAACCGTCATCGGCCGCCCCGGCGGTCGCGGTGTCGATCGAACCGGCCAATGCCACCAACATCAATCCCACGACGCCGATCGTCGTCAAGGCGGCCAACGGCACGCTGACCGACGTCACGGTGACCAACGCCGCGAAGGGCACGAAGGTCAACGGCACGCTGTCGACCGACAAGACCACCTGGACCTCCAAGGACGTCCTGGGCTATGCCTCCACCTACAGCGTCGACGCGCACGCCGCCGACTCGAGCGGCAAGACCACGGAGCAGCAGGGCAAGGTCACCACGCTGAACCCGTCGAAGCAGGCGAACGCGAACCTGATCCCCGCCCCGTCGTCGGTGGCCTCCACCGGGGTCGGCGTCGGCCAGCCGATCGTGTTCCAGTTCAGCTACGCGGTGAAGAACAAGGCCGCTGTGGAGAAGCTGCTGACGGTCACGTCGAACCCGCCCCAGACCGGATCCTGGTACTGGGTCGACGACAAGAACGTGCACTACCGGCCGAAGGAGTACTGGCAGGCGGGCACCACCATCACGGTGGCGGCCAAGATCTACGGCATCGACTTCGGCAACGGCGTCTACGGCGCGGAGGACCGCACGGAGACCTATCACGTGCACGACTCCTGGATCGCCAAGGCGGACGGCAACACCGAGCAGATGCAGATCTTCCACAATGGACAGATGGTGAAGTCGATGCCGATCTCGATGGGCAAGGACTCCACGCCGACACACCTCGGCGCGCACGTGATCTCGTTCAAGTCCGCGAACTACACGATGGACTCGTGCACCTACGGCGTCTGCCCGCCCGACCCGAAGGCCTACCACTCGGACGAGAAGTTCTCCGAACGCGTCTCCAACGACGGCGAGTTCGTGCACGAGAACCCGAACAGTGTTGGCGCACAAGGCAGTTCGAACGTGTCGCACGGGTGCATCAACCTCAACGCCGACAACGCAGAGTGGTTCTTCAACAACCTGGGCCTCGGTGACGTGGTCGAGGTGACCAATTCGGGCGGAGCACAACTCCCCGTCTGGGACCTCTACGGCGACTGGGCCCTCTCCTGGGACCAGTGGCAAAAAGGCAGCGCCCTGAGCTAACCGTCATCAGCTCTGCTCCGAGGTTGTCAGGAAAGAAATTTCCGACCATTTGTGGAGAACGCTAGTCCTCGAGTGGATGGCGATGAGTCGCGATGACGACGGTCGCGACGAGCGCCGCAACCAGGGCCGCCGTCAGGTACACCGGGACCGGGGTGAACGACATGCCGAGCACCAGCACCGACACCAGCGGGAAGGCGATCGCGATCGGGCGGCACTCGTTGCGCGGGCCGATGTGCAGCAGCCACACGCTGAGCAGGTACAGCGCGACCGGCACGGTGAGGGCCATCCCCGCGGCGAGGTCGCCCAGGTGCGCGGTGCGCATGTCGTGGTCGATGGCGATCTGCAGCCCCACCCCGACCGCCGCGGCGGACGCGAAGATCACGTAGTGCCCGTAGCCCCACACCCAGCTGCTCAGCTGCTCGAGCCGCCGGTGCCCCGGCTGGTCGAAGTACACCCACCACATGCCGAACACGATCACCAGCCCGGCCGCCGCGATCGCGATGAGGTCGCCGACGCTGTGCCCGCTGGACATGCCCTCCTGGATCGCGGTGCTGGCGGCCAGCACCGACTCGCCGAGCACAATGATGGTGAACAGGCCGTACCGCTCGGCGATGTGGTGCGGATGCCAGGTAGTCATCGACGTGCGCTCGGCCCAGGCTGGAACGGCCAGTTCAGCGATCACGAGCACCAGGAAGCTCGGTAGGAACCACGATTCCGGCAGCGCGAGCCGCAGGATCCAGCCGATCTGCACGATCGTCACCCCGGCCGCGTACCGCAGCGCCGTCGGGCGGTAGGTCCGGTCGGTGTACGCGGCGCGCAGCCACTGGCCGACCATCGCTAGCCGCATCAGGACATACCCGGCGACGATGAGGGTGAGGTCGTTGTGCCACGCGTCGGGCACACCGGCGGCGACCACGAGCGCCCCGGCGATCTGCACCAACGTCGCCAACCGGTACGGCACGTCGTCGGTGTCGAAGGCAGAGGCGAACCACGAGAAGTTGACCCAGCCCCACCAGATCGCGAAGAACACGCCGAGGTAGTTGACGATGCCGTGGCCGACGTCGTTCTCGGCCAGCGAATGGTGCAGTTGTCCGCCGGCCTGGCTGACCGCGACGACGAAACAGAGGTCGAACAGCAACTCCAGCGGGGTGGCCGCGCGATGCCGTTCGCCCTGATCGCGGGCGGTCATCGGCCGGTACCAGACCCGGATCCGGTTCCAGTCGCGGGTGGGTTCGACGGACATCTGTGCTCCTGTGGTCGGGGCACGCGGGTCGCCGTGCCATCGGCCGGATGTCCGGTATCACACCATGATCGGACTCGGGTGGGCCGGCTCCCCCTCTCCCAGGCCCACCCGAGCAACGCCTTCAGCCCTGTTTCGCCGCACGATCCCCCGCGGACGCCGACGAAGGGCGTGGGAATAACCGAACGTGTCCGTTCCGGAACGTCTACGGCTCACCCGGCTCGTGGTCCCATCCCCGGACCGCCAGCCGGACCGCCACGTTGTGTAGCGAATCCCCAAGTGGTGAAGGCCAGACAAGGTTTACCCGGTAGCTCTGTGTAGCACCACCTCATCGAGGGAACGATCACTCAGATGGAGCAGCAAATGTGACTTTCCGTAGTTGAACGGCCGAGCGCTGTATCCAGCGCGGCCGCTACGTACCGGCCGTGACACCCGGGATACCCTTCAGTTCGCCCATCAGCATCGACGTGACCTTGACCGGGTAGTCGTAGAGCGCGAACACCGTCTCGCGCTGGCGGCCGATCAGCTTGAGCCGCACGGGCGTGTCGCCCTTGTGCGCCAGGAGCGTCTGCTTCAGCTCACCGACCACGCTCTTGTCCAGCTTGTCCGCGGCGCAGCTGAGCACCAGCGGCGGCTCGTCCTCGCCGGTGCCGATCTCGGACAGGTCCAGCGGCACGAGCCCGCCGCCGAACACCGACATCTTGTCCTCGCGCCAGTTGACCCGGCCCTTGACGAGCACCGCGTTGTCCTCGATGAGGTCGGCCGAGAACATCGCGTACGACTTCGGGAAGAACAGGACCTCCATCGCGGCGTCCATGTCCTCCACGGTGCAGATCGCCCAGGGCTCACCCTTCTTGTTGACCCGCCGCTCCAGCGACGTGATCAACCCGGAGATGATCAGCTCGCCTTCCTTGGGCGGGTTGTCGAGAATCGCGGCGATCGGGCGCGGCGCGTGCTTGCGCAGGATCCGCTCGGCACCGTCCAGCGGGTGGGCCGACACGTACAGGCCCAGCATTTCCCGCTCGTACGCGAGCAGCTGCTTGCGCGGCCACTCCTCTTCGGTGAACTTCAGGTGCGCCAGCGGCGACGAGGAGGACCCAGCCGGGGCGTCGTCACCGTCACCGCCGAAGCCGAACAGGTCGAACTGGCCCATCGCCTCCTGGCGCTTGAGCGGCACGACCGCCTCGACCGCGTCCTCGTGTACCTGGATCATCGACAGGCGGGTGGCGCCGAGCGAGTCGAACCCGCCCGCCTTGATCAGCGATTCGATTACCCGCTTGTTGCAGGCCACCAACTCGGACTTGTCGAGGAAGTCGGTGAACGTCGAGTACTTGCCCTTCTCGTCGCGCGTCTTGATGATCGACTCGACGACGTTGGCGCCGACGTTGCGGACGGCACCCAGCCCGAACCTGATGTCGTCCCCGACGGCGGCGAAGCGCAATGCGGACTCGTTGACATCGGGCGGCAGCACCTTGATGCCCAGCCGGCGGCACTCGGACAGGTAGACCGCGGACTTGTCCTTGTTGTCACCAACGGAAGTCAGCAGCGCGGCCATGTACTCCGCGGTGTAGTTCGCCTTGAGGTACGCGGTCCAGTACGAGATCAGTCCGTACGCGGCCGCGTGGCTCTTGTTGAACGCGTAGCCCGCGAACGGGAGGATCGTGTCCCAGAGGGCCTTGATCGACTCCGGCGAGAACCCGCCGGGCACCAGATCGCTGCCCCGCATGCCGGCCTCGAAGCCCTCGAACTCCTTCTCGAGGACCTCTGCCTTCTTCTTGCCCATCGCGCGGCGGAGCACATCCGCGCGGCCCATCGAGTACCCGGCCACCTTCTGGCCGATGTGCATGATCTGCTCCTGATAGACGATCAGGCCGTAGGTGTCGGCCAAGATCTCCTTCAGGGGCTCGTCGAGCTCGGGATGGATGGGCTTGACCTGCTGCCGCCCGTTCTTGCGGTCGGCGTAGTCATTGTGCGCGTTCATGCCCATCGGTCCGGGCCGGTACAGCGCGCCGACCGCGACGATGTCGTCGAACACCGTGGGCTCCATACGCCGCAGCAGGTCGCGCATCGGACCGCCGTCCAGCTGGAACACGCCCAGCGTGTCGCCGCGGGCCAGCAGCTTGTAGGTCTCGGGGTCGTCGACGTCGAGGGTGTCGAGGTCGACGTCGACGCCGCGGTTGGCCTTGATGTTGTCGATCGCGTCGCCGATGACGGTCAGGTTGCGCAGGCCGAGGAAGTCCATCTTCAGCAGGCCGATGGCCTCGCACGACGGGTAGTCCCAGCCGGTGATGATCGAGCCGTCGTCGCGCTGCCACAACGGGATCGCGTCGGTCAGCGGGTCGCAGGACATGATGACGGCACAGGCGTGCACGCCCGCGTTGCGGATCAGGCCTTCGATACCGCGGGCGGTCTCGAAGATCGTCTTGACCTCTTCGTCGGTCTCGACGAGGCCGCGGACCTCGGCCGCCTCGCCGTACCGTTCGTGCTGGGGATCGACGATGCCGGACAGCGGGATGTCCTTGGCCATGATCGGCGGCGGCAGCGCCTTGGAGATCTTGTCCGCGATCGCGTAGCCGGGCTGGCCGAAGTGCACCCGCGCGGAGTCCTTGATCGCGGCCTTCGTCTTGATGGTGCCGAAGGTGATGACCTGGGCGACCCGGTCCGCGCCGTACTTCTCGGTGGCGTAGCGGATCATCTCGCCGCGCCTGCGGTCGTCGAAGTCGATGTCGATATCGGGCATCGACACGCGCTCGGGGTTGAGGAACCGCTCGAACAGCAGCTTCTGCGGGATCGGGTCCAGGTTGGTGATACCCAGCACGTAGGCCACCAGCGACCCGGCGGCCGAGCCACGGCCGGGGCCGACGCGGATACCGACGCTGCGCGCGTAGTTGATGAGGTCGGCGACGATCAGGAAGTAGGCGGGGAAACCCTTGCCGATGATGACGTCGAGCTCGATCTCGATGCGCTCGTGGTAGTACGGGTCGGGCACGCCGTCGGGGAACCGCCACGTGATCCCGCGCTGGACCTCGGCCCGCAGCCATTCGCCCTGGTCGTAGCCCTCGGGCACCTCGAAGAACGGCAGCCGGTCCTTGTGCGCGTAGACCTCGTCGTAGCTCTGCACCCGCTCGGCGATCAGCAGCGTGGAGTCGGCCGCACCGGGGACCTCGGTGTCCCAGTAGGAACGCATGTCCGCGGCCGACTTGAGGTAGTAGCCGTCGCCGTCGAACTTGAAGCGGTTCGGGTCGTTGAGCGTCTTGCCCGCCTGCACGCACAGCAGCGCCGAGTGCGTGTCGGCCTGGTCCTGGGTGACATAGTGCGAGTCGTTGGTGGCCAGCGGCCGGATGCCCAGCTGCTTGCCGATCTCCAGCAGGCCCTCGCGCACCGACCGCTCGATGGGCAGGCCGTGGTCCATCAGCTCGAGGAAGAAGTTGTCGGGGCCGAAGATGTCCTTGTAGTCCGAGGCGGCCTGGATGGCCTCGGCTTTCTGGCCCAGCCGCAGCCGGGTCTGCACCTCACCGGACGGGCAGCCGGTGGTGGCGATGATGCCCTCGTGGTTCTCCGCGACCAGCTCACGGTCCATCCGCGGCTTGCGGTAGTAGCCCTGCATCGAGGCCAGCGACGACAGCTTGAACAGGTTGCGCAGGCCGGTGGCGTTCTCGGCGAGCATCGTCATGTGGGTGTAGGCGCCGCCGCCCGAAACGTCGCCGCCCTCGCCGAACTCGTCGCTGCCGCGCTGGCTGGCCTGTCCCCAGAACACCGGCTTCTTGTGGAAGCGGCTCTCCGGCGCGACGTAGGCCTCGATGCCGATGATCGGCTTGAGCCCGGCCTTGCGCGCCTGCTGGTAGAACTCGTCGGCGCCATACATGTTGCCGTGGTCGGTCATGCCGACGGCGGGCATCTCGAGGCGCTTGGCCTCCGCGAACAGAGGGGCGATCTTCGCCGCGCCATCGAGCATCGAATACTCGGTGTGCACATGCAGGTGAACGAAGGAATCGTTCGACACCAGCGAAAACCTCCCCTTAGCGGTACCGCGCCGTTCGTTACCGATCCGACCACGGTCACGGCTGACCTGCTGACGTAGCAACGGGTACGGCTGCTCGGGGCTGCCTGTTTCTGGTCGGATCGATACTTCCCGGGCCTGGGGTGCCAGCCTAGCCCCGGGCACCGACAGTTTCGTGAAGGCGTGCCGGGCACTCGCCCGGGCCGTAGTGTCGATCTCATGCGCGCTGAGGACGTGAGCCGGTTCCGGGCCCAGACACCCGGCTGCGCCGAGGTGATCCACTTCAACAACGCCGGCTCGGCGCTGCCGCCCGCGCCCGTCGTGGACACGGTCATGGAGTACCTGCGCGACGAGGCGCTGCGCGGCGGCTACGAGGTCGCGGAGGCAGCCCGGAAGCGGTTCGACGACGTGTACGCCTCCGTCGCGCGGTTGCTGAGCGCCGGTCCGGAGGACATCGCGCTGACCGACAACGCGACCCGGTCGTGGCAGGCCGTGTTCTACGCGCTCCGGCTCGGGCCCGGCGACAAGATCCTGACGTGCCGTTCGGAGTACGCCAGCAACGCGATCGCGTACCTGCAGTCCGGCGCCGCCGTCGAGGTGGTGGCCGACGACGAGACGGGGCAGGTCGACGTGGCGGACCTGGAGCGCCGCATCGACGGGCGGGTCAAGCTGATCTCGTTGAACCATGTGCCGACGCACAGCGGGCTGGTCAACCCGGCCGAGCGGGTGGGCGAGGTCGCCGAGCGGGCCGGCATCCCGTTCCTGCTGGACGCGTGCCAGAGCGCCGGGCAGCTCGACCTGGACGTGACCCGGCTGCGCTGCGACGCGTTGTCGGCCACCGGCCGCAAGTACCTGCGCGCGCCGCGCGGCACCGGGTTGCTGTACGTGCGCCCGCGGCTGCGCGACCGGCTCGAGCCGGCGATGCTCGACCTGCACTCGGCCACATGGACGTCACCGGGGTCCTACGAGGTCGACCCGACCGCGAAACGCTTCGAGGTGTGGGAACGCAACTTCGGCCTCGCGCTCGGGCTGGGCGCCGCCGTCGACTACGCGCTCGCGATCGGCCTGCCGGCGATCGAGGAACGCGTCGCCTCGCTCGCCGCGCGTCTGCGCACCGGGCTGAGCGCGGTGCCCGGCGTGACCGTGCACGATCGCGGCGAGCGCCGCTGCGGCATCGTCACGTTCAGCGTGGCGGGCCTGCCGTCCCCCGACGTCAAGGCCGCGCTGCGGCGAGCGGGCATCAACACGTCGGTCACGCACCGCGCCTCGGCGCAGTACGAGTTCAGCGCCCGTGAACTGCCGGAGTCGGTGCGGGCGTCGGTGCACTACTACAACACCGAAGACGAAATCCGCACCCTGGTAACGGAAATCGAGAAGATCGCGGCCGTAAGAGCGTGAGAACGTCGACGGATTGTGCGAGCGCGCTGCCGGAGTCCTCGTCCGGCCCGGTCGTGTCGAGCGCGGCCAGCCCATCGAACGCGGTGGGCGCAACAGGGATCGAACCTGTGACCACCTCCTTGTAAGGGAGGTGCTCTACCGCTGAGCTATGCGCCCTCACCCGGTGGCACCCGCAACGGGCGCCACCGGACGAGAAATCAGGCGGTGAGTTCCGCCACGGCCTTCTTCCACGACCCCTGGTCACGCGCCTCACCGGGCTGGTTCACCTCGGCGAAGCGGACGACGCCTTCCTTGTCGATCAGGAAGGTGCCGCGGACGGCGAGACCGGCACCCTCGTTGAACACGCCGTAGGCCTTCGCGACCTCGCCGTGCGGCCAGAAGTCCGACAGCAGCGGGAACTGGTAGCCCTGCTGCTCCGCCCACGCCTTGAGCGAGAACGGGGTGTCCACCGAAACGCCCAGCAGCTGCACGCCCTGGTTGTCGTAGTCGGCGAACTCGTCGCGTAGCTGGCACAGCTCACCGGTACAGATCCCGCTGAAGGCGAACGGGTAGAACACCAGCAGCACGGGCTTGTCGCCACGGAAGGACGACAGGGTCACAGCCTGCTTGTCGTAGTCGTTGAGCGTGAAATCCGGGGCCTGTGCGCCGACCTCGACCGCCATGCGGCCACCTCTCCGAGTCGTTTCGTCAAAGTCTTTCCGGCTCACCTTATCGTGCCGGTGCTCAGCGCTTGGACTTCGACTTCGGTGAGACGAGTTTCGTCCCGGCCCAGTTCGGGCCGACACTGATGTTGGAAGTCTGCGACAACCCGACGGTCGGCACGGCCTCGGCGATGTCGCTGGGCTCGACGTGTCCGGGCTGCCCCGTCTTGGGGGTGAGCACCCAGATCACACCGTGCTCGCCCAGCGGCGTGCGCGCGTCCATGATCGCGTCGACCAGGTCACCGTCGTCCTCGCGCCACCACAGCAGCACGACGTCGATGACCTCGTCGGCGTCCTCGTCGAGGATGTTGCCGCCGATATGTTCTTCGATCGCGGCGCGTAGGTCGTCATCGACGTCCTCGTCCCAGCCGATCTCCTGAACCACCATGTCCGGCTTGATCCCAAGCCTCTCGGCGACGCTGCTCTGTTCAGCGTCTCCAGCGGCGACCACTGCTTTCACTCCTCCAACTAGGGCGGGTGGGCGCCGTCGCGCCCACTCGGATACACGGATGGGGCTAGCGAACACGCCCACGGCCCGCGGCGCAACCGTCCACACCGGATCTGGTGCCAAGTCGTTTCGCAGCGTAGAAGGATCGCGGCACTCCCCGCGACCCTAAATCGACCGGCTCCCGGCCACTCCCGGAGGGCACCACATAGGGTGGGTGGTGCCTCGCGCGCGCGTGCGCGTCTTCAGTCTGCGATAAGGGCTGTGAGGTGGGCAAACGTTACCGCTTAGTAGCGATGACGAGGGCCCCGAATTGGACGACGATGGCTGGCAGGGTACGGGAGCATGCCGCCGTACCCCGCAGGCGAAGTGACAACCGGCGAGGAGATCCCTTGGCCCCCCAGAACGACCAGGCCGCCGGCGTGGGTGCCCGACAGCAGGAGGCCCCCGCGCGGGTACGCGTCATCCGCGACGGCCTGGCAGCCCATCTGCCCGACATCGACCCGGACGAGACCGCCGAATGGCTCGACTCGTTCGACGACGCACTCGCGCGTGGCGGCCAGCAACGTGCCCGGTACCTGATGCTCCGGATGCTGGAACGCGCCCGGGAGCGCAACGTCAGCGTCCCGGCCCTGACCGCGACCGACTACGTCAACACGATCCCCACCGAGAAAGAGCCCTGGTTCCCCGGTGACGAGGAGATCGAGCGCCGCTACCGCGCATACATCCGGTGGAACGCCGCGATCATGGTGCACCGTGCCCAGCGTCCTGGCGTCGGTGTCGGCGGTCACATTTCCACGTACGCGTCGTCGGCGGCGCTGTACGAGGTCGGGTTCAACCACTTCTTCCGCGGCAAGGACCACTCCGGCGGCGGCGACCAGATCTTCATCCAAGGCCACGCCTCCCCCGGCATCTACGCCCGCGCGTTCCTCGAGGGCCGGCTCTCCGAGCAGCAGCTCGACGGGTTCCGCCAGGAGCTTTCGCACGCCGGCACGGGCGGTGGCCTGCCGTCGTACCCGCACCCGCGGCTGATGCCGGACTTCTGGGAGAACCCGACGGTATCGATGGGCCTCGGCCCGATGAACGCGATCTACCAGGCGCGGTTCAACCGCTACCTGCGCGACCGCGGCATCTCCGACACCGGTGACCAGCACGTCTGGGCGTTCCTCGGCGACGGCGAGATGGACGAGCCGGAGTCGCGCGGCCTGATCCACGTGGCGGCCGGCGAGGGCCTGGACAACCTCACGTTCGTCATCAACTGCAACCTGCAGCGCCTCGACGGCCCGGTCCGCGGCAACGGCAAGATCATCCAGGAGCTGGAGGCGTACTTCCGCGGCGCGGGCTGGAACGTCATCAAGGTCATCTGGGGCCGCGAGTGGGACTCGCTGCTGTCCGCGGACCGCGACGGCGCGCTGGTCAACGTCATGAACACCACACCGGACGGCGACTACCAGACGTACAAGGCCAACGACGGCGCCTACGTCCGCGAGCACTTCTTCGGCCGCGACCCGCGGACGAAGGAGCTGGTCAAGGACCTCACCGACGCCGAGATCTGGAACCTCAAGCGCGGCGGCCACGACTACCGCAAGGTGTACGCGGCGTACAAGGCGGCGATGGAGCACCACGGCCAGCCGACGGTGATCCTGGCGCACACGATCAAGGGCTACGGGCTCGGCCCGTCCTTCGAG
>DATFHB010000048.1:0-100639 GCA_035248845.1 Amycolatopsis sp. | reverse complement strand
CCCGCGGGCTGGCCCGGCCCGGCGGAGCCGGCCTGTCCTGCGGCCTCATCGGAGGCGGATTGGGCAGCGTCTTCACTCGCCGCCGCGCGCTCGTGCGCCTCCCCGGGTTCCCGACTGTCGGCGAGCACGTCAGAGCGACCGTCCGGGGTGGGATCCGAACGGCCGGCATCGGTGACTCGCGCGTCGGCCGTCATGCGACAGCCGTTGTCGGCAGCGGGGTCAGTTCGGTCTCCGGGCTCAGGTGTGGTCGGTGGTCGCGACGGTCCGGCCAATCCTGCCGGGTGTCCCCCGAGGTCATCGGGCGCGGGGGTGGGCTTGGTCATGGATCGCCTTCAGCCGCTCGACTGTCACGTGAGTGTAGAGCTGGGTCGTGGCAAGCGTAGCGTGACCGAGCAGTTCCTGAACGCTGCGAAGGTCCGCCCCACCCTCGAGCAGGTGGGTTGCCGCGGTGTGCCGCAACCCGTGGGGCCCCATGTCCGCCGCGCCCGGCACAGCATCGACGGCACCATGGACCACTCGCCGGACGGCCCGTGGATCGATCCGGCGGCCGCGTACTCCGATGAACAGTGCCGCGGTGTCGACCTTGCCCGGTCCAGCCGTGCCCGGGCCGGTGTTGCCTGTCGTGGCGCTGCCGGCGGCGGTGGCCATCGCAGACCTGCCCTCCGCCAGCCAGATGCGCAGAGCACGGTCGGCGGGAAGCCCGAAGGGCACGACCCGTTCCTTGCCGCCCTTGCCGAGCACCCGCACGACCCGGTGCGCGAAATCCACGTCGTCGATGTCGAGGCCACACAACTCGGACACCCGCACGCCCGTCGCGTACAACAGCTCCAGCATTGCGTGATCCCGCAGCGCTTGGGGATCCTGCTGGGCCGCACCGGCGCTCGACGCCTGCAGGACATCGCTCGCCTCACCGGCCCGCAGCACGGCAGGCAAGGTCCGGTGGGTTCGCGGTGCGACAAGTCGAGCACCCGGATCCGTCTCGAGCTCACCCTGCCGTCGCGCCCAGGCCGTGAAGGTGCGGGCGGCCGCAGACCGTCGTGCCAACGTCGTCCGGCTCGCGCCCGAACTGCGTTGATCCGCCAGCCAGCCGCGAAGTAACGTCACGTCGAGCCCGTCGAGCGCCGACCGGTGCTCCGCCGCGGAGCCGCGGTGGAGGAAGTCCACAAGCGACACGACGTCGCCGAGGTAAGCCCTCACCGTGTGTTCGGAGAGTCCTCGCTCCAGGCGAAGGTGCCGCTCGTAGAGGTCCAGCAGCGCCTGCGCTTGCGGTGGCAGTTCACCGCGGGCACGCCGGAGGTCTCGACAGCTCTCACGGTCATCCCGGGTCGCCATTAACGCACCGTGCCGATCGGTCCCCGCGGAGGCAGCGGGAGGTGGGCCACGAGCATGCCGCTCACGCTGGGCGAATGCGCGCTGTTGGTCAAGCATCGCCACACCGTGACAAGGTACCTATCGCATCACCTCCTCCGGCTGCGCTGGTTCCGCGGGAGTCTTCGGTGACTTGTTGACCACGGGGCTCTGCCGCCACCCGCTTTCGCAGCACTCGACAAATCCCTCCAGCTCGAGTGCCGGCAGCACCGCCCGGACGCGGGGGACGGGCACGCCCGACTCGGCGGCGATCTGTTCCGCGGCTTTGCCCGCCCGACGCTCGAGCGTTTCGTGGACGCGCAGCGCGTCGTGCCCGAGGCCGTCGGTGGCCCGCTTCGGCCGAACCTTCTCGGCCACCGGGCTCCCCAGCTTGCCGACGGTTTCGATGATGTCGTCGACCGAGCCGACGAGGGTGGCACCCGCATCCCGGATCAGATCGTGGCAGCCCATCGACACGACCGACGTGATCGGTCCCGGAACGGCCATGACGATCTTGCCGAGCACGCCGGCGGTGGTCGCGGTGTTCCGTGCGCCGCTGCGCCGGCCGGCCTCGACCACAACCGTCCCCTCACTCAGCGCGGCGATCAGGCGGTTGCGGACCAGGAAACGGTGGCGCGCAGGCGGCGTGCCGGGTGGATATTCACTGACGACGAGGCCGCCTCTGTCGGCGATGTGATTCAGGAGCGCGATGTGGCCCTTGGGATAGCCGACGTCGACCGCACATCCCAGCACGGCGACCGTGGCGGCACCAGCGGCGAGCGCCCCGCGATGGGCGGCGGCGTCAATCCCGTAGGCCGCGCCGGAGAAGATGGCGAGACCGCGAGTGGCGAGGCCGTGGGCGAGTTCGCCGGCCATCGTTTCGCCGTATCCGCTGGATGCCCTCGCGCCAACCATGGCGACCGCGCCGTCAGCGGCCTCGTCGAGGCGGATATCCCCGCGGACCCACAAGGCGATCGGCATCGCGGCGCTGCGAATGCCACGCCGTTCGGCGTTGGCGAGACACAACAGCGGCCAGGCGGGCCATTCTTCGTCCTCCGGGATCACCAGGCGGGCGCCGATCTCCTGGCCGAGGAAGAGATCCTTCTCGGCGCAGTCGACGGCTCGGCGCGCGGCCGTCTCGTCGGCGATGCACTTCGGGCATTCGCCGGCTCGAACCGCCAGCGCCGCGGCGGTGGGCCCGACCTCCTCGATGAACGCGGCGAGCGCCGCGGCCGGTGGTTCCGCGACCCGGAGGAGGTAGGCGCGGGCGAGCCGCTCGTCGCCGAACGAATCCCTGGTCAGTGTGCTCATGCGGCTCTCCGTTCCCGGAAGGCCAGTGCGGCGGCGACGTGGTCGGCGGCGGGCTGGGGTGCGGCGGCCAGGTCGGCCAAGGTCCAAGCGATGCGCAGGCACCGGTCGGCGCCCCGCGCGGTCAGCGTGCCGAGGTCGAGGCCGCGGTCGAGGACCGCGGTGACTTCGCGGCCCAGGGCGAACTCGCGGTGCAGCGCCGGGCCCGGGATTTCCGCGTTGGACCGCCAGCCATAGTGCGACCAGCGGGTGGCCGCTCGCGAGCGGGCGGCCAGCACGCGGGAGCGCACGGTCGAGGTGGGTTCCGGAGGGTCCACGGCCAGGCTGTGCGTGCTCATCGCGGTGATGGGGCGCATCCGGACCTGCAGGTCGACGCGGTCCAGCAGCGGGCCCGAAAGCTTGCTCAGGTACCGGCGCCGGGCGAACGGGGTGCAGGTGCAGTCCAACTCGCGAGGTGGGGCGCACGCACACGGGTTCGTAGCCAGCACCAGCTGGAACCGCGCCGGGTAGCACACTGACGCCTTCGCCCGCGCGATGCGGATTTCGCCCTCCTCCAGCGCCGTACGCAGCGAGTCCAGACGCGAGACGTCGAACTCGCACGCCTCGTCCAGGAAGAGCACGCCGCGGTGGGCCTGGCTGATCAGGCCCGGCATCGCCAGCCCGCTGCCGCCGCCCACCAGCGCGGCGACCGACACGCTGTGGTGCGGCGCGACGAAGGGCGGGACGGTGATCAGCGGCGCGGTGCGCGACAGCGAGCCGCGCACCGAGTGCACCGCCGTGACCTCCAGCGACTCCTCGATCGACAACGCGGGCAGCAGACCCGGCAGCCGCTTGGCGAGCATGGTCTTGCCGACGCCGGGCGGACCGGTGAGCAGGACGTGGTGCTCGCCCGCCGCGGCCACCTCCAGCGCCCACCGCGCCTCCGGCTGGCCGATCACGTCCGCCAGGTCGGGGGTGTCGGGCTCGGCCGCGGCGGCGGGCTCGCCGGGGAGGGTCAGGACGTTCTCGCCGCGAAGCCAGGTCGCGACCTCGCTCAACCGGGCGGCCCCGAAGACTTCCAAGCCGTCGACCAGCGCGGCCTCGAACAGCGACTGGACCGGCACGACGGCGCGTTTCATGCCCGCCTTGCGCGCGGCCAGCAGGCCCGGCAGCACACCGCGGATCGCGCGGACGCGCCCGTCCAGCGACAGTTCGCCGAGCATCACCGTGCCCGGCAGCCGCGTGGACGGGACCGTGCCGGCGGCCGCGAGGACCGCGACGGCTATGGCCAGGTCGTAGCCGGACCCGAGTTTGGGCAGGTCTGCCGGCGAAAGGCCCAGGGTCAGCTTCTCCCCCGGCCACGGCTCATCGGAGTTGCGCACGGCCGAGCGCACCCGGTCCTTCGCCTCACGCAGGCCCGCGTCGGGCAGGCCGACGAGCTTCATGCCGGGCAGCCCGCCACCGAGATCGGCCTCGACCTCGATGACGCGGCCGTCGAGACCCAGCAGGGCCACCGACCAGGCGTGTCCGATCGGCATCAGAACGCCCCGGCGTAATGGCGCAGCTCGAGCTCACCGCTCGGCCGGGCGAGGACCGCGATGACGTCGAACCGGACCGGGCACCACTTCACGCAGAACGTGCGCAGCCACTGCCCCGCGATCCGGCGGATACGGGCGATCTTCTCCTCGGTAACCGCTTCCGCCGGCTCGCCGAAATCGGTGCCGGCCCGCGTCTTGACCTCGCATACCACGAGCGTGTGGCCGTCGGTAGCAACGATGTCGATCTCGCCCTCACGGCACCGCCAGTTGCGCGACAGCACCACGAAGCCGAGCTTCTGCAGATACTCGGCCGCACGCTGCTCACCTTTACGGCCGAGGCCGAGGTGGCGAGCTGTGGCCGGTGTTGTGACAGTGCTCGTCACTGTTACCCCCAGGATGTCGGAACTTTCGCGTGGTGATCACGCTTCCAGGTCCGGCATCAGGGACGCCAGGGCGAATTGGGGCAGCTGTGGATAACCCACCCCTTGTGGACAACTCGGGCGGATCAGCCCGAGAACGGACCGTCCTCGGGCAGCCGGAGATCAGGCTTCTCCAGCTCCTCGACGTTCACGTCCTTGAAGGTGATGACCCGGACGTTCTTGACGAACCGGGCAGGCCGGTACATGTCCCACACCCAGGCGTCGGACATCCGCACCTCGAAGTAGACCTCGCCGCCGCTGTCGCGGACCTGCACGTCCACGGCGTTGGCCAGGTAGAACCGCCGCTCGGTCTCCACCACATACGTGAACTGACTGACGATGTCGCGGTACTCCCGGTACAGCGACAACTCCATCTCGGTCTCGTACTTCTCGAGATCCTCTGCGCTCATGGAATCCGCGCCCCTCCTCGCGAGCTAGACCGGTATCCGTCGGCGGAACCCTCATTCTGACTCAAGCAGTTGGCGAGGGCACGCACGGGCGGACTCGTCTGTTCCAGCGCCGCCGCCGTCAACATCACTCGATGCGGTGGTCGACGGCCGTGTGCGGCGCCCGCTGTCGCCACGTTCGTGTACGACCACCGATGTACCGCACTCGGGCCGTATCGCGTGAGTGCCGCGCCGTGCTCGGCCGTGGTGTAACCCTTGTGCACGTCGAATCCGTAGACCGGGTGCTCGCCGTGCAGGTCGGCCATGATCCGGTCCCGGGTCACCTTGGCCAGCACCGACGCCGCCGCCACGCACGCGACCGCCCGGTCGCCCTTGATGACGGGCACGCTGGGCGCGGGCAGGCCGGGCACCTTGAACCCGTCGGTCAGTACGTAACCGGGGCACGTCTCGAGCCCGGCCACGGCGCGCCGCATCCCCTCGATGTTCGTCACATGGATGCCCAGCGCGTCCACCTCGGCCGCCGGGACCACGATCACGCAGTAGTCCAGCGCGCGCTTCAGCACGCGCTCGTAGACCCGTTCCCGAGCGAGCGCGGTCAGCAGCTTGGAGTCGGTCAGTTCGCTCAACCGGGCGGCGTCGCCGGGCTTGAGTACGCACGCCGCTACGACCAGCGGGCCGGCGCAGGCACCACGGCCCGCCTCGTCGACGCCCGCGACGGGCCCCAGCCCGCGTCGGTCGAGCGCGGACAGCAGCCCCCAGGTCGTCTCCCCCCGAATCACCGCGCGCGGCGGCCGGAACGGGGCCACGAGCGTCGAAGAGCTTGCCACTGGTTACCGCTTTCGCTTGACCGCCTTGCGCACACCGGAGCCGAGCTTGCGACTGAGCGCCAGTGTGGGCCACGCCGCGACCGCACCGAAGCCGACCGGCACGCCTTCCTGCCAGCCCGGGGCGCTCATGCCCAGGGCCGTCGGCTGCGCGTCCTTTTGCGGGTTGGTGTCGCTCACGCCGCCCCACCGGCCCGGCGGCAGGACGATGATGCGGGCCTTGCCGATGATATTGCCGGCCGGCACGACACCACGGAGGCCACCGTTGCCCTGGCAGCGCGAGTCGCACGAGTCGTTGCGGTTGTCGCCCATCACCCACACGTCGCCATCGGGGATCTTCACCGGATCGAACGGCGTCTGCCGCGGATCGCTCGGATCCTCCCAGTGGATGTAGGGCTCGTTGAGCGCCTTGCCGTCGACGACGACGCGGTTCTGCGCGTCGCAGCACTGGACGGTCTGCCCGCCGACCGCGATGATCCGCTTGACGAAGTCGCGCTCGTCGGGCGGCGCGAGCCCGAAGACCGAGCCGATGTCCTGGAAGAACCGCACGACCGCGTTGCTCGACTGCTGCGAGGTCGTCTCGTTCTCTACCCACGGTTCGGGACCCTTGAACACGATCACGTCACCCGGGGTGGGGTCGGTGAAGTCGTAGGTGATCTTGTCGACGAGAACCTTGTCGCCGTAGCACCCGGGGCAGCCGTGCAGCGTAGTCTCCATCGACCCCGACGGGATCGTGTAGACCCTGGCGAAGAACTGCTGGAACACGAAGGCCAGGACCAGCGCCACGACGATCAGGATCGGCAGTTCGACCCAGAAGGAACGCTGCTTTTTGGCCTTACGATGTTTCTTGCTCCGCTTGCCCTTTTCGCCGGAATCGGCGTCGTCCTCGAATTCGGGCTCGTCCTCGGCGGCGCTTGAGGGCACAGGTTCGACCACTTCGCCAGGCTACTCGGAGAGGCTTCAGGACGCGGTCGGGGCCTCGCGGCGCTCCTTGATCTTGGCGGCCTTGCCGCGCAGCTCGCGCAGGTAGTACAGCTTGGCGCGCCGCACGTCACCGCGCTTGAAGACCTCGACCTTGGCGATGTTGGGCGAGTGCACCGGGAAGGTGCGCTCCACGCCCACGCCGAAGGAAACCTTGCGCACAGTGAACGTCTCGCGGATGCCACCGCCCTGACGGCGGATGACCACGCCCTGGAAGACCTGGTTGCGCTCGCGGTTTCCCTCGATGACGCGAACGTGCACCTTCAGTGTGTCACCCGGGCGGAAGTTCGGAATGTCGGAACGCAGCGACTGAGCGTCCAGGGCGTCCAGGGTGTTCATCGGTGTTCCGTCCTCGTCGTTCGTCATGTGTTCTACATCCGGGCGTGGACCTGCTCGACGGCGATCGACCCGGGGGCTTGAGCAGCGCGCACATTCGGTCACGGCGCGCCAACCTGTCAAGTATTGCAGACTCGCCGCCAGGCTCGTCACTCGCCCTGCTGCTCGTCCCGGACCCGGTCGAGTACGGCCAGGTCACGCGCGTCCAGGCTACCTGCCGGCAGCCGGTCGACCAGCTCGGGCCGGCGCCGCAGCGTCCGTTCCAGCGCCTGGTCGCGTCGCCAGCGGTCGATCAGCGCATGGTTGCCCGACCGCAGGACCTCCGGCACGGCGAGCTCGCGCCACACCTCGGGCCGCGTATAGCTGGGGCCCTCGAGCAGGCCGTCGGAGAACGAATCCTGCTCGGCGGAGACGGGGTTGCCCAGCACACCAGGCAGCAGGCGGACCGTCGCCTCGACCATGACCAGCACCGCGGCCTCGCCACCGACCAGTACGTAGTCGCCGATCGAGACCTCGTCCACCGGCATCCGCCGGGACGCGTCGTCGATGACCCGCTGATCGATGCCCTCGTACCGCCCGCACGCGAACACCAGGTGCTCTTCGCGGGCGAACTCGTGCGCCATCGCCTGGGTGAACGGGCGGCCGGCCGGCGTCGGGACGACGAGCCGGGTGCGTTCGCCGCAGACGGCGTCGAGCGCGTCGCCCCACACCTGCGGCTTCATCACCATGCCGGGACCGCCGCCGTACGGGGCGTCGTCCACGGCGCGGTGCACGTCGTGCGTCCAGTCGCGCAGGTCGTGGACGCCGACCTCGATCAGCCCGCGCTCGAGGGCGCGGCCCAGCAGCGCGGCGCGGAGGGGGTCGAGGTACTCGGGGAAGATGGTGACGACGTCGATGCGCATTACTCGTCCAGCAGGCCTTCGGGCGGATCCAGCACGACCCGGCCACCCGCGATGTCGACGGTAGGCACGATCTCGCGCACGAACGGCACCAGCACTGTGCCGCCGTCCCGGTCGATCGAGAGCAGCTCACTGCCCGGTGAGTGCACGATCTCCAGCACCGTCCCGACGAGGGTGCCGTCGGACAGCTCGGCGCGCAGACCTTCCAGCTCGTGGTCGTAGAACTCGTCGGGATCGCCCGTCGGCGGCAGGTCGGCGGTGTCGGCGAGCAGCAGCGCACCACGCAGTTCCTCGGCGGCCTCGCGCGAGGCGACCTGCTCGAAAGTCACCAGCAGCCGCCCGCTGTGCGGGCGGGCGGCTGCGACGATGAGTTCCCGGGTGCTCCCGTCACGGCGCCGGGAGACCAGCGCCGTGCCTTCGCGGAACCGTTCCTCGGGCGAGTCGGTACGCACGTCCACGGCGAGTTCGCCGCGGATCCCGTGGGCCTTCGCGACGCGCCCGACCACAACTTCCACGGTGGCCGGGGTCAGCGATCGGTGTCGACGACGTCCACCCGGACGCCGCGACCGCCGATGCCACCCATGACGGTGCGCAGTGCCGTGGCGGTGCGCCCACCACGGCCGATGACCTTGCCCAGGTCATCGGGGTGCACGTGCACCTCGAGCGTGCGGCCGCGCCGGGTGGTGATCAGCTCGACCCGGACGTCGTCCGGGTTGTCGACGATCCCGCGCACGAGGTGTTCGAGGGAGTCGGCGAGGAAGCTCACGCCTCTTCCTTGCCCGCCTCGTCGGCCTCGGCCTTCTTCGGGGCCTTCTTCTTCGGCGTGGTGGCCTCGGTGGAGGGCTCCTCGCCGGCGGCCGCGAGCGCGGCGTTGAACAGGTCCTGCTTCGACGGCTTCGGCTCGCGCACCTTCAGCGTGCCCTCGGCACCCGGCAGGCCCTTGAACTTCTGCCAGTCACCGGTGATCTCGAGGATGCGCTGCACCGGCTCGGTCGGCTGCGCGCCGACACCCAGCCAGTACTGGGCCCGCTCCGAGTCGACCTCGATGAAGCTCGGCTCTTCCTTCGGGTGGTACTTGCCGATCGCCTCGATGGCCTTGCCATTGCGGCGGGTGCGCGCGTCGGCGACGACGATGCGGTAGTACGGCGCACGGATCTTGCCGAGGCGCTGCAGCTTGATCTTGACGGCCACTGGTGTGGGTACTCCTTGGTGTGTTCGTGCTGCTGTGCCGGGGACACGATCCGAGTGGGGAAACGGACAGGTACCCGAAGCTGGGGTCGCCACGGCACGGTGAGAGGGACCGGCCGGAGCGGGCAAGCGTCAATTCTGCCAGACGGTCCGTTCCCGCCGTCTACAGGGTCATCACGCCCAGTGTCGTGAGCAGCGTCGCGAGTGCGGGCAGGAAGTTGTTCACCTGGTGCGCGACGACCGCACCGGCCAGCCTGCCGGTCACGAGCCTGGCCAGCCCGATCGGGATGGCGATGACCAGCAGCAACGTGGTACGCAGCGGCTCCAGGTGACTCACCGCGAAGACCGCCGTGGACAGCAGGAACGCGGCGAGCCTGCCCCACTTCTCCTTGCCCCAGTGCAGCCGCTCGACCGCGCCCCACAGCAGCCCGCGGTAGATGATCTCCTCACAGATCGGGCCGACCAGCCACAGGTAGAGGAACAGGATCACGGCCGCGGCGATCGACGTCCGCGGGTTGTCGATCAGCGCGCCGATCGCCGACGTGGCGTTGTCGTCGCCGACGGCCTGGGTCCACAGGAACGCGCCGACCGTGGTCAGCACGAGGCCGAGCGCGCCGAACTTGAGGCCGACGCGGACGTCGCCCCAGTTCCACGACAACCGCAGGTCGATCACGGGGCCGTTGCCGCGCCACACCGTGATCAGCACCGCGACCAGCGCCGCCACCATGGTGGGCGCGATCGTGCCGATCAGCACATCGGACACCGGGATCGGCCGGCCGGGCGCCGTCGGACCGAGCAGCACGCTGACGAACGCGGCGGACGCCACCAGCACCGCCTCGACTACCAGGAACGCGCCGAAACCCCAACGATGCTCAGGCGCGGCCGCGGTGTCCGGCAGCGACGGCAGGTCGGATACCGGTTCGTCCGGCTGCGTCGCAGTCACCCCGACGTTCCCCTCCCCTGTGCCAGAACCACTTCCCGAGCCTAGTCCCCACCGCAGCGCCGTTCAGGATCCGACGAACAGCAGCAACGCGGCAGGCACGTTGTTCGCCGCGTGCGCGACGAGCCCGGCACCGACGCGGCCGGTGCGCAGGCGGGCCAGCCCGATCGCGATGCCCTGCCCGAGCAACGCGACCGTGCGGGTGGGCTCGCCGTGCAGGTACGCGAAGACCACCGCCGTGAGCACCACGATCACCCAGCTGGGCACCCGATGGTGCTCGAGTGCTCCCCACAGCGCACCGCGGGTGAGTAACTCCTCGGCCAGCGGCGCCACACCGACCACGATGATCGCGGCCAGCACTAGCCACATCTTGTCGCCGTCCACGCCCTCCGCGAGGTCCGTCAACGGATTGTCGGATACCCGGTCGCCGCCGTACAGACCCAGCAACAGCAGATTGAGCAGGTAGCCGACGCCGAGCGCCAGCACGCCGCAGGCGAGTCCGACCTTCACGTCGCGCAGGTTCGGCATCCAGCCGAAGTCCGCTTTCGGGCCCCTGCCCCACTGGCGTGACGCGACCAGCGGGCCGACGCCGAGGAACACGCTGGGCAGGAACGCCAGCAGCAGCGCCGGGCCGAAGTCGAGGAGTTCGTACGGGTCGATGCTGGCGTGCCCGCTGCGGGCGGCGGTCATCACGAGCGTGACGACGTGATACACGGCCAGCCCCACGAAAAACGCGATGAATCCCCAGTGCGCGCCGAAAGCGAGACCGGTGCGGTTGTCGCTGCGCTCCAACGCCCGGTTGCCCCCTGCCACGACTCCAGGCTAGTGGCGTGCAGCGACCGCGTGGACCCGGGGAGTGACTCCTTGACAGGCAAGTGACGACTTGCCTATAACGGGAGCGTGGACGCGGACCCCGAGCTGTTCAAGGCGATCGGCGAGGCGACGCGACGCAGCATCCTGGACGAGCTGACCGAAAAGGACGGTCAGACCCTGTTCGAGCTGTGTAGCCGGCTGGCCATGAAACACGGCCTTGCCTCCACGCGCCAGGCCATCTCGCAACACCTCACTGTGCTCGAACAGGCCGGCCTGGTGCACACCCGGCGGCAGGGCCGGTACAAGTTCCACCACATCGACACGCGCCCATTGCGCGGCATCGTCGAGAGGTGGCCCATCGACCGAGAGGACCCGCAATGATCCGCATCAACATCACCAGCGTGTTCGTCGACGACCAGGCCAAAGCGCTGGCCTTCTACACCGAGAAGCTGGGCTTCATCAAGAAGACCGACGTGCCCGCGGGCGCGGCGCGCTGGCTCACCGTCGTCTCGCCGGCCGCCCCGGAAGGGGTCGAGCTGTTGCTGGAGCCGGACGGCCACCCGGCCGCGCGGCCGTTCAAAGAGGCTCTGGTCGCCGACGGCATCCCGTTCACCCAGTTCGCCGTCGAAGACGTGTTCGCCGAGGTCGAACGGCTCAAAGGGCTCGGCGTCGAGTTCACCCAGGACGCGACCGACCTCGGGCCAGTGGTCACCGCCGTCTTCGACGACACCTGCGGCAACCTGATCCAACTCGCCGCCCTGAAGCAGTAAACGCTCAGCGGATGAGCTTGCCGCGCAAGATGATGTGGCGCGGCGAGCGCAGGGTCGCGAGGTCCTCGCGGGGGTCGGCGTCGTAGACCAGGAAGTCCGCGGAGGCGCCGGGCTCGATGCCTGGGTGGCCCAGCCACTCGCGTGCGGCCCAGGAGCCGGCCGCCAGCGCCTGCTCGCGCGACAGGCCGGCCCGGTGCAGGGCTTCGATCTCGTCGACGAGCCGGCCATGGGCGACCATGCCGCCCGCGTCGCTCCCGGCGTAGATCGCGACGCCCGCCGACAGCGCCGCCGCGACCATGTCGCCGACTCCGGCATGCAGGGCGCGCATGTGCGCGGCATACGTCGGGTACTTACCCGCGCTGTCCGCGATGCCGGGGAAGTTGTCGATGTTGATCAGCGTGGGCACCAGCGCGGTGCCGCGGCGGGCCAGGTCCGCGAGCTGGTCGGCCGACAGGCCCGTGCCGTGCTCGAGGCAGTCGATGCCGGCGTCGAGCAGGCCCGGCAGCGCGGCCTCACCGAAGACGTGCGCCGTGACGCGAGCGCCGGCATCGTGGGCGACCTTGATCGCCTCCGCGAGCACGTCGTCCGGCCACAGCGGGGCGAGATCCCCGGCCGCGCGGTCGATCCAGTCGCCGACGAGCTTCACCCAGCCGTCGCCGTCCGCGGCCTGCTCGGCGACCGCGGCGGGCAGCTCGTCCGGCGACGACAGTTCCAGGCCCAGCCCCGGGATGTAGCGCTTCGGCAGCGCCAGGTGCCTGCCGGCCCGGATGATGCGCGGCAGGTAGTCGCGTTCCTGCAGCGGCCGGGCGTCGATCGGCTGGCCGCAGTCGCGGATCAGCAACGTGCCGGCGTCCCGGTCGCGCAGCGCGTTCGCGACGGCTTCGTCCATTGTGGCCGGTCCGCGCGGGCCGATCCCGGGATGGCAGTGCGCGTCGACCAGCCCGGGCACCAGAAACCCTTCGGACACCAGGGTTTCCGCGCCGTCGACCGGGTCGGGGCTGATCAGCCCGCCGGTAACCCACACGTCCCGCGACACACCGTCGGGCAGGACGACTCCGCGCAGGTGCATCACTTGTTCTTCGGCAGCTTGAACTTTGACGGGTCGAAGCCGGGCACGTCGTTCATCCCGCCACCGAGCTGCGACAGGTCCGGGCCGCCGGCGCTCGGGGGCAGCATCGGCATCCCCCCGGGGAAGCCGCCCCGCACCCTCGCCTGCGTGGGCCCGCGGCCCTTGCCCTTCTTCCCCTTCTTGCCCTTGCGGCTCTTCGTGGCACTACCGCCGCCGAACCCGAACCGCCCGGCCATCTGCTGCATCATCTTGCGGGCCTCGAAGAACCGGTTCACCAGGTCGTTGACCTCGCGCACGGTCACGCCGGACCCGACCGCGATGCGCTGCCGCCGGGACCCGTTGATGATCTTCGGGTTCTCCCGCTCGGTCGGAGTCATGCCGCGGATGATCGCCTGCACCCGGTCGAGTTGCTTGTCGTCGACCGCGGCGAGCTGGTCCTTCATCTGCGCCGCGCCGGGCAGCATGCCCAGCAGGTTGCCGATGGGCCCCATCTTCCGCACCGCGAGCATCTGCTCGAGGAAGTCCTCCAGGGTGAGCTGCCCGGTGCCCAGCTTGGCCGCGGCCTTCTCCGCCTGGTCCTGGTCGAAGGCCTGCTCGGCTTGCTCGATCAGGGTGAGCATGTCGCCCATGCCGAGGATCCGGCCGGCCATCCGGTCCGGGTGGAAGGTGTCGAAGTCCTCGAGCTTCTCACCGTTGGACGCGAACAGGATCGGCTGCCCGGTGACCTGTCGGACCGACAGCGCGGCGCCACCACGCGCATCGCCGTCGAGCTTGGTGAGGACCACACCGGTGAACCCGACGCCGTCGCGGAAGGCCTCGGCCGTGGTGACCGCGTCCTGACCGATCATCGCGTCGACGACGAACAGAACTTCATCGGCGCGGATGGCTGCCTTGATTTCACTGGCCTGCTTCATCAGCTCCTCGTCGACACCGAGGCGGCCCGCGGTGTCGACGATGACGACGTCGTGCTGGGCGTGGCGGGCCTCGTCGATGCCGCGCCGCGCGACGTCGACCGGGTCGCCGACGCCGTTACCCGGCTCAGGCGCGAAGGTCGGGACGCCCGCACGCTCGCCGACCACCTGGAGCTGAGTGACGGCGTTGGGACGCTGCAGGTCGCAGGCCACCAGCAGCGGCGCGTGGCCCTGCTTCTTCAGCCACATCGCGAGCTTGCCCGCCAGCGTGGTCTTACCGGAACCCTGCAGGCCGGCGAGCATGATCACCGTCGGCGGGGTCTTGGCCAGCGACAGGCGCCTGGTCTCGCCGCCGAGGATCGCGACGAGCTCCTCGTTGACGATCTTGATGACCTGCTGCGCCGGGTTGAGCGCGCCGTGCACCTCCGCACCCTTGGCGCGGTCCTTGATCCGCGCGATGAACTCGCGCACGACGGGCAGCGCGACATCGGCCTCCAGGAGCGCGATGCGGATCTCGCGCGCGGTGGCATCGATGTCGGCGTCGGTGAGCTTGCCCTTGCCCCGCAGGTTCTGCAGTGCGGAGGTAAGCCGGTCGGACAGAGTGTCGAACACGGGGGTGCACGCTCCAGCTGATCGTGGTTGCTCCGTCGACCAGGGTAGCCGTCCGCGCGTCCCGAACTGCGGGGACCGCGAAACCTGGTCAGAACACTATTAAACCAGCGTTTACGACATAGCCGGGCAAATCCTTGTCAGAGCCAAAAAGATCGACGAGATTTGTACGCTCATGTTTATGACTGCGCTGACCGAACCAGGGCACGACGAGGACCGGCGGGTGCCGCTACGCCGGATCGCGGCCCTGTTCGGCCCGTATCGCTGGGCGATGGCCGGCCTGCTCGGGCTGATCGTCGTGCAGGCCGCACTCGGGGTGGCCGCACCGTTCTTCCTGCGCGGGATCATCGACACCGCGCTCCCCCACCGCGACACCGTCCTGCTGAGCATCCTCGCCGGCGCGATGATCGGATCCGCGCTCGGCAGCGGCGCGATGAGCGTGGTGACCACCGGAGTCGCCAACACGATCGGCCAGCGCGTGATGAACGACCTGCGCGTCGGCGTGTACAGCCACCTGCAGCGGATGTCGCTGGCGTTTTTCACCCGCACCCGCACCGGCGAGGTGCTCTCCCGGGTCTTCAACGACGTCGGCGGCGTGGACAACGTGGTCAACACGACCGCGAGCTCGATCGTGCAGCAGGGGATCACCACGCTCGCGATCGCGACCGCACTGCTGATCATGGACTGGCAGCTCGCGCTGCTCGGACTGGTCGTGGTACCGGTGTTCCTGCTGTTCACGATGCGACTCGGGCGCCGGCGCCGGTCGCTGGCGCGGGGCAGGCAGCAGCGGCTCGCGCGGCTGACCACCATGGTCGAGGAGTCGCTGTCGGTGGCCGGCGTACTGCTGTCGAAGACGATGGACAACGGCCGCGAGCTGCGGGACCGCTTCGCCGCCGAGTCGCGGGAGATCTCCCGGCTGGAGCGGGAGGCGGCGCTGGCGGGCCGCTGGCAGCTGGCGTCGCGGCGGATCGCGCTGACCTGCGTGCCCGCGATCGTCTACTGGCTCGCCGGCATGGCCTTCGCACACGGCGCGAGCCCGACGACGATAGGCACCGTCGTCGCGTTCAGCAGCATGCTCAACCGGCTCGTCGGACCGGCCACGGCCATGCAGTCGATCGGGCAGAACGTGTCCACCTCGACGGCGCTGTTCGGGCGCATCTTCGAGGTGCTCGACCTGCCCGTCGAGATCGCCGACCGGCCGGGCGCCGAACCGCTGCGGGTACGCGAGGGCACGGTCAGCCTGCGGGGCGTGTCCTTCGCCTACGCAGACCGGCCGACGCTGGAGGAGATCGATCTGGAGATCCCCGCCGGCTCCACCACGGCGCTCGTGGGCGCCACGGGTTCGGGCAAGACCACACTCGCCTACCTCGTGGCGCGGTTGTACGAGCCGACGTCCGGCCGGGTGCTCGTCGACGGCGTGGACATCCAGGACGTGACGCTGCGCTCGCTCGCCGACGCAGTGGGCCTGGTGTCGCAGGAGACGTACCTGTTCCACGCGAGCGTTCGCGAGAACCTGCGGCTCGCGAAACCGGACGCGACCGACGCGGAGATCGAGACCGCCGCCAGGGCCGCGCACATCCACGACACGCTCGCCGGGCTTCCCGGCGGCTACGACACGATCGTGGGCCAGCGCGGCTACCGGTTCTCCGGCGGCGAGAAACAGCGGATGGCGATCGCGCGGATCCTGCTCCGCAACCCGGCCATCCTGATCCTGGACGAGGCGACCAGCGCACTGGACAACCGCACGGAACGGTCCGTGCAGGCCGAACTCGACCGGCTGTCGGCCCAGCGCACCACGATCACGATCGCGCACCGGCTGTCCACTGTGGAGCATGCCGACCAGATCGTGGTGCTCGACGCCGGGCGGGTCGTGGAGCGCGGCAAGCACGCCGAACTGCTCGCGCTCGGCGGCCGCTACGCGCGGCTGCTTCGGATTGGTTCGCACCTAAACTAACGGGTATGCCCGAATCCGACCTGGCCGAGCTGGCCCACGAGGTCCGCGAAGGCGTCGGCAGGCTGAACTGGCGGATGCGCGCGGAACGGGACCGCACGGGGCCGAGCCCGCTCGTGCTGTCGGTGCTGAGCCGGCTGTACCGGGCAGGCACCCAGACACCGAAAACACTCGCCGACGGCGAACGGATCCAGCCGCAGTCGCTCACCCGGGTGCTCGCCACGCTGGAGCGCGAAGGTCTGGTGGCGCGGCGGCCGGATCCGGCGGACGGGCGGAAATCGCTGCTGGACATCACCGAGGCCGGACTACGGACGTTGCGCGAATACAGCGAGCAAAGGGAGCGGTGGCTCGCCGCCGCGATGGCCGCGACACTGACCGGGACGGAACGGGAACTGTTGCGGCTCGCCGCACAGGTGATGGACCGGCTCGCCGACTTCTGAGGCCGGAGAACGACCGGAGGGAACTCCGCTGTGCGAAGTTCCCTCCGGCCCCCGACTGTTCGTACTCATGCGGGTGGCCCGCCCCCTCGTCGAGCCACCCGCATGGTCGCGCCGCAACCGCCGGTGGGGACCGCCGCTCGCCGCACCCCCAGTACCTGGCGAGATCTGGCCTCATCGGCGCCTCCGGCGCGATGAACCAAGCCTGCCCGGTCCGGGGTGCGCCCGGCAGCGTGACAACCCCCAAGTAGACCTAGGTAGATCTACTCAGAAGCGTCGGTGATGCCTGGCGCGCGGGAGTGGGACCCGGCCGTACGACAGGCGTGACGCCACTTTCCGAAGATTTTTTCAGAAGATTTTGGGCAGCGGCGTCAGGAAGCGGCGGCCAGCACGGCCTGCTCGACACGACGGCGCCACGCCTGGTCGAGCTTGCCGCCGCGCGGGGTAACCGCGAACGAGTCGACGACCGCGGCGCCGAGCGTGGCGACCCTGGCCCACCGCACGTCCGCGTCACAGGACTGCAGCGCACCGGCGACCCGATAGAGCAGCCCGATGCGGTCCGAGGCCCGGAGCTCCAGCACGACGTTGTTCGGCCCGCTGGTCTCGTCGTCGAACCACAGCACCTTCGGCTTGGCCACGACACGGGTCGGCTGGTAGTCCCGTTCCTTCGCGGTGAGCTTCGCGTCCAGCGCGAGGCCGCCGGCGACCGCGCGCGCGAACTGCTCCCGCAGCAGCGCACTGTCCGGCAGCGACCCGAACTTGGGCGACGCGGTGAAGATCGCCGCGCGCCCTTCGCCGTGGCCGCGCAGCATCGCCGTGTGCACCTCGAGCGAGTGCAGCGCGAGCACCCCGGCCGCCGGGGCCAGCAGTTCGGTGCGCGCCGGCACGGCGAGCACGACCGTGGCCACGTTGCCGTCGGAGCTGATCAGCACCTCGCCGTGACCGGACCGGACCGACGTCGCGATCAGGTCCCGCTGCTGTTCGTTCAACGGCTCGGGCGGGCTGAATCCCTTGCCCTGCATGACCTGTCGGCACCGCGAGACCAGGTTGTCCACCAGCCCGGCCTTCCACTCCGACCACACGCCGGGTCCGGTCGCCAGCGAGTCCGCGTGCGCGAGCGCGTGCAGCAACTCCAGCAGCGTCACGTCGTTGTCGGCCGTCTTCGCGACCCGGTTGATGGTGGCCGGCTCCTCGATGTCGCGCCGCGTCGCGGTGTCCGGCAGCAGCAGGTGATGCCGCACCACCGCGGAGACCATCGCCGCGTCCGCCTCGGGCAGCCCGATGCGGCGCGCGACCTCGGTGGAGATGGCCGCACCGAGTTCGGAGTGGTCGGTGTCGCGGCCCTTGCCGATATCGTGCAGCAACGCGCCCAGCAACAGCAGGTCCGGGCGCGACACCGTGGTGGTGAGCTCGGCCGCCTCCACACACGTCTGCACGAGATGCCGGTCAACGGTCCACACGTGCACCGGCGACCGCGGCGGCATGTCGCGCACCGCACCCCATTCGGGGAACAGCCGCGCCCACAGGCCCGTGCGGTCCAGCGCCTCGACCGCGTCGATGAGCCCCTCGCCCGCGCCGAGCAGTTCGGTGAGCGCGTCCCGCGCGTTGGCGGGCCACGGCGTGCGCAGCTCCGGCGCCGAGTCGGCGAGTGTGCGCAGGGTGCCGTGCGAGATCGGTGCTCCGGTGCGCGCCGAGGCCGCGGCGACCCGCAGCAGCAACGCGGGATCCTTGGCGGGCACGGCATCCCGGGCCAGTGCGACCTCGTTGCCGTGCAGCACCACACCTTCGTCGAGCGGGGTACGGCTCGGCCGCCGCCCGAACCGGCCGCGCGACGGCTCCGGAGTGGACCGCATCGCGACCTCGAGCGCGTAACCCACCGCGCGCCCGGCACCGGCGAGTTTGCGGGCCAGCGTGAACCGGTCCCCGAACCCGAGTTCGGCGGCAACCAGCTCCGCGTCGGGGGCACCCAGCACGTCCCGGTCACGCCGGATCTCCCGCCGCATCTCGGTACGGACGTCGAGCAGCAGTTCCTTCGCTTCGCGCAGCTCCTCGCCGGGACGGTCGGTCAGCTGCGCCAGCGCCAGCGCGTCCAGCACACCCAGATCGCGCAGACCGCCCTTGCCGTACTTGAGGTCCGGCTCGGCCGACTGGGCGATCTCCCCGCTGCGCTGCCAGCGCTTGCGGGTGGATTCGACCAGCTCCGGCAATCGTGTGCGTGCCGTGCGGCGCCACTGGTCGCGCGCGGCGACGGCGAGCCGGCCCGCCAGTTCGGCGTCCCCGGCGATGTGCCGGGCGTCGAGCAGCCCGATCGCCGTGCGCAGGTCCTCCGAGGCCACCTGAAGCGCTTGGGCGGGCGTGCGCACGGAATGGTCGAGGCCGATCCGCGCGTCCCACAACGGGTACCACAGCTTGTCGGCGATCTCCCCGACGCCGGGATTCTGGTTGTGCACCAGCACGAGGTCTAGGTCCGAGAACGGGACCAGCTCGCGCCGGCCGAGACCGCCGACCGCGACCAGCGCGACACCCGGTTCAGCGGTGTCGACACCGGCCTCGGCGGCGGCCTTGCTCAGCCAGAACTCGTACAGGTCGACCAGGGCGGCCCGGAGCGCGGTGGCACCGAGCCGCCCGTGGCGGCCTTCCAGCAACCTGGTTGCCGCCTTGGCGAGTTCCCCCCCGAGAACCATCCGCCCGCGCCTAGAGAGCGTCCGTGCCGCGTTCGCCCGTGCGAACTCGGACCACGGTCTCGACGGGCGTCACCCACACCTTGCCGTCACCGATCTTGCCGGTGTGCGCGGCGTTGACGATCGCCTCGATCACCTTCTCGACTCCTCCGTCGTCGGTGACGACCTCGACCCGGAGCTTGGCCACGAAGTCGACCGCGTACTCGGCGCCGCGGTAGACCTCGGTGTGACCCTTCTGCCTGCCATAGCCCTGGACCTCGCTGACGGTCATGCCCAGCGCGCCCAGCTGCTCCAGCGCCGCGCGGATGTCGTCCAACGTGAACGGCTTGACGATCGCGGTGATCAGCTTCATGCCTTGCTTCCTTCCAGGGCGGCGCCGTCCGTCACCGGAACGTGTGCGGGTGCGGAGGGGGCGCCGTGGCCGCCGAGAACCGAACCACCGAAGTCATACGCGCTTTCCGCGTGCTGCGCCTCGTCGATACCGCTGACCTCGTCCTCTGTGCTGACCCGGAAGCCGCCGAGCAGCTTGATGATGCCGCCGATGATGAGGGTGGCGATGAACGAGAAGCCCATGACCGCGCCCGCCGCGATGGCCTGCTTGCCGAGCTGGCTCCAGCCGCCGCCGTAGAACACGCCGTTGGCGCCCAGCGAGTTCACCGAGGTGGTGGCAAAGAAGCCGATCAGCAGGGTGCCGATGATGCCGCCGACCAGGTGAACGCCGACCACGTCGAGCGAGTCGTCGAAGCCCAGCTTGTACTTGAGGCTGACCGCCAGTGCGCAGACCGCGCCGGCGATGACACCTATCGCGATCGAGCCGAGCGGCGTGACGAAACCACACGCCGGGGTGATGGCGACCAGACCGGCGACGGCACCCGACGCGGCGCCGAGCGTGGTCGGCTTGCCGAACTTGAGCTGTTCGACGATGAGCCAGCCCAGGCACGCGGCGGCGGTGGCTACGGTCGTGTTGGTGAACGCGACACCGGCGAGGTCACCGGCCGACAGCGCCGAACCGGCGTTGAAGCCGTACCAGCCGAACCACAGCAGCGCGGCACCCAGCAGCACGGACGGCACGTTGTGCGGGCGGCCGACGTCGCGCGGCCAGCCCTTGCGCTTGCCGAGCACGATCGCCAGCGCGAGCCCCGCAGCACCGGCGTTGATATGGACCGCGGTACCACCGGCGAAGTCGAGCGCCTTCAACTTGTTCGCGATCCAGCCACCCGTCGCGTCGGCGCTCATGAAGCCGTCGAACGAGAACACCCAGTGCGCGACCGGGAAGTACACGATCGTGACCCACAGGACCACGAACAGCGCCCAGCCCCAGAACTTGGCGCGGTCGGCGATCGAACCCGAGATCAGCGCAGGGGTGATCACCGCGAACATCAGCTGGAACATGGCGAAAGCCAGCACCGGCAGCGCGTCGGCGCCCGGCCAGGCCACCGCGGGCGAGGTGTCCGTGGCGGCGGTCGCGAAACCGGCCAGGTGACCCCACGTGTTGGCGAAGCCCGCGTTGTCGAAGTTACCGATCAGCCCACTGACCGAGTCGCTCGAGAACGACTCGCCGAAGCCGTAGAGCACCCACAGAACGGACACGATCGCCAAGCAGATGAAGTTCATCATCAGCATGTTCAGCACGCTCTTCGCGCGGACCATGCCGCCATAGAAGAACGCCAGCCCTGGTGTCATGAGCATGACCAGCGCAGCGCTGGCCAACACCCATGCGGTGTCTCCTGCGTTCAGCACATCATCCTCCCGGTTGCGAGATTATTGCCCGGGAGTTTTGGTTTCAGGTGTTTCGCCGGACGACTTTCGACGTTTCCAGCACGTGAACTGTGGGTGCGGCTGTGTTACGAGCACGTTTCGCGGCACCCGCTCGCTGGGGCCCTTCTACGAAACGTCGCCGTCAGATACCTACCGTAAGCGGGTCGGCGGGGGCGTCAACCCGGTTGGGGACGCCTGGTGGAATGGGCGGCATGAGCACGACCGTGTCCTGGCCGCCGGAGGTCGTTGCGGCGCTGCGCTGTTCGGTGTGCGGGGAACCGGTCGAACTGGCCGGCCGGACCGTGCGATGCGGCCGGCGGCACGCCTTTGACCTGGCGAAACAGGGGTATGTGAACCTCCTGCACGCCAAGGTTGGCGCGGGCACCGCCGACACCGCGGGGATGGTATCGGCGCGGGTGGAATTCCTCGGTGCGGGGCACTATAGAGGGCTCGCGGACCTGGTCGCCGGGCAGATCACGGGGTTCACCCGTTCGGGGCTCATCGTGGACGCCGGAGCCGGCGTTGGCTACTACCTCGCGCACGTGCTCGACCGCCTGCCCGGCGCGGCCGGTCTGGCACTGGACGTGTCCGCGTTGGCCTTGCGCCGCGCCGTGCGGACCCATTCCCGGATCTCGGCCGCTGTCTGGAATCTGTGGGAACCGTGGCCGATCGCCGACGACTCCGCCGCGGTGGTGCTGAACGTGTTCGCGCCGCGCAACGCGGCGGAATTCCACCGCGTACTGCGGCCCGACGGTCACCTGGTCGTGGCCTCGCCTGGGCCCGGACATCTGCGCGAGCTGGCGTCCGTGGTCGACCTGCTCGAAGTCGACGGGCGCAAGGACCGGCGGATCGCCGACACGCTGGGCGGCTACTTCTCCCTCGCCGCCCGCCACGAGCACGCCGACCGCCTGACGCTGCCGCCCGCGGACGTGCGGCGCGTGGTCATGATGGGTCCGAACGCGCACCATCCGGACCGCCTGACCCGACTGTCCGACGTGGACGAACCCCTCGAGGTGACTGCGTCGTTCGTGGTCTCGGTGTACCGGAAGGCGTAACCCGTCCCAGCATTCGGATGGCCCGGCGCGTTCGTGCTGCTCCAGGGCGGTGGTAGCGCGGCGAAGGCACTTGACGGAAGTCCAACACACCCGCTATTTCACTGTAATGGGAACAAATTCGGTGCTCCTGCTCCGGCGCGGGTAGGAAGAATCGGCCTCGGCGAACGGTTGTCAAGGACATGACGGAAGATCTGCGGGTAACCTTCGTCGGCGGCCCCACGGCCCTGCTCGAGATGAGCGGGAAGCGGCTGCTGACCGATCCGACGTTCAGCCCGGCGGGCGTCCTCGAGACGACGCCAGGGCGCCCCCTGACCAAGACCGAGGACCCCGCCGTGTCGCGGGAGACCATCGGCGAGATCGACGCCGTGCTGCTGTCGCACGACCAGCACGTCGACAACCTGGACCCGGCCGGGCGCAAGCTGGTCGGAGAGGTGCTGCTGACGCTGACCACCGTGAGCGGGGCGCGCCGGCTCGGCGGCACCGCCCAGGGCCTGCCGCCATGGGCGGCCATCTCGCTGGGGCCATTGGAGGTCATCTCCGTGCCCGCGCAGCACGGCCCGCCGGGCTGCGAGCCGGTGACCGGCGAGGTCACCGGGTTCGTGCTGCGCCGGCGTGGAGTGCCGTCCGTCTACGTCTCCGGGGACAACGCATCACTGGACGTGGTACGCGCGATCGCCAAGCGGGTCGGACACATCGACGTGGCGCTGCTGTTCGCGGGTGCGGCCCGCACGTCGCTGCTCGACGGCGCCCCGCTCACGCTGACCAGCGAGGATGCCGCCGAGGCCACGCGGATCCTCGGCGCGAAGATGGTGATCCCGCTGCACACCCGCGGGTGGGCGCACTTCAGCGAAGGCCCGGACGCCGTGCGCAAGGCGTTCGCCAACGCCGGGCTGTCGGACCGGCTGCGGATGCTGGAACCCGGCGAGCGGCTCACGTTGCGTCGGGGCAACACCGGGTGAGCTGACTCAGCCACTCGAAGGACTCCGTGCTGGGACCTTCCGGGACATACTCCAGGCCGACGTGGCCTCGGTACCCCGCGTCGCCGAGTTTCCGCAGGTAGCCGGGGATATCGAGGCGGCCGGTGCCGGGCTGGTGCCGGCCCGGGGCGTCGGCGATCTGCACGTGCCCGATCCGGCCGGTGTGGCCGGCGATCACGACGTCGATGTCGTCGCCGTTGACGGCCAGGTGGTAGATGTCGCACAGCAGCGACACGTTGTCGCGGCCCAACTTGTCGAGCACGGCGAGCGCGTCGGCCGCGAGCCGCAGCGGGTAGCGGCCGACGCCCGAGAGCGGCTCGACGACCAGCCCGCTGCCGATCCGTGCCGCGGCCGTGGCGGCGGAGTCCAGGGTGGACAGTGCGTGCTCGTCCTGGGCGGCCGGATCCTGGCTCTCGACACGGTTTCCGTACAGGGCGTTGAAGGTCCGGCAGCCCAGGCGTTGGGCGATCCCGACGGCGATGTCCACGCTGTCGGCCAGCTCCCGCTGCCTGCCGATCCACGAGAACAGGCCGCGGTCGCCGGCGGGCATGCTCCCGGCGAAGAAGTTCAGGCAGGCCAGGTACACACCGGCGTCGGCCACCGACCGGACGAACGCGTCGACCTCGCGGTCACCGGGCGCCGCCGCCTCGAACGGCCACCAGAACTCGACCGCGGCGAACCCGGCCGCGCGTGCGGCTTCCGCCCGCCGCAGCAGCGGCAATTCCGTGAACAGGATCGAAAGGTTCACGTCGTAGCGCATCGGCGGATCCTTTGGTGGTTTCGCACAGTCAGGCGTGCGGCGGAACGTAGAACGACGCGGTGCGCTCCGCGGCGGCGAACGCCTGGGCGTGCATTTCGCCCGACAGTTGGTGGGCTACGCCCCATTTCTGGGCGCTGAGCGTCATGAACGCGCGCGCCTCCGGCGACGTGCCCCATCCGTCGGGGTTGGCGCCGCCGGAGACGTGCAGGCCCAGGCCGAGCAGGGTGAGATCCCAGCCGACGCCGACCGCGCCGGGCCCGAACTGGTCCCAGTGCCGGTCGTCGGTCAGCCCGCTGTGCGCCAGTTCGAACCAGGTGCCGCCGCCCTCGGGGCTCAGCCGGATCTCGACGACCGAGCCGGGCCCCTCGCCGAACAGCCACGTGATCCGCAGGAGGCTGGGCGGTTCGCACGCGATGATCCGGCCGCCCGCGTTGCCCTTGAGCTGGTAGGCGCCGCCCGGCCGGAGGTCACCGCTGACCGACAGGAACCAGCGCGCGAGCCGCTCGGGATCGGTGCACGCGCCCCACACCTCCCGCGGCCCCACGTCGTAGCGGCAGCCGAGGATGACCGCGCGCCCGCTGACCTCGCGACGGATCGCATCGATCTGACCGGCGACATCCATGTGCTCTCCTGATCATCCGATGCGGCCCAGCAGGCGTCGTCAGGAGATCCTCTCGTACGCGGACAGAGTCAGAAAGTCGACATAGTGCTCGGCGAGCGCGACCTCCTCGAACAGCTCCACTGCCGACTCGAGCAGATCATTCGGGATCTGCCCGTCCAGCTCCTTGCGCACTTCGTCCAGCACGTTGCGAACGAGCGCGCGGGTGACCTTCTCGCCGTTGTCGAGCGTGGTCCCGTTCTGCACCCACTGCCAGATCTGCGACCGCGAGATCTCGGCGGTCGCGGCGTCCTCCATCAGGTCGTGGATGCCCGCCGCGCCGTTGCCACCCAGCCACGACGCGATGTACCGCACGCCGACGTCGACGGCGGCGCGCAGCCCGGCCTCGGTGGCCGAGCCCTCGGTGGCGGCGATGTCGAGCAGCTGGTCGGCCGTGACGTGCACGTCTTCGCGCTTGCGGTCCAGCTGGTTGGGCTTGTCGCCCAGCACCTTGTCGAACTCCTCGCGGCACAGCTCGACCATGCCGGGGTGCGCGACCCACGAGCCGTCGAAGCCGTCGCCGGCCTCGCGGGCCTTGTCCGCGTGCACCTTCTTGGAGGCGTTCTCGTTGACCGCGGGGTCCTTGCTCGGGATGAACGCGGCCATCCCCCCGATCGCGAACGCGCCGCGCTTGTGGCAGGTGCGCACCAGCAGCTCGGTGTAGGCACGCATGAACGGCGCGGTCATGGTGACGCTGTTGCGGTCGGGCAGCACGAACTTCTCGCCCGCGTCACGGAAGTACTTGATGATGCTGAACAGGTAGTCCCAGCGGCCGGCGTTCAGGCCCGAGGCGTGCTCGCGCAGCTCGTAGAGGATCTCTTCCATCTCGAACGCGGCCGGGATGGTCTCGATCAGGACCGTGGCGCGGATCGTGCCGTGCTCGATGCCCAGCTCCCGCTCGGCGTGCGTGAACACGTCGTTCCACAGCCGCGCCTCGAGGTGGCTTTCCATCTTCGGCAGGTAGAAGTACGGGCCCGTACCGTTCTCGAGGAGAGCGCGCACGTTGTGGAAGAAGTACAACCCGAAGTCGACCAGCGCGCCGACGCCCTTGCGGCCGCCGAAGGTGAGGTTGCGCTCGTCGAGGTGCCAGCCCCGCGGGCGGACCACGATGGTGGCCAGCGGGGCGTCCTTGCGCAGCTCGTAGTGCTTGCCGTTCGAGTCCAGCGTGATCGTGCCGCGGATCGCGTCGCGAAGGTTGAGCTGGCCGCCCACCACGTTGCGCCAGTGCGGGGTGTTCGCGTCCTCGAAGTCGGCGAGCCAGACCTTGGCGCCCGAGTTGAGCGCGTTGATGGTCATCTTGCGGTCGGTAGGGCCGGTGATCTCGACGCGACGGTCCCGCAGCGCGGCCGGCGCCTCGGCCACCTGCCACTCCGCTTCGCGGATCTCCTTGGTGTCCGGCAGGAAGTCCAGCCGTCCGGTGCGCTTGGCCTGGTCGCGCCGTTTGCCCCGGGCCTCGAGCAGCTCGTCACGGCGGGCGGCGAACCTGTCGTGCAGCCCGGCCACGAAGTCCAGCGCCTCCGGAGTCAGGATCTCACCGGTACCTTCGACCTTGTCACCGAGCACCTGGACTTCAGACATGCTGCAACACTCCCACTGGGTCGACTGAATTTCCTCGATCCGGAGTATAGTTTCTGCATAGCGGAAGCTCAAACGCGAGGAGAGGGTGTGACGGAGGAGAAGCGTTCCCGTGACGGGAACGTCCAGTCGTTACGCCGGGCGTTCGAGCTGCTCGAACAGCTGGCCGATGCCGGCGGCGAGGCGAGTCTGTCGGAGCTGGCGGCCGGCTCCGGGCTGCCGATGCCCACCATCCACCGGCTGATCCGCACCCTCGTCGCGCTGGGCTACGTCCGGCAGAACACCAACCGCCGGTACGCGCTCGGCGCGCGCCTCATCCGGCTGGGCGAAAACGCGACCATGCAGTTCGGCACGTGGGCGCGCCCGCTGCTCGCGGAGCTGGTCGAGGAGGTCGGCGAGACAGCCAACCTGGCGGTGCTGGAACGCGATGAGGTGGTCTACGTCGCGCAGGTGCCGTCGAAGCACTCGATGCGGATGTTCACCGAGGTCGGACGCCGGGTGCTGCCGCACGGCACGGGAGTCGGCAAGGCGATCCTGTCGCAGCTGCCCGCCGAAGACGTGCGCGCACTGCTGGAGCGCACGGGAATGCCGTCCTACACCGAACACACCGTCACCGACCCGGACGAGATGCTGCGGCATCTGGCCAGGATCGCGAAACAGGGTTACGCGGTGGACGAGAGCGAGCAGGAACTCGGCGTGCGCTGCGTCGCGGTCCCGCTCACCGGGACGCCCGCGCCCGCCGCGGTGTCCGTGTCCGGCCCGGAAGGCCGGCTGACGAAGGACGCGGTGTCGCGCATCGCGCCGGCCGTGCGGCGCGTCGCGGCGACGCTGTCAGCGCACCTCGCGAGCGAAGACCTCAGCGCCTGAGAGCCCTATGTCAGCGGCCCTGGCCGAACACGTCGAAATCCTCGAAGTAGTCGTCTTCGCGTGAGACCTCGCGACGACGGCGCGGCGGTGCCGTCACCGGCGCCGGGCCGGGGTCGGCAGGCGGCCGGTCACCGAACAGCCGTTCGTCCTCGGCCAGTACCTTGTCGAGCAGGTCGGAGTCGCCGAGACCGCGGCGCACCACCTCGGCCTGCAGCCGCGCCGCGGCCGCCTTCGCCGCGGCCAGGGTGTGCCGCACCGACGCCGACAACGCCGCCGAGTCGAGCTGACCGACCCGCTCGCCGAACGTGATCTGCTCGACGTCGCCGCCGGGCCCGACCACCACCGTCACCGCACCGTCCGGCGACGTGACGCTGGCCGTGACGGCCTTCATCTCGTCGGCCATCCGCTCGTAGGACTCGGTCCGCCGCTGCGTGTTCGCCGCCGCGGTGTCGATCGCCTCGATGCGGCGCAGCAGCCGCTCCGCCTCGTCGCTCATCTCGCTCCCTCGGCTCGGATGCTCGACAGGAACTGCTGGAAGTCGCCGAACACCTCGTCGAACTGGTCCGGCAACGCGGTGAGCACGACGTGCAGGACCGCGCGCCGGTGCTCGTCGCACGTGTCGCGCATGACGATGAAGACCTGGAACTGGCCGATCTCCTGCTCCCGGCCGTTCAGCTCGGCCGTCATCCGCACGGCCTGGGTCAGCCCGGGGCTGGCCGCCGAACCGACCTCGTTGCGGCGTCCTAAGTGGACGTCACGGCCGGCGGCGCGCAACTTGTCGACGGCCTCGTCCGCGATCCCCGTCAGCGGCAGGTCGTCCTCGCGAAGCTCGCCGCTGATCGTGATGTTGGCGGTGAAGCCCTGGCTCGCCGGCGGGTGCAGCGCCACGAAGGCGGCTTCGCCGGCGTCCACCTGGTCCGGAGGCACCGATCGCCAGCCCTCGGGAAGAGAGAACTCGATCGGCACGGGAAGGGTCGCTACCACTGCTCACTCCAATCCGGATATCAGAAGACGGAATTCCAGACCTTCTTGGCGCCGCCCGCGATCGCGTGACCGGCGTCGGAGGCCGCGTTGCCGACGTCCTTGCCCACATCGGTCACCGTATCGGCGACCTCGCCCGGATCGACGCTGACGTCGAAGCCGACTTTGCCGCCGACGCCCAGCGCCACCCCGACGGAGCCGCCGACATGGAACTTGCCGTCGTCGCCCATGCCGACCTGGCCACTGGCCTCGGCGCCGGCACCGGCCCACGCCTCACCGTGCGCACCCGCGCCGACACCGGCGACCTCGGCACCCACGTCGCCGGACGCCTTCGCCCCGGCGAACGCCTCCGCGCTGCCTTCGGCGCCGGTCCAGCCCACGCTGCCCTGGGCTTCGGCCTTGGCACCGACGATCGCCTCGCCGCTGCCGTGGATGTTGGCGTGGTCGCCGAGGTTGAGCTGACCCTCGGCGCTGCCCTTGGCGAGGTACGCCTCGGCGCTCGCACCGGCACTCACCCCCAGCGCGCTCGCCGACGCGGTCGCCGATGCGTCCGCGCCGAGCAGCGAGCCTTCGGCCTTGCCCTCGCCGGACACCAGACCGCTGTCGAACTTGCCCTCGGCGGACCCGCCGAGGACGTCGACCCCGGCGGAGGCCTCCCACGTCTTTTCCGGGACATCGATGCCGAGCGCCTTGAGGTAACCGTCGACCTTGTCGCCGAGCAGACCGTCGGCCGGGTTGCCGAACTCCTTGCTGTAGCTGCGGCCGCCCTTGTTGCTCTGCCAGCCGCCCGGGTCCTCCTCGACCATCTCGCCGGTGACGGGGTCGCGGACCTTGCGCTTCTGGCGACTGTCCGAGCCGTACTCCTTCTCGCCCTCCTTGAGCTTGAAGCCCCCCTTGCCGTCGGGGTCGAGCGCGAGTGCCCCGGCGACCTTCGTGCCGGCCTGCTCCAGCTTCGAGCGCGCCTTCGCCAGACGGGACTGCGCGGCCTGCGCGCCCTCCGCGCCCGGGTCGTCGGCGGCAGGCGCCGCGGTGTCGGCACCGCTCGCGGCGGCCTGCGCCTGCTGAGCCTGCGCCGCCCGGCTCGCCGCCTGGGCCTGCGTGTACTCCTCGATCGCGCTCTGCGCCTCGCTCTGGGCCCAGGTCAGGGTGTCCCCGTAGTCGGCGAGCCGCTGCGCGCCCTGGCCGAGCGTGCTGACCGCGTTCCCCCACTGCGGCACGTGGTCGCCGAAGACCTCGCGGAACGCCGCGCTGCCCTGGCCCTCCCACTGCGCCGGGTTGACCCCGCCCAGCTGCCCGCCGACGCCGCCGATCGTCCTGATCGTGCCGACCAGCGAACGCAGGTCGGCCGAGATGCTCTCCGGACTGCCGGGGACGAGGTCCCGCGGATTCGTCGTCTGCCCCAGCTCTGCCATCAGTGCTGCGCCCCTTCCGACCCGTGGCTACCCGGCTCGAGCCGGCTGGAGAGACTGCCGCCCACGGTCAGGCCCCGGCCCGGCGAGTCGATCAGTTCCCCGATGCCCCCGATCAGCCGGCCTACGCCCGTGTCCTGCTCCTCGTAGGCGGACGCGGCGCCCTTCAGGTTGACGCCGTGCTCGTCGGCCGTGTCGTGCAGGTTCCGCACCGACTTCTTCATGTCGTCGATGAACTGGCCCCAGCCGTGCTGCACGCCGTCGTTGCCGTAGTTGCCGCTCGGGCCCTGCCACACGAGATCGGCCGCGTCGCGGATCGCCCCGCCGATCTGGCCCGCAGCCTGCCGCAGGTCATCAGGGACGGTTCCGAATCCACTCGTCATCTCTCGAGTCCCTACTGCCGGATTTGTCGATCTGCAGTACGACGGCGGCACCGGCGCACAGGTTCCCGCGATTCCGCGCAGACCACAAAACTGTTTCGGATTACTGCATCGGCCGCTGGTCAGGCCTTGCCGAGTGGCTGGTTGTCGACCTTGACGTCGTAGTTGGCCTTGCCGTTCTCGGCCGACGTGACCGTCGCGGTGACGCCGTAGCGCAGCCCCACCGCGGTCAGCTCGCAGCGGATGGACGCGCCCGGCTCCGGCTTCAGCGACCCCGGACACGTGACGGTGTCCGGCCGGTCGCCCACCTTCTTCTGCAAGGTGTCGGCGATGCCCTGTTCCAGGGTCTCCTTCGAGATCGAGTTGTCCGTCTTCTGAACGGTCACCGAACAGCCGCCGAGCGCCAGCACCGCACCGGCGACGAGCAGGAAAGCAGGCAGTTTCAAGGAAAACTCCTAAGCCCAGACAGCGGTCGGGATCCGGTCGAGAACGTCGCAGCGCAGGTCGAGCGCGGGTACGAGATGCGCCGGATCGCGGTGATCGGTGATCTGGTCGAGGGCGTCGGCGTGATCGGCGAACAGCATGATCCCGCGCAGGCGGCCCTGCTCGGCGAGCAGGAACTCGACCAGCGCCGGACTCACCACGGCCGCCGCGAACCGGCTGTCCTCGGACAGCACCTGGAAGCGGTCGTCGAACTCCGGGTTGCCCGACCGGACGTCCCCCTGTCCGATCGCCTCGTTCGCCCGGCTTTCCATCTTGGCGACCTTGCGCACCGTCAGCGACGGGCGCGCGGCCGGGGCACGCACCCAGACGCACAGCTCGGGACCGACCTGGCCCCGGTAGGACGTATCGAGCACGGCCGCGACGAACGGCCTGCCACGGTGGGTGCCCGTGATGACATCGTGCGCGGCCGACGCCTTCGGCGGGTCCGCGAACGGGTGGAGCACGTTGGGCAGCGCGAACTCGCGATGCTGCCGGGTGTAGAGCTCGGCCACCGAGTCGTCCCGCTCCGCGTAGGTCCAGCCGCGCCGCGCCAGCTCGTCCCGGAGGCCACCGAGGGCGGCCTGTTCCCGGGCCTTGTTCGCCCGGTTCAGCCAGACAACCAACCAGACGATCGCGGCGGCCACCACGACCGTCCCGCCGACCGCGATCGCGACGGCCGCTCCGACGCTCATGACACAGGCTCCCTAGCTCCACGCCGGCGCCGCGATGAAGTCGAGCGATCGCACCGCAGGTCGAGCGCGGGGACCAGCTGAGCCGGATCACGGCGGTCGCCGATGATGTCGTGCAGGTCGAAGTGATCACCGTAGACGGCGAACCCGGTCACCTGCTTCGGGGCGTTCATCACGCCCGCCATCAGTACACCGGCCCGTCCTCGTCGGGCCCAGGGTCCAGACGGCGCTCGATGCTGCCCTGCGGGAACAACTCGTGGGAACGTTCGGGGCTCATGATCCCGGAGTGGGCGTCGGCATCGGCGCCGAGGTCCACGCCACGATCCTTGAGCGGACCCGCCCAGCCACCACCGACCATTCCGCCGTCATCGGAGCCCGCGGCGACGCTGGGGACGATGCCGCCGAGCCCGCCGCCCATCGGCGCGCCGAGGTCGTGCACCAAGTCTCCGAGTTGCCCCAGCTTGGCGCCGACGTCGGCATCGGACCCGACGTAGGCGACCGCGGCCTTCTTCAGGTTCTCGCCGTGCTCTTCGGCCGTGGCATGCAGTTTTTGGACACTGCCGCGCATGTCCTCGATGAACTGCGCCCAGCCCTGCTGGACTCCGGCGTGCCCGTAGTCACCACCAGGTCCGCGCCACACCAGGTCGGCGACGCCACTGATCGCATCGCCAATGGTGCCCGCGGTCTGACGCAGCTCGTCGGGTACGGCATCGAAACCGCCTGTCATGTCGGCCCCCCGGGAAGTCTGATGGGCGCGCGCTGCCGCGACGCGAGACCAGAATGGCGGACCGGCTTGTACCTTGTGACCGATTTTCCACTGTCTCACCCGAATGGGCGATTCAGTCCAGCAATGCGTGCACGAACGCGGACGGTTCGAACGGAGCCAGGTCGTCGGGGCCCTCGCCGAGGCCGACCAGCTTCACCGGCACCCCGAGCTCCCGCTGGACCTGGAACACGATGCCGCCCTTGGCGGTGCCGTCGAGCTTGGTCAGCACGATCCCGGTCACCTCGACGACCTCGCGGAACACCCGGGCCTGCGCGAGCCCGTTCTGCCCGGTGGTCGCGTCCAGCACGAGCAGCACCTCGTCGACCTTGGCCTGCTTTTCCACGACGCGCTTGACCTTGCCCAGCTCGTCCATCAGGCCGGTCTTGGTGTGCAGCCGCCCGGCGGTGTCGATCAGCACCGCGTCGACCCCGGACTCCACGCCGCGCTTGACCGCGTCGAACGCGACGGCGGCCGGGTCGGCGCCCTCCTTGCCGCGCACGGTCTCCGCGCCGACGCGCTCCGACCACGTCTGCAGCTGCTCGGCGGCCGCGGCGCGGAACGTGTCGGCCGCGCCGAGCACCACCTGGCTGCCCTGCGCGACGAGCACCCGCGCGAGCTTGCCCGTGGTGGTGGTCTTGCCGGTGCCGTTGACCCCGGCGACGAGCACGACCGCGGGCTGCTTCTGCCCGTCGACGGTGTGCGGCAGCGCGCGCACGGCCCGGTCTGCGTCGGTCGCGAGCGCCTCGGTCAGCACGTCGTGCAGCAGCGTCCGCGCCTCCTCCGAGGTGCGCACCCCGCGCCGGGTGATCTCCGTCCGCAGCTTCTCGACGATCTCCATCGTGGTCGCGGCGCCGAGGTCGGCCACGAGCAGCGTGTCCTCGACGTCCTGCCACGAGTCCTCGTCCAGGTCCCCGGCGCCGAGCAGGCCCAGCAGGCTCTGCCCGAACATCGAGCGGGACTTCGACAGCCGACTGCGCAGCCGTTCGAGCCGGCCGGCGGCGGGCTCGATCTCCTCGCGCGGCTCCGGCTCCGCTTCGGGCTCAGGTTCGGCCTCGGGCTCCGGCTCGGCCTGCACCGCCTGCTGCTCGGGCAGGACGACGTCGACGATCGAGCGGCGCGGCGCGTCTCGCGGCACGGAGGCGTCGTCGCCGACGCCGGGCTGGCCGTCGACCTCGGTTCGCTCCCCCGCCGGATGCGGTGGGGCCTGCTCGCCACCAGGCGCGAGCGCGATCCCGCCACCCGCCTGATAGCCGCCGCCTCTCGGCTTGGCCTCGCCCTCCGGCTTCTCGGGCCCGCGCAGGCTGATCCGGCGGCGGCGCGCCACGGTCAGGCCGGTGACCAGCGTGATCGCCAGCAGCACGACGACTACCAGGAGGATCCAGAACCAGAGGTTGCTTGACACGTTTTCATCCTCGCATCCAGGCACGGGACGGCCTGAGCACCCCGGACTTCGGAGTAGCGGCCGCCACGTCCGAGGGGTAGGAGAGACGGATGCATCCCGTGGATCTGGCGATCATCGTCGTGTACCTCGCCGCCATGCCCGCGATCGGCGTGCTCGTCGGCCGCAGGCAGCGGTCGGCGGCCGACTACTTCATCGGCGAACGGAGCCTGCCGTGGTGGGCGGTGTGTTTCTCCATCGTGGCCACCGAGACCTCGACCCTGACGGTGATCAGCACACCAGGCCTGATCTGGGCGGCGTCGGGCAACTACAACGGGTTCACGTACCTGCAGCTGCCGTTCGGCTACATCATCGGCCGGACGATCGTCTCGTTCGTACTCCTCCCCCGCTACTTCAAGGGCAAGCAGTCGACGGCGTACGCGTTCCTCGGCGAGCGGTTCGGGCCGACGATGCAGGGCGTCTCGTCGGTCGCGTTCATCGTCACGCGGTTGCTGGCCGAAGGGGTGCGGCTGTTCGCCGGCGCGATACCGATCCAGATCATCCTGTCCCACTACGGACTGCACACCCAGTACTGGCAGATCGTCGTCGTCCTCACCGCGCTGACCGTCATCTACGCGCTGGTCGGCGGGATCAAGGCCGTCGTGTGGGTCGACGTCATCCAGCTGTCGGTGTACGTGGGCGGTGCGATCATCGCGGCGATCGTGCTCGCCACCAAGCTGCCATCGGGCTGGACGTCACGCGCCGCGGACGCCGGCGTCTTCAAGGTGTTCGACTTCAACTTCGGCGGGCTGCACCTGCTCACCAGCCAGTACGCGTTCGTCACGGCGGTGGTCGGCGGCGCGATCTTCACCATGGCCTCACACGGCGCGGATCAGCTTATCGTGCAACGGTTCCTGGCCTGCCGCAGCGTCCGCGACGGGCGCAAGGCGCTGATCGGCAGCGGCATCGCCGTGACCATCCAGTTCGCGCTGTTCCTACTGGTCGGCGCGATGCTGTGGGCGCACAACGGGTTCCGCAACCTCAAGGACCTGGGGGTGAAGACCAGCGACGACATCTTCACGAACTTCATCACCAGCGAGCTGCCGGTCGGGGTGGCCGGGCTGCTGATCGCCGCGATCCTGGCGTCCACGATGGGTGCGCTGGCCTCGGCGCTCAACGCGCTGTCCAACTCCACCGTCGCGGATCTGTACCAGCACTTCACGAGGCGCAAGCCGGAGGATGCCAAGCTGCTCCGCCACGGTCGCATGTGGACACTCGTGTGGGCCGTGGTGTTCGCGGTGTTCGGCTCACTGTTCTCCAGCAGGAACAACCCGGTCATCGAGCAGGGCCTGTCGATCACCGGCTACACCTACGGCGCGATGCTGGGCGCGTTCTTCCTCGGCCTATGGGTCAGGCGCGCACGCCAGCTCGACGCGAGCGTTGCGTTCGTGGTGACGGTCGCGGTGATGGCGGTCGTCGTGCTGGTGGTCAAGATCCCACCGGCCCCCGGGGCGAAGCCGGTCGTGCTCGCGTTCCCCTGGTATACCCTGCTCGGCGTAGGAATCACCCTCGTCGTGGGCGGCGGGCTGTCGCTGCGGCACCGTAGCGCGGACCCGAAGGCGGACGCCGCGGCGCTGAAGGAACCGGAGCCGGTCTAGATGGACGCGAAGGTCTTGCTCACCACAGCCGAGGTGTGCGCCGGGTACCTCTCCGCACATCTCGACGGCGACTGGACCTCCCCGGTGCCCGATCTGGACATGACGGTCGCGCAGGTCGTCGCGCACATTTCCGACTGCGTGCACTGGTACTCGCACGACCTTGCCGCGGGCCCGGTCGAGTTGTCCACAATGGACGCCAAGGTGCGCCCCGAGTCGGCGCCGGCCGAGCTGGTCGTCACGCTCGGAACCACGGCGAAGGTACTGGCCGCGGTGGTGGCCACCAGCTCCGACGACGCGCGCGGCTGGCATCCGGACGGGATCGCCGACGCGTCCGGGTTCGCGGCGATGGCGTGCGACGAGTTGCTGGTGCACACCTACGACGCGGCGCGCGGCCTCGGAGTCGCCTTCGCACCGCCGGCGGTGCTCGCCGCCGCGACGCTGTACCGGCTGTTCCCGTGGGCACCGACCGACACACCCGCCTGGCCGACGCTGTTGTGGGCCAACGGCCGTGCCCCGCTCGAGGACTACCGCCGGCTCACGAAGTGGAAATGGCACTGCGCCCCGCTCGACGAGTGGGACGGCAGCCTCCCGATCTCCTAAGCGGGCGCGGCTTCGATCTTCTCGTCGCGCAGACGCTGCGAGATGACCTTCGTGATGCCGTCGCCCTGCATGCTCACGCCGTACAGCGCGTCGGCGATCTCCATCGTCGGCTTCTGGTGCGTGATGATGATCAGCTGCGACGAGTCTCGCAGCTGCTCCAGCAGGCCGATCAGGCGGCGCATGTTGGTGTCGTCCAGCGCGGCCTCGACCTCGTCCATCACGTAGAACGGCGACGGCCGGGCGCGGAAGATCGCGACCAGCATCCCCACCGCGACCAGCGACTTCTCACCACCCGACAGGAGCGAGAGCCGCTTGACCTTCTTGCCGGGCGGGCGCGCCTCGACGTCGACACCGGTGGCGAGCAGGTCGCCGGGCTCGGTGAGCACCATCCGGCCCTCGCCGCCCGGGAACAGGACGGAGAACACGGTCTCGAACTCGCGCGCCACGTCGTGGTACGCGCTGGTGAAGACCTCGAGGATCTTGTCGTCGACATCTTTGATGACGGTCAGCAGGTCCTTGCGGGTGGCCTTGAGGTCCTCCAGCTGCGTGGACAGGAACTTGTAGCGCTCCTCCAGCGCCGCGAACTCCTCCAGCGCCAGCGGGTTGACCTTGCCGAGCATCGACAGGTCCTTCTCCGCGCGCTTGGCGCGGCGTTCCTGCGTGCCGCGTTCGTACGGGATGGGGGGCGGGGGGCTGACCTGTTCGCCACGCTCGCGCGCTTCCTCGTACTCGGCCATCTCGCCCGCGCTCGGCGGCACGGGCACGGTCGGCCCGTACTCGGCGACGAGGTCCTCGAGCCCGATGCCGAAGTCGTCGCCGATCTTGGTCTCCAGCTGCTCGAGCCGCAGCCGCTGCTCGGCACGCAGTACCTCGTCGCGGTGCACGGCGTCGGTCAGCTTCTCCAGTTCACCGGTCAGCTCCCGCACCCGGCTGCGCACCTGCGCCAGCGCCGTCTCGCGGCCCTGGCGCGCGGCCTGCACCTCGTCGCGCTCGACCGCCGCGCGCTGCACGGACAACTCGATCCGCTCCAGCGCAAGCTCACCGGCGTCGACGACGGCCGCCGCGATGGACGCACCCTTCTCCCGCGCCGCGCGGGCCTGCGCCGCCCGTTCCCGGGCCTGCTGCTCGGCGTAAGCCGCGCGGCGCAACGATTCCGCCTTGCCCGCGATGCCGCGCGCCCGCTCCTCGGCGGTGCGCAGCGCCAGCCGCGCCTCGACCTCCTCCTGCCGGACGGCGGCCAGCTCGTCCGCGATCTGGTCGCGTTCGCTGGTGTCCGGGTCGTCGTCGACGGGCTGCTCGGCTACCGCCGCGCGGCGCTCCTCGAATTCGGCGAGCTTGGCGACCGCTTCCGCACGGCCGACCTCGACTTTGGCGCGCTGCTGGTGCAGGCGCGTGACCTCGGCCTCGGCCGACCGGGCGGCCTGCTGCAGCCGGTTGAGCCGTTCCGACGAGCGCGCCTTACGGACCTTTGCCTCGCCGAGCGCCTCCTTGACCGCCGCGACCTCGTCACGCCGGTTGTGCTGCTCGGCGCGGGCGCCCTCCAGCTCGGCGGCGGTGCGCTCGAGGCGGCGTTCGGCGGCGAGCAGGCGGTCCTGTGCCTCGTCGACGGCGGCCTGCACTTCGATGACGCTCTCGCTGCGCGCGGCGCCTCCCACTGCCCAGTGTGAGCCGAAGACATCGCCCTCGACGGTGACCGTGCTGACGCTCGGATGCGTGGCCACGACCCGGCGCGCGGTCTCCAGAGTGTCCACAATGGCCACTCGCTCCAGCGCGCGCTCGACGGCGGAGCGCAGCGCCTCCGGTGCGGTGACGACCTCGCGAGCCCACCGGGCACCGCCGGGCAACGCCGGCCACGAGGAGGTGTCCACTGTGTACTCGTCGCCGCCGAGGAGCACGCCGGCGCGGCCGGAGTCGTTGTCCTTCAAGAACTTCAAGGCGGCGAGCGCGTCCTCGCCACCCTGCACGGCGACTGCGTCCGCGACCGGGCCGAGCGCCGCGGCGAGCGCGACCTCGTGTCCGGCTTCGACGGTGAGCAGCGCGGCGACCGAACCCAGCAGGCCGGGCAGCCGGTCGACGGCACCGAGCAACGCGCCCGCGCCGTCCTTGCGCTTGAGGCCCATCGACAGCGCGTCCACGCGCGCCTTCTCGGACGCGATCTCCCGCTCGGCCGCGCGTTCGGCCTTCACCAGTTCCTCGACGCGCGCCCTGGCGACGTTGTTCGCCTCGACAGCACGCGCATGGCGAGAGTCCAGGCCGGCGTCGTCGGACTCCTCGACGCCGCCCTCGGCCTTGGCTTCCTCGAGTTCCTCGACCGCGACCTCGGCGCGCTCCGCGGCCTCGTCGATCGAAGCCGTGAGCCGGTCGATCTCGTCGGAGGTGGCACCGTTCTTGCTGCGCAGCGCCTCGACCTGGCCGGTGAGCTTGGCCAGGCCTTCGCGCCGGTCGGCGATCGCGCGCACCGCCGCCATGTGCGCCTTCTCGGCGGCCTGCACGGCGTGTTCGAGGTGCTCACGGCGCCCTACGGCCTCCGACAGCAGCGACCGGGCCTGCGCGACGGCCTCGTTCAGCTCGTCCTCGCGCTCGGCGACCTGCTCGGCCTCGGCCAGCAGTTCCTCGGGGTCGCGGCCGGTGCTCTGCGTCTCGACGTCGGCGGAGAGGTGCCGCTGGCGCTCGACGGCCAGCCGGACGGTGCCGCGGAGCCGTTCCGCGAGCGCGGACAGCTTGTACCAGGTGTCCTGGGTGGCCGCGAGCTTCGGCGCGTCCTCGGCGAGCAGCGCCTCGATCTGGGCCTCCTCGGCGCTGACCAGCTCGAGCGCCTGCTCGACCTCGGCACGACGGGCGCGAGCGGTGGCCTCGTCGGCCTCTTCCTTCGCGATCGCCGTGCGTTGCGTGACCAGGTCGTCGGCGAGCAGCCGCAGCCGCGCGTCGCGCAGTTCGGCCTGCACTGTCTGGGCCTTGCGGGCGATCTCGGCCTGCTTGCCCAGCGGCTTGAGCTGGCGCCGCAGCTCCGCGGTCAGGTCGCCGAGGCGGTCGAGGTTGCCCTGCATCGCCGTGAGCTTGCGCAGCGCCTTTTCCTTGCGCTTGCGGTGTTTGAGGACACCGGCGGCCTCCTCGATGAAGGCGCGGCGTTCCTCCGGTTTGGACTCCAGGATCTGCGCCAGCTGACCCTGACCCACGATGACGTGCATTTCGCGGCCGATACCGGAGTCCGACAGCAGTTCCTGGATGTCGAGCAGACGGCACGAGCTGCCGTTGATCTCGTACTCACTCGCGCCGTCGCGGAACATGCGGCGGGTGATCGAGACCTCGGAGTACTCGATGGGCAGCGCCCCGTCGGCGTTGTCGATGGTCAGCGTGACCTCGGCGCGCCCGAGCGGCGCGCGACCAGACGTGCCGGCGAAGATGACGTCTTCCATCTTGCCGCCGCGGAGGTCCTTGGCGCCTTGCGTGCCCATCACCCAGCGCAACGCGTCGAGCACGTTCGACTTACCCGACCCGTTCGGCCCGACGACGCACGTGATGCCTGGCTCGAACCGCAGGGTAGTAGCCGAGGCGAAGGACTTGAAGCCCTTCAGCGTCAAGCTTTTCAGGTGCACTTCGCGGGGACCCCTCTGACCGCAGGGAAGTATTGCCGATCGGATGAGTCTACCGACGCGGGGAGAACGCCCGGTGGACGTCCGCGTTCGCTCGGCGTGGCGCTACCACTCCCATCACACGCACCCCAGGCGCCTCACATTTCGTCGAAACCGTGCAGCTCGCCTCGAGCCTTGCCCCAGCGTTCGACGACCTGATCCACACTTCCGGGTGACCGAGACGAACGTAAAGCCGACAACAACTGCTCACAGTGAGCTTTCGGGCCCTCCGCGATGACCTCCACCCGGCCGTCGACGAGGTTGCGCGCGCTGCCGACCAGCCCCAGCTCGAGCGCACGGCACCGGGTCCACCAGCGAAAACCAACTCCCTGTACGCGGCCACTAACCCACGCGGTAAGCCGTACGGCTTCGTTTTGCTCTCCCACGCGCCCCATGGTGCCGTACGCCGATGACTCCGGACAGTTAGCAGTCGCCACTCCGCTGGGCGCATACGGTTAACCGACAGTGCTAATGTGCGCGTCGGGTCCACCGCCTGATCGAACACGTACAGGCAGCAACAGACCAAATTCCCTGAGCAAGGAGCCACAATGGCCCATTTGGGGTCACGTTCGGGTCAGCGAACCGAGGTATCGCCGCCACGCGATCCTTCGTCGCGGTCGAAGCGCAGCGGGTACGTCATGCTCGCGGTCAGCGGTGTCGTGCTCGCGACCGCCTTCGGCGGGCTGGCGCAGCTCGCGGCGCCGTCGTCGACCGGTAGCTCCGACCTGCGCGCGGGCAACACCAACACGGCGTCCGGGCCACAGGTCATCTCGGGCAACCCGGTGCCGGGCCAGGGCACCATGACCGTCAGCGGTGTCGCGATGCCCGGCCAGGCGACCGCGGTCGTGTCGGTGGGCGCGGATGGCAAGCCGGTCGTGACGATCGTGCCGGCGGCCGGCTCCTCGGCCGCGCCGTACGTGCTGCCGGCAGGTACCCCGATCCCCAGCGACGTCTACGTCCCGCCAGGTACCCAGCTGCCGCCGGGCACGACGACGAGCCCCACGTCCCGGGAGGACACCCCGCCGCCGACCACTACCCCGGGCAACGGCACGACGACCACGAGCCCCACCGGCGGCACGTCGACGACGCGGCCGCCCTCATCGACATCGACATCGACGTCGACGTCGACCAAGACGCCGACCGCGACGAGCGACCCCAGCAAGCCCAGCTCCAGCGACCCCGCGAGCAGCAGCATCGGCGGCACGTCCAGCAGCGGCGGCTCCGGGACCACCACTCCCTAGACCTCGAAGCGGTAGCCCATTCCCGGCTCGGTCAGCAGATGCCGGGGCCGGGAGGGCTCCTGCTCGAGTTTCCGGCGCAGCTGCGCGAGGTACACGCGCAAATAGTGCGTCTCGGTCTCGTAGGTGGGTCCCCAGACCTCGCGCAGCAGCTGCTTCTGCGACACCAGCCGCCCATGGTTGCGCACCAGCAGCTCCAGCACGCCCCACTCCGTTTTCGTCAGGTGCACCTCGTGCCCGTCGCGGTGGACCTTCTTCGCCACGAGGTCGATCGTGAAGCCGTCCGTCCGCACGGTCGCGTCCACATCGTCCGAAGTGGACACTGCCGAACGGCGTACGGCGGCGCGCAGCCGGGCGAGGAGTTCGTCCATTCCGAACGGTTTCGTGACGTAGTCGTCGGCGCCGGCGTCGAGCGCGCGCACCTTGTCGGGCGAGTCGCTGCGCGCGGACAGCACGATGATCGGCACCGCGGTCCAGCCGCGCAGGCCCTCGATCACCTCGTTGCCGTCCATGTCGGGCAGGCCGAGGTCGAGCACCACGACGTCGGGCTTGGTCTCTGCGACCGCCTTCAGCGCGGCCGTCCCGTCGTGCGCCGTCACCACCTTGTAGCCGCGCGCCGACAGGTTGATCCGCAGCGCGCGCACGATCTGCGGTTCGTCGTCCACGACCAGAACCGTGGCCTCCGTCATCGCGCCCCCTCCTCGGTCGCCAGCAGCGGGACCACCTGCGCCGCCTGGTATGCGGGCAGCGACACGACGACCGTCAGCCCGCCGCCCGGAGTGTCCTCTGCCCTGATCGTGCCACCCATCGCCTCGGTGAACCCCTTCGCCACGGACAATCCCAGCCCGATTCCCGGTGTGGCGTCGCGGTCGCCCGCCCGTCGCCCGCCACCACCCTCAACGGAGGCGCTTCCGACCAAACGCTGGAACGGCGCGAAAGCCGATTCGGCCGCCCGCTTGCGCAGCCCCTTGCCGTGGTCGACCACCCGCAGTTCGACATAGTCGGCATAGGTGCTGGCGCGCACCGCGACCGTGCCGCCGCCGTGCCGCAACGCGTTGTCGACGACGTTGGCCACCACCCGCTCCAACAGGCCGGGATCGGCGAGCACAGCCGGCAACCGCTCGTCCACCTCCACCAGCACCGAAGCCGAACCGTCCACATTGGACAGAGCGTGCCACACCACCTCGTCGTAGCCCACCGGGCGCAGCTGTGGCCGCACCGCCCCGGTGGCCAGCCTCGACGAGTCGAGCAGGTTGTCGACCAGCCCCGCCAGGCGGTCGGTCGACTCGTCCGCCGTCGCCAGCAGCTCGTCGGTGTCCTCGGGCGAGAGGTCGATGTCCGGCGCGCGCAGGCTGCCGATCGCCGCCTTGATCGACGTGAGGGGCGTGCGCAGGTCGTGCCCGAGCGCGGACAGGATCGCCGTCCGCAGTTCCGTCGCCTCCGCCTTGCGTTCCGCGCGCGCGGCCGCCGCTGCCATCCGCTGCTGTCGCAACGCGAGCAGCGCCTGCCCCGCCGCCGCTTCGAGCACCCGCCGGTCGGCCGCGGGCAGCGCGCGGCCGCGCAGGGTCAGGTGCACGTCGGCGGTTACCGGAATGTCCACATCGGCCTCGTCGGGCTCGGCACACGGATCCGGCCCACATTCCTCGACCCGCTGCCACACGCCGTCCTGCTTTTCCAGCAGTGCCACCGATTCCAGCGCGAACGTCTCCCGCACCTTCGCCAGCAACCGCGGCAGTGGCGCCGTGTTCGCCAGCACCGTGCGGGCATACGACGCCAGCAACGACGCCTCCATCCGCGCCTGCGCGGCCTGCTCGGCGCGCCGGGCGGCGCTGTCCACCACGAGTGCGACGAGCACCCCGACGATGACCATCGCGACCAGGGTGATGACGTTGCGCGGCAGGTACACGTCGAAGGTGTAGAGCGGCTCGGTGAAGAAGAAGTTGAGCAGCGCGGCCGACAGCAGCGACGCGACCAGCGCCGGGCCGAGCCCGCCGACGAGGGCCACCAGCACGATGGCCAGGAAGTAGGCGACCACTTCGGTGGAGAAGTCGATCTGGTGGCGCAGTACCGCGCCGATCAGGGTGGCGAGCGCGGGCAGCGCCGGCGCGAGCACCCAGCCGGCGAGACGGCGGCTGAACCCGAGCGGGCTACGGGCGAACACGCGGCGCAGCCGCCCGCCGGCCTGCTCGTGCGTCACCATGTGCACGTCGATCGGACCCGACTGCTGCACGACGGCGGCCCCGATCCCCTCGTTGAACAGCCGCGCCACCCGCGAGCGCCGCGACGTGCCCAGCACGAGCTGGGTGGCGTTGACGCCGCGAGCGAAGTCCAGCAGCGCGTTCGGCACGTCGTCGCCGACTACGGTGTGGAACGTCGCGCCGACGTCCTCGGCCAGCGTGCGGTACCGCGACACCTCCGCCGGGCCCAGCCCGGTCAGCCCGTCACCGCGCAACACGTGCACCACCAGCAGCTCCGCGCCCGCCCGGGCCGCGATCCGACTGGCCCGCTGGATCAGCGTCTCACTCTCCGGGCCACCCGTGATCGACACGACGACACGTTCCCGCGTCTCCCACGTGTCGGTGATGCGTTGCTGCGCCCGGTACCGCTGCAACGCCACGTCCACCTGGTCGGCCACCCACAACAGGGCCAGCTCGCGCAGCGCGGTGAGGTTGCCGGGCCGGAAGTAGTTGCCCAGCGCCGCGTCGATCCGCTCAGCCGGATACACGTTGCCGTGTGCGAGCCGCCGCCGCAGCGCCTCGGGCGTGATGTCGACCAACTCGACCTGCTCGGCGCGGCGCACGACCTCGTCCGGCACGGTCTCCTGCTGCGCGACCCCGGTGATCTTCTCGACCACGTCGTTGAGGCTCTGCAGGTGCTGCACGTTGACGGTGGACAGCACGTCGATCCCGGCATCCAGCAGCTCCTGCACGTCCTTCCAGCGCTTCTCGTTGCGGGAACCCGGGATGTTGGTGTGCGCGAGTTCGTCGACGACCGCGACCTCGGGCTTGCGGGCCAGCACGGCGTCCACGTCCATTTCGGTGAAGTCGCGACCGCGGTGGTTGCCGCTGCGCCGCGGCACCACCTCCAGACCGTCGAGCAGCTCCGCGGTCTTCTTCCGGCCGTGCGTCTCAACCAGCCCGATGACGACGTCGGTGCCGCGTTCCTTGCGGCGCCACGCCTCGCCGAGCATCGCGTACGTCTTGCCGACGCCCGGCGCCGCGCCGAGGTAAATGCGCAATTCACCCCGGCGCGGCTTGTCCTGCTGTCCGTCCACAGGTTCAGTGTGCTCCGGTGTCCTGCGGGACACCCGCACCCGATCGGCTTTCGCGAGCGAGGCTTCGCCGATTTTCGCTCACGACACCTCTGCATCCTGAGCGACCGCGAGGTTCAGCTCCAGCACGTTCACTCCCGGGATCCCGATCCCGTCGCCCGAGGTGTACTTCTGGACCAGCGCCTGCACCTGCGAGACCGGCAACCCGGTGTTGCGGGCGACCCGCGCGACCTGCAGGTCGGCGTAGGCGGGGCTGATGTCCGGGTCGAGCCCCGAGGCCGAGGCGGTGACCGCGTCGGCGGGCACCGCGTCCTGCGGCACGCCTTCGCGCTGGGCGATCGCCGCCTTACGCTCCTGGACGGCCTTCACGAGGTCGTCGTTGAAACCGCTCTTGTTGGAGCCCCCCGACGCGGGCAGGCTCGCCGCGGACGGCCGCGGGTGGAAGTACGGGTCGTGCGCCGGGTCGGCGGGCACCGGGTCGATCCCGATCAGGGACGACCCGACGACCTGCCCGTTCGCGGCGAGCTGCGAGCCCTCGGCCTTGGACTCGAGCCCGGGAATCCGCGACACCGCCCATACGCCGAGCGGGTAAAGCACGCCCAGCAGCACGGTGAACACGATCAGCACCCGCAGCCCGGCGAGAGTTTGCTTGAGCATGTGCGTCACATCCCCGGGATGAGGCGGACCAGCAGGTCCACGAGCCAGATGCCGACGAACGGCGTGATGATGCCGCCGAGTCCGTAGATCAGCAGGTTCCGCCGCAGCAGCGCGGACGCGCTGGCGGGCTTGTACCGCACGCCGCGCAGCGCCAGCGGGATCAGCGCGACGATGATCAGCGCATTGAAGATCACCGCCGAGAGGATCGCCGACTGGGGCGAGTGCAGGTGCATGATGTTCAGCCCACCCAGCTGCGGGTAGATCGAGACGAACATCGCGGGCAGGATCGCAAAGTACTTCGCGAGGTCGTTGGCCACGCTGAACGTGGTCAGCGCGCCACGCGTGATCAGCAGTTGCTTGCCGATCTCGACGATCTCGATCAGCTTCGTCGGGTTCGAGTCGAGGTCGACCATGTTCCCGGCTTCCTTGGCCGCCGACGTGCCGGTGTTCATCGCGACACCGACGTCGGAAGCCGCGAGCGCAGGCGCGTCGTTGGTGCCGTCACCGGTCATCGCGACGAGCCTGCCGCCCTCCTGCTCCTGGTGGATCAGGGCCATCTTGTCCTCGGGCTTGGCCTCGGCGAGGTAGTCGTCGACACCGGCGTCCTGCGCGATCGCCTTGGCGGTCAACGGGTTGTCGCCGGTGATCATGACCGTCTTGATGCCCATCGCCCGCAGCTCCGCGAAGCGTTCCCGCATCCCGGGTTTGACCACATCGGACAACCGGACGACGCCGCGCACACACGTCTCGTCACCGATGCGCTCGGCCACCACCAGCGGCGTGCCGCCCTGCTGGCCGACCTCGTCGACGATGCGCTGGGTCTCGGCGGGCAGGCCGCCGGCCCACTCGCGCACCGCGCTCGCCGCGCCTTTGCGCACCAGCCTGCCCGGCAGGTCCATCCCGCTCATCCGCGTCTGCGCGGTGAACGGGACGAACTCGCCTCGCGCGTCGGCGCCCGCCGTGCCTTGCGGAGGCTCGAGCGAGCCATAATCGCGAAGCCCAGCTTGCTCGAGCCGACCGGGTGTGGGTGTCCCGCAAGACGCCGTGAGCTCGACGATGCTGCGCCCCTCGGGCGTCTCATCGGCGAGGCTCGCCAGCCGCGCGGCACGGGCGAGTTCGTCCGGTGTGGACTGTCCAACCGGGATCAGCTCGGTCGCCTTCCGGTTGCCGAAGGTGATCGTGCCCGTCTTGTCGAGCAGCAGTGTCGACACGTCGCCCGCGGCCTCGACGGCACGACCGGACGTGGCCAGCACGTTGCGCTGCACCAGCCGGTCCATGCCCGCGATCCCGATCGCCGACAGCAGCGCGCCGATCGTCGTCGGGATCAGGCACACCAGCAGCGCGGTCAGCACGATCACCGACTGCTGGCTGCCCGAGTACGCCGCCATCGGCTGCAGCGCCACCACCGCGAGCAGGAAGATGATCGTCAGCGTGGCCAGCAGGATCGTCAGCGCGATCTCGTTCGGCGTCTTCTGCCGCGAAGCACCTTCCACCAGCGCGATCATGCGGTCCACAAACGACTCGCCTGGTTTGGTGGTGATCTTCACGACGATCCGGTCGGACAGCACCGTGGTGCCGCCGGTGACCGCCGAACGGTCGCCACCCGACTCGCGGATGACCGGCGCCGACTCACCCGTGATGGCCGACTCGTCGACCGTCGCAATGCCCTCGACCACGTCACCGTCGCCCGGGATCAGCTCACCCGCCTCGACGACCACCCGGTCCCCGACACGCAGTTCGACACCCGGCACGTGCTCATCCGCACCGGAGGGCGTGATGCGCCGCGCGATCGTCTCCTTCTTGGTGCGGCGCAAGGATTCCGCCTGCGCCTTGCCGCGACCCTCGGCCACCGCTTCGGCGAGGTTCGCGAACAGCACCGTGAACCACAGCCACAGCGCGATACCGATGGTGAACACGCCCGGGTTGCCGATCGCGAACACCGTGGTCAGCACCGAGCCGATCCACACGACGAACATGACGGGATTGCGGAGCTGGTGCCGAGGGTGCAGCTTGCGGAGCGCGTCCGGGAACGAGGTCACCAACTGCCTGGGGCTGAACACCCCCGCGCCGACCCGGCCGGCGGTCTCCGGCGCGGGTTCGGTGCGGGGCTGCTCTTGAGTAATGGTCATGCCAGTGCCTCCGCGATGGGGCCCAGCGCGAGCGCCGGGATGAACGTCAGCGCCGCGACGAGGACGATGGTGCCGGCCAGCAGCGACCCGAACAGCGGGCCGGTGGTCGGCAGGGTGCCCGCGGTCTCGGGCACCTTCTTCTGCTGTGCCAGCGACCCCGCCAGGCACAGTGTGGCGAGGATCGGCACGAACCGGCCCAGCGCCATCGCGACCGCCAACGTCGACTGGAACCAGTTGCTCGTCACGGTGATACCGGCGAACGCGCTGCCGTTGTTGTTGCCGCTGGAGGCGTAGGCATAGAGCACTTCGGACAGTCCATGTGGACCGCTGTTGCCGAGCGCGGACATCGTGTCCGGCATCAGCAGCGCGGCGCCGGCACCCAGCAGCACCACCGTCGGCATCGCCAGAATCGAGATCGCGGCCGCGGTCACCTCGCGCTTGCCCAGCTTCTTGCCCAGGTACTCGGGCGTGCGGCCGACCATCAGCCCGGAGAGGAACATCGCGATGATGGCGACCACGAGAATCCCGTACAGCCCGGTGCCGACGCCGCCGGGCGTGACCTCGCCGAGCAGGATGTTCAGCAGCGGCACGCCACCACCGAGACCGGTGAAGCTGTCGTGCATCGAGTTGACCGCACCAGTCGACGTGCCCGTGGTACTCGTGGCGAACAGCGACGACGCGGACAGCCCGAATCGTTGTTCCTTGCCCTCCAGGTTCGCGCCGGCCAGCAGCGCGGCCGGACCGTTGGGGTGGGTCTCGGCCCACCACAGGACCGCCAGCATCGCGGCCCAGATGCCGCCCATCACCGACACCAGCACGTAGCCCTGCTTGCGGTTGCCGACCATCGTGCCGAAGGTCCGGGTCAGCGACACCGGGATCATCAGCAGCAGGAAGATCTCGATCAGATCGGTCCAGGCGTTGGGGTTCTCGAACGGGTGCGCGGAGTTGGCGTTGAAGATGCCGCCGCCGTTGGTGCCCAGTTCCTTGATGGCCTCCTGGCTCGCGGTGGGCGCCAGGTCGATCGTGCCGCTGGTGCTGTCCACACCGGAATGCAGGCTCTGCGTCACGCCGAGCGCGATCAGCGCGATCGCGAACAGCGCCGAGAGCGGCAGCAGGATCCGGATGGTGCCGCGGGTCAGGTCGACCCAGAAGTTGCCGAGCCGGTCGGTCTGTCGCCGTAGGAACCCCCGCACGAGTGCCATCGCCACCGCCAGTCCGACCGCCGCGGACAGGAAGTTCTGGACCGTCAGCCCGGCCATCTGCACGGTGTGGCCCATCACCGACTCCGGCACATAGGACTGCCAGTTCGTGTTGGTGACAAAGGAAATCGCCGTGTTGAACGCGGTCGCCGGGTCGATCGAGCCGCGCCCGAAGCTGAGCGGCAGCAGCATTTGCAGGCGCTGCAACAGGTACAGCAGCACGGCCGAGACGAACGAGAAGCCGAGCACGCCCATCGCGTAGACGGGCCAGCGCTGCTCGGCGTCCGGGTCCACCCGGAACAGCCGATACAGCACCCGTTCGAACGCGAGATGCTTCTCGCTGGTGAACACGCGTGCCAGGTAGTCGCCGAGCGGCTTGTAGACCACCGCGAGCGCGACAAGAAGAAGGCCGACCTGGACGAGGCCGGCCGCAAGATCAGACATCTCAGAATTTCTCCGGCCTGGTCAACGCGACGAACAGGTAGACGACCAATCCCAGCGCCAGCACGCCTGCGACGACGTTGGCGACGATTCCGGTGCCTGTCACAGCTTCTCCAGTCCGCGCAGCGTGACCGCGAGCACCGCGAACACGGCGATCAGCAGCACGGCGTACAGCAGGTCCGCCACTTCGCACCTCTCTCAGCGGGTCACCCCTTCCGGTGACGTCCGGGATCAGGGTGCGCTCCCGGTGACCGCCCGGGAAGGGCGCTAACGGCTTCTTGACTCGCCCGGCCAGGCCGTTTACGGCGTCTTGACAGCGCGTGGTAACGCAGACCACACCTGAAAATTCGCTGTGAGAATCCGGCATAAGGCACAACGGGCCCGGGGTATCCGTTGTAGGGGTAGAGAGGTGAGAGAGATGACCCAAGCCTTCACGCAGACCGCGTTCAGCAACGCTCCCGCGCAGCCGGGGCTGCCCACTCTGCCGACCGGATGGCCCATCGGTTCCTACGGCTCCTACGAGGAAGCGCAGCGCGCCGTGGACCACCTCGCCGACAGCGACTTCCCCGTCGCGGACGTGACGATCGTCGGTGTCGAGCCGATGCTCGTCGAGCGTGTCTCGGGCAAGCTGAGCTGGCGCCGGGTGCTCGGCGGCGCCGCGATGTCCGGTGCCTGGTTCGGCCTTTTCGTGGGCCTGCTGCTGTCGATGTTCACGACCGGCGCCGGGGTGCTGCCGATCCTCATCGGCCTGGTCGCGGGTGTCGCGTTCAGCATGATCTTCGCCGCGATGAGCTACGGCGCGACGCGTGGCAAGCGGGACTTCATCTCGCACAGCCAGCTCGTCGCCAAGCGATACGACGTGCTGAGCCAGCCCCGCAACGCCGAGCGCGGCCGTGAGCTGTTGGCCAACCTGGCGGCGCAGGTGAACCTCGCGCACAGTTGACCCGCTGCCTGCCGGTCAAAGTGGTGTCCTGTGCGCGCACCCACTCAGCCCAGCACCCGCTCGTTACCGCCGTGGCGCGGCCCGCGCAGGACTGGCTTTCGCCTGCCGTGGCCGCGGCTGGCAGCGCGGGCAAAAGTACGACGAGCGGTTCATGAACGGTTCGCGGCTGATGGCCGTGCCACACCGGCCGCAGGGCCGGTCCGCCCGACCGTACACATTGAGCGATCGCTCGAAGTAGCCGGACTGCCCGTTTACGTTGACGTACAAGGCATCGAAGGACGTACCGCCCGCCCGGAGCGCCTCGGCCATCACCTCGGTCGCGGCCTCCAGAAGCGTGCGCCCCTGTGCGGTGGTGAGCTTCTCCGTCGGACGCGACCAATGCAGCCTCGCGCGCCAGAGGGCCTCGTCGGCGTAGATGTTGCCGACGCCGGAGACCAGCGTCTGGTCGAGGAGCGCGCGCTTGACCTCGGTGCGCCGCGATCGCAACGCCTTGACCGCGCGGTCCGGGTCGAACGCGGGGTCCATCGGATCGCGTCCAATGTGGGCGATCGACGTGGGCAGCAGGGCACCGTCCACGTCGACGAGATCGGCCAGGGCCAGCCCGCCGAAGGTCCGCTGGTCGACGAACCGCAACTCGGGACCGCCGTCGTCGAACCGCACCCGGACGCGAAGGTGCTTCTCGTCGGGTGCGCCCTCGAGCTGGACGAGCATCTGCCCGCTCATGCCCAGATGCGCGAGGATCGCTTCCTTGTCGGACAGTTCGAGCCACAGATACTTGCCCCGCCGGCGTGCGGCCTCGACGCGAGCACCCGCAAGCCTGCCGGTGAAGTCGTCGGGCCCGAGCGCGTGCCGCCGGATGGCCCGCGGATGCAGCACCTCGACACTCGCTATGGCGCGGCCGGCCACATGCGCCTGCAACCCGGCGCGGACCACCTCGACCTCGGGAAGTTCCGGCATCTCCGCAGCGTAACGTTCGCGATACCCGTGACCGGAAGAGGAGGTAGCGCAACGAGCATCACCGTCGAGCCCGCTACCGGCTGGTCGGCGCTGGTGCACACCTGGCAGACGCTCGACCTGCCAGACGGCTGGAAGGCCCAGATCGCCGATGGGAGCCTGCGCGCGACCCCACCGCCGGGGATGTTGTGCCCGTGTGTCTCCTGATCGACGGTTGGGCCTCCGAAGGCGCCCGGTGCACCGTCTACTCGGATCCCGCGAAAGGCGGGTACCGGCGGACCACGATCACACCGTTCGGCGAATCCGTTCGCATCCCTGAGCCCATCAACATCGAGCTGGACACTCGCCGCTTCGGCTGAAGCGCTACTCCCCGTCGGAGGCGGGTTTCAGCTCTTCGGACAGCGCGCGCCAGGCGGCCTCGGCGGCCTTCTGCTCGGCTTCCTTCTTCGTGGTGCCGTCACCGTGCCCGAGGTCGCGGCCGGCGACGAGCACCGTGGCGCTGAACTCCTTGCGGTGGTCCGGACCGGTGTCCTCGACCTTGTACTCCGGCACTCCCAGCGCGGACGCCGCGGTGAGCTCCTGCAGGCTCGTCTTCCAGTCCAGCCCGGCACCCCGCAGCGGCGCCTCGGCCAGCAGCCGGTCGAACAGCCGGTGCACGAGCGCGCGCCCGGCCTCGATGCCGTGCGCCAGGTAGACCGCGCCGATCATCGCCTCGAGGCCGTCGGCCAGAATGCTCGCCTTGTCGCGGCCGCCGGTGAGCTCCTCACCCTTGCCCAGCAACAGGTGCGCGCCGAGCCCGCCCGCGCCGAGGTCACGCGCCACGCCGGCCAGCGCATGCATGTTGACCACGCTCGCCCGCAGCTTCGCGAGCTGGCCTTCCGGCAGCTCGGGGTGCGTGCGGTACAGGTGATCGGTGACGACGAGGCCGAGCACGGCGTCGCCGAGGAACTCCAGCCGCTCGTTCGGCGGCAGCCCACCGTTCTCGTAGGCGTACGAGCGGTGCGTCAGCGCGAGCGTGAGCAGCTCGGCGTCCAAAGTGACGCCGAGCGCCTCGAGCAATGGTGTTGGGTCGGCGGCCGGCCCTCCCGGCTTCGACTTACCCCCCATCTCGGTCAGCCTCAGGCAGGCTCGACGACCTGACGACCGTCGTACTGGCCACAGGTCGGGCACGCCACGTGCTGCGGCTTGGGGGCGCGGCAGGCGCGGTTCGAGCAGGGCACGAGCTGCACGGGAGCAGCTTTCCACGCGGACCGGCGGGTGCGCGTGTTGGCTCGCGACATCTTCCGCTTGGGGACGGCCACGACTAATCTCCTCGTCAAGGTTTCGCTCGCTCGCGCGAGCCTGCGTACGCTCTGCCGAGCTGCTGCTCGTCAAGCCTCAGGGCCGGGACCACTCGCGGAAGAGTCGCCGAAGCGCTCGACCAGCGCGGCCCACCGAGGGTCTATCGTCTCATGCCCGTGTCCGGGCCCGAGATCGGCCCACTTCCCGCCGCATTCGGGACACAGCCCGCGGCAGGCCTCGCTGCACAGCGGCACCTGCGGGAGCGCGAGCACGATGGCGTCGCGCACGATCGGCTCCAGGTCGATCCTGTCGCCCACCAGCCGCGCGACCTCGTCCTCGTCGGCGGTCGCGTCCGTGGTGGAGTCGGGGTAGGCGAACAGTTCGGTGAGCTCGACCTCGATCTCGTCGTCGGTCGGGTCGAGGCACCGCGAACACTGGCCGGTGACGGACCCGACGGCCGTGCCGGTGACCAGCACGCCCTCCACGACCGATTCCAGCAGCAGGTCCAGCTCGATCTCGCTGCCCGCGGGCACGACGATGACGTCGGGCACACCCAGGGGGGTGCCGAGGGGGGCCTTGCGGTGCAGAGCGCGGCTCTGGCCCGCACGGCGGCCCAGCTCGCGGGTGTCGATCACCCAGGGGCTGCGCGTGTCAAGGGAAAGTTTGTCGTCAGACATTGCTCGCCCATGTTACGCCGCCAGGGCCGAGCCGGGCGCGGCGGCGTGGCGGCGGAACGATCAGGCCTGGAAGTCGTACATCGGCGAGCGTGTGCCGAGGTTCGACGGCCCACGCAGGTGGTTGCGTCCGGAGTCGACGGTGCGCAGCGTGGTGGACAGCAGCTCCGAGAACTCGGCCAGCTTGCCGTCCACATAGGCGTCGCAGTCGGTGCGCTGGCGGTCGGCTTCGGCGTGCGCCTCGTCGACGATCCGGGCCGACTCCGCGTGCGCGGCCTGCACGACCTCGGTCTGCGACACCAGGCGCGACTGCTCGTGCCTGCCGTCCTCGACGGCCCGGTCGTAGGCGTCGCGGCCGGCCTGGACCATTCGCTCCGACTCGGCGCGCGAACGCTCCACCAGGTTCTGGTACTCCGCCTGCCCGGCGCCGATCATGCGCTCGGCCTCGGCGTGGGCGTCGGCGAGGAGCTTTTCGGCCCGCGCCTGCGCGTCGGCGAGCAGACGCTCGGCCTCGTCGGTGGCCTCCGAGACGGTGCGATCGGCTTCGGCGTGCGCGCCGTTGACCATCGCACCCGCCTCGGCCTTGGCTTTGTCGAGCACCTCGTCGCGCTTGTCCAGCACGTCCTGGGCGTCGTCGACCTCCTGGGGCAGCGCGTCCCGGACGTCGTCGAGAAGTTCGAGCATGTCCCCGCGCGGCACCACGCAACTGGACGTCATCGGCAGTCCGCGTGCCTCTTCCACGATCGTCACCAGCTCGTCGAGAGCCTCGAACACCCGGTACACGGCAACTCTCCCTAGGTGGCCCTTCCCCACAATGCTGCTACCCAGTTTGCCGCGTTGGGCCGAAAAGACGAGGGAGGCGCGCGATCGTCCGCGTGTCAGGCGCTCACGTCGATGAGCTGGAAACTCGCGTAGTGGTCGCTGGTGGAGAAGTACTCGCCGGCCTGGCCGGTGATGATCCGGCGCATGCCGCGCGTGCTGCTACCGGGAGTGACCACTGTGTACTCGTGGTAGTAGCCGGACGCGCAGGCGGGCAGCAGGCCCTCGCGGTTGCCGAACACGGTGCCGTCCTGCGAGTACGGGTACGGTCCGCCCTGCTGGATCAGGTCGTAGGTGTCGGTGGCCTGGGCGGGCAGCGCGCTGAGCGCCACGACCTGGAAAGCCGAGGTGTCGCCGCATTCGGCCTGCGCGACGGCGAGCGGCGCGGACTGCGCCGGGACAGCGACCATCGAGCCGCCGAACAGGGTGATCAGCAGGGCGAGCAACCCGGTGACAACACGGGCGCGCATGTTGTTGGTCATTTTCGGACCGTAACGCGGTCACGTGATCACCGGGAGAATTCCCGACGAACGTTGTCAGCCGTCCGACTTGCGCTCCGCGAGCTTGGCCGTGAGCCGCTCGAAAACCGCGCCCGGCACGAGGTTCTTGATGTCCCCGCCGTAGGTCGCGACCTCCTTGACCAGCGAGCTGGACACGAAGCCGTAGGCTGGGTTGTTCGACATGAGCAGCGTTTCCACGCCGGAGAGCTCGCGGTTCATCTGGGCCATCTGCAGCTCGTAGTCGAAGTCGCTGACCGACCGCAGCCCCTTCGCGATCGCCACGATGTCGTGCTGCTTGCAGTAGTCCACGAGCAGGCCCTGCCAGGAGTCCACGCGCACCGACGGCAGCCCGGCGGTGATCTCGCGGAGCATCTCCAGGCGCTCGGAGATCGGGAACAGGCCCTTCTTGTTCGGGTTGATCATCACGGCCACGACGACCTCGTCGAACAGCTTCGTCGACCGTTCGATGATGTCGAAGTGCCCGTTGGTCACAGGGTCATAGGAACCAGGACAGACCACTCGCCGCATGTCGCGGACGTTACCTTGCCTCACGCCGGCCGGCGCGGAGACGTGATGTACTCCGCCCAATACAGGGCCGTGTCGCCGTGGTTCATGGCGCGCAGCGGCTCGAATCCCGGGGGCCACTCCGGTTCCCCGTCGCGCTTGGCGCGTTCGATGACCACGAGGCCCTCCTCGGCGACCCAGCCCCCGGCGGCGAGCGCGATGAGCATCACACCGAGCCGCGCCGCGTCCACCGCGTACGGCGGATCGGCCAGCACCAGGTCGAACGGCGTGTCCGCCTGCTGGGCGAGGACCGCGTCGACGGTGCCGGCGCGCACCGCGCCGCCGAGTCCGGCCTCGGTCACGTTGGCCCGCAGCACCTGCACGGCCCGCCGGTCCGACTCGACGAACAACGCCTCCGCCGCGCCCCGGGACAGCGCCTCCAGACCGAGCGCACCCGAGCCGGCGTAGAGGTCGAGCACTCGGGCATCCCGCAGCTCACCGGCCGATTCCAGGGCATTGAACAGCGCCTCGCGGACACGTTCCGAGGTCGGCCGCGTGCCCTGCGGGGGCACCTTGAGCCGCCTGCCCCCGGCCCGCCCGGCGACTATCCTGGTCATTCGCCCATCGTCGCAGGAGTGTGTTTTGGGTCGGGACTTGGTCGGAGCTTCACGTGACACGCGTAAAGTCGTTCTTCCTGTTGCCGGCGACTGAGCTGTAGGAGCGCTGCGTGTCGGAACCTCGGGTCAGACGGGCCGAGATCGCCATCGAGCAAAGCCACGTCGATCGCGTCTACAGCCGTCTCGCCGAGCTTCGGTCCCAGGCCGAGGCGATGCGGGCCAAGGGGTACGAGATCGGCCACGGCGCCCAGCGCGAGGCCGTGTTCGAGCAGGCGTCGATGCTCTTCGAACGCGACATGATGGTCTTCCACGCCAACCAGACGCTGCAGACGCTGGACGCCGAGTACGAGGGCCTGGTGTTCGGCCGGCTCGACCAGACCGGCGGCGAGAAGCTCTACGTCGGCAGGCTCGGCATCCGGGACGCCGAGTTCGACAACCTGGTCACCGACTGGCGCGCCCCCGCGGCTGCGGCCTTCTACCAGGCCACCGCCGAAGAGCCGATGGACGTCGTGCGCCGCCGCGTCATCCGCTGCTCGGGCCAGAACGTGCTCGACGTGGACGACGACGTGCTGATGGCCGACGCCGTGCCCGAGGACATGCAGATCGTCGGCGAGGGCGCGCTGATGGCGGCGCTGGGCCGCTCGCGCGGCGAGAAGATGCGCGACATCGTCGCGACGATCCAGCGCGAGCAGGACGAGGTGATCCGGGCGCCGTGGCGCGGCGTCACCGAGATCACCGGCGGCCCCGGCACCGGCAAGACCGCGGTCGCGCTGCACCGCGCCGCCTACCTGCTCTACCGGCACCGCCGCCAGCTCGGCGGCGCCGGGGTGTTCGTGCTCGGCCCGTCGGGCGTGTTCACCAACTACATCTCGCGCGTGCTGCCGTCGATGGGTGAGACCAACGTCGAGCTGCGGGCGCTCGGCGAGGTGCTCGACGGCATCGTCGCGACCCGGCAGGACCCGGCACGGCTGGCCGCGATCAAGGGTTCGCTGCGGATGCGCAAGGTGCTGACCCGCGCGCTGCGCGATACCCCGCCCGGCGTGCCGGAGGAAATCCGCATGGTCTACCGCGGCGAGGTGGTCAAGCTCCGCGGCAAGGAGCTGGAGAAGGTCCGCCGCAAGGTGCACTCGCACGGCGGGCCGCCCAACCGCTCCCGGGTGCGCGCCGCGGAGGCGCTGCTGGAGGCGCTCGCGGACAAGGCCGAGGAGAACGCGCGCAGCGACGGTCGCTCCGTGGAACGCGGCGAGCTGATCACCGAACTGGGCGAGCGGATCGACTTCCACCGGTTCCTGGTGGTGTGGTGGCCGGTGCTGTATCCGAGCGAGATCCTGCGCTGGCTGGGCGATCCGGCGCGGCTGACCCGCGCGGGCAAGGGGCTGCTGACGCGGGACGAGGTGGACCTGCTCGCCGCGTCGCTCGCCGACCGCGCGCGGGACTGGTCGGTCGCCGATGTGGCCCTGCTCGACGAGCTGCGCGTGCTGGTCGGGCCGCCGCCGAAGCGGCGCCGGCGGGCGCAACAGCTGGAGCTGGACGCCGCGCCCCCGCCGCGCGGCATGGAAGGCGCGCCCCATCGTCCGGCGCACTACGACGAGTACTCGCACATCGTCGTCGACGAGTCGCAGGACCTGTCGCCGATGCAGTGGCGGATGATCGGCCGGCGCGGCAAGTACGCGAGCTGGACGGTGGTCGGCGACCCGGTGCAGAGTTCGTGGCCGGACCCGGCGGAGGCCGCGCAGGCGCGGGACCAGGCGTTCGGTGTGCGCACCGCGCGGCGGCGGTACACGCTGCGCACGAACTACCGCAACTCCAAGGAGATCTTCGACCTGGCGGCCGGCGTGGTCGCCGGCCATGCCGAAGAGGGCGACCTCCCGCAGGCGGTGCGCACGACCGGTCTCGAGCCGGATGTCCGTACGGTCGATCCGGCGGGCCTGGAGAGCTCGGTGCAGGCCGCGGCGAAGGAAATGCTGGACGCGGTCGAAGGCACGGTCGGTGTGATCTGCGCGATGGACCAGGTACCCGAGGTGTCCGGGTGGCTGCCTGCGGAGGAACGGCTCAAGGTCGTCGGCAGCCTCGATTCGAAGGGCCTGGAGTACGACGGAGTCGTGCTCGTCGAGCCCACCGACCTGATCACGGAATCGACGACCGGCCGCCGGGTGCTGTACGTGGCGCTCACGCGCGCGACGCAGCAGCTGACGGTGGTGGCCACGGATCGGGAATGGTTGTGACGCCGCAACTGTTGCGCTGATCGTGAGTTCGCTGACCGAGGTGAAGCTGTCCGTGCTCGACCTGGCGCCGATTCCGGCCGACGGGGACGCCGGGACGGCACTACGGAGCACCCTCGAGCTCGCCCGCGCGACGGAAGCGATGGGCTACCACCGATATTGGGTCGCCGAGCACCACAACATGCCCGGCATCGCGAGTTCGGCCACGGCGGTGCTGATCGGGCACGTCGCGCAGGCCACCGAACGGATCCGGGTCGGTTCGGGCGGGATCATGCTGCCCAACCACGCACCACTGATCGTCGCCGAGCAGTTCGGGATGCTCGAGGCGTTCCATCCGGGCCGGATCGATCTCGGCATCGGTCGCGCGCCGGGCACCGACCAGCGCACGGCGCTCGCGGTCCGCGGTTCGATGGCCGCGTTGAGCGCCGACAACTTCCCGCAGCAGCTGGCCGAGCTGATGGAGTACTTCGAGCCGGACGCGGCGCGCCCGGTCAACGCGTATCCCGCGGTCGGGCACAAGCCACCGTTCTGGCTGCTCGGGTCCAGCGGGTTCAGCGCGCAGCTGGCGGGCGCGCTCGGGTTGCCGTTCGCGTTCGCGCACCACTTCAGCGCGCAGAACACGCTGCCCGCGGTGCGCCTGTACCGCCAGTCGTTCCGGCCTTCGGAGACGCTGGACAAGCCCTACCTGATGCTGGGGGTGGCGGTGATCTGCGCGGCGACCGACGAGCGCGCGCAGTGGCTGGCCTGGCCCAGCGGGCTCACGTTCCTGAGCCTGCGCCGCGGGCGGCCGATCCCGCTGCCGACGCCCGAGGAGGCGGCGGAGTACCCGTACACCGACCTCGACCGGCAGTTCCTCGCGGAGCGGTTCGGCAGCACCATCATCGGCTCGCCCGAGACCGTGCGGAAGGACATGGAAAAGCTCCTGGCCGACACGGGCGCCGACGAGCTGATGGTCACCACGATGGTGCACGGCCAGCCCGACCGGATCCGCTCCTACGAACTCGTCGCCGACCTGGCGAACTAGGGAAATGCTCAGCTCAGGAAAGCGTTGCGGGTGCGGGGCATGCCGGATGAGCCGCGATCGGTCATCTTGATCGCGAGGACCTGGTTGACGCCGATCGAGCCGTTCTCGAACGACAGCGCGGACGCGGCCATGTAGAGACGCCACACGCGGGCCCGGCCCTCGGTGCTCAGCCGGACGGCATCCGGCCAGTTCGCCTCCAGGTTGGCCACCCACGCGCGCAGTGTGAGCGCGTAGTGCTCACGCAGCGCCTCGACATCGCGAATCTCGAAGCCCGCCTCTTCCAGCGCGGACACCATCACGCCGACGGGTTCCAGCTCGCCGTCCGGGAAGACGTACCGGTTGATGAACGACTTGCCGCCGGTCAGCTTCGCGGTGCCGACGCGGCGCGAGATCGCATGGTTGAGCAGCCGCCCCTCCGGGCGCAGCAGCCCGAACAGAGCGGCCGCGTACGTCGGCAGCAAGGCTTCGCCGACGTGCTCCGCCATGCCGATACTGGAGATCGCGTCATACGGGCCGTCGAAGACCTCGCGGTAGTCCTGCACGCGGATCTCGACCAGCTCCGACAGCCCCTCCTCGGCGACCCGCTTGCGCGCGAGATCGGCCTGCGCCTGCGACAGCGTGATGCCCACGGCGTGCGCCCCGTACTCGCGGGCCGCGTGCAGGACGAACGTGCCCCACCCACAGCCGACGTCGAGCACCCGCATACCCGGCCGCAGGCCGAGCTTGCGTGCGACGAGGTCGACCTTCGCGGTCTGCGCGTCCTCCAGCGTCTTGGCACCGTCGTCCCAGACGGCGCACGAGTACGTCATCGACGGCCCGAGCACGGCCCGGTAGAAGTCGTTTCCGACGTCGTAGTGGTGGCTGATCGCGCGCGCGTCGCGGCGCCGGGAGTGCAGGCGCCCGCCGAGGCGGATCTCCTCCGCGGGCGGCTTCGGCGGCGGGCCCAGCGCGCCCAGCCGCAGGGCGGCCTTCACCGCATCGAGCCTGGCCGCGCTGTCGACGGCCGGCACGTCACCGCTGAGCAGCCCTTCCAGAATCACGAGGCTGTCGAAGAAGTCTGTCTCGACGTCGATATCGCCCGACACATACGCGCGGGCGAGCCCGAGTTCATTGGGCGCCCAGAGCAGGCGGCGCAGCGCGCGGCGACGGCGGAACAGGAGACGGACCGGTGCATCCGGTGGACCGGCTTCGCTGCCGTCCCAACACCGGATCTGGAGAGGAAGATCGCTGCCAAGGACCGCACGCACAAGTGCGTTGACGGTACTCGCAGCGCCATCATGCGAGGTACCCACGCATTGCATTCAAGCACTTATGCGGGCTTTACGCCCGTGCGTGTAATGGTGATTCGTCCGACTTGCCGGGATCGAAGGCCGTGTACTTTCCCACATTACTTAGCATGGGCAAGTACACGGCCTTTGTGCTACCTACTCCAGCACCAGCAGCAGATCGCCGCCCTCGACCTGCTGGACCGAGTTGATCGCGAGCCGGCCGACCTTGCCCGCGGCGGACGTGGTGATCGCGGCCTCCATCTTCATGGCCTCGATCGTCGCGACCGTCGCGCCCGCCGCCACGTCGTCACCCTCGGCGACCGACAGCGTGACCACGCCGGCGAACGGCGCGGCGACGTGCTTCGAGAGCGTCTTGTCGGCCTTCTCCGCGGCCGGCAGATCGGAGGCCACCGACCGGTCACGCACCTGGATCGGCCGCAGCTGCCCGTTCAGCGTCGCCATCACCGTGCGCATCCCGCGCTCGTCGGCCTCACCGATCGCCTCGAGCTCGATGATCAGCCGCACACCGGGTTCGAGGTCGACGGAGTACTCCTCGCTCGGCCGCAGCCCGTAAAAGAAGTCCTTGGTCGGCAGCACGCTCGTGTCGCCGTAGGCGTCGCGGTGCGCCTCGAACTCCTTCGCCGGGGCCGGGAACAGCAACCGGTTCAACGTCCGGCGGCGGTCCTTCGCCAACCCCTCCCGGTCCTCGGCAGACAGTTGCGCGACCGCCTTCGGCTCGGCGCGGCCTTCGAGGGCCTTGCTGCGGAAGGGCTCCGGCCAGCCGCCGGGCGGGTCACCCAGCTCGCCACGGAGGAACCCGATGACCGAGTCGGGGATGTCGAACCTGTTCGGCTCCGCCTCGAACTTCTCGGGCGACACCCCGGCGCCGACGAGGTGCAGCGCGAGGTCACCGACCACTTTGGACGATGGGGTGACCTTCACCAGGTGGCCGAGGATCTTGTCCGCTGCCGCGTACATCGCCTCGATGTCCTCGAACTTCTCGCCCAGCCCGAGCGCAACCGCCTGCGTGCGCAGGTTCGACAGCTGGCCGCCGGGGATCTCGTGGTCGTACACGCGCCCGGTCGGCGACGCGAGACCGGCCTCGAACGGCGCGTAGATCTTGCGCACGATCTCCCAGTACGGCTCCAGGTCACCGATCGCGCCCAGGCTCAGCCCGGTCGGGCGGTCCGAGTGGTCGGTGGCCGCCACGATCGCCGACAGCGACGGCTGCGACGTGGTGCCGGCCATCGACGCGACGGCACCGTCCACCGCGTCCGCGCCCGCGTTGATCGCGGCAAGGTAGGTGGCCAGCTGGCCGCCCGCGGTGTCGTGCGTGTGGATGTGCACCGGCAGATCGAATTCCTTGCGCAGCGCGGAAACCAGCCTCGCCGCGGCCGGCGCGCGCAGCAGGCCCGCCATGTCCTTGATCGCCAGCACGTGCGCGCCCGCACCGACGATCTGCTCGGCCAGCTTGAGGTAGTAGTCCAATGTGTACAGTTTCTCGGCCGGGTCCGAGAGATCGGAGGTGTAGCACAGCGCCACCTCCGCGACCGCCGTCCCCGTCTCGCGCACCGCCTCGATCGCCGGGCGCATCTGCTCGACGTCGTTGAGCGCGTCGAAGATCCGGAAGATGTCGATCCCGGTCCTGGCGGCCTCCTCGACGAACGCCGTGGTCACCTCGGTCGGGTACGGCGTGTAGCCGACGGTGTTGCGGCCACGCAGCAGCATCTGCAGGCAGATGTTGGGCACGGCTTCACGCAGCGCGGCGAGGCGCTCCCACGGGTCCTCGGCGAGGAACCGCAGCGCGACGTCGTAGGTCGCGCCGCCCCAGCACTCCAGCGACAGCAGCTGCGGCACGGTGTGCGCCACGACGGGCGCGACGGCCAGCATGTCCCTGGTGCGCACGCGGGTGGCCAGCAGCGACTGGTGTGCGTCGCGGAACGTGGTGTCCGTGACACCGACCGTCGCCGATTCCCTGATCCAGCGGGCGAAACCCTCCGGGCCGAGCTTGGTGAGCTGCTGCTTCGATCCCGCCGGCGGCTCACCGGCCGGGAGTTCGGGCAGCTTGCTCGCCGGCTCGATCAGCCGCGGCCGCTCGCCGTTCGGCTTGTTGACGGTGACGTCGGCAAGGTAGGTCAGCAGCCGGGTGCCGCGGTCGGCCGAATGCCGCGCGGTGAGCAGGTGCGGGCGCTCCTCGATGAACGACGTGGTCAGCCGGCCGTGCTGGAAGTCGTCGTCGTCCAGCACCGCCTGCAGGAAAGGGATGTTCGTGGCGACGCCACGGATCCGGAACTCCGCCAGCGCACGGCGGGCTCGGGCGACGGCGGTGGGGAAGTCGCGCCCGCGGCAGCTCAGCTTCACGAGCATCGAGTCGAAGTGCGCGCTGATCTCCGTGCCTGCGAAGGCGGTTCCGCCGTCGAGCCGGATGCCCGAGCCGCCCGGCGACCGGTAGGCGCTGATCATGCCGGTGTCCGGACGGAACCCGTTCGCCGGATCCTCGGTGGTGATCCGGCACTGCAGTGCGGCGCCGCGCAGGTAGATCTTGTCCTGCGACAGCCCCAGATCCGGCAGCGTCTCGCCCGCCGCGATGCGGATCTGCGACTGGACCAGGTCGACGTCGGTGACCTCCTCGGTCACCGTGTGCTCGACCTGGATACGCGGGTTCATCTCGATGAAAACGTGGTTTCCGGCCTTGTCGAGCAGGAACTCGACGGTGCCGGCGTTGCGATAACCGATCTTGCGCGCGAAGGCGACCGCGTCGGCGCAGATCCGGTCCCGGATCGCGGGATCGAGGTTCGGCGCGGGCGCCAGCTCGATCACCTTCTGGTGCCGCCGCTGCACGGAACAGTCGCGCTCGAACAGGTGAATTATGCCGTCATCGCCGCCTGTGCCATCACTCAGGATCTGCACCTCGATGTGGCGCGGGTCGACGACCGCCTTCTCCAGGAACACCGTCGGGTCACCGAACGCGGACTCCGCTTCGCGCGCCGCGGCTTCGATGGCCTCGCGCAGGTGCGCCGGGTCTTCCACGCGCCGCATCCCGCGACCGCCACCACCGGCCACTGCCTTCACGAACACCGGGAAGCCGACCTCGTCGGCGGCCGCGACCAGCTCGTCCACGTTGCTCGACGGCTGCGACGAACCCAGCACCGGGACACCGGCCTCGCGGGCCGCGGCGACGGCGCGGGCCTTGTTCCCGGTCAGCTCCAGGATCTCCGCGCTCGGGCCGACGAAGGTGATGCCCGCCTCTTCGCACGCCAGCGCCAGATCCGGGTTCTCGGAAAGGAAGCCGTACCCAGGGTAAACGGCGTCCGCCCCGGCCTTACGCGCCGCGGCGACGATCTCCTCGACGGAGAGGTAGGCGCGGACGGGGTGGCCCTGCTCGCCGATCTGGTAGGCCTCGTCGGCCTTCAGGCGGTGCAGCGAGTTGCGGTCCTCGTAAGGGAAAACCGCCACGGTGCCCGCGCCCAGCTCGTAGCCGGCGCGGAAGGCACGAATCGCGATCTCGCCGCGGTTCGCGACGAGTATCTTCCGGAACATTCCCGGTCCTTCCTGGTGTGTGGGATCGGTTGCGTCCAGACGTTACCTTGCCCATACCGGAAAGCGGGAGCTCGATCTCAGCTTCTGGACCGCTCAGTCGTCTTCTGCGGTGCAGACCAGGCGGTTGGGAGTGCCCTTCGGTACACCGGTCAAAACATCAGGTGTCGCGCGGTCGACGATCGCCTTGCCGACGTCGGCGGGCGTTTGCTCTGGGTGCGCAGCCCGGTACAGAGCGGCAGCGCCGGCGACGAACGCGGCCGCCATGGATGTCCCGGACGCGGTGGGGGCTCCGGAGGTGGTCGCTGACGGGATGTCCACTCCGGGCGCGAAAACGTCGATTCCGGCGCCCCGATTGGACTTCGGTGAGATCGCGTCGTGCGAGTCGCTCGCGCCGACGGTCAGCGCTTCGGCCACGCGCCCAGGCGACGACTGGCTCGCGTCGCCCCCCGACCAGCCTGCGGGAACGGCGACCGGCATCACCGCGGCGAGGTTCCGGACGGCGTTGTCCAGCGCATCGTTGACGGGCCCGCCGATGCCGAGCACCGCGACGGCGGGCTGCTTGGCGTTCTTGGCGACCCAGTCGATGCCGGCGAGGATGTTGGTGAGGCGGCCGTTGCCGTTGGCGTCCAGCACCCGGACCGGCACGATGTGCACCTTCTTGGCGACGCCGAAGTCCTTGCCCCCCACTATGCTCGCCAGTCGCGTGCCCTCGCCGTTGCCGTCGCTCGTGTCGTCGTTGCCGTCGACGAAGTTCTTGCCCGGCTCGACGCGACCCTCGAAATCAGGCTGCTTCGCGTCGACGCCGGTGTCGATGACGTAGGCGGTCACGGTGTCGGCGGTCGTGGTGTAGCCGTAGAGGTGGTCGAGCGCGGAGTCACGCTGGTCCAGGCGGTCCAAGGCCCAGCTGGGCGGGTTCTCCTGCTTGCCGGGATCAGCCTGTGCGCCGGGAACGGACGCCAGCGCCACGCCGACGGTGAGCAGGAGTGAAGTCACTGTTCGTACCGGAAAATTCGTCACAAGTCACGAGGGTGACCCGTTCACCCACACCGGGACAAACGCTGTACCACTATCGAGCGGTCACGACTTTTCGAGGTACTCCTTGCGATCATCATCGATGACCGCCGAAACCATGTGCGCCAGCCCGGGGTTCTGCGTCAGGTCGGGATCGACTTCCACCACCGCCTGCGCACAGGCCCGCGCTTCGGCGATCGTTTCCTCATCCCGCAGCAACGAAAGCAGCTTGAGTGTGGATCGCGTGCCGGACTGCGCCGCGCCGAGAATGTCGCCCTCGCGCCGCAGTTCGAGGTCCAGCTTGGACAGTTCGAAACCGTCCGTTGTGGACGCGACCGCGGCGAGCCGCTCCCGGGTGCTGGTGCCGTCGAGTGTCTCCGTGACGAGCAAGCACAAACCGGGCACGTCGCCCCGGCCGACGCGGCCGCGCAACTGGTGCAGCTGGCTGACGCCGAACCGGTCCGCGTCCATGATCACCATCGCGGTCGCGTTCGGCACGTTGACGCCGACCTCGATGACGGTGGTGGCGACCAGCACGTCGAGGTCACCGGCGGCGAAAGCCCGCATCACGGCGTCCTTGTCGTCGGCGGGCAGCCGACCGTGCAGGACACCCAGCCGCAGCCCACGCAACGGGCCGGCCGCCAGGTCGCCCGCGACCTCGAGCACCGCGAGCGGCGGACGCTTGTCGCTCTTGTCCGACGACGGTTCGTCGCCGATACGCGGGCACACCACGTACGCCTGGTGACCCTTGCCGACCTCCTCCCGCACCCGCAGCCACGCGCGGTCCAGCCACGCGGGCTTCTCGGCAGCCGGCACCACCGTGGTCGCGATCGGCGATCGACCGACCGGCATTTCGCGCAGCGACGACGTTTCCAGGTCGCCGTACACGGTCATCGCGACCGTGCGCGGGATCGGCGTGGCCGTCATGACCAGCACGTGCGGGCTGGAGCCGTCGGTGCCGCGCGACCGCAGCGCGTCCCGCTGCTCCACGCCGAACCGGTGCTGCTCGTCCACCACCACGAAACCCAGGTCCGCGAACGACACCGAGTCCTGGATCAGCGCATGCGTGCCGACGACGATCCCCGCCGCGCCGCTCGCCGCGTCCAGCAGCGCCTGTTTGCGTTCCTTTGTGGACAGTGAACCGGTGAGCAGCGTCACCTTCGTCGCCTCGTCGGCGGCACCAAGTTCGCCCGCCTGACCGAGATCGCCGAGCATCTCGCGCAGCGACCGGGCGTGCTGCGCGGCCAGCACCTCGGTCGGTGCGAGCATCGCGGCCTGGCGGCCGGCGTCCAGGACCTGGAGCATCGCGCGCAGCGCGACGATCGTCTTGCCACTGCCGACCTCGCCCTGCAGCAGGCGGTTCATCGGGTGCTCGCCCGACAGGTCGGTCGCGATGTGCTCCCCGACCTCGCGCTGGCCGCGCGTCAGGTCGAACGGCAGCCGCTTGTCGAACGCCTCCAGGATGCCGCCCGGTTTCGGCGGGCACGGGGGCGCGGGCCGCGACACCTCGGACGAGCGGCGCTGGGCGAAGACCAGCTGGATCGCCATCGCCTCGTCCCACTTGAGCCGCTGCTCGGCCTGTTTCTGGGCCGGCCAGCTGTCCGGCAGGTGGATCCCGCGCAGCGCGGCGTCCAGGCCGATCAGCCCCTGCCGCTTCAGCAGCGGCTCCGGCATCTGGTCCTCGTCGAGTTCGAAGATGTCCAGCACCTGCCGCACACACCGCGCGATCGACCACGACGGCAAGCCAGCCGTGGCCGGATACACGGGAATGATCTGCGCGAGGAAGTCGTCCAGTGTGGAACCATCTGCGGACCCGTCCTCGTCGTCCATCAGCTGGTACTCGGGGTTGGCGAGCTGCAGCCTTTTGTTGAACACGTTGACCTTGCCCGCGAACAGCCCGGTCTTGCCGACCCGAAGTTCCGTCTCCCGCCACTGCTGGTTGAAGAACGCGCAGTCGAGCTTGCGGTGTCCGTCGGTGATGACGAGTTGGAGGATCGACCCCTTTTTGGCCTGCATGCGCCGGGTCTGGACCTGCGCGATCCGGGCCAGCACGGTGGCGTGCTCGCCGACCTCCAGCCCGGCGATGTCGGTCAGCTCACCGCGCCGGACATAGCGGCGCGGGTAGTGCCGCAGCAGGTCGCTGACCGTCTCGATGCCCAGCGCCGCGGCGAGCGCCTTGCTCGTCCTGGCGCCCAGCAAGGGGGTCAGCTTGTCACTCAGTACAGCCACGTTCACTCCACGCCGATCAGCAACATCGCATCGGTCTGGCCACCGGGATAGCTCACGAACTCGACGTCGGGCCGCTCCTCGCGCAAGCGGTCGGCCAGCTCGCGTTCGATCCCGTCGGGCGCGTCCACGCCGGTCAGCACGGTCACCAGCTCACCGCCCAACGCCAGCATCCGCTGCAGCACCGTGACGGCGGCGGTGACCAGCGTGCCTGCGGGTTCGACCAGCACGACCTCGCCGTCCACGAACCCGATGAGATCACCCTCGTAGGCCCGCCCCACCCAGGTTATCGACTCCTCGCGCGCGACCACGAGCTCGCCACGCCGGGTGGCCGCCGCCGCCTCGGCCATGGCCACGACGTCGTCGTTCGCGCGGCGCAGCGGATCGTGCACGGCGAGCGCGGCCAGTACCTGCACCGGCGACGCGCACGGGATGACGACCACCTCACGGTCGCCGATCATCGGGTGGCCCGCGGCGGCGTCCGCGGCCTCGGTGAGCTCGATGTCCGCGGGCAGGATCGTGATGTGGCCGACAGCGCGCTCGGCCATCAGCCCCAGCATCTCCTCGACCGAGGGCCGCGTGCCCGGTTCGACCGCGAGCACCGCCACACCTTCTTCGTGCAGCAGTGCGGCCAGAGCGTCACCGTGCACGAGCGCGACGACGGTGCGGTCCGGCCCGCCCGGGGCCTCGATCGGGGTGGGCGTGATGAGCGGTTCGACGCGGATCCGGCGCGGGCGGCCCACACCGAGACCGGCCTCGATGGCGGCGCCGATGTCGGCGCAGTGCACGTGGACGGCGTACCCGCCGGCCCCGTCGCCCGCGACCGTGACGCTGTCTCCGAGCCCGCTCAGCGTGCGCCGGAACGGGGTCAGCTCGGGTGCGTCGACACCTTCCAGCAGGTACATGACCTCCCACGCGTAGGGCGCGGGGCCGGTGTCCTCGTTGACCGCGCCATGGGCTTCGCACGAGTGCGTGTGCTCGGTGGCCGTGCCGGTGACCACGCCCGCGAGCGCGTCGAACACCGCGACCAGCCCGCGCGCGCCCGCGTCGACCACCCCGGCGGAGGCGAGGACGGGCAGCTGCTGCGGGGTCTGTTCGAGCGCGGCCGAAGCGGCCTTCGCCGCGACCGTGACCACGTCGTCCAGCGACTGCTGGCGGTCGGTGGCGGCGGCGACCGCCCGGAGGATGGTCAGCATCGTGCCCGCGACCGGGCGGGCGACGGCCTCGGTGGCGGTCCTGTCGGCGCTGGCCAGCGCCTTGACCAGGTCCTCGCCGGAGAGCTCCGCCGTGCCCTTCGCGGACTCGGCCAGCCCCCGGAACACCTGGGACAGGATGACGCCCGAGTTGCCGTGCGCGTTCCGGATCGCGCCGCGGGCGAGCGCGCTCAACGCCTGGTCGGCACCGGTCACTCCACCCTCCGTGGCCAGCTCGTCACGGGCGCCGGTCATGGTATGGAGCAGGTTGGTGCCGGTGTCGGAGTCGGCCACGGGGTAGACGTTGATGCCGTTGATCGCGGGCCGGAGCACGTCGAGACTGTGCACGCAGGCCGCCGCCCAGGCCACGACGGCCGCCTCGTCCAGCACCCGCACTGGCGGACCTCCTCACCCCGGTTCCTCGCAGCGTAACGACCCGGGCGCGGGCCGCGCGACGACAGTCGTTACTATGGTCGAGTTGCTCAGCCCGGCTGGGCGTGTTTTGTCTTCCCGGATTGTCAAAGGAGTTCGACGTGGCTGCCGTGTGCGACGTCTGTGGCAAGGGACCCGGCTTCGGCAAGTCGGTCTCGCACTCCCACCGGCGTACCAACCGCCGCTGGAACCCGAACATCCAGACCGTGCACGCGAAGATCGGTCTGTCCCAGCGTAAGCGCCTCAACGTGTGCACCTCCTGCCTGAAGGCAGGCAAGGTCGTCCGCGGGTAGCGCGTGAACGCTTCGACGGCGAGTGCTCGTGGAGAGCACTCGCCGTTTTTTCGCGCCCCACGTGTTCTTCGGGGGTCGAACCCCCGAACCCCGGCCGGGGGCAAGCCCCCCGTCACCTCAGGGCAGCTGCCAGTCGATGGGGTCGGCGCCCTGCTGCTGGAGGAGCTGGTTCGCGCGGCTGAAGGGGTGTGAGCCGAAGAAGCCGTTGTGCGCCGACATCGGGCTCGGGTGCACCGACTCGAGGCACGGCACCCCGTTGAGCAGCGGCTTCAGACTGCGCGCGTTCGAACCCCACAGGATCGCGACCAGCGGGCCGCCACGTTCGGCCAGCGCGCGGATCGCCTGCTCGGTGACCTCTTCCCAGCCCTTGCCCTTGTGCGAGTTCGGCGAGCCGGGGCGCACGGTGAGCGCCCTGTTGAGCAGCAGCACCCCCTGCTTCGTCCACGGCGTCAGGTCGCCGTTGGCCGGTGGCGGGTAGCCCAGGTCGGTGCCGTACTCCTGATAGATGTTGATCAGACTCTTCGGCAGCGGTCGCACGTCGGGCGCCACCGCGAAGCACAGACCGATCGGATGCCCCGGCGTCGGGTAGGGGTCCTGCCCGACGATCAGCACCTTGACCTCGGCAAACGGCTGCTGGAAGGCCCGCAGCACGTGCTCCCCCGCCGGCAGGTACCGCCGCCCCGCCGCGATCTCCTCGCGCAGGAACGCGCCCATAGCGGCGATCCGGTCCGAGACCGGGGCAAGCGCGTCGGCCCACCCTGCTTCCACGACTTCGGGCAGCGGTTTGGCAGTCACGGCGGCGACTCTAGCGCGGCGTCAATCCAGCCTGCGCAGCTCCTTCGCGAACTGCTGCGCCCGCCGCGCGTAGGACTCCACCACCCGGTTGATCTCGTCCGGGCCGAAGGAGTTGTTCGGGCGGGTCCTGGCCGGAACGCCGAGCGCGATGTGCCCCGACGGCACGTGCGAGCGGTAGGACAGCACGGCGCCGGCGCCGACCATCCCGCCGTCCTCGATCACGGTCCCGTTGAGCACCACCGACCCCGACGCGATCAGGCAGCCCGTGCCGATCCGGGCGCCCTCGACGTGCACCGAGTGCCCGATCGCCGACGACGCTCCGAGGATCGTCGGCTCTTCGGCGGTGCAGTGCACCACGCACCCGTCCTGGATGTTCGACCGATCCCCCAGTTCGATGTAACCGTGGTCACCGCGCAGCACCGTTTGCGGCCACACCGATGCGTACGCACCGATCCGCACGTCGCCGATAACCGTCGCATCCGGATGCACATAGGCCCGCGGATGGATCTGGGGCACCAGATCGCCCAGCGCGTAAATCGCCACGACGGCTCCAATCACTCCGAACTCACATCGCGTGCGATTGGATCACGCTCCTGCTCGGCCGGATAGTCCTCGCCGCCGTGACGCTCGCTGCATCGCTGGTCTGGCCGTCCGGACCCGCGCACGGCGCCGTCATGCTCCGGCTGAGTCCGGCGTGAGGTCCTTGCCGAAGCACAAGGACAGCGGCTCGTCGCGGTACATCCCGAACTTCTCGATCTCGGTGTAGCTCGACGAGGTGTACAACGCGATCGCCTCGGGCTGCATGCGCCCGGTCTCCAGCATGGCACGCGGATGCCCGGCCCGCGCCGCGGTGCGCTCCAGCTCGGCGAGCACATCTCGGGCGAAACCCTTGCCCCGCGCGGATTTCACCACGAACATGCGCTTGATCTCGGCGCCGTCGGGGTTGCTGCGGGCGCGCCATCCGCCGCACGCGACGGGCGCGCCATCGTCGTAGCCCACGAGGAACAGGCCGTGCGGTGGCGTGAACTCGCGTGGGCCGACCGGGGTTTCGTCGATGCCGCCGTAGCGGACCACGTACTCCTGCTGCACCTCGTCGATGAGCTTGACCGCGTCCGGATCATCGAAGCGGACCACCCGGATGTCCATCAGCGCCAGTGCTCCCAGCCGGCTTCGCGGTGGTAGGGGTCGCCGTCGACCGTGACACCGGAATCGGGCATCGTCACCGCGCCGATGCGCCGCCAGCCTTCGGGTAGTTCCACGAACGACGGGAACGTGGCCGCGAGTGCGTGGTCCTCCCCGCCGGTGAGCACCCAGTGCATCGGGTCGCCGCCGAGCGCGGTGGACACGTCGACCAGACGCTGCGGGACCTCGAGGAACTCGGTGCGCACGTCGATGCCGACTTTCGAGGACTCCGCGATGTGGCCGAGGTCGGCCAGCAACCCGTCGGACACATCGATCATGGCGGTCGCGCCGGCGTCGGCCGCGGCGGGTCCGGCCGCGTACACCGGTTCCGGGTAGCGCTGCGCGTTGACCACGCCGACCGGCGACCGGAAGCCGCGATGCAGCACGGCGAGTCCCGCGGCGGCCCAGCCGAGCCGCCCGCACACCGCGACGATGTCCCCGGGACGCGCGCCGGATCGCGTGACCGGCGAACGCCCGTGCAGATCACCGAGCGCGCTGACGCTGATCACCAGCTGCTCAGCGCTCACGGTGTCGCCGCCGACGAGCCCGGCTCCCGCGGCGCCGGCCTCCTGCCACATTCCGTCGGCGAGTTCCTGGATCACCTTCGCCGGGGTGTCGCCGGGGCAGGCGAGGCCGACCAGCACCGAGGTGGGCACCGCGCCCATCGCGGCGATGTCGGCCAGGTTCACCGCGATCGCCTTGCGTCCGACCTGTTCGGGCGTGGACCAGTCGAGCCGGAAATGCACGCCCTGCACCAGGACGTCCGTACTCGCCACGACCCGGCCGTCCGACGCCGCGATCACCGCCGCGTCGTCACCGGGGCCCAGCAGCGTGCTCGCGGGCTGCCTTCGGTTCTCGGTCACGGCGCGGATCAAGCCGAACTCACCCAGCTCGGCGACCGTCCCGGAGTTCGGCACGCTGTGTGACGACACCGACGCCTCCATCCCTCGTAAGCCGGACTTTCTGATCACCTATCGTCTACCCATTGAGGTAGGTTCTTTCCACGTTCCTACCTTGAGTTTGACGATGAAGACGAAGGGGCGCGCCGTGGTTCACGCATACATCCTCATCCAGACCGAAGTCGGCAAGGCCGCCGCGGTCGCGGCGGAGATCGCGAACGTTCCCGGGGTCACGTCGTCCGAGGACGTGACCGGTCCCTATGACGTGATCGTGCGGGCCGAAGCCGAGAACGTGGACCAGCTGGGCCAGCTCGTGGTCGCGAAGGTCCAGGCCGTCGACGGCATCACCCGCACGCTGACCTGCCCGGTCGTCCACCTCTGACCGGTGCCCGCTACCGATTCGACCGGCGCCCCGCCCCGGCGCCTGCTCGTGCTGGCGGCGGTCCTCGCGGTGGTACTCGCGGCGGCCGTCGCCGTCATCAGCCTGGTCACGCAGTCCGGCGAGACGAAGCCGCAGCCGGATCAGCTCGCGCTCGTGGCGGTGCCCGCACCGCAGGCAGGCTCGGCCGACTGCAGCACGCTGATCACCGCCCTGCCCGCGGACCTGATCTCCAACGGGGCCACGCTCACCCGCCGGGTGCTCGCCGAACCGGCCCCGCAGGCGACCGTCGCGTGGGGTGAACCGGACCCGATCGTCCTGCGCTGCGGGCTCGAACGCCCGCCGGAGCTCACGACGACGGCGCAGTTGCGCGTCGTCTCGGGCGTGCAGTGGCTGCCGGTGGAGGGCCAGGGCGCGTCGACGTGGTACGTCGTCGACCGCAACGTCTATGTGGGGCTGACCGTGCCGGACACGGCCGGAACCGGCCCGCTGCAACAGGTTTCCGACACCGTCGCCACCACGCTCCCGCCGGTCGCCCTGCGCTTCTAACGCAGACCGGTGCCGCGGGCGACGGCGGTTTCCACCAGCGTGGTGAGCAGGCTGCGGTAGTCCATCCCGGTCACGGCCCACATCTTCGGGTAAGCCGAGGTCGTGGTGAAGCCGGGCATGGTGTTGACCTCGTTGATGGTCAGCTCGCCGTCCTCGCCGACGAAGAAGTCGACGCGCGCGAGGCCCTGGCAGTCCAGCGCCCGGAACGCCTCGACCGCGAGGGCCCGCAGCCGTTCGGTGACCGCGTCGTCCAGCTTCGCGGGGATGTCCAGCTCGGCGTCCTCACCGAGGTACTTGGTCTCGAAGTCGTACCACTTGTCCTCGGCCAGCACGCGGATCTCCGCCGGCAGCGAAGCCTCGACCCGGCCGTCCGGGAACTCCAGCACGCCGCATTCGACCTCGCGACCGACGACGGCGGCCTCGATGAGCACCTTCGGATCGGTCTCGCGGGCGTGCGTGATCGCGTCGTCGAGCTGGTCCCACGCGGTCACCTTGGTGATGCCGATGGACGAGCCGGCGCGCGAGGGCTTGACGAAAACGGGCAGCCCGAGCCGCTCCCGGTCCTCGACGTCCACAGTGGACTGGTTGCGGCGCAGCGCGGCGTAGGTGCCGACCGGAAGCCCTTCCGCGGCAAGGAGTTTCTTCGCGTACTCCTTGTCCATCGCGGCGGCGCTGGCGAGCACACCGGCCCCGACATACGGGAGCTCGGCGAGTTCCAGCAGGCCCTGGATGGTGCCGTCCTCGCCGAACGCGCCGTGCAGGACGGGGAAGACGACGTCGACGCCGCCGAGCGCGTCGGTGCCCGCGTCGATGCCGACCAGCTCGGTGCGGGTCGGGTCGCCGGCAAGCACGAGCGCCTTGCCCTCGCTCACCGACGGCAGTTCACGCCCGCGGATCTCCAGCGCTCTCGGGTCGGAGGTGCCCAGCACCCAGCCGCCTTCGCGGGTGATCCCGATCGGCACGATCTCGAACCGCTCGGGATCGAGATTGGCCAGCACACTGCCGGCCGACACGCACGAGATGGTGTGCTCGGAGCTGCGGCCACCGAATACGACGGCGACCCGCGTCTTGCGTGCACTGCTCATGGGGCGTCACCCTACCGGGCGCTTGCGGCTCTTGGATCAGCGCAGTAATCCGACCAGCACGTCGAGCGCGTCGCGCAGCGCCTCGCGCGAGCAACCGGCATAGCCGATCGCGGCGCCGAACACGCTCGGGGTGCCCGCGAAATGCCGCGCCAGCCCGTCGAGCCTGATTCCGCGCCGTTCCGCGGCGGCGAGGCGCTCGCGTTCGTCGGCGGCCGAGCCGAACGGCACGACCAGGTGCGCACCCGCCTCGTCGCCGAGCACGGTCACCTCCCCAGCCCGCAGCGCGCCGACCAGCAGGGCACGCCGCTCAGACAGTTCGCGACGCAGTTTGCGGAGGTGACGACCCAGATCGCCGTGCCGGGCCAGCTCGATCAGCACCCGCTGACCGGCGGGCGAGGGCCGGGTTCCGGTGCGGTCGCGGTAGGCCAGCACAGCCGACGCGACGGCGGGCGGTGCGACCATCCAGCCCGCGCCGAGCGTCGGGGTGAGGATCTTGCTCGTGGTGCCCAGGTGCACGACGACGTCGGGTGCGAGCGCGGCCAGCAACGGTAGCGGCGCGACGTCGAACCGCAGCTCACCGTCGTAGTCGTCTTCGATGACCAGCATCCGCTCGGCGCGCGCCCGTTCCACCAGCTCGACCCGGCGGGCCGCGCTCATCCGGCTGCCCATCGGGTACTGGTGCGCCGGCGAGCAGTAGACGGCGCGAACGCCAGCCGGCACGGCGTCCGGGCGCAGCCCCTCACCGTCGACCGGCACGCCGACCACGTTCACGCCGGCGGCCAGCAGCGCCTGCACCGCCCGCTGGTAGCCGGGTTCCTCGACGGCAACCGTTTCGCCGCGGGAAAACACGGCACCGGCCAGCTCCACGACGGCCGCGGTGGTGCCGCCTGTCGCCAGCACGGATCCGGTGCCGACGGCCAGGCCGCGGTGACGTAGCAGGTGTTCCCCGATCGCGGCGCGGTAGTCCGGCAGCCCGGCCCGCTGCGCCCGCGACAGCGGCGGTGCGTCAGCGGCGGCACGCCACGCGCGGCGCCATGCGGCCCGGTCCAGACCGCCGGCCCACGGGACGCCGGGAGTCAGGTCGAGCACGTCGTCCGGTTCGGACACTTCGCCGGGGACCGTGCGGTGAGTCGGCCGGTCGCTCGGCGGCGACGTGGTCACGTAGGTGCCCGAGCCGTGGCGCCCCGCGATCCAGCCTTCGGCGTGCAGCTGTTCATAGGCGGCGGAGGTCACGGTGCGGCTCACACCGAGGCGTTCCGCCAGCCCACGCGTCGACGGTAACCGGTCGCCGCCGCGGAGATGACCGCTGGAGGCCGAGTCGCGCAACGCGTCGGCGAGCTGGACCGCGAGCGGGATCTCGGACTCGCGATCCAGCGTGACGGGCAGCGCGGTACCGGAGTGAGCCACCGGGCACCTCCAAAGTGGGCTGCTCAAATGTTCAGACAGTGGCCATTCTACAAATCCACTTATCGGGGGAACCTGGGCCTATGACCACGCTCTCGCCCACCCCTCGCAGCACGCTGACCCGCAAGAAGGACCGGGCGGCGACCGGGCGTCAGGCGCTGTACGACGTGCTCGACGAGGCCCTGATCTGTCACCTCGGCCTCGTGCTGCATGGCTCGCCCGCCGTCCTGCCTACCGGATACGGACGCGACGGCGACACTCTTTATTTGCACGGTTCCACCGGCGCGGGCAACTTACGCGCTGCCGCGGAGGGCATCGACGTGTGCGTGACCGTCACGCTGCTGGACGGGATCGTCTACGCGCGGTCGCTGAACAACCACTCGATGAACTACCGCAGCGCGGTCGTGCACGGCAAGGCGCGGATCGTCGACGCACCCGAGGAGAAGATGCACGGTCTGCACGTGATCACCGAACACCTCACGCCCGGCTCGTGGGAGCACGCGCGCGAGGTCAAACCGAAGGAGCTCGCCGCCGTCGCGGTACTGGCGATCGACCTGGCCGAGGCATCGGTCAAGGCACGCTCGGGCGGGCCCGGAGAGCAACTCGAGGACGAGGACAAACACCACATCTGGGCGGGCGTGGTACCGGTCCAGACCACCTTCGGCGCACCCGCACCGGCCGGCTACGCGACCGTGCCGGTGCCCACCTACGTCAGTCGCGCACCGGGCCGGTGACCGGGTCCAGGTGGTACGGACGCATCGCGCGCCCACCGGAGGCGTAGACATGGATGCTGATCGCCGGATCCGGTCCCTCGTTGCGAACCTCGTGCACGTAGCCGGGGCCGAAGACGCGGGACTGACCGGTGGCCAGCGCATGCAGTTCGGTGATGGCGCGGCCGTCCGGCGCTCGGCGCGCGACGGTCTCGGTGAGCCGGCCGCTCACGACGGTGAACGCGCCGGACGACCGGGCATGGTCGTGCAGGTCGGTGTGCTGGCCGGGCAGCCAGCCCATCAGCCAGACCTCCTGCTCCTCGTCGCTCGCGACGACGGTGCAGAAGCGCTGCTCGGGGTCATAGCGGAGCAGGTCGCGCCAGCGGTCGCGGTCAGCGGCGAACTCCAGCGCGACGCGCACCGGATGGCGGAGGAGGGGCTTTTCGGCACGAGCGACCGTGTTGTCCGGAACGGCGAACATGAGTACAGGTGTCCTTGGCAGAAGAGAAGGAACGGGTTGTCGGGCTGGGGCAGATCGACTACCGACAACAACAAGGACACGACACGGAGGCGATCCGGCGCAGGCTGAACTCGCCTCGCCGTTCCGGGATGCCTCGCGTGACCATGGCGCCCAGAGAACCAGGCAGCAAAGGTCAAGTCAACGCGATCCCACGAAATGGGCGCCACGCCACGAAGCACCCACCATCACTCACCCGGCTGTGGACAACTTCGGTTATCCACAGGCGAGGTCATTGGCCCTTGAGCCGGGGCGGCGGCCGGGCCAGGATCGCGACATGACCAAGAAAACTCCACTCCGGTCAGGACCACTCGTGTTTCTGCTGGCGGCCCAACAACTCCGCACCTATGTGGCGCGGGTCGGCGCCCTCGTGGCACACGCGGTGCATCGCGTCGGTCAGCGGCATGTCCACGCCCTGACTCCGCGCCAGGGCGCGGATCGACGTGCACGACAGCACCCCCTCGGCCACCTGACCGCCCGCCGCCTGCTGGGCCTCCACGACGGTGTCCCCCCGGCCCAGCCGCTCGCCGAAGGTCCGGTTGCGGGACAACGGCGAAGAACACGTCGCGACCAGGTCCCCGACTCCGGCCAGGCCCGCGAAAGTCAGCGGGTCGGCGCCGAGTTTCACGCCGAGGCGCGCCATCTCGGCCAGCCCGCGCGTGATCAGCGTGGCCAGCGTGTTGGCGCCGTAGCCCATCCCCGTGGCCATCCCGCAGGACAGCGCGATCACGTTCTTGCTCGCGCCGCCCAGCTCGCAGCCCACCACGTCGGTGTTGGTGTAGGGCCGGAAATAGGCGTTCGAGGTCGCACGCTGGATGGCGACGGCGCGCTCGTGGTCGGCGCAGGCGAGCACCGCGGCGGCCGGCTGCCTGGCGGCGATCTCGCGCGCCAGGTTCGGCCCCGACACCACCACGATCTCCTGCAGTGCCCTGCCGCTGATCTCCGAGATCACCTCGCTCATCCGCTTGAGCGTGCCCAGTTCGACGCCTTTGGCGAGGCTGACCAGGATCGCGTCGTCCGGAAGCAGCGCGCGCCACCCGGTGAGGTTTTCGCGCAGGCTCTGGCTGGGCACCGCGAGTGCCACGGCCTGCGCGCCGTCGAGCGCCTGCGCGGCGTCGGCGGTGGCGGTGAGGTTCTCCGGCAGGCGCACGTCCGGCAGGTACCGGCTGTTGACGTGGCCCTCACGGATCTCGTCGGCGACCGCGGCCCGGCGGGCCCACACGGTGACGTCGCGGCCCGCCTCCGCGAGCACCTTGGCGAATGCGGTGCCCCACGAGCCCGCCCCGAGCACGGTGATGCGCTGGACGTCCATCACTCGCCGTCCGCCGGCTCCGGCTTCTTCGCGGGCGGCTGCTCGCCCCGGATGTCGGAGAGCAGCTCGGTGACGCGATCCATCATCAGTTCCGTCACCTCGCGCAGCACGGCCGACGTCTGCTCCTTGCCGCGATAGGCGGACAGGTCGATCGGCTCGCCCGCCTTGTGCGTGACCGTCGTGCGCGGGAACAGCCGCAGCTTCTTCTGGTAGAAGTCGAGGATGTGGTTGGTGCCCCACCGGGCGACCGGGACGACCGGCACGTCGTTGGTGAGCGCGAGCCGGGCGGCACCGGTGAAGGACCGCTTGGGCCAGCCTTCGGGGTCCTTGGTGATCGTGCCCTCGGGGTAGATCACCACGACCTTGCCGTCGCGCAGTGCCTTGTGCGCGTCGCGCAGGCTGTCGCCGGCGGCGCTGGAACCACGGTAGACCGGAATGCTGCCGGCACCGAGAAACATCTTGCCGAAGACGGGGGTGGTAGCGAGGCTCGCCTTGCCGAGGAACCGCGGGATGCGCTTGTTCTTGTGTACGAACACCGCGTCCACGGCCGGGTCCATGTGGGAGACGTGGTTCATCACGAGTAGCGCGCCACCCTCGCGGGGAACGTGCTCACCGCCGGAGTACACCCGCTTGCCGATCCAGCTCACGGGATAGAACACAGCGGCCGCGGCTCCGATCCAGAACCCGCCCTTCTCACGACCGGCCAAGGCATCCTCCTGTATCTCGCGAGAGATCCGTCCCGCGTTCGTCGTCGCTGTTCGCACGCCGCACCGCCGCTCGCGTGAGCGTGGCGAAGCGGCCTGTTGTCGCCTCCCGCTGATCCTAGGCCGCCCGATCAGGAAAGATGGGGGTGTGCCCGCACCGGTCGATCTGATCGTCCCGATGAAGCCGCCCCGCACCGGCAAGTCCCGGCTGCGCGGAGCGGTAGCCGATCCTGCGCACGCGGCGCTCGTGCTCGCGCTCGCCGCGGACACGGTGGCGGCCGCGGTCGGCGTGGTGCGCCGCCTGCTCGTGGTCGCGAGCGACCCGGCGGCCGTAGCGGAGCTGCGCGAGTTCGGGGTGGACGTGATCGGCGAGAACGGCGCCGACGACCTCAACGCAGCGCTGCGTCACGGCGCGGACTCGCTGCGCGAGGGCGACCCGGGGTCGGTGATCGGCGCGCTGCAGGCGGACCTGCCCGCCCTGCGGTCCGGCGAGCTGGCCGCGGCGCTCGCGGAGGCGGACGGCCGGCGCGCGTTCGCGGCCGACTGGGTGGGCACCGGCACCACGCTGCTGCTTTCCGCACCCGCCGGCCCGCTCGACCCGCGGTTCGGCCCCGCGTCCGCGGCCGCGCACCGGGCATCGGGTGCCGTGCCGCTGCGGGTGGCCGCGCCGACGCTGCGCCGCGATGTCGATACCCCCGCCGATCTGGTGCAGGCCCGCGACCTCGGCCTCGGCGAACGGACCGCCGGGCTGCTCGGCGAACGGCGCGTCGCGTGAACATCGGGCGTCCGCTGAGTCAACTCCTGCGCACCGTCCTGCAGACCGGCTACGAAGTCGTGAATGCGGCGATCGGCGTAGCGGCATTTCGTGCCGAAGTAAGGAACAATGCAGGTGTGAGCAGCGACGAAACCATCCCCCTGGACAATACGGACACGACCGCCCGGGCGCATGGTGAGCAAGGTGACCAGAGCGACGGCGGCAGGCGCACCCCTAACTTCCGTGCGGTGCCCTCCGCGCCGCCGGCCGTCACGGCGCCTGCTCCGGCGAGCGCCTCCGAGTCGCTGCCCGACGACCGGTATTTCAACCGCGAGCTGTCGTGGCAGGACTTCAACGCCCGGGTGCTGGCGCTGGCCGAGGACGCCTCCCAGCCGCTGCTCGAGCGGGCGAAGTTCCTCGCCATCTTCGCGTCCAATTTGGACGAGTTCTACATGGTGCGGGTGGCCGGGCTCAAGCGTCGCGACGAGACCGGCCTTCCCGTGCGCAGCGCCGACGGGCTCACCCCGCGCGAACAGCTGGCCTACATCGCCAAGCGCAACCAGGACCTGGTCGAGCGGCACACGCTGGCGTTCGAGGACCACATCCGGCCGGGGCTGGCCGAGCAGGACATCCGCATCGTCACGTGGGCCGACCTCGACACCCACGACCAGCTGCGCCTGTCGAACTACTTCAGCGAGCAGATCTTCCCGGTGCTCACGCCGCTCGCCGTCGACCCCGCGCACCCGTTCCCCTACATCTCCGGACTGTCGCTGAACCTGGCCGTGACGGTTCGCGACCCGGAGGGCGGCACCGAACGCTTCGCGCGGGTGAAGGTGCCGAACAACGTGCCCCGGCTGATCCGGGTCGAACCGCACCGGGAGGCCCGTGCGGCCACATTCCTTCCGCTCGAGGAACTCATCGCGTCGCACCTCGGCGAGCTGTTCACCGGTATGGAGGTCACTGAGCGCCACGTGTTCCGGATCACGCGCAACGCTGACTTCGAGGTCGAAGAGGACCGCGACGAGGACCTCCTGCAGGCGCTGGAACGCGAGCTCGCGCAGCGGCGGTTCGGGCCGCCCGTACGGCTCGAGGTCGCGCAGACCATGAGCGAGCACATGCTGGAGCTGCTGCTCCGCGAGCTCGACGTCGACCCGAACGACGTGGTCGAGGTGCCCGGCCTGCTGGACCTGACCTGCCTGCACCAGCTGTCCGGTGTGGACCGGAAGGAACTCAAGGATCGCCCTTTCGTCCCGGCAACACATCCCGCCTTCGGTGAGCGCGAGACCCCGAAGAGCGTGTTCGCGACCCTGCGCGAGGGCGACGTGCTCGTGCACCACCCGTACGACTCGTTCTCCACGAGCGTGCAACGGTTCATCGAGCAGGCCGCGCACGACGACAAGGTGCTCGCGATCAAGCAGACGCTGTATCGCACGTCCGGTGACTCGCCGATCGTCAACGCGCTGATCGACGCGGCAGAGGCAGGTAAGCAGGTCGTGGCGCTCGTGGAGATCAAGGCGCGCTTCGACGAGGAGGCCAACATCACGTGGGCCCGCACGCTGGAGCGCGCGGGCGTGCACGTGGTGTACGGGCTCGTGGGGCTCAAGACGCACTGCAAGGTGTGCCTGGTGGTGCGGCAGGAGGGCTCGACCATCCGCCGCTACTGCCACATCGGGACCGGCAACTACAACCCGAAGACCGCACGGCTGTACGAGGATCTCGGCCTGCTCACGGCGGACCCGTCGATCGGCGCGGACCTCACCGACCTGTTCAACGTGCTCACCGGCTACTCGCGGCAGGAGACCTACCGCAACATCCTGACGTCCCCCAACGGGATTCGCCGCGGCATCGTGCGGCTGATCGCGGAGGAGATCGAGCACGCACGCGCGGGCAAGCCGGCCGCGATCCGGATCAAGTGCAACTCGCTCGTCGACGAGCAGGTGATCGACGCGCTCTACCGGGCGTCCCAGCACGGCGTGCCGGTGGATGTCGTGGTCCGCGGCATCTGCGCGCTCAAGCCCGGTGTGCCCGGGCTGTCGGAGAACATCCGGGTGCGGTCCATCCTGGGGCGGTTCCTCGAGCACTCGCGGATCTTCCATTTCAGCGCGGGCGGCACGTACTGGATCGGCAGCGCGGACATGATGCACCGCAACCTGGACCGGCGGATCGAGGCGCTGGTGTGTGTGAAGGATCCGAAGCTGGCCACGCAACTGGGCGAGGTCCTCGACTCGGCACTCGACCCCGCCACGCGCTGCTGGGTGCTCACGGCGTCGGGCGAGTGGTCGCCGTTCCCCGCCGACGGCTCCAAGGTGCGGGACCATCAGGTCGAGCTGGCGCAGCGGCACGGGGCAGTGGGTTGAGCTCAGGCACCGCACTGACACGCGCGGCGGGAGCCGTGCTGTGGCGGGACCTCGGCGGCGGGGTCGAAGTAGCGGTGGTGCACCGCCCCCGGTACGACGACTGGTCGCTGCCCAAGGGAAAGCTCGATCCGGATGAGACCGTGCCCGCGGCGGCGGTACGGGAACTGCACGAGGAGACCGGCTGCCGTGCGGTGCTGGGCCGGCACCTGCGCACCGTGCGGTATCCGGTGGCGACCGGGCCGAAGACGGTCGACTACTTCAGCGCGCGGGCCGTCTCGGGCGCGTTCATCCCCAGCGACGAAGTCGACGAGTTGCGCTGGCTTCCGCCCACGCAGGCCCGGGATCTGGTGAACTTCCAGTCCGACTCGGAGGTGCTGGCGGACTTCCTCGCGCTGCCCGCGGGCCTGAGCGCGCTGCTGCTCGTCCGGCACGCCAAGGCGGGCAGGCGGGACGAGTGGACCGGCGACGACGACCTGCGGCCGCTCTCGGCGGCGGGACTGCGCCAAGCCGACGCGGTGCGGCGGTTCGTGCCGCTGTTCGGTGGGGATCGTGTCTTTTCGGCGCCGCGGCTGCGCTGTGTCCAGACCGTGCAGGGCGTCGCGGAGGATCTCCGGACGGAGGTCCGGCACGAGCCGCTGCTGTCGGAGGAGAGCTACTGGCGCGACCCGGTGCTCGGGATGGCGCGTGTGCTGGCGATCGTCGCCGGCGGCGGCACGGGTGTGCTGTGCAGCCAGGGCGGCGTGATCCCCGATGTGGTGACGGGACTGGCGGAGCAGGCGGGGATCCCGCTGCCCGCGCAGAAGGGCGGGATGGCCCCGAGCAAGAAGGGTTCGGTGTGGGTCTTGTCGTTCAGCGCGGTCACGTCGAACGGCGGCCCGCATCTGGTGGCGGCGGATTACTACCCGACTGCACTCCCTCATCCCGCGCCGACGAGGTCCGGTAAGTAGCGCAGTTCCCATTGCGCACCGGTAGTCCCGCCGGCCCCCGAATTACGATTCGAACTCCCACGGATTCGACACCGCGGCACCCTTTTACCGGAAGCGAAATTGGAGCGATTCCCTTGCGGGACAGTCATTTCCGGATTCGCCGGATACCCGCGAGGCCGCTACCCAAGAATGCGGCAGGGCCCCCACGATCGCTCGTGGGGGCCCTGCCGATAAATCCGTTCGGATGAACGGAGTTACTTCTTCTTCGCGCGGGTGGTGGTCTTCTTCGCCGCGGCGGTCTTGCTCGCCGTGGCCTTGGCGGCGGTCTTCGGCGCAGCCTTGGCCGCCGCCTTCTTCGCCGTGGTGGCGGCAGCCGCCTTCGGCGCGGCGGCGGGCTTCGCGGCCGCCGGCTTGGTGGCCGCAGCGGCAGCCGTACGCGTACGCGTGGTGGTGCTGCGGGTGGCGGCCGGACGCGTGGCGGCGGCGCGGGTGCTCGCGGCACGCGCCGTGGTGGCGCGCGTCGTGGTGGCGCGGGTGGTGGTGCCGGCGGCCCGGGTCGTGGTGGTCGCACGCTTCACGGCCGTGGCCTTCGGCAGCTTCTTCGCGCCGCTGATGACGTCCTTGAACGTGGTCCCGGCACGGAAGGCCGGCACGTTGGTCTTCTTCACGCGCACGGTCTCACCGGTACGCGGGTTGCGCGCGGTACGGGCGGCACGGGCACGCTTCTCGAACACACCGAAGCCGGTGATGTTCACCTTCTCGCCCTTGTTGACCGTACGGATGATGATGTCGACGAGACCGTCGACGGCCTCCGACGCAACCTTCTTGTCGCCCAAACGCTCGGAGAGCGCCTCGATCAGCTGGGCCTTGTTGGCCATTCCAGTCCTCCATGAAGAACTACTTGTCACACGGCCACATCGGCCGACTTGCGCACACGGTATTACCAACTGCCCGGAAATTCCAAACGGCGCGCGGAATTTTTTCGTGCCCGGGGCCTGGTTTCCGCCCTCCGAGCGACCCCGACAGGGGCTTCCGCGCGCCGTTCGGCGTGGTGTGGTGTTGGCTGGATTCCCTTTCTGAGCAGGGAATCTGCCCCTACGAGGTGGCAGCTGGGATGGTCAGCGGCTTCCAGTTGGGACGCTCGGACTCGAACGCCGAAATCTCGTCGGCGTGTCGGAGGGTGAGAGCGATGTCATCGAGTCCCTCGAGCAGCCGCCAGCGGGTGTAGTCGTCGATCTGGAAGCCCGCGACGAAGTCCTTGGCCCGCACGGTCTTCGCCTCGAGGTCGACCGTGACCGCCGTGCCCGGTTCGTTCTCCAGGATCTTCCACAGCTGCTCGACGTCCGCCTGTTCGCACTGGGCGGCGACGAGCCCCTGCTTGCCCGCGTTGCCACGGAAGATGTCGGCGAAGCGGGACGAGATGACGACCCGGAACCCGTAGTCCATCAGTGCCCAGACAGCATGTTCGCGCGACGAGCCGGTGCCGAAGTCCGGGCCCGCGACCAGCACACTCCCGGCTTTGAACGGCTCCTGGTTGAGGATGAAGGTGTCGTCGCCGCGCCACGCGGCGAACAGGCCGTCCTCGAAACCGGTGCGGCTGACCCGCTTGAGGTAGACGGCCGGGATGATCTGGTCAGTGTCCACGTTGGACCGGCGCAGCGGCACCCCGGCGCCGGTGTGAGTCTTGAACGCTTCCATGGTGGGAGGTACTCCTTCAGTTCAGGTCGTCGGGGGCGGACAGGGTGCCGCGCACGGCCGTCGCAGCCGCCACGAGCGGCGACACGAGGTGCGTGCGGCCCCCCTTGCCCTGCCTGCCCTCGAAGTTGCGGTTGGAGGTCGACGCGCTGCGCTCGCCCGGCGCGAGCTGGTCGGGGTTCATGCCCAGACACATCGAGCAGCCCGCCTGCCGCCACTCCGCACCGGCGTCGGTGAACACCTTGTCCAGCCCCTCGGCCTCGGCGGCCTGCCGCACCCGGACCGAGCCCGGCACGACGAGCATCCGCACGCTGTCGGCGACCTTGCGGCCGGCCAGCACGCCCGCGGCGGCCCGCAGGTCCTCGATCCGGCCGTTGGTGCACGACCCGAGGAAGACAGTGTCGACCCGGATGTCACGCAGCGGGGTGCCCGGCTGCAGGTCCATATAGGACAGCGCCCGCTCCGCGGCCAGCCGGGCGTTCTCGTCGGGAATCGCCTCCGGGTCCGGCACCGACTCGCCCAGCGGCAGGCCCTGGCCGGGGTTGGTGCCCCAGGTGACGAACGGGGTCAGCGCGTCGGCGTCGATGTGCACCTCCGCGTCGAACTCCGCGCCCACGTCGGTGCGCAGCTCCCGCCACGCCTCGACGGCGGCGTCCCAGTCGGCGCCCTGCGGCGCGTGCGGGCGGCCCTTGAGGTAGGCGAAGGTCGTCTCGTCCGGCGCGATCAGGCCGGCGCGTGCGCCCGCCTCGATGGACATGTTGCACACCGTCATCCGGGCTTCCATCGACAGCGTCTCGATGGCACTGCCGCGGTACTCCAGCACATACCCCTGGCCGCCGCCGGTGCCGATTTTCGCGATCACGGCGAGGATGACGTCCTTCGCGGTGACACCCGGCCGCAGCTGACCCTCCACGGTGATCGCCATCGTCTTGAAGGGCCGCAGCGGAAGCGTCTGGGTGGCCAGCACATGTTCCACCTCGGACGTGCCGATGCCGAACGCCATCGCGCCGAACGCGCCGTGCGTGGAGGTGTGACTGTCACCGCAGACGACCGTCATACCGGGCTGCGTCAGGCCCAGCTGCGGGCCGATGACGTGCACGATGCCCTGCTCCGCGTCACCCATCGGGTGCAGGCGGACGCCGAACTCCTTGCAGTTGCGGCGAAGGGTCTCGACCTGCGTGCGGGAAACGGGGTCGGCGATCGGCAGCTCGATGTCGACCGTGGGGACGTTGTGGTCCTCGGTCGCGATGGTGAGGTCGGGGCGCCGCACCGGGCGCCCCGCCAGCCGGAGGCCGTCGAACGCCTGCGGGCTCGTGACTTCGTGCACCAGGTGCAGGTCGATGTAGAGCAGGTCGGGCTCCGCGCCTTCGCCTCGGCGCACGATGTGGGAATCCCACACCTTCTCGGCCAGTGTGCGCGGCCGTGTCGCGGTCATCTGTGCTCCTCCCACGAGGTTGCTTGGGAGCAAAGGAACTCGATCACGGCGCCAGGTCGAGCCACGGCGGCCCGCGACTCGAGTTCGATGTTTCCCAGATTGTGGACTTCCCATAGTGCGGGAAGCTAGTATCGCTTCGTGGGACAGCATAGCCCTTCTGAGCAGCACAGCGGTATCGGAGTTCTCGACAAGGCGGTCGCCGTCCTTCAGGCGGTGGCCGAAGATCCTTGTGGGCTGGCCGAACTGTGCACCCGGACCGGCCTGCCGCGGGCCACCGCACACCGCCTCGCCGTAGGTCTTGAAGTGCACCGCCTGCTACGGCGCGGGCCGGACGGCCGCTGGCGGCCCGGCACCGCACTGGCCGAACTCGCCGGCGGCACGACCGATCCCTTGCTGGACGCCGCCGGGTCGATCCTTCCCAAACTGCGGGACATCACCGGGGAGAGCGTGCAGCTGTACCGGCGCGACGGCGTGCAGCGCGTCTGCGTCTCGACGGCCGAACCGGTGAGCGGCCTGCGCGACACCGTGCCGGTGGGCTCCCGGCTGCCGATGACGGCCGGTTCGGGCGCGAAGGTGCTCGCGGCGTGGTCGGATCCCCATACCCAGCGCGCGGTTCTGGCCGACGCCGTGTTCGGTGAGCGCACCCTGCTCGAGGTGCGCCGCCGCGGCTGGGCACAAAGCGTCGCCGAGCGCGAGCCCGGCGTAGCGAGCGTTTCCGCGCCGGTACGGGATTCCACCGGCAGCGTCATCGCGGCGGTCTCGGTTTCGGGCCCGGTGGAACGGATCGGGCGCAAGCCCGGAGCGCGCTGGGCCGCGGACCTGCTCGCCGCCGCCGAAGCCCTCCAGGACCGTCTCTAGTTCACGCAGGTCTGGTTGCCCGCGGTGATCGTGGGCGCCGGCGCGGACGTGGAAGTCGTGGTGGTCGGCGTCGTCGCGGACGTGGCGCCCAGGCCGGCGTAGCCGGTACCGAGATAGACGCGTACGTGCCCGGCGGGCAACGCGGTGTCCGACACCACCGAGACGTCGTTGCCCAGCAGTCGAGCGAGATCCTCGGCGGCTGTGCGCTCTCCGGCGGAGTAGTCGACGACCGTGGTGCGCCGCGACGACACGTTCGCCGTGCCGCCGTCCGGGTAACCCTGGTCCGTCAGCTCCTTCGCCACGCGCGCGGCCAGACCGGTGACGCCGCTGGCGTTGTCCACCTCGACCACGACGCCCGGCGCGGCTGTTGACGTGGCCGTGACCGGGGCCACTGTGGACGGTTCCCGGATCGCGTTCCGGATGAACGACTGGACCTGCGTGGGATCGACCTGCACGGCGTCGCCGTCGGCGGTCTGGAGATCGACGTTGCCGACCGGGATGGTCTGGAACTTGATCTTGCCGCCGCTGAGGTTCCGCAACTGCTGGGCGAAGGCGAGCACATCCCAGTCCTGGTCGAGGGTCACGCTCTTCTGCACCGCGGCGACGAGGGCGCCGAGCTTGCCCGGATCGGTCAAGGTGCCGGCCGACAGCACGGAGTGCGCCATGCTCGCCATGAACGCCTGCTGGCGGCGGATCCGGTCGAGGTCGCCGTTGGGCAACCCGTGCCGCTGCCGGACGAACGCCAGCGCCTGCGCGCCGGAGATCGTCTGCTGGCCCGCCGGGAAGTTCGCGCCGGAGTACGAGTCGTGCACCGCGGCGTTGAGGCACACCGGAACGCCGCCGACCGCTTCGCTGATGTCGTAGAAGCCGACGAGGTTCACCGAAGCGAAGTGATTGATGGTCAGCCCGGTGAGCTGTTCCACCGTCTGCACCGCGTTGCGCGCACCCGCCTGCGCGGCCTGGACGTTGAGCTGAGCGCCGCTCACCCCCTGAGCCCGCAACTGGTTCTCGGCGGCCACCTGCGCGTAGGTGTAGGCCGAATTGATCTTGTGCTTGCCGTAGCCGCCCGCGAGCCGGACATAGGAGTCGCGTGGGATCGAGAACGCGACCGCGTCCCCGCCACCCGCGGGGATGTGAATGACGATCATCGTGTCGGTGTTGTCGCCGCCGTCGTCGCTCGCGCCCGCGTGCAACTGGTCGAGAACGGCCTGCGGCAGCGGGTTGCCCTTCGCGTCGGTGCGCGTGTCCAGCCCGACGAGCAGGATGTTCTGCTCACCGGTGCTCGCCGCGGACGCGCCGGGATCGAGCACGTCGGCTCGCGACAGGCCGTTGGTCAGGCCCTGTTCCTGGGCCCAGCCGAGAAGGGTGCCGCCGAACACGAGAAGGGACGCCAGCGCGATCGTGGTGCGGCCCACGATTCGCGCCGATCTGGACGCGCTCACCCGAACGATCTAACCCGCCGGCGCATGCGGATACCGTGAGGTTTTCTTCAAACACATGTTCGAAGATGGGGTAGACTGGTTGGCATGACGGGGTTGCAGGGCTCGCTGTTCGGCGAGACCGAGCGGGTCGCGCTCGGTTCGCTGCGGCGGCTGCGGCGGGTCCCGCTGAGCCAGGGTGCCTGGATCGACCTGCTTCCGGACTGGCTCGCCGGCGCGGACACGCTGTTCGAGCGGCTCGTGCAGCGCGTGCCGTGGCAGGCCGAGCGGCGGCGGATGTACGACCGGGTCGTGGACGTACCGCGGTTGATGAGCTTTTACTGCGAAGAGGACGAATTGCCGGATCCGGCGCTGGCCGAGGCGCGCGATGCGTTGACCGAGCACTACTCCCGCGAGTTGCGTGAACCGTTCCGCACCGCCGGACTGGCCTACTACCGTGACGGGCGGGACAGCGTCGCGTGGCACGGCGACACCATCGGCCGCGGCTCCCGCGAGGACACCATGGTCGCGATCGTCTCGATCGGCGCGCCGCGCACGCTGTTGCTGCGCCCGCGCGGCGGAGGCGGCGGGACCGTCCGGCAGTCACTCGGCCCCGGCGACCTCGTCGTCATGGGCGGTTCGTGCCAGCGCACGTGGGAACACGCCATTCCCAAGACCGGCAAACCGGTCGGCCCCCGCATCAGCATCCAGTTCCGGCCGCGCGGCGTGCGGTGAGTCAGGAGCGTGCCCAGCGGCCGCCGACGTGGGCCCACTCGCGATCCCAGCGGGCGGAGCGACGGCGGTCGAGGATGAGGCGCACCGTCCAGTACAGCCCTACGAGACCCACTGCGACGACCAGCCAGGCGAAGATCCCCGCGAGCGCACTCGACGACGCCACGTCCGACTGGGTCATCGGCGCGGACACGGGATCACCGCTGTCGGACAGCCACACCGGCACCTTCGTGCCCGCGGTCGTGCCCGGGTCGGCGCTGATGGTCCCGACCTTTTGCGCGCCACCCGCGACGGGCCATGCCGCCCGCACACCGGTCGTTGCGCCGAGGCCGAGGAGAGAGTCGCCCTGCGACGCCTGGACCGTCGTCGGCACGTCTTCGATCACGGTGGCGGTGACGAGGTGCCTCGTCGCGCGCTGTTGGTCGGCCAGCGCGGCCTGGCCCCCATAGGTTTTCGTGCCGACGAGCACGGCGAGCGGGATCGCGATCAGCAGACCGACGATCACGACGAGCAGCAACGACCCCTGGACCCGGTCGGAACGTCTTGCCAGCGGGTTTCGTCCCGGGTGGACACGGCGCCAGAATCGAGCTGTCCGCCCGAATGGTCCGTTCACGGCCTCAAGTCCCCCCTTTCTCATCAAGGTGGCGATAACACAAATTCCCCCACTACTGTGCCGCGCCGCGCGCGAACTGGCTCGCGAACGAGACCAAGACCGCTGTGAGCCGCCGGTCACAGCAACGGAATATCCCTACCACGTTCGTCGGTGTGCCGACAAATGGCTCAACGAAGCCGAATTCTCCATCAACGAGCGACTACGCGGAGTGACCTGGCGCGTTCGCGCCAGGCGAATTCGCCATTCGAAGGAGCCCCCGTGGCCCGCGCCGCGCGGCCCGGTGAGGATCACCGTGTTGGCCGGTCCCGTGCGCTCGACGCGCACCGCCTGTTCAGCCACTCAACTTCCCCCGAAAGTGTGAGTCGGTGACGGGCACAGTTGCACACAACACTCGCCGGCGCGCGGGCTCGCGACCACCCGCATCCCGCTGCCCTCGGCGTAGCCGGTGAGGAATGCATGATTCAGGCCGCACACCAGATCCGGTGCTCGCTCGGCGAGCGGGTGGAACGGGCAGTTGCGCATCCGCACGCACGGCCCCTCGGCGCGGTAGGGCTCGAAGCCGTGCCGCGCCAGCATCCGCTCGGCCGTGCCGAGATCGCACGCGCCGGGCGCGAGGCTTTCACCGAGCGCCCTGGCCGCGCGCACGACGGACTCGGTCGCGCGCTCGCCGTCCCGCTCGCCGAGCACGCCCTCGAGCAGGATCTCGCTGAGCAGATCCCGCGAGCGCGCCGGGATCGCCACGCGGATCTCCACGTCGGCCGGCCGGTAGACCTTCGGCGCGCGGCCGACCCGGCGCGCTCCCCCGACCGGCTCGTAGTCCGCGCGCAGCAGCCCCGCGTCGACGAGTTTGTCCAGGTGGAACGCCGCGAGCTTGCGCGAGATGCCGACGCTGGCGGCCGCCTCGTCCCGCGTGACGGGACGGTGGGCGCGCCGGATGTAGAAATACATGGAGCCACGCAGCTGGTCCTCCAGCGCGGCCACGGCGGTAATCGACGTGTTCAGGCTCGCTTCCACCTGGAAAAGAATAACGCCTATAGTCGTTGGTGAAATAGCGGCTGTCAGAGACGAGGAGCCCGCGGTGGAAACGAACACGGCTCTGCATGTGGCGCACAGATCGGAAGGTGTCGATCTCGACGCCGCCGAAGCGGCCGCCGCGCAGTTCCTCAAGGCGCTCGGCGTCTCCACGGACAGCGAGAGCCTGCGGAACACGCCGTTGCGGATGGCGAAGGCGTACGCGGACCTGTTCTCGCCGCGGCCGTTCGACCTCACCACGTTCCCCAACGACGAGGGCTACGACGAGCTGGTGCTGGCCCGCGGCATCCCGGTGAAGTCGGTGTGCGAGCACCACCTGCTGCCGTTCACCGGCGTCGCGCACGTCGGGTACCTGCCGAGCGAGCGGATCCTGGGGCTGTCGAAGCTGGCGCGGATCACCGAGTACTTCGCGCGCCGGCCGCAGGTGCAGGAACGGCTGACGAAGCAGATCGCCGACTGGCTGTGCGAGCAGCTGAACCCGAAGGGCGTCGGGGTGGTGATCGAGGCCGAGCACACCTGCATGACGTTGCGCGGGGTGCAGGCGATCGGGTCGACCACCGTGACGTCGACGCTGCTGGGCATGCTGCGGTCCGACGCACGGTCACGGCAGGAGTTCTTCTCGCTGGCCGGGGTGCAGCGCTGACATGGAGATCTGGGTCAACCCGGCCTGTTCGAAGTGCCGGTCCGCGGTGTCGATGCTCGACGAGGCGGGCGCGGCGTACACCGTGCGGCGGTATCTCGAGGATCCGCCGACCGTCGCGGAGCTGACGGCCGTGCTCGACCGGCTCGGGCTGGAGCCGTGGGACATCACGCGCACCGGCGAAACGGTCGCGAAGGAACTCGAGCTGCGCACGTGGCCGAAGGACGCGTCCGCGCGCGGCAGGTGGATCGAGGCGCTGGCCGCTCATCCGAAGCTGATCCAGCGGCCCATCATCACCGCCGACGACGGCACGACGGTCGTCGCGCGCACCCCGGAGGCCGTGCTTTCCGTTTTGTGAGGACCGGGTTCGTGCTTCACTGAGGGTGATGGACCTGGACTCGGTGTCGAACGAGCTCTATGCGGCGAAACGGGAGGAGTTCACCGCGCTCCGGGACGAGCGGGCGAAGCAGGCGCGGCCGGACCGGCCGCTGGTGGACCAGATCGCGGGCCTGCGCAAGCCCACCGTCGCGGCCTGGCTGGTGAACCAGGTCAGTCGTGCCTGTCCCGAGGAGGTCGAGCGCCTCGCGTCGGTGGGCGAATCGTTGCGCGACGCGCACCAGCGGCTGGCCGGTCCCGAGTTGCGCACGCTGTCCCGGCAGCGGCACGAGGTGATCGAGTTGCTGACGCAGCGGGCGCACTGGCTGGCGCGCAAGGCGGGCTACGGCTTCGGGGACGCGACGGAACGTCAGGTGGTCGATACGTTCGAGGCCGCGCTCGCCGACGTCCGGGCCCTCGATGCGGTGCGCGCGGCCCGGTTGAGCGCGGCGTTGACGCCGGGGTCGCCGGAGACCTGGCTGGCCGGGGCGCTGCTGCCCAACGCGGCGCGGCCGTCCCGGCCTCCCCGCCCCTCGCGACCGTCGCGACCGTCACGGCCTTCGCGACGCGAGTCCGAGCGTGCGGAGGTGGCGGCGCGGGCGCGGCGGGAAGCCGATGAGGCTGGGCAGGCACGGGACTCGGCGGAGCAGGCCCTCGCCGAAGCGGAACAAGCGCTGGCCGGCGCCGAGCAAGCCGCCGAGGACGCCGCGGCGGCGGTGCGCGATCTGCAGGCCCGGCTGGAGGACGCGCAGGCGGCGGACCGCGACGCGCGGGGGGTGGTGACGTCCGCACGCAAGGCCCTCACCGCCGCCCGCCGCACCGCGAACACCGCCACCGAGCGCGCCACGGAAGCGGAAACCCGCGCCGCCGAGCTGGAGTGACTGCTCAGACCCCGGTCGGGATGGTCGGGTGGCGTTCGAACAGCACGGTGCTTCGCACGATCAGTTCCTTGTACCGCGCGGCGAGCCGGCCGGTCAGGATCGCTTCGCGAGGGCTGTCGTCCGCGTGCACGAACTGGATCAGGCCGTCCCGCCGGCCCAGGCTGATGCACTGGTTCAGGTACCGGTAGCGCAGCGGCTTCGGCGCGCGGCCGGACATCCGGGCCGCCACCGCGCGCATCCCGATCTGCGCCGACGGCAGACCGGTCGCGCACGCCATCCGCAGTTCCTGCCCGCCGGGGATGTGCATCGCGGCTGCGTCGCCGATCGCGATGACCTCCGGGTGCGACACCGACCGCAGCGTCTCGTCGACGACCATGCGCCCCGCCTCGTCCACCGCGAAACCGGCCTTCCGCGCCAGGTCCGGCACCGCGAAACCAGAGGTCCAGACCACTGTGTCGGCGCCGACGTGGTCGCCGGAGTCCAGCACCAGCCCGTCGGACCGCACTTCAGTGATGCGCACTCCGTCCCGGACCTCGACGCCCAGCCGGTCGAACGTCCGCCGCAGGTAACGGCGCGCCCGCGCCGACAGCGCCGCGCCCAGCTCTCCCCCGGTCACCAACCGCACCTTCAGCTCCGGGTACGACTCGGCGATCTCGGCGGTGGCTTCGATCCCGGTCAGCCCCGCGCCCGCCACCACGACGGACTGGGCTCCCGCCAGCCGTGCCCGCAGCGCCCGCGCCTGCTCCAGCGCGGTGACGGTGTACGCGTGCTCGGCCACACCGGGTACCGAGGCCAGGTCGGCATGGCTGCCGAGCGCGTAGATCAGCCGGTCGTAGATCAGTGCGCGGCCGCTCGCGGTGGTGACCTTCCGTTGTTCCGCGTCGATCCCGGTGATCCGGTCGACGACGAGCTGCACGCCGGTGCCGGCCAGCAGGCCCGTCAGCGGCAGGTCACGCAGCTCCTGCCCGGACGCCAGCTGGTGCAGCCGCACCCGTTCGACGAACTTGTCGTGCGCGTTCACCAGCGTCACCTGGGCGTCGGTCCACTTGGCGGCGAGTTTCGCCGCCGCCAGTCCCGCGTACCCTGCACCTGCGACCACGATCTGTAGCGTCATGTGCCCATCCCTTCTCCAGGTGTCACCCCAAGGACGAGGACCGCGCGAATCCTGTGACAGTGATCCGGGTCATAGGGCGGTCCGCTACGCGGCGACCTGGTGCCGGCGCGGTGGCCCGGTGCCGTGGGCGATCGTCCATTTCGGACTCCGCGGGCAGCCGGGCCAGGTGCAGCCGCGGTCCCGGATCGCCAGCGCTCGCCGCTGCGCCCGGCTGGCCGGCCGCTGTTCGCGCCCGAGGTAGAGGGGTTCCCCGGCGGCCGTCGCCGCGTCATCCGACCCGGCGCACTGAGAACCTTCCGTTTACCGTTCGAACGCGGAGCACTACGCTAAGTCGGTCAGCCGCTCGTCCATCTCTCTGCGAGGCAGTCAATGTCCGATGCGCAGCACACCCAGTCCCCCAGCCAGGTCCCGGTGGGGGTCGACCCGTCCAGGCCGAGCATCGCCCGGATCTACGACGGGTTCCTCGGCGGCAAGGACCACTACGACGTCGATCGTATGGTGATGCGCAAGATCAACGAAGCGGTGCCGGAGGCCGTCGACATCGCGCGCGGCAACCGCGGGTTCCTCAACCGCGCCTGCCGCTTCCTGGCGTCGCAGACGAAGATCGACCAGTACCTCGACTGTGGCTCGGGCCTGCCCACGGCGGAGAACACGCACCAGATCGTGCAGCGCGCCAACCCGGAAGCGCGCGTGGTCTACGTCGACAACGACCCGGTGGTGCTCGCGCACGGGCGCGCGCTGCTGGAGGAGAACGACGGCGTGCACATGGTCGAGGCGGACATCTTCCAGCCGTCCACCGTGCTCGGCAACGACGTCGTACAGCGGCACCTGGACTTCAGCCAGCCGCTGGTGCTGATGCATGTCGGCACCCTGCATCACTTCGAGGGCGACGGCGGACCCGCGGTGATGCAACAGTACATCGACGCTCTGGCACCGGGGTCCTACGTGGTGTTCTCGCACTTCTACGACCCCGAGGTTCCCGAGCAGACGGAGATCGCGAAGAAGATCGAGGCCATTCTCGTGCACGGCCCGATGGGCGCAGGCCGGTTCCGCACGAAGAAAGAGATTCTCGGGATGCTGCCCGGCCTGGAGATCGTCAAGCCGAACGCGACGACCGGCGCGGACCTCGTCGCGTGCGCCGAGTGGTGGCCGGACGGCCCGAGGCTGAACCCGCTGACCAAGGCGGCGCACTGCATCGCCGGCATCGTCGCCCGCAAGCCGTAAATGCTGTCCCCGCCCCACCGCTGCCCCCGGAACCCCCGGGGGCAGCGGTCTTTTGTGGACGATCAGCGCGCCGCGGCCGGCAGTGCCGCCGTCACCTTCTCGTCCCAGTCGATGTGATAGTCGATCTGCCAGGCCATCTTTTCCGGCTTCGCGAGGATCTTCATCGTCACCGGCATGATCGCGTCACGCAGCACGCGGGCGATCGGACCGGCCGCCTTGTTGCTGTTGGTCCTGGCGCCGGCGGCGATGACGCGTTCCACGCGCGCCCGCCGCAAGCCCTCGTACGCGGCGAAGGCGTCCTCGGCCACCGGCACATCGCGCAGGCACCGCGCCAGCTGCACGGCGCTCTCGACCGCCTGCGACACCCCCTGCCCGGAACTCGGCGACGTCGCGTGCGCCGCGTCACCGACGAGCACGAGCCGGCCCTTGCTCCACTGTGGAATCGTCGGCAGATCCTCCATCCCGCCCACGATGACGAGCTCTTCCGGCTCGCAACTGCGCAGGATCTCCACCGCGGGCACCCGGTCGCCCGCGAACACGTCCTGCAGCCGCCGCAACCATTCCGCGCCGCCGACCGCGCGCGCCTGCGCGAGCGTCATCGGCTCCTGGCTCGGCAGGTTGGCGAACCACCCGGTCCGGCCGTCGTCCTCCACGTCGTAGGCGAAGAACGCACGCTTGCCGAAAATCATGTGCATCGACCCGTTCGTCGACGGCAGCCCGGTCGCCGCCGAGGGGTACCCGCCGAACCCGAGCAAGCCGGTGTAGCGCGGCCGGATCTCGGGGAACAACTGCGCGCGCACCGCGGACCGGATGCCGTCCGCGCCGATCAGGATGTCCGCGGTCGCCCGGCTGCCGTCCGCGAACGTGGCCGTGACCCCGTCGCCGTGGTCCTCGGCGCTCACGAACCGCTTACCGTGCTCGATTTCGATGCCGCGGCGAGCGGCTTCGTCGTAGAGCGCGCGGTAGAGGTCCGCGCGCCAGACCGCGTGGAACACCGGCCCGCGGCCGTCGCCGAACTCGGCCAGCCGTTTCCCGGTCCAGCTGCGCATCACCATCGACATGACGGGCTGCCCGGCGTCCCGCACAGGGCCGTCGGCACCGAGCACGGCCAGCGCGTCGAGCCCGTTCGGGGCCAGGCCGAGCATCCCGCCCACGCCGTCGGCCGGCTTGTAGTACGCCTCGTAGACCCGCGCGTCGATCCCGGCGCGCCGCAGCGCCATCGCGGTGGCCGGTCCGGCGATCCCGCCGCCGATGACGAGGGCGGTCCTGTTCTCTGTCATGGTTTCTCCCTTTGGGTGGTCGCAACCGTGACGGGGAGCCGGACCCGGCTATGGTGATGAGTGCCAGCTCTGCGCCGGTCCGCTCCGCGTTCCGGTTGCGAGGGTTGCGGGTTCCGGCGGGTGTTGCCGCACTCGCCGGAACCGTTCTTACTGTGCCGTGCTTCCCCTTTCGGCGATCTCGGCGTACTCGGGGGGCAGCTGCCCGGTCTGGTGGAATTCGCGCCATTGAGCGAGTCCGGGGAAGGTGCCGTCGGCCATCTCCGCGAGGAGAGCGCGCACCCAGGCGGCCTCCGCTTCGCGCAGGGCGAGGTCGTACTCGTTCTCGATGAGGAACAGCCGCGGTAGCTCGGTGCTGTGCCGGGCCAGCAGGTCGCGCTGCTCGGCCAGCTGCGCGTCAAGGACCTCGAGGCGGCGGCGCAGCAGCTCGATCGCATCGTCCGGCGTCAGGGCGCCCAGGTGCGACAGCCCGGCTTCGAACCGGGGCTGCTCGCGCTCCGGAGTGGACACGAGTTCCCGCACCCAGTCGACCAGTTCGGCGCGGCCCGCGTCGGTGATGCGGTAGACCGTCCGCTCGGGCCGGGCGCCCTCCCGTGCCGTCTCGGCGGCCTCGATCAGGCCGTGTTTCTCGAGATTGCCCACGACCGTGTACAGCGACCCCCACTTGATCTTCATGTCCTGGTCCTTGCCCCGCTCGCGCAGCATCGAGGCCATCTCGTAGGGGTGCATCGGCCGCTGCACGACCGTGCCCAGCACGGCGAGAGCCAGCAGGTTCGCCACCTTGCGCCGTTTCGTCATCAATCCTCCCGGCCCGTATACTCGCATACGAATATACGTCTACGAGTAGAAGCACGCAAGGGCGGCTGAAGCGGTACTTTGGAGGCTCACAGGCCGCATCGACAGGAGAGGCACATGGCGAGCGAGCCGGGGTTCACCCACTCCGCCCTGGTCGTCGACTCCGAGGACACGCTGATCACCCACCTGCTGCCGGCGCTCGGCGAGTGCGGCGAGCAGGTGCTGCTGGTGGTCGCCCCGCGGACCCGGGACCTGCTGCGCGCGGAACTCGGATCGCGGGCGGACGCCTGGGAATGGGCCAAACCGGACGGCTTCTACGGCGGGCTCGGCGCGGCGTTCGAGACCTTCCGCCGCTACCTTGCCGCGCAGCACACACTGGGCCGCCGCGTGCACGTCGTGGCCGAACCCGGCATGAGAGGTGAGCGGGCGAACGCCTACCTGCCCTACGAAGCCGTGTGCAACGACGCGTTCGCGGCGTACGCCTGTTCCGTGACGTGCTTGTGGGACAGCCGGGAGCAGCCCTCGTCGATCATCGACGAGGTGCGCAAGGTGCATGGCTTCGAGCTGGGCGGCGCAGGATTCCAGCCCAGTCCGGGTTTCGTCCCCGCGGGCACCTACCTCGCCGGGCTCGCCAGCACGCCGCCGGCACCGCCACCACCGGAGACCCTGATGGACCGGCTCGTGCTCGACGTGCACGACCTGCCGCAGCTGCGCGAGCGCGCCCGCGTTCTCGCGCTGTCGCTGGGTTTCCCGGAAGAAGACGTGACGCTGGCGACGAACGAGGTGGTCACGAACGGGCTCGTGCACGGCGCACCACCGGTGCGGGTGCGGTACTGGGCCGAACCGGGCGCGCTCGTCGTCCAGGTCGAGGACGCCGGCGGGACCGACCTGCCGCCCGCCGCCGGATACCTGCCGCCCGACGTGCACCAGTTCGGCGGGCGCGGCATGTGGATCGCGCGGCAGCTGGCCGACATCGTCACCGCACACAGCGCCGCGGGCACGACCGCGGTGCGGATGTCGTTCCCCGGACAGCTTCAGGCGTCGTAGTCGACGGTCACCTGGTCCGATACGGCCAGCGACTGGCAGGTCAGCACGAATCCGTCGTCCACTTCGGACTCATCCAGCGCGAAGTTGCGGCGCATGTCGGCCTTTCCGCGCGTGAGGCGGGCGCGGCAGGTGCCGCACACCCCGCCCTTGCACGCGAACGGCAGATCCGGCCGCGCCCGCTGGGCTCCGTCGAGCACCGTGACGTCGCGGGGCAGCGTGACCGTGGTGGACCGGCCGTCGAGGACGATGGTGACCTCGCTCGTCAGCCCCTCGACGGGCGCCTCCTCGTGGCGCACGGGCGCGGGCGGCACATCGTCCACATAGAACAGTTCCTGATGGATCTCCTCGGCCGCGATTCCCTTGCCGCGCAGCACATCGCGGAGGTCACGGACCATCTCGAACGGGCCGCACAGCCACCAGTGGCCGACCTCGGGGAACAACGGAAGCAGCTTTTCCAGCTTCGCCGCGTCGACACGCCCGGTGAACAGCTCCGCCTCGCGCGGCTCGCGGGACAGCACGTGCATCAGGTCGAGCCGAGCCGGGTAGCGATCCTTCAGGTCGGCCAGTTCGTCGGCGAACATCACGGTGTCGGCGCGGCGATTGCCGTAGACGACGGTGGCCGTGGCGGCTGGGTCGCGCAGGACCGTGGCCGCGATCGACAACACGGGCGTGATGCCGGAACCGGCGGCGATCAGCACGTGATGGCCGGGCCGGGCGAGGTCCGGGGTGAAGTTCCCGGTGGGCGTGCCGACCTCGATCTCGTCGCCGGGCCGAACAGTGCGCACCAGCCACCTGGAGAACAGGCCGTCCGGCACCTCGCGCATGCCGATGCGAGGCGCGGCACCCTCGGGCGCGCAGATCGAGTACGACCGGCGCTCGTCGCGCCCGTCGACGGTGCGGCGCAGCGTGAGCGACTGGCCGGCCCGGAAGGCGTAGGCGTCGCCGAGGCCCGGCGGCACGTCGAAGGTGACCGCGACGGCGTCGTCGCAGAGCTGGGATACGTCGGCCACGGTGAGCCGGTGGAAGTCGCCGCGGAGGCGGGATTTCGTGCTCACTCCTCAGATCCCCTTGACGTGTTCGAAGGGTCCGCACTTCGACGTCGTCATACCCGGCGGCGCCAGGTGTAGGTGATCGCGACGACCACGCGGCCGTCCTCTTCGGACACTTCGCGCCGCACGCCGAGGTCGGCCAGTCGAGCGCACCGGCCATGCCCACGCCGGGGGCACGCCCTCATCGGAAGCCGCGTGCCAACCGCCGCTGACGTAGCTGCGCAGGAACGCCATCGCGATCGCCGCCTCACATTACCGACCGAACGTTCAGATAGTCATGGTACCGTGCTCGCATGGCTGACAAAAGCAGGAACAGCGAAGTTCCCGTCTCCCGGCAGGGGGCGGTAGCCACGGTGACGCTCACGCGCCCCGCGCTGACCAGCGCCGTGAAGGCCGCGTTGCGGGATGCACTGGACGAGGTCGCGAAGGACGATTCGGTGCGCGCCGTGGTGCTCACCGGTACCGGGAAGGCGTTCTGCGTCGGGCAGGATCTCGGCGAGCACGCGGAGGCGTTGCGCGCGGACCCGTCGACCGCGTTCGCCACCATCGAGGAGCACTACAACCCCATCGTGGTCGCCCTGGCCACGATGCCGAAGCCGGTCGTCGCGGCCATCAACGGGACCTGCGTCGGGGCCGGGCTCGGCTTCGCGCTCGCGTGCGACCTGCGGGTCACCGCGGACACCGCGAAGTTCGGCACCGCGTTCACCGCGATCGGCCTCACCCCCGACTCGGGCCTGTCGGCCACGCTCGCCCGCGCGGTCGGCTCGGCCCGCGCGAGCGAACTGGTGCTGCTCGGCGCGTCCTTCACCGCGGCAGAGGCGGCCGCGTGGGGCATCGCGGGCCGCGTCGTGCCGGCCGCGGAGGTCGCGGACACGGCCGCGACGCTCGCCGAACGCCTGGCGGCCGGGCCCACCCGCGCCTACGCCGAGGCGAAGCGGGCGCTCGCCGCTCCGCTGGCCGAGGCGCTGCGCGAGGAGGGCGCCGCGCAGGCGAGGCTCGGGCTGACCGCGGACCACCGTGCCGCGGTGGAAGCCTTTCTGGCCAAGGAAAAGCCCGCCTTCGAGGGGCGGTGACAGGTGAATCGGTTGGACGAGGAATCCATGTCGCGGTCCCCGGCCGCGCAAGCGATGTTCGACGACGACGTCGCCTCGCAGTCCCTGGGCATCGAACTGCTGCAGGCGGCCGAGGGCAAGGCCGTGGCCCGGATGCGGATCACCGAGCAGATGGTCAACGGACACAAGATCGCCCACGGCGGCTACCTGTTCCTGCTGGCCGACACCGCGTTCGCGGGCGCGTGCAACAGCCACGGCCCGGTGACCGTCGCCGCGGGCGCGGAGATCTCGTTCGTCACCAGTGCCCGGCTGGGCGACGAGCTGATCGCGACGGCGGAGGAACGCACGCGCTACGGGCGCAACGGGATCTATGACGTGACCGTCCGGCGCGACGCCGAGGTCATCGCGGAGTATCGCGGCCGGAGCCGCACGATTCGGATGTAGGAGCCAGCCCCATGTCGACCATGCACAGCGAAGTGCCCCGGCGCCTGGGTATCGCGCCGGTCGCGGACGAGTGGACCCCGCCCGAGCGGATGAGCGTGGACGAGCTGCGGTCCGTCCAATTGGAACGTCTGCAATGGACACTGCGGCACGCGTACGAGAACGTGCCGTGCTACCGGCGGAAGTTCGACGAGACCGGGGTGCACCCCGATGACTGCCGCGAACTTGCCGATCTGGCGAAGTTCCCCTTCACCACCAAGCAGGATCTGCGCGAGAACTACCCGTTCGGCATGTTCGCCGTTCCGCGGGAACAGGTGCGGCGCGTCCACGCCTCCAGCGGCACGACCGGCAAACCCACCGTCGTCGGCTACTCCGATGCCGACCTCGACATGTGGGCCACCGTGATGGCGCGCTCGATCTTCGCGGCCGGCGGGCGGCCCGGCCACAAGGTGCACGTCGCCTACGGCTACGGCCTGTTCACCGGCGGGCTCGGCGCGCACTACGGCGCGGAAAGGCTTGGCGCCACCGTGATCCCGGCCTCCGGCGGGATGACCGCGCGGCAGGTGCAGATCATCACCGACTTCCGGCCCGAGGTCATCATGGTGACCCCGTCGTACATGCTGACGCTGCTGGACGAGTTCGAGCGGCAGGGCATCGACCCCGCGTCGAGTTCGCTGCGCGTCGGCATTTTCGGCGCGGAGCCGTGGACCGAGCAGATGCGGCGCGAGATCGAGGAGCGGTGCGACCTCGACGCGGTGGACATCTACGGCCTGTCGGAGGTGATCGGGCCGGGCGTGGCGCAGGAATGCGTCGAAACCAAGGACGGGCTGTGCGTCTGGGAGGATCACTTCTACCCCGAGGTGATCGACCCCGTCGACGAGCACGCGCTCGATTCCGGGCAGACCGGCGAGCTGCTGTTCACGTCCCTGACCAAGCAGGCGATGCCGATCATCCGGTACCGCACGCGGGATCTGACCGCGCTGCGCCCCGGCACCGCGCGGCCTTCGTACCGGCGGATGGACAAGGTCACCGGCCGCAGCGATGACATGATCATCCTGCGCGGGGTCAACGTCTTCCCGACCCAGATCGAGGAGATCGTGCTCGCCACCGGCGGGCTGGCGCCGCATTTCCAGCTGCGGCTGACCCGCCGCGAGCGGATGGACCACCTGACCGTGCTGGTCGAAGCCAGGCCCGGCACCCCCGGCGAACGCCGCAGCGGGGCGGCGGCCGAGATCATCGCGCGGGTCAAGGACGGCGTGGGGGTGAGTGTCGGCGTCGAGGTGCTGGATCCCGACACGCTGGAGCGGTCCGTCGGCAAGATGCGCCGCGTGATCGACGAGCGGACCCCGGGGATAATCGGATCATGACGAGCCCGTCCCCGGCTCGGGCTGCCAGGCGCGGCAGGCCGGGCTACGACCTGGAGTCCTTGCTGGCCGTCGCGGTCAGCCTGTTCAACGAGCGCGGCTACGACGGCACCAGCATGGAGGACCTGTCGCGGAAGCTGGGGATCACGAAGTCCGCGATCTACCACCACGTGCCGAGCAAGCAGGAACTGTTGCGGCTGGCCGTGAACCGGGCGCTGGACGGCCTGTTCGCGGAGGCGGAGAAGGCCGACGCCGTCGACGGGCGCGCCGTGGACCGGCTCGAACAGCTCGTCCGCGGCAGCGTCGTGGTGCTCGTCGAGCAGCTGCCGTTCGTGACGTTGTTGTTGCGGGTGCGCGGGAACACGAAGGTGGAGCGCGACGCGCTCGCGCGGCGGCGGCAGTTCGACCACATCGTGAGCGAGCTGGTCACCAAGGCCGTCGCCGAGGGCGACCTGCGGTCCGACATCGACCCGTCCACGGTCGCACGCCTGCTGTTCGGCATGGTCAACTCGCTGATCGAGTGGTACAGGCCGCGCGGCGGCGCCAGCGCCCCGG
>DATFHB010000047.1:0-31632 GCA_035248845.1 Amycolatopsis sp. | reverse complement strand
ATAGTGCGGGTGATGACAGACTGGGTATCCAACGGAGTTTCTGCTATCTGGTGATCTTGGTCGACACCGTTTTAGCAGGAACTCCGTTCCCTGTTTCAGGGGGTTGACACACCACATCACCCGTTAACTACACGGCCTTGGAGCTAGAAGGGCAGGCCCAGGGCGGGCAGCCCGATCGCGGAGTCGATCGCCAGCGCGCAGAACACCACCATCAGATACGTGTTCGACCGGTGGAAAAGGGCCATCGGCTTGGTCTCGATGCCCTTGCGGACCTGGCTGTAGAGCCGGTGCGCGTAGAACAGGAACCACGACCCGGCCAGGACCGCGAACGACGCGTACAGCCAGCTGGTCGCGGGGATCAGCAGCAGCGTCCAGCCGACCATCACCCACGAATAGATGACGATCTGGCGCGCCACGTGCTCGGGGGTGGCCACCACGGGCAGCATCGGCACGCCGGCGCGCTCGTAGTCCTCGCGGTACTTCATCGCCAGCGCCCACGTGTGCGGGGGCGTCCAGAAGAAGATCACGCCGAACATCACGAACGCGGGCCACTGCACGGTGCCTGTCACCGCGGCCCAGCCGATCACGACCGGCATGCAGCCCGCGGCCCCGCCCCACACCACGTTCTGCGCCGTGCGCCGCTTCAGCACGAGCGTGTACACGAAGATGTAGAACAGGATCGTCGCGACGGCGAGCGCCGCGGCGAGCAGGTTCACCGTGAAGTACAGCAGCACGAACGACCCGGCACCGAGCGCGAGGCCGAACACGAGGGCGTTGCGCCGCGGCACCGAGTCCCGCACGAGCGGCCGGCGCTTGGTGCGGTTCATCACCTTGTCGATGTCCGCGTCGATCACGCAGTTGAGGGCATTCGCACTACCGGCGGCCATCGTGCCGCCGACGAGCGTGGCCACCACGAGCCACGGCGACGGGATGGTCCGACCGGCGAGGAACATCGCGGGGATGGTCGTGACCAGCAGCAGTTCGATCACCCGGGGCTTGGCGAGCGCGAGGTACGCGCCGGCGCGCTGCCGGAGGCGGTTTCCGCTACCGGGGTTCACAGCGCTGGTGCTGTCACTGCGTCCGTGCGCAGCGTCCACCAACGACATTTCGCTCCCTGAGTCAGTTTCGGGTGGCGCCGACGCCAGGCGTGACACCGTGACTGATCGTAGTCCGGGGCGAATGATCTTCCGGCGATGGGGCCCCGGGTGTTGGCCTTACACCCACCGGGTAGCCGACCTACTAGGCTGCCTGATTGTCGCCACGCGTAGAGCTCCTGGCAGGAATATCGTCTCTTCGGGATCGATTGAGATGGCTGGGGCCCGCTGGGCGTGCCTGCGACAAGAGTGAGGAAACCGACCCAACACGACAGCACGGGAGTTCGAGACCAGTGTCCGAAACCGCTTCTATCAGCGAGAACAACCCTCTGCTCCGGAGGAACGTGCCTGCCGACTGGACCGAACTCGACACCCGGGCCGTGGACACCTGCCGGGTGCTGGCCGCGGACGCTGTCGAGAACTGTGGCAGTGGCCACCCCGGCACCGCGATGAGCCTGGCCCCGCTGGCGTACACGCTGTTCCAGCGAGAGATGCGTCACGACCCGAGCGACCCCGAATGGCCGGCTCGCGACCGCTTCGTCCTCTCCGCCGGGCACAGCAGCCTGACGCTCTACATCCAGCTGTTCCTCGCCGGCTACGGCTTGGAGATGGCGGACCTCGAGCAGCTCCGCAAGTGGGATTCGAAGACCCCGGGCCACCCCGAGTACCGGCACACCGCCGGCGTCGAGACCACCACCGGCCCGCTCGGCCAGGGCCTGGCCAACGCGGTCGGCATGGCGATGGCGGCCCGCCGCGAGCGTGGCCTGCTCGACCCCGACGCCGCTCCCGGTGAGAGCATCTTCGACCACCACATCTACGTGATCGCCTCCGACGGTGACATCGAGGAGGGCGTCACGTCCGAGGCCTCCTCCATCGCGGGCCGCCAGGAGCTGGGCAACCTCGTCGTCTTCTACGACGACAACAAGATCTCCATCGAGGACGACACCAACATCGCGCTGTCCGAGGACACCGCGAAGCGCTACGAGGCCTACGGCTGGCACGTCCAGACCGTCGAGGGCGGCGAGGACGTCGTCGCGATCTCCGACGCGATCAAGGCCGCGAAGGCCGACCCGCGCCCGTCGTTCATCCTGCTCCGCACGATCATCGGCTACCCGGCGCCGAAGAAGATGAACACCGGCAAGGCGCACGGTGCCGCGCTGGGCGCCGAGGAGGTCGCCGCGGTCAAGGAGATCCTCGGCTTCGAGCCGGCCAAGGACTTCCAGATCGACGACGAGGTGCTGGCCAACGCACGCAAGGCCGTCGACCGCGGCAAGCAGTGGCGCGCGCAGTGGCAGGAGTCCTTCGACGCGTGGGGCCAGGCCAACCCGGAGCGCAAGGCACTCGCCGACCGGCTGGCCACCCGCTCGCTGCCCGCGGGCTGGGCCGACGAGCTGCCCAGCTGGGAGCCCGACGCCAAGGGCCTCGCTACCCGCAAGGCGTCCGGTGAGGTGCTCAACGCGCTGTCGGGCAAGCTGCCCGAGCTGTGGGGCGGTTCGGCCGACCTGGCCGAGTCCAACAACACCACGATGGCCGGCGCCGACTCATTCGGGCCGGAGAAGGCCTCCACGGACATGTGGACCGCCAACCCCTACGGCCGCACGCTGCACTTCGGTGTCCGCGAGCACGCGATGGGCTCGATCCTCAACGGCATCGCGCTGCACGGCGGCACCCGGCCCTACGGCGCCACGTTCCTCATCTTCTCCGACTACATGCGCCCGCCGGTGCGGCTGGCCGCGCTGATGAAGGCGCCGGTCATCTACGTGTGGACGCACGACTCGATCGGTCTCGGCGAGGACGGCCCGACGCACCAGCCGATCGAGCAGCTTTCGGCCCTGCGCGCCATCCCGGGCCTCAACGTGGTCCGGCCGGCCGACGCCAACGAGACCGTCGGTGCCTGGAAGGCGGCGCTGGAGGACATCCACCACCCGACCGGTCTGGCGCTGACCCGGCAGAACGTGCCGGTGCTGGAAGGCACCTCGCACGAGGGCGTCGCCAAGGGCGGGTACGTGCTGGCCGAAGCCTCCGGCGGTACCCCGGACGTCGTGCTCATCGCCACCGGCTCCGAGGTTCAGCTGGCCGTCGAGGCCCGCCAGACCCTCGAGGCCGACGGTGTGGCGACTCGCGTGGTCTCGATGCCGTGTGTGGAGTGGTTCGACACGCAGGACGAGGCGTACCGCGAATCGGTCATCCCGTCCGGCGTCAAGGCCCGGGTCGCGGTCGAGGCGGGGATCGCCCAGCCTTGGTACCGCTTCGTCGGTGACGCCGGCCGGATCGTGTCGATCGAGCACTTCGGTGCCTCGGCCGACTTCAAGACGCTGTTCCGCGAGTTCGGGATCACCGCCGGCGCCGTGGTCGACGCCGCGCGCGACTCGCTCGCGAAGACGAAGAACTGAAAGGAAACGTGCCCGCCATGAGCGACCGACTCGCACAACTTTCCGAAGCCGGTGTCTCGATCTGGCTCGATGACCTCTCCCGCGAGCGGCTCAACTCCGGCAACCTCGCCGAGCTGATCCGCGACCGGCACGTCGTCGGCGTGACGACCAACCCGACCATCTTCGCCAACGCGCTGGCCGACGGCGAGGCCTACGACGAGCAGGTTCGTGAGCTGGCCTCGCGCGGCGCCGACCTGTCGGCCACCGTGCGCGAGCTGACCACCACCGACGTGCGCAACGCCGCGGACCTGTTCCGCGACGTCTACCGCGCCACGAACGGTGTCGACGGCCGGGTGTCGATCGAGGTCGACCCGCGGCTGGCCAACGACGCGGAGAAGACCGCGGCCGAGGCCAAGGACCTGTGGAAGACCGTGGACCGCCCGAACATCTTCATCAAGATCCCGGCCACGGAGGACGGCCTGCCCGCGATCACCCGCACGCTCGCCGAGGGCATCAGCGTCAATGTCACGCTGATCTTCTCCGTCGAGCGCTACCGCCAGGTGATCGACGCCTTCTTCGCCGGGCTCGAGCAGGCCAAGGCCAACGGCCACGACCTGCGGCAGATCGAGTCGGTGGCGTCGTTCTTCGTGTCGCGTGTGGACACCGAGGTCGACAAGCGCCTCGACAGGATCGGCACCGGCGAGGCGAAGGCGCTGCGCGGCGAGGCCGCGATCGCCAACGCCCGCCTGGCCTACGCCGCCTTCGAGGAGCTGTTCGCCTCGGAACGGTGGCAGGCACTCAAGGGCGCGGGTGCCAACCCTCAGCGCCCGCTGTGGGCGTCCACCGGGGTGAAGGATCCGTCCTATTCGGACACCCGCTACGTAGACCAACTGGTCGTCGCGAACACTGTGAACACCGTGCCGGAGAAGACGCTGTTCGCGGCCGCCGACCACGCCCAGCTCGACGGCGACAAGGTCAGCGGCACCGGCGCGCAGGCGCAGGCGGTGTTCGACCAGCTCACCGCGGTGGGCATCGACGTCGCCGACGTGTTCCGCACGCTGGAGGAAGAAGGCGTGGAGAAGTTCGAGAAGTCCTGGCAGGAACTCCTGGACACCGTCGAAGGTCAGCTCGCGAAGGCGACGAACTGACATGAGGCGGAGCTTCTTGGATCCGCGGCTCCCAAGCCGACAGAGCGCGCTCCGGCCGGCAGGCTCCGCTAGTGCGGCGGCGGGGCACCGGGGCGGGCGAGCCGACGCAAAGTCCGAAGCCGCGCTCTGGCGACGCGATCGCGGTCGCGCGCAGAGCAGCGAAGGGAGCTGACATGGCGGGAGAGCAGATCGCTGTCTCGATCGAGGACGGTGACCTGGCGGCCAAGGCCGCACCGCTGATCGACAAGCTGGTGGCCGACCAGGTCGCCTCGAAGCTCGCCGCCCAGGATCCCACGCTGTGGGGCCCGGACGCCGAACCCGAGGCGTCGATCCGGCTGTCCTGGACCACGCTGCACCGCAGCTCCCGCCCGCTCATCGGCGAGATCGAGGAACTGCACGAGGAGTTGCACGCCGAAGGCGTGGACCGCGTGGTGCTCGCCGGGATGGGCGGCTCGTCGCTGGCGCCGGAGGTCATCGCCGGCACCGAGGGCGTGCCGCTGACGGTGCTCGACACCACCGACCCAGGTCAGGTCGCCGACGCGCTCGCCGGCGACCTGAGCCGCACGGTCATCGTGGTGTCGTCGAAGTCCGGCGGCACCGTGGAGACCGACAGTCACCGCCGGATCTTCGCGAAGGCGTTCGCCGACATCGGAATCGACGCGGCGCAGCGGATCGTCGTGGTCACCGATCCGGGCTCCCCGCTGGCGGATCTGGCCGGGCGCGAGGGCTACCGCAAGGTATTCCTGGCCGACCCGCACGTCGGCGGCCGCTACTCGGCGCTGACCGCGTTCGGCCTCGTGCCGGCGGGGCTGGCCGGTGCCGACGTGGCGCGGCTGCTCGACCAGGCCGCCGCGGCCGCCCAGGTGCTGGGCGCCGACGACGCGGACAACCCAGCGCTGCGGCTTGCCGCGGCGTGGGGCGCGGCGCACGCGGACGGCGCGGAGAAGCTGGTGCTGGCCGACACGGGCTCAGGGATCACGGGATTCCCGGACTGGGCCGAGCAGCTGATCGCCGAGTCCACCGGCAAGCAGGGCACCGGCCTGCTGCCGGTCGCGGTCGAGGGCCCGACGGCCCCGGGGTTCGCCGACGCGGGCCCCGACGCCACCGCCGTCGCGATCGGACCGGCCGCGGGCGGCGCGAAGATCGCCGCCTCGGGGCCGCTCGGAGCGCAGTTCCTAGTGTGGGAGTTCGCCACCGCGATCGCGGGCCGGCTGCTGGAGATCAACCCCTTCGACCAGCCCGACGTCGAGGCCGCCAAGACGGCGGCGCGGGCGCTGCTGGACGATCCGGCCAAACTGGACGGCGGCGAGACCCCGTCCACTGTGGACGGAGCCGTGCAGGTGTTCGCACCGGCCGGGGTCTCGGGTGACGGCGGGCTGACCGAGGTGCTGCGGGAGTTCCTCGGCACCGCGCCGGAACGCGGCTACCTCGCCGTGCAGGCATACCTGGACCGGCTCGACGACGCGTCGGCCGCGCTGCTGCGCGCCGAGCTCGCCAAGTGCACCGGTCTGCAGACCACGTTCGGGTGGGGACCCCGGTTCCTGCACTCGACCGGCCAGTACCACAAGGGCGGTCACCAGAACGGCATCTTCCTGCAGATCACCGGTGACCCCGAAACAGAGCTCGAGGTGCCGGATCGGCCCTACACTCTGGGCAAGCTGCAGCACGCGCAGGCGCTGGGCGACGGGCAGGTCCTGACCGAACACGCACGCCCGGTGCTGCGGCTGCACCTGAGCGACCGGGCCGCCGGCCTGGCCCAAGTGGTTCGGGCGATACAGGAGGTCGGTCGATGAGCGAGGGGTGGACCAACCCGCTACGCGACCCCCGCGACAAACGACTGCCCAGGATCGCCGGCCCGTCCAGCATGGTGATCTTCGGCGTCACGGGCGACCTGTCCCGCAAGAAGCTGATGCCCGCCATCTACGACCTGGCCAACCGCGGGCTGCTGCCCGCCGGGTTCTCGCTGGTCGGGTTCGCCCGCCGCGACTGGGCGCACGAGGACTTCGGCCAGCTCGTGCACGACTCGGTCGCCGAGCACGCGCGCACCCCGTTCCGCGAGGCGGTATGGCACCGGCTCGCGGAGGGCATCCGGTTCGTGCAGGGCACCTTCGACGACGACGACGCGTTCGACCGGCTCGCGCAGCAGATGCGCGACCTCGACGAGGAGCGCGGCACCGGTGGAAACACCGCGTTCTACCTGTCGATCCCGCCGAGCGCGTTCCCGGTCGTGACCAAGCAGCTCGCGCGCTCCGGTCTCGCACAGTCCGATGAGGACTGCTGGCGGCGGGTCGTGATCGAGAAGCCGTTCGGGCACGACCTGGCCAGCGCCAGGGAGCTCAACGCGATCGTCAACGACGTCTTCCCCGAGGACTCGGTGTTCCGCATCGACCACTACCTCGGCAAGGAGACGGTGCAGAACATCCTGGCGCTGCGCTTCGCCAACCAGCTGTTCGAGCCGATCTGGAACGCCAACTACGTCGACCACGTGCAGATCACCATGGCCGAGGACATCGGGCTCGGCGGCCGCGCCGGGTACTACGACGGCATCGGCGCCGCGCGCGACGTGATCCAGAACCACCTGCTGCAGCTGCTCGCGTTCACCGCGATGGAGGAGCCGCTGTCGTTCGAGCCGCGGGCGCTGCGCGCGGAGAAGGTCAAGGTGCTGTCGGCGACCAAGCCGCAGCTGCCGCTGGACCAGACCACCGCACGCGGGCAGTACGCGGGTGGCTGGCAGGGCGGCAAGAAGGTACCGGGGCTGCTGCAGGAAGCCGGGTTCGCCAAGGATTCCACCACGGAGACCTACGCGGCGGTGACGCTGGATGTGCAGAACCGCCGCTGGGCCGGGGTGCCGTTCTACCTGCGCACCGGCAAGCGGCTGGGCCGCCGCGTCACCGAGATCGCAGTGATGTTCAAGCGCGCGCCGCACCTGCCGTTCGACCGCACGTCCACCGAGGAGCTGGGGCAGAACGCGCTGGTGATCCGCGTGCAGCCGGACGAGGGCGTGACGATGCGGTTCGGCTCCAAGGTGCCCGGCACCACGATGGAGGTCCGCGACGTCACGATGGACTTCGGCTACGGGCACGCGTTCACCGAGTCCTCGCCGGAGGCGTACGAGCGGCTGATCCTGGACGTGCTGCTGGGCGAGCCGTCGCTGTTCCCGGTCAACGCGGAGGTCGAGCTGTCCTGGGAGATCCTCGACCCGATCCTGGAGCACTGGGCCAAGCAGGGCGCGCCCGAACCGTACCCGCCGGGAAGTTGGGGTCCGCCTTCGGCGGACGAGGTGCTGGAGCGGTCCGGCCGGAACTGGAGGCGCCCGTGAGCCACAATCCGCGAAGCCCCGGCCACGGTCGCCGACCGGGTGCGGGTGTCCCGCACAAGTACTGGAGGCGCCCGTGAGCCACAATCCGCGAAGCCCCGGCCACGGTCGCCGACCGGGTGCGGGTGTCCCGCATAAGCACTGGAGGCGCCCGTGATCATCGACCTGCCTTCGACCACGACCTCGCAGGTCAACCGCAAGCTCGTCGAACTGCGTGAGCGCGGTGGCGCGGTCGCGCTCGGCCGCGTGCTGACGCTGGTCATCGTGGACGACGACGGTGAGCACCTCGAAGCGCACATCGACGCGGCCAACGAGGCCAGCCGCGAGCACCCGTGCCGGGTGATCGTGATCGCGCGCGGTTCCCGCACCGCGGCGGCGCGGATCGACGGCCAGATCCGCATCGGCGGCGACGCGGGCGCGAGCGAAGTCGTGATCCTGCGGCTGTACGGCCCGCTCGCGGCGCAGGGGCAGAGCGCGGTCGTGCCGCTGCTGCTGCCGGACGCGCCGATCGTGACCTGGTGGCCCAGCTCGGGCCCCAAGGTTCCGGCGCAGGACCCGATCGGTGAGCTCGCGCAGCGCCGGATCACCGACTCGGCCGCCGAGCGCAACCCGATCCGCGCGCTGGCCGCCCGACGGAAGTCCTATGTGGAGGGTGACACCGACCTGGCGTGGACCAGGCTCACGAACTGGCGCGCCCAGCTCGTGGCCGCGCTGGACCTGCCGCCGTACGAGAAGATCACCGCGGCGACGGTCACCGGCGAGGCGGATTCGCCGTCCACCGAGCTGCTCGCCGGCTGGCTCGCCGAGTACTTGCGGGTGCCGGTCAAGCGGATCAAGTCGGCTTCGGCGCAGGGCATCCTGTCCGTCACGATGGAGCGCCGCTCCGGCGTCGTCGAGCTGCACCGGCCGGACGCCAAGGTCGGCACGCTGTCGCAGCCCGGTCAGCCCACGCGCCGCATCGCACTGCACCGCCGCAGCACGAAGGACTGCCTCATCGAGGAGCTGCGGCGGCTCGACCCGGACGAGATCTACGAAGCCGCGCTGCACGGGCTGGACAAGCTCAACGCCGGTTCGGCGAAGCCCGTGAGCAAGGCCAGGCCGAAGACCGCCAAGAAGAGCACCACCAAGGCGAGCGCTTCATGAGCGATACCGAGGTGGTGGTCTACGCCAATCCTCAGCTGCTCGCGGCGGCGGCCGCCGCCCGGCTGGTGACCAGGCTGGTGGATCTGCAGGCGGCCAAGGGGTCGGCGTCGCTGGTGCTCACCGGCGGCAGCACGGGCATCGCGGTACTGGAGCAGCTACGCCACTCCCCCGCCCGGGACGCGGTGGACTGGTCACGGCTGGACCTGTACTGGGGCGACGAGCGGTTCGTGCCCGTGGACGACGACGAGCGCAACGAGAAGCAGGCCCGCGAGGCTCTGCTGGACCACGTGCCCGTCGACCCGAAGCGGGTGCACGCCATGGCCCCCTCCGACGGCGAGTTCGGCGACGATGTGGACGCGGCCGCGGCCGCGTATTCCCGTGTGCTGGCCGGAAACGCGCTGCCGGAGGACCACGGCGACGTGCCGGGCTTCGACATCATGCTGCTCGGGCTGGGCGGCGAGGGGCACACGGCGTCGGTGTTCCCCGAGTCGCCCGCGGTGTACGAGACCGAGCGGACGGTGGTGGCGGTCCGCAACTGCCCGAAGCCGCCGCCCACTCGCGTCTCGCTCACGCTGCCCGCGATCCGCCGGTCGCACGACGTGTGGCTGATGACCACGGGCGAGGCGAAGGCCGACGCCGTCGCGCTCGCGCTCTCCGGCGCGGGCGAGGTGCAACTGCCGGTCGCCGGCGCTCGCGGGCTACGGCGCACGCTCTGGCTGCTCGACTCGACCGCCGCGTCGAAGCTGTCGCACATCTACCGCCCGCCGATCGCCTGACGGACCGAGCCGAACGGACCGGCCGACTCAGTCGGCCGTGGTTGCATCTGCACATTTCTTCGCGAAGATGCGTCCCGATCGGGTTGTCCAGACATCTCACTCCCGAGTCCACAAGACGGTGAGGGGCGCGGGTATGAGCACTCAGGGGATCTCGATCGGGATCGCGGTCAACGGCACGGAGTCCGGCCGGCGCCTGCTGCTCAGACGGGAGACGTGGGCGCCGTTGACGCTCGACGCGGGCGCGATCATGCTCGCCGCGCTCGACGTCTGGCTGGTCATCCCGGACAAGGCCGCCACGTATTCGATCTACCTGTCCGCACTGGCGTGTCTCGCGCTCGCGGCGCGCCGGTGGCTGCCGTTCGTCGTGGTGCTGGGCACGGTGCCGGGCTTTCTCACCGGCTGGTCGCAGCTCGCCGCGATGATCGCGCTCGGCATGCTGGCCACCCGTAAGCAGACGCACTGGCAGGTGTGGGCCGGTGCGGCGCTGGTGTGGGCGTGCCGGTTCATCCAGTGGCCGCTGTCCGATTTCGCGACGTTGAGCTGGCGCGAGCACGTGCTCGACGCGATCTACGGCGTCCTCGTCGCCGGGATGCCGATCGCGATCGGCCTGCTCATCGGCGCGCGGGCGCAGGTGTCGCAGAAACTGGTCGAACTGGCCGCGAGCCGCGACCGGGAGCAGAAGCTCCTCGCCGAGGCCGTGCGCGCGGAGGAGCGAGCGCGGCTGGCCCGCGAAATGCACGACGTCGTGTCTCACGACATCACCCTCATCGCGATGCAGGCCGGGGCGCTTGCGGCGGGCTCGGACTCGACCAGCGCCCAGAACACGGCGAGGGTGATCCGGCAGCTGTCGACGCACACGCTCGAGGAGTTGCGGTCGCTGATCGGCGTGTTGCGCTCCGGCCTCGCCGACGACGGCCCCCAACCGGGCATCGGCGAACTCGACCAGCTTGTGCACGGCAGCGAGGTGCCCGTCGAGCTGACCGTGGACCGGATGCCCGAGCAACTGCCGGCGAAGGTGTCCGCGGCCGCCTACCGGACCGTCCAGGAATGCCTGACCAACGTGCGCAAGCACGCGCCCGGAGCCCCAGCGACGGTGCGCATCGTGGGCGACGGGGACGAACTCACCGTGGCGGTGCGCAACGAAAGCCCGCGTGAGCAGGTGACACCGCTGCCGTCCGGCGGGCACGGCCTGGTGGGGCTGGCCGAGCGCGCCCGCCTGCTGGGCGGCAGCTTCGAGACCGGTCGCACCGCCGACGGCGGCTTCGAGGTCCGGGCCCGCTACCCCGTCCGAGGCTGAAATGCCGTGAAGGACCCCCTCATGGCGCAAAACACCACGAGGGGGTCCTTCACGGCAAACGCGTCAGCGGATCTGGCGGCGCTGGCGGAGGCGTTCGAGCGCCTCGGCGAGGATGGCCTCGCCGTCGGCGTCGCTGCGTCGCTCCTTCACGTACGCCAGGTGGGTCTTGTACGGTTCGGTGCGCGGCGCGGCCGGCGGGTTCTTGGAGTCCTGCCCGCCCGGGAGCCCGCAGCGTGGGCAGTCCCACTCCTCCGGGATCTCGGCGTCCATCGAGAACGAGGGACGGGACTCGTGCCCGTTGGCACACCAGTAGGAAATCCGGCGCCGCGGTGCGGACTCGCCGCGCTCCGACTCGCCGGACGGACCGGCACCGACTCTGGTGCCTCGAATCGCGTTACCGCCAACCATGAATCCTCACAGTGTTATCGGCGGCGCGCCCCCCATAGGCACGCCCGTGCACTCAGACCTTCAGCAACAGACCGAGCCCCACGATGCTGATCAACCACACGGCACCGAGCAGGAGCGTGATGCGGTCGAGGTTCTTCTCGGCCACGCTCGAACCCGCCAGGCTCGACTGCATGCCACCGCCGAACAGCGAGGACAACCCGCCGCCGCGACCGCGGTGCAGCAGCACGGCGACCACCAGCAGCATGCTGGTCACGATCAACAGGATCTGGAGGAACAGCTTCATCTCATCCTCTGTGTCTTCGCCGGTGACGATCCGCAGGCCCGATCGTAGTCCACCACGAAAAGTGTGCCCCGATGGCGTGACGGTCTGAGGTTGTCAGACTACTCGGCGCCCGAGTGCTCTACGGCAGCGGTCCCCCGGCAGCCAGGGCGCACAGCTTGGTGAACTCGTCAGCCTGCAGGCTCGCGCCGCCGACAAGCGCACCGTCGATGTTGTCGCACGCGACCAGTTCGGCGATGTTGCCGGACTTGACCGAACCGCCGTAGAGAACGCGGACCGCATCGGCGACTTCGGCGCCGTACTTGTCGACCAGCGCGCCGCGCAGCGCCTTGCACACCTCTTCGGCGTCGGCCGGCGTCGCCACGCGGCCGGTGCCGATCGCCCACACCGGCTCGTACGCGACCACCACCTGCTCCTTGACCTGCTCGGTCTTGAGGCCCTTGAGCCCCGCGATGAGCTGGCCAGTGCAGTGCTCGACGTGCCCGCCTTGTTCCCGCACGTCCAGCTGCTCGCCGACGCACAGGATCGGGCTGACGCCGTGTTTGATCGCGGCTCGCACCTTCTTGTTGACGATCTCGTCGTCCTCGTGGTGGTACTCGCGCCGCTCGGAGTGGCCGACCGTCACGTAGGAGCACCCGAGCTTCGCGAGCATCGGGCCCGACACCTCACCGGTGTAGGCGCCGGAGTCGTGCTCGGACACGTCCTGCGCGCCGTAGGTGAGCAGGAGTTTGTCACCGTCGACCAGCGTCTGGATGCTGCGGATGCCCGTGAACGGCGGGAGCACCGTCACGTCCACCTTCGCGAAGTACTTCTCCGGCAAGGAGAACGCGATCTTCTGCACCAGCGCGATGGCCTCGAGGTGGTTGAGGTTCATCTTCCAGTTGCCGGCGATGAACGTCTTGCGCGCCATCAGGCTCCCTCCGCATCCTGCGGGACACCGGCACCCGGTCGGGCTCGATGAGCCGCTGCGCGATTCTCGCTCATCAGCCCTCCTCCGTGTTGTGCGGGACACCCGCACCCGGTCGGGCTCGACGAGCCGCTGCGCGATTCTCGCTCATCAGCCCTCCTCCGCCAGCACCGCTACGCCCGGCAGTTCCTTGCCTTCGAGGTACTCCAGCGACGCGCCGCCACCGGTGGAAATGTGTGAGAACTCGTCCTCGGGCAGGCCGAGCACCCGCACCGCGGCGGCCGAGTCACCGCCGCCGACCACGCTGAACGCGTCCGAGTCGGCGATCGCCTGCGCGACCGCCCGGGTGCCGGCCGCGAACGGCGCCAGCTCGAACACACCGGCCGGGCCGTTCCAGAACACGGTCTTCGCACCCGCGACCTGCTGTGCGAATGCCTCCGCCGTGCGCGGGCCGATGTCGAGGCCCATCCAGCCGGCCGGGATCTGGTCCGCCGGCACCGTGTCGGTGGCCGCGTCGGCGGCGAACTTGTCCGCCACCACGACGTCCACCGGCACCACGATCTTGTCGGCGTGCTCGTGGAGCAGCTTGCGGGCGGTCTCGACGAAGTCCTTCTCCAGCAGCGAGCCGCCGACGTCGTGGCCCTGGGCGGCCAGGAACGTGAAGGCCATGCCGCCGCCGATGAGCAGGGTGTCAACCTTCGGCAGCAGCGCCTCGATGACGGCGAGCTTGTCCGAGACCTTCGACCCGCCGAGCACCACCACGTAAGGACGCCCGGCATCGCCGGCGAGCTTGCTCAGCACCTCGAGCTCGGCGAGCACGAGGCCACCCGCGTAGGCGGGCAGCGCGCGTGCCACGTCGTAGACCGAGGCCTGCTTACGGTGCACGACGCCGAACCCGTCGGATACGAACGCGTCCGCGAGCTTGGCGAACTCGCCCGCCAGTTCGGCGCGCTCGGCGTCGTTCTTGCTGGTCTCGCGCGCATCGAACCGCACGTTCTCGAGCAGCACGACCGACCCGTCGGCCTGCGCCGAGGTCAGCTCCCGCGCCGAGGAGCCCACGACGTCGCCCGCGAGTTTCACCTCGCTGCCCAGCAGTTCGCCGAGCCGGTCGGCGACCGGCTGCAGCGAGTACTTGGCGTCGGGCTCGCCCTTCGGGCGGCCCAGGTGCGCCGCGACGACCACCTTCGCACCGGCATCGGCCAAGCGCTTGATGGTCGGCAGCGCGGCGCGCACCCGGCCGTCATCGGTCACAGCCGGTGATTCCGTGGAATTGTCGAGCGGCACGTTCAGGTCGGAACGGACCAGGACGCGCTTGCCCGCGACACCGCCGGCGAGAAGGTCTTCCAGCGTCTTGACTGCCATGGCCTCAGGAGAGCTTCGAACCGACGAGCTTCACCAGGTCCGCGAGGCGGTTGGAGTAGCCCCACTCGTTGTCGTACCAGCCGAACACCTTGACCTGGTCGTCGATGACCTTCGTCAGCGGCGCGTCGTAGATGCACGAGGCCGGGTCGTTGACGATGTCGCTGGAGACGATCGGGTCCTCGTTGTAGCGCAGGATGCCCTTGAGCGGGCCGTCCGCGGCGGCCTTGTAGGCGGCGTTGATCTCCTCGATCGTCGCCTTCTTCGTCAGGTTGACGGTGAGGTCGGTGATCGAGCCGGTGGGCACCGGCACTCGCAGCGAGTAGCCGTCGAGCTTGCCGTTCAGCTCCGGCAGCACCAGGCCGATCGCCTTCGCCGCACCCGTGGAGGTGGGCACGACGTTCAGCGCGGCGGCGCGGGCGCGGCGCGGGTCCGAGTGCGGGCCGTCCTGCAGGTTCTGGTCCTGCGTGTAGGCGTGCGTGGTGGTCATCAGGCCCTTTTCGATGCCGAAGTTCTCGTGCAGAACCTTGGCGAGGGGACCGAGGCAGTTCGTGGTGCAGGACGCGTTGGAGATGATCGTCTGCGAGCCGTCGTAGAGGTTGTCGTTGACGCCCAGCACGACGGTGAGGTCCTCGCCCTTGGCCGGGGCCGAGATGATGACCTTCTTGGCGCCGCCGGCGATGTGCGCCTTGGCGGCGTCGGCGTTGGTGAAGAAGCCGGTGGACTCGACGACGACGTCGACGCCCAGCTCACCCCAGGGCAGGTTGGCCGGGTCGCGCTCGGCGAGGGCCTTGATGGTCTTGCCGCCGACGACGATGCCCTCGCCGCTGACGGTGACCTCCTCGGGATAGCGACCCGCGACGCTGTCGTACTTGAGCAGCTGCGCCATGGTCTTGACGTCGCCCAGGTCGTTGAACGCCACCACCTCGATGTCGTGGCCCGCGGCCTGCACGGCACGGAAGAAGTTGCGGCCGATCCGGCCGAATCCGTTCACACCAACGCGAACCGTCACTGCTCTTCTCTCCTCGATTCCTGGCCCGTGACTACCGGGTAACACGACTTCGGGTTCCCCGCCACCCTAGCGTGCTGGCCTGCGCGAACTGACCCCGCCCGACGAGATGTCCGCCACCAAGGCGAATCGATCAAGATGAGAAGGGTCTCCCCGTGGTCGACGTGGTTCACGAGGCCAGCTCACGTTCCAGGGGTGTCCGGAATTTCGGGACTGCCCGCACCGGGCCGAGCCACTGCTGGAGCCGCGCGGCCTCCGCGCCGATCGCCGCCTCGGCGTCCGCACCGACGTCTTCGAGCGTCCGGTATGCGATCTCGCCGTCGGCGCGCTGGATCCAGCCGCCCACGATGCGCCCGTCCCACCAGACCGTGGGCCCGATGTTGCCGGTGCGGTCGAACAGCGGCTGCTGGTGCGTGCCGAGGTACCAGTCGCGCTCCACCCAGCCCATCGGCGTCGGGTCCAGGGCGGGCAGCAGGCGTGCGGTCGGCTCCGGTTCCGGCACCGGTTCGAGGTCGTCGGCGAGGACGATGCCCGCCACACCGTCGACGTCGACTTCCACCGGCCCGACCACAGCCAGGGCTTTTTTCACCTGCCCGGCGGTCCAGCCCGTCCACCACTTGAGGTCCGCCAGCGGAGCGGGCCCGAACGCCCGCAGCCACCGGCGCGCCAGCTCGGCCCGGGCCTCGTTCGCCGGAATCGCTGCGATCCCACCGTCAAGCCACGACTCCGCCGTAGCCCACTCGTACTGCGTCGACAGCCACGTGCCACGGGGCCGGCCCCGGACGATGAGCCCTCGCGCGGCCAGCAGGAGCAGCACACGGTTGGTGATATAGCCGGTGGCCTCGTACGGTTTCCCTTGTGCCACCACGATTTTCGTGCGCAGCCGCGGTTCGCCGTCGGCGATCTGCGCGGCCTGAGCCGACCCAGCAGCCTTGAGTGCGGCCAACGTGCCCTCCTCGACGTCGGCGAGCCAGGCGTCCAGATCCACATCGAGATCGGCCGTCTCCAGGTGCTTCAGCAGCAGCTTGCGCTGCTGCTTCGCGATGTCGTCCGAGCAGGCGGCCTGCACCACCGGCGCGAGCGCGACGGGCACGACGAACATGGTGCGGCGCATCCCCAGCATCCGCAGCACCGTCCGGTCCTCGTACAACGCGCGCTCCACCGTGGCCGGTTCGGCCAGGCGCGCCGCGGCCGACAGGTGCACGGTGGCGGGATCGGTCGCGTGCAGCGCGACGAGGCTGTCCGCGACCTCCTCGACGCTGCCCGCGGGCACGGCCAGGTGATGCCGGGCAGCCAGCCGTGCGCGGCGCTCCCGCGTGGTGAATCGTCGTGTCACGCGTCCGTTCTTACCAGCCGGGTCCGACAAAATTCTGTCGCGCCGCGACCGGCCGGGCAACTACGCTCGCCTGGTGGTTTCGCCGGGTCATTTCGCCGCGTTCGCGGCGCTCGTCTTCGTGATGGTGGTCGTGCCGGGGCCGAGCGTGCTGTTCACCATCAGCCGCGCGCTCACCGTCGGCCGGCGGGGCGCGCTGCTCACCGTGCTCGGCAATTCGGCGGGTGTATACCTGCAGGTCGTAGCGGTGGCGTTCGGTCTCGGGGCGGTCGTCAGGGCGTCGGCCACGGTCTTCACCGTGCTCAAGCTCGCGGGCGCGGCGTATCTGATCTACCTCGGCGTCCAGGCGATCCGGTACCGGCACCGGCTCACCGAGGCGCTCGGCGCCGCTGTCGGGACCGGACCGCGCCGAACCCTGACCGTGCTGCGCGACGGGTTCGTCGTCGGGTTCACCAACCCCAAGTCGATCGTGTTCTTCGCCGCGGTGCTGCCCCAGTTCGTCGTCCCCGCCGCGGGCCCGGTGACCGGGCAGGTGCTGGTGCTCGGCACCTGCCTGCCGGTGATCGCGCTGCTGTCGGACTCGGCGTGGGCGCTGGCGGCCAGCGGTGCCCGCACGTGGTTTGCCCGCTCGCCGCGCCGCCTCGCACTCATCGGCGGCACCGGCGGGCTGGTCATGATCGGCCTCGGCGCCGGCATCGCCCTCACGGGTCGCAAGGACTGAGAACGACCCGTAGGCGCGACTCGGACTACCGGAACGCGCGACTCGCACGACGAGACGTGCGACTCGCGGGACCGGAACGCGCGACTCGCGGGGAATGGCTAGGCCTTGCTGAAGAGGCGGGTCGCCGAGAGGTGGGAGACGCCGTCGGGTTCGGACAGGGCGTCGAGGTGGTTGCGCAGGGTCTTCTCGACCGACAGGTACTTGCGGCCCGCGCGCAGGTCGGCGTCGTTGCGCAGCCGGATGATCAGCGGGAACTCCGACAGCGCGCCCGCGTCGAACAGGCCCGTCGTGTAGATCAGCTGCACGCCCAGCGCCTCGGCCACCACCCGCTGCAGTTCCAGCAGGTAGCCGGCGGACGCGCGGCCGATCGGGTTGTCCAGGAACAGCACGCCCGAATGCCGGTTACGCATCTTGCCGCGGTTGTTCGCGCGCAGCGCGGCCAGCGTGCAGTACAGGATGATCGCCGCGGTCAGCTGCTGGCCGCCCGAGAACACGTCCCGGATCTCCGCCACCCGCTGCCGCTCCGTGCGCAACACGGAGTCCGGCTTGAGCATGTCCACCCGGAACCCCTTCGGCACCGCGGCCCGCACCCCGCGCAGCACCAGCGACATGCCGTCGCGCTTGACGTCGCGGCCGTCGCTGGTCTTGCCCGCCGCGGCTTCGTCGACGACCTCCCCCAGCGCCTCCGCCAGCTCGGCTTCCTCCGGGTCGGCGAACCGGATCCGCAGGAACTCCTGCCCCGACCAGTCGCCCAGCCCTTCGGGCAGCCGCGACAGCCGCTGCGCGGACCGCAGCATCCGCAGCGCGCCCTCGACCATGCCCTGCAGCCGCGCGACGATGCCCGATCGGTGCCGGTCGATCTGAGCGAGATCGTCCGACAGCGTGCGCAGCCGCGGTTTCAGCGCGGCCGCCCACTCCACCGCGTTCGCGGGCAGGCTGTCGCGCCGCACCGAGATGATCTGCTGCCGCACCGGGCTGGACAGCTTCTCGAACCGCTTGTCCGTCGCGTACTGGGCGAGCGCGTCGGCGGCCGCGCGGACCCGTTTCTCGGCGTGGTCCACCGCGGCGTCCGCGTCGGTGAGCGCCGAGTTGAGCTTTCGGTAGCGCGCTTGCGCGGCCTCGACATCGCCGTCGAAGACCCTGTCCGGCTCACCGCCGGACGCGAGGTGCGCCATCGACTCGGCGAGCAACCGGAACCCGGCCACGGAGGAGTTCGCCGTCTCCAGGGCGTGGTCGGCCTCCGCGCGGCGGGCCTGCGCCTCTTCCCACGCTCGTGCCGCGGCCGCGGCCTCTTCGGCGGCCTGGTCGATCAGCTCGCGGCCGTGCTCGACATCGCGGGGCCGCGTCTCCGGTTGCGCGCCCTGCTTCGGCAGCTGGTCCCGTTCGGCTTTGCAGGTCGCGACGAGTCCGATCGCCTCGCTGTGCTCGGTTTCCAGCGCGGCGACGGCACGTCCGGCGCGCGCCTGCGCGGCCGCGCGGGTCGCGGCGTCGGAGCCGTCCGGGGTCTCCAGCAACTGGGCGGCCTGCTCGCGCACGTCGGGTTCGAGCACCTCCAGCGCCGCGCGCGCCGACGACTCGGCGCTCTCCGCCTGGTCCAGCTCCGCCCGCAGGTCGCTGCCGACCTCGACCTTGGCGTAGGCGTCTCCGGCGGAGACAAAGGCGCGCCGCAGCACGTCGATCGGCTCGGTCGGCGCACTGTCCTCTTCGGACACGGAGCCGCCGCCGGGCACCTCGGCCAGCTCGGCGCGGGCGCTGCTCACGGTGCGGCGGTGACCGTCCGCGGTGCGCTGCTCCTCCGCCGCCCCCTCGCGCGCCCGCGCGGCACGTGCACCGGCCTGCTCGGCCTCGGCTTCGGCGCGGGTCACGATCTCGCGCGCCCGTTCCGCCTCGTCCGTCCACTGTGGAATACGAGCGACGCGCCCGGCGAGCTCACCCAGCTTGCGGGACCGCTCCTGCCCGTCCCGGGCCTCCGCGCGTAGCGCGGGAACGGCCTCGCGCAGCCGGCCCCGCCGCGCCGTGGCGCCGTCCAGCGCGCGCTGCGCCGCCATGACCGCCTGGTCACACGCACTCAGGTCGCTGGCGGCGCTTTCGGCGTCCTCGGCCAGGGTCGCGATGGCGCCTGGCGGGTAGTCCTCGCGCCACGTCGTCAGCTTCCACTCCAGCGCGGCGTCGTCGCCGATCGCACTGGTCAGCGACTCCAACTGCTTCTGGCGGCGCGAATGCCGGGTGAGGATCGCCTGCCGTTCGGTGTCGGCGGCCTGCTCGTCGTACATCGCGGGGTTCGGCGGGACGAGGAACTCGACGCCCGGCGCGACCCCGTCGGCCTTGACCGCGTCCTTCGCGCCGACCGGCAGCACGACGCTGGGCAGCAGCTTGGCGTCCGCGAGCGCCTGCCGGGCGCGGGGCAACTGCGCCGCGTCGTTGACGAGCACACCACCGACGAGATGGGGCAGCCGCGCGAGGACTGCTTCGCGCGCCTCGGCGTCCATAGTGGACAGGTAACGCCAGCCGGACCACGCCGTGAGGCCTGCTTCTTCCAGCACGTCGAGCGCGGCCTGCACCTCGGGCGGGGCAGGCAGCAGCCCACCGCTGCCGAGCGCCGCGAGCGCGCGCTCGTCGACGGATTCCTCCATCCGCAGGGAGGTCTGCTCGCGTTCGGCCGTGGTTTTGGCCTCCCGCAAGCGTTTCAGCAACGCGGGTGTGTCGGTCTCCAGTTGCACGGTGTCGCCACCGAGGAGCTCCAGCAGCCGCGGATGCGCCGCGAGGCTGTCCGTACGGCGGTGCGCCTTGGCGAGTTCGCCCGCGGCGCTGTCCACGCGGGCATGTGCCGATGCCGCCTGTTGCTGCGCGGTGTGCAGGGCTGCCTGCGCTTCGGCGTGTTCTTCGGCGACGCGTTCGGCTTCCGCTTCCCGAGCGGCCAGCTCGTTCGCCGCGTTCTCCAACCGCGCCACCGCTTCCTGGGCGGCCGCGGCGACCTGGGTGCCGTCGCTGAGCAACCCGTCGCGGACGGCCTGCTGGACCTGCCCACGGACCTCCTCGATCCGGGTGGTCAGCTGGGATTCCTCCGCACGGTGCCTGGCACCGGTCGTGGTCGCCGCGTCGCGCTGCTCCTGCGCGGTGGCGGCCCCGGCGCGGGCGGCCGCGGCTCGTTCTTCCGCCGCGTCGGCCTGTTCGCCGGCCTCGCGCGCCAACCCCAGCAGACCGCGTGCCAGCGCGTTCGCGGCCGCGTTCTTGGCCTCCAGCGCGGGTTTCGCCGTCTGCTCGCGCTCCCCCACCAGCCGCCGGATGTCGCCGGCCTTGCGGACCGCGTTCTGGTGCGCCAGCACGGTGCCCGTCTCGCGCCACGCCTGGGCGGACGCCCGTGCCTGCGCGAGTTCGTCATCGATCCGTTGTTTGTCCGCCGTCGCGTCGGCGAGCCGCAGTTCCGCGACGACGCGGCGCAGTTCCGTCACGACAGCGGCAACCCTGCGGTGGTCGCCGTCGGCGAGCTTTTCCGCATCGCGGGTCTCCTCTGCGAACGCGGCGAGCCCGGACAGCCGGTCGTCCTCCAGTTTGTGCCGCGCCACCACGGAACCCGCGAGCGCCTGCGCGTCGGACCGTGCCACCGTGGCGAGCTTCCGTGACGCGCCCGCGAGTGACTCCTCTTCGGACAGTGGCTGGAGCAGCTCCAGCGCACCGGCGACGAAATCGCGCTCGGCCATCAGTTCGCCGCGCTGGCCGAGATTCCGGGCATAGGTCTGGACCACATCAGCCAGGTCACGCGGGTCGTCCTCGGCGATGACGGCCTTGAGCAGGAAGTCGACGAACGCTTCGTCCGAGGTGAACGCGAAGGCATCGGCGGCCTCGCCCTCGCCCGCGTTCATCGCACGCTGATACCGGAACAGCTCGGTGTCCAGGCCGAGGGAGTCGAGCCGCTCGGTCCACTCGTGGTGCCGCCGCGTCCACGACAGCTCGAGCTCCGGCTCGGCCCGATGAGCCTCGTCGAGCTGCTCGGAGAAGCCCGACATCGTCAGCAGCCTGCCCTCGGCCGAGAACGGCAGGGTGCTCAGATCGGTGGTGGCGCTCGGGCGGAAGCAGTACCACGTGTCGACGAGGTTCGCGGGGTCGTTCGACACGACGTGCCCGCGCCATTCGGACGCCTTGCCGGTGATGATCCGCTGACCGGTCTCGGTGTGCTGCCATTCCAGCACCACGTGCGAAACATCCTTGGCGGCGACGAACTTCTCCAGCACGCGCGTGTTCGTGGTGCCGACGACCTGGCGGCGGCCGGGCAGCATGACCGAGAAGATCAGCTTGATGAGGACCGACTTGCCGCCGCCGTTCTCCAGGAACAGCACGCTCGCCGGTGCCGGCCGGCGCGGCAGCCCCTCGCCCGCGGAGTGGATGCCCGCGCTGAACAACGCGTCCTGCGTCGGCGTTTTGACGACCTGCCCGACGCCGCTGAAGTCCAGCACCACGTCCTGGTACCGCGCACCGGCAGGCCCGACGGAGTGCAGGCGCACCCTGGAAAGCTCGTACACGCTTGTCCCCCTACAGAGTGTCCGAAATGGACGGACGTAGCGAGCCGCCGGAGTCCCCCACCGCGACCACGCCCAGTTCCAGCAGTTCCTCGAAAGCGCTGTCCGCGGCCAGTTCCCGGACCTGCACCTGGTAGCGCGGCGTAGTCCGGTATGTGCCGCCCTGCTCGGAACTGACCTGTACCAGGAAACCCTGGTCCGCCAGGAACCGCAGCGCGCGCGACACCATGCCGCGCGTGGTGTCCGATGCGAGGCGGCCGTCCTTCGTCGCGGCGGCGGCCGGTCGGCGCGCGTAAGCACGCCACGCCTGCTCCAGCTCGGGCGCGTCGGACAGCGGATCGTGGTTGCGCTCGGCTTTCGCGGCGCGCTCGTCGAGGATCCGGCACGCCTCGCGCACGACCCCGTCGACCTGCTCGACGCTGACCCGGCCGATGTAGGTGTCGTTGGCCAGGTCGTCCGGGCGTGGGTAGCCCAGCGCCGCCGCGGCCAGATGCACCAGGCCGTGCAGCACCTTCTCCGTCTCGCGTCGCTCGCGGATCTTGCTCTGCCGCGCGTAGGAGTCCATCTTGATCTCGAACACGGACTCGTCCGTCGCGGCGAGCACCGCGCCTGCCTGCGTGCTGACGTCGAGCACCATCAGCCCGAGCCCCGCCGCGACGGAGTTGGTGAGCTGCTTGAACGCGCTGTCCTCACCGTAGCGGCGAACCAGTTCGGCGTAGACCACATCCCGGCTCGGCAGCTGTTTCGGCCGCATGCCAAAGGAAATCAGCCGGGCGGCCGACTCCACGTCAGCGGTACTCAAGCGATCTCCTCGCCTCGTTCGATGCGCGCCGTCCCCACCAGCAGATCGGCGCCGCCGAACTGCTCGTCGTCAAGCAGCGTGCCGTCGTCCACCGCGAGCAGCGCGCGGTCGTCCCCCTGCCGGATCGCCCCGCCGACCTCCGGACTGTAGGAGTACAGCGCCCGCAGCGCGACCAGGCGGGCCAGCTGCGGATCGCTCTCGCGTGCCTCGGCGAGCAGACCGGACAGGCGCCGCGGCACGTCCGCCAGGTCGAGCAGTTCGTCGGCGCGCCGCCACTGCTCGTCACTGTAGTAGTCGGTGGTCGCCGACGGGACGAGCTCCGGCTCGGGCACCTCGCCGACCAGCTTGTCCCGCTCCGGCGCGGGCCTCAGGAGCAGCGAAACCAGCGACGGCAACGAGGGAGCCGTGGCGACTTCGAGTCCGGCCGCGGCGTGGAAGTAGCGCTCGACCGGCGCCACGGCGTCGGCGATCGGCAGCTCGAGCGTCGGCACGAGGAGCTGCCCGAACAGGTCGATCGCGGCCCGTTGCGGCGGGCCGGAGAACTGCTGGCGGTCCTGCTCGGCACGGAAGATCGCGCCCGCGGCCTGGAGCCGCGACTGGAGCTGGGTGTGTCGCGAGATGCAGTCGCCGACGATGTCGACGAGCTCGGCGGCGCGGCGCTTGTGGTCGACATCCTCGGCCTCGTCGCGGGCACGGGTGATGTTGCGCAGGATCGCGTTCTCGGCGCGGAAGCGAGCCTCGATGTGCGACAACGCCGAGTCCAGCAGCTCCGGCATCTCCTCGGCCCAGTCGACCGCGCGCACGTCGCGACGGGTCGCGTCGAGCTTCGCGCGCAGCGTCTCGCCATACTGCACCGTGCGGTAGCGGGCCTGCTCGGCGGCGAGCTTCGCGTCCGCGAGCCGGCCGCGGCTGATCAGGTTCTCGAGCTTCACCTCGGCGGCGATCTGCGCGGACTCGACATCGGTGTCCAGCGCCCCGACCAGCACGTTGATCGCCTCGTCGCTGGCACGGAGGTACACCTCGCCGTCCGCGGCGGCCACCTCGACCAGCAGCTTGAAGTCGAACGCGCGACGGCGGTACGCGCCCGTGTCGTCGACACTGCCGTAGACGCGCCGGAACCCGCGGTCGGCGGTGCCGACGTTGATCAGGTTGTCCAGTACCCAGCGGGCCACCCGCAGATGCTCCTGCGCGGCGCGGCCGGGGGCCTGCGCGGCGATGAACGGCTGGAGCCGGCGCACGACGTCCTCGTGGTTCGCGCCGGTGTCGAAGTCCATCGCGATGGTGACCTGGTCGATCGTGTGCAATGCGATCTCCGCCATCTGGTAGACCGTCGCGTCGGCCCAGTCGAGCTTCGCCTTGCGCGCGTCCAGGTCGTGCAGCGGCGCGGTGCAGGCGAGCGCCTTGAGCCGGCGGGCCAGGCCCTCGTCCACCAGCCCGCCGCTGATCAGCTCCGCGTCTCGCACAACGCTTGAGATTAGGCGAGCCGCGCGAAGCACGTCAGTTGAGGGCGGTGGCGGGCCAGCCGCCGCCTCCCGGGCTCGCGCGCCGGACGTGCCGTACTTTCGGGGCCATGCGAGACATGACCAGGGACGAGTGGTGGGCCTTCGCGAGCGAGGGGACCCGCACCGAGAAGGCCGCGGTCGTCCGCAGGGATGGATCTCCGCACGTCACGCCGATCTGGTTCCTGCTCGACGCAGGTCGGGACGGCGACGAGCTGATCTTCACGACCTGGCACGAGTCGGTGAAGGCCCGCGTGCTGCGCCGTGAGCCGCGGATGTCGGTGATCGTGGACGACCAGGTGCCGCCGTACTCCTACGTCCAGTTCACCGCCGTCGCGACCCTCCTCGACGACCCGGGCGCGGGCACTCCCGTGGGCCACCGGGATCGGCGCCCGCTACATGGGTCCGGACCAGGCCGAGGCGTTCGGCAAGCGCAACGCCGTGCCCGGCGAGTACCTGGTCCACGCGAAGATCACCAAGGTCGTCGCGCGCGCCGAGATCTCCGGCTGATTTCCGCCAGCCGGGCCGCGCCGCGCCCCGCAGACTGGGCAGGGTGAAGCTCAGCGAACGCATCTCCCGCCTGGACTGGCCGCGGCTCGTGGCCGACGTGAACGAGCACGGCTGCGCGCTCACCTCCCGCCTGCTCGAACCGGCCGAGTGCCAGGACCTTGCGGCGCTCTACGGCGACGAGCGGCGCTTCCGGTCCACGATCGACATGGCTCGCTACCGCTTCGGTTCCGGCGAGTACCGGTACTTCTGCTATCCGCTGCCCGAAGCGGTGCGGCAGATGCGGGGGGCGTTCTACCCGCACCTGCTGCCCGTCGCGCGAGACTGGGCGGGCAAGCTGGGCCGTCCCGCGCCGTGGCCGGACGATCTGGAGAGCTGGCTGGCGCGCTGTCACCGAGAAGGCCAGGTGAAGCCGACGCCGATCCTGTTGCGGTATCAGGCCGGCGACTGGAACGCGCTGCACCGCGACCTCTATGGCGATCTCGTCTTCCCGCTGCAGGTCGTGATCAGTCTCGACGACGGCTATACCGGCGGCGAGTTCCTGCTCGTCGAACAGCGCCCGCGCGCGCAGTCCCGGGGCACTGTGACGCCCCTGCCGCAGGGGCACGCGCTGATCTTCACAACCCGCGACCGGCCAGTGCCGTCGTCCCGGGGCTGGTCGGCGGCACCGGTGCGGCACGGCCTGAGCACCGTCCGGACCGGCATCCGCCACACGCTCGGCCTCGTCTTCCACGACGCCGCCTGAACCCGTCGCCCGGAACGCGCAAGTCGCGCGCGGAAACCTGGACTCGCGCGCCGGGAAACCTCAACTCGCGGGCACGGAAACCTCAACTCGCGGGGTCAGGCGATGTCGCGGAGGGCGGCGCGGAGGGATGCGAGGGGTGGGCGCTGCTCGCAGGTGAGGTCGGTCAGCACCATCTCGCGCTCGACACCGGCCGCGCCCTCGCCACGCCGGAACTGCGCCAACAGCGTCGCGGGGGGCTGCGCCGATACGAGCCGTCCATAGCGCTCCAGCCGGTCGAACAGGGTCAGCATGATCTGCCCCGACATCCGGCCCAGCGCGTGCGTGCTCTGGTGCCGGTGCGTGCGCTTGCCGAGATCGACCTGCGCGAGCGCGTCAAGCCCGCGCGACTCCAGGATGTCGATGAGGTGCCCGATCTCGACGCCGTAGTTCACCACGAACGGGATGCTCTCCAGCACCTCCCGCCGCCCGGCGTACTCGCCGGCCAGGGGCTGCACGAACCCGGCCAGCTCGGGCCAGTACATGTTGAGCAGCGGCCGCGCCACGAGCTCGGTGACCCGGCCGCCGCCGTCGGTGTCCGTGCCAGTGGAGCCGACCAGCGGCCGGTGGTAGAAGCCCTTGACGTAGGCCACCGTCTCGTCGGTCAGCAGCGGGCCCAGCAGCCCGGCCACATAGTCGCTGGTGAAGTCGTAGAGGTCCCCGTCGACGAACACCACGATGTCGCCCGTGGTGGCCGCGACGCCCTTCCACAGCGCCTCGCCCTTGCCTGCCATGCCCGGGAGCATCGGCAGCACCGAGTCCTGCGCGACAACCGCGGCGCCGGCCTCGGCGGCAACCCTGGCCGTGTCGTCGGTCGACCGCGAGTCGACGACGACGACCTCGTCCACCAGCGACACCGTCTCCACCAGGTCACGGCGGATGGTGCGCACGATGTCGCCGACCGTCGCTCCCTCGTCACGCGCCGGAATCACCACGCTGACGCGAGTACCGCGCTTGGCCGCCACCAGGTCCTCGACGGGCCAGTCCGCCGTGTGGCTGCTGCGCCGGGGCAGCCAGCTGCCCACGTCCGCGGAAACATGCAGCTCCGTCTTCTCGTTCGCCCTGTTGGAACGCACGGCTATCCCCTTCCCCGAACCCGTCGTAGCCAAGATCCAGAGTCGGCGCGCCGGGTTTCACTGGACACCCCGCGAGGAAACCGCTGGGTTACGAGTTGGCGGTCGGCGAAGTAGGCTACGTAACAAATGCTGCCTCGAACTAGACTTCTTCCTCCAGCATCTCGGCTGTGACAGCGGACTCAGTGTCGGGAATTTCGAGGTCCTTCGCCCGCTTGTCCGCCATCGCGAGGAGCCGCCGGATGCGGCCTGCCACAGCGTCCTTCGTCATCGGGGGGTCCGCCAGCTGGCCCAGCTCCTCCAGCGACGCCTGCCGGTTGGACAGGCGCAGCTTGCCCGCCGCGAACAGGTGATCCGGCGCGGTGTCGCCGAGGATCTCCATCGCCCGCTCGACCCGCGCGGCCGCCGCCACCGCGGCCCGGGCGGACCGGCGCAGGTTGGCGTCGTCGAAGTTGGCGAGCCGGTTCGCCGTCGCGCGCACCTCGCGGCGCATCCGGCGTTCCTCCCACTGCAGCACGCTCGCATGCGCGCCGAGCCGCGTCAGCAGCGCGCCGATCGCGTCCCCGTCGCGCACCACGACCCGGTCCGCGCCGCGCACCTCACGCGATTTCGCCTGGATGCCTAGCCGGCGCGCGGCCCCGACCAGCGCGAGCGCCGCCTCCGGGCCGGGGCACGTGACCTCCAGCGACGACGACCTGCCCGGCTCGGTGAGCGACCCGTGCGCCAGGAAGGCCCCGCGCCACGCGGCCTCCGCGTCGGCGATCCCGCCCGACACGACCGCCGCGGGCAGGCCCCGCACCGGCCGGCCCCGGTTGTCGATCAGCCCGGTCTGCCGCGCCAGGCCCTCGCCATCCTTGACGACCCGGACCAGGTAGCGCGTAGTCTTGCGCAGCCCGCTCGCCGAGAGCACATGCACGTCCGACTGGTGACCGTAGAGTTCCTGGATCTCCTTGCGCAGCCGGCGCGCGACCGACCCCGTGTCCAGCTCGGCCTCCACCACGACCCGGCCGCCCACGATGTGCAACCCGCCCGCGAACCGCAGCATGGACGCGACCTCCGCGCGGCGCGGCCCGATCTTGGTGATCGTGAGCCTGCTCAGCTCGTCCTTCACCGCGGCGGTCATCGCCATTTCCCCTCCTGCTGTTGTCCGTCCCGGCCCGTCGCGTTCCAGCGGCGTCCGAGAGCCTCCCGCACACAGTCCGCGAGCGCATCCGGATCGTGCAAACCCGCCACGTTCGGGTCAGCGACGTCCGCGAGCAGCGCTCGCGCCCCCAGCTCCGCGGCCGCGTCGCGCAGTCTCGCGGGCGTGGGCACCGAGGCCCGGTCCGCGATCACCGCGTCGACCCGCAGCGCGGGTGCATGCTGGCAGAGTACGTCCAGGTGCCGTTCGGGTGAGAACCCCGGCGTCTCACCCGGCTGGGGGACCAGGTTGAGGATCACCACCTTCGTCGCCTCAGTCCGGACCAGCGCGTCGTGCAGCTCCGGCACCAGCAGGTGCGGAAGCACGCTCGTGAACCACGATCCCGGACCGAGAAAGACCACGTCAGCGCCCATGACCGCGTCCACGGCCTGGGGGCACGCCGCCGGCACACCGCCCGGCCGCAGCGGAGTGCGCAACTCGATCCGCTCGACCCGGCCCGGTGTGCTCGCCAGCGCCACCTGACCTCTGATCGTGCGCAGCTGGCCGTCGTTACTGAGCCCGGCCACCTCGCCCTCGATCTCCAGCGGCTCGGTGGACATCGGCAGCACCCGTCCGGCCGCGCCGAGCAGCCGGCCCGCCTCGTCCAGTGCTGCCACCGGATCGCCGAGCACCTCGAACAACCCGGCGAGCAGCAGGTTGCCCACCGCGTGCCCGGTGAGCGCGCCACTGCCGCCGAACCGGTGCTGGAACACGCCCGCCCACAGCGTGCCGCCGTTGCCCTCCGCGGCGAGCGCGGACAGCGCCTGCCGCAGGTCACCCGGCGGCAGCAGCCCGAGCTCACGCCGCAGTCGCCCCGACGAACCGCCGTCGTCGGCGACGGTGACCACGGCCGTGATGCTCAGGGCGAGGCGCCGCAACGCGGTGAGCGTCGCGTGCAGCCCGTGCCCGCCGCCGAGCGCGACCGCACGCAGAGGTGCTTGCGGGCTCACTCGCGTCCCAGGTCCCGATGGATCACCTTCACCGCCATACCGTCCTCATTGGACAGAAGGCGGGCAAGCTCCTCGGAAATGGCTACGCTGCGGTGCTTTCCGCCGGTGCAGCCGACGGCGAGCGTCAGGTACCGCTTGCCCTCGCGCTTGTAGCCGGCGCCGATCAGCCGCAGCAACTGGTGGTAGCGGTCCAGGAACTCCTCCGCGCCCTCCTGCGACAGCACGTAGTTGCGCACCTCCGAGTCCAGGCCGGTGTGGTCGCGCAGTTCCGGGATCCAGAACGGGTTCGGCAGGAACCGCACGTCCATCACCAGATCGGCATCCATCGGCAACCCGTACTTGTAGCCGAACGACAGCACCGTCACCCGGGTCTGCGTGGTCGACTCGCTGCCGAACGCGTCCTCGATCTTGGCGCGCAGATCGTGCACCGACAGCGCGGACGTCTCCAGCACCAGGTCGGCCTGCTCGCGCAGCGGCGCCAGCAGCGCGCGCTCGGCGGTGATGCCGTCGGCGAGCCGGCCGTCGCCCTGCATCGGGTGTCCCCGCCGCACGGACTCGAAGCGGCGCACCAGCACCGCATCGGTGGCCTCGAGGAACAGCACGCGGGGCTTGTAGCCGCGCGCATCGAGGTCCTTGATCACCGAGGCCAGGTCGTCGGTGAAGGCGCGCGAGCGCACGTCCATCACCACCGCTACCTTCGTGATCGCGCCGCGCGCCTGCGCGCCCAGCTCGACCATCGTGGCGATCAGCTCGGGCGGCAGGTTGTCCACCACGAACCAGCCGAGGTCCTCCAGGCATTTCGCCGCGGTGCTGCGTCCCGCGCCGGAGAGACCCGAGACGACCGCGACCTCCATCCCCGACTTGTGGTCAGCGTCTTCTTCGCTCACGACTCCCTCTCCCCTTGTAGGGCCGCATAAACGGCCTCCGCCGTACGTCGCCCCACGCCCGGCACCTGTGCGATCTCCTCGATTCGTGCCTGCTTCAGCTTCTTCACCGAGCCGAAATGCTTGATGAGCGCGGCCCGCCGGCTCTGTCCCAGCCCCGACACACCGTCCAAAGCGGACACCTGGATCCGCTTCGACCGCTTCTCCCGGTGGTAGCGGATCGCGAACCGGTGTGCCTCGTCCCGCACGCGCTGCAACAAATACAGCGCCTCTGACGTGCGCGGCAGGATCACCGGATCCGGGTCCGCGGGCAGCCACACCTCTTCCAGCCGCTTCGCGAGCCCGACCACCGCCACGTCGGTGATGCCCAGCTCCGCCAGCACGTCCGCGGCCGCAGTGGCCTGCGGCCCCGCGCCGTCCACGACGAGCAGGTTCGGCGGGTACGCGAACTTGCGCGGCCGCCCCGTCTCCGGGTCGATGCCCGGCGTTGTCGGCGGCTCTTCCGTGGCAGTTGCTGTGTTTTCTCTGCTTTCTCTGCTTTCTCTGCTTTCTCTGAGATAGCGGTGAAAACGCCGCCGCGCGACCTCGGCGATCGACGCGACGTCACCCTCGTCCGCGGCCTCTCGCAGCGCGAACCGGCGGTACTCCGACTTGCGCGGCACCCCGTCCTCGAACACCACCAGCGACGCCACCACGTCGCTGCCCTGGATGTGGCTGATGTCCACGCATTCGATGCGCAGCGGCGCGGTGTCCAACGCCAGCTGCTCCTGCAGTTCGGCCAGTGCCGCCGACCGCGCGGTGAGGTCACCGGCGCGGCGGAGCTTGTGCTGCTGGAACGCTTCCTCCGCGTTGCGCTGCACGGTTTCGGCGAGCGCACGCTTGTCGCCGCGCTGTGGCACCCGCAGCTGTACCCGGGAACCCCGCAGCCCGGACAGCCATTCGGTGAGCGCCGCGGCGTCCGGGGGCAGTTCCGGCACCAGCACCTCGCGCGGCACCGGCGAGGTGCTCTCCGGGGTCTGCTCGGCCAGATCGACCTGCTCGCCGTAGAACTGCCCGACGAACTGGTCGACCAGCGCCGACACGTCCATCTCGTCGACCTTGTCGATCACCCAGCCGCGCTGGCCTCGTACCCGGCCGCCGCGGACGTGGAAGACCTGGACGGCGGCCTCCAACTCGTCGTGCGCGAATGCGACGACGTCGGCGTCGGTGCCGTCGCCGAGCACCACGGCCTGCTTCTCCATCGCGCGGCGCAAGGCACCGAGGTCGTCGCGCACCCGGGCCGCCCGCTCGAACTCGAGATCATCGGCGGCCTGTGCCATCTCCTTTTCCAGGCGGCGGACCATCGTGTCGGTGCGGCCGGCGAGAAAGTCGCAGAAATCCTCGACGATCGACCGGTGCTGCTCCGCGGTGACCTTGCCGACGCACGGCGCGGAACACTTGTCGATGTAGCCCAGCAGGCAGGGCCGCCCGATCTGGGTGTGCCTGCGGAACACGCCCGCCGAGCACGTGCGTGCCGGGAACACGCGCAGCAGGAGATCCAGCGTCTCGCGGATCGCCCACGCGTGCGCGTACGGGCCGAAGTAGCGCACGCCCTTCTTGCGCGGGCCGCGGTACACGTGCAGCCGCGGGAACTCCTCGTTCATCGTCACCGCGAGCACCGGGTAGGACTTGTCGTCGCGGTAGCGGACGTTGAACCGCGGGTCGAACTCCTTGATCCAGTTGTACTCCAGCTGGAGCGCCTCGACCTCGGTGGACACCACGGTCCACTCGACGGCGGCCGCGGTGGTCACCATCTGCCGGGTGCGCGGGTGCAGTCCGGACAGGTCGGCGAAGTAGGAGTTCAGCCGGCTGCGCAGGCTCTTGGCCTTGCCGACGTAGATGACCCGCCTGGTCGCGTCGCGGAACTTGTAGACGCCGGGCTCCTCCGGGATGCTCCCCGGCGAGGGACGGTAAGTGGACGGGTCAGCCACGCCTCCAGCCTATGGCTCCCCTCCGACAGTCCGAAGCACCCCTCCCGCGCTCAGAACGGCAGACCCGGGGTACAGAGCACCGGCGACGGGTGCGCCGGGTCGAGTGCGTTGGCCACCATGCCGGCCACCCCGGTGTCGAAGGCCATGCCGACGTGCCCCACCGGGTCGGCCGGGCACACGTCCTGCACGAAGGCGTTGCGCACGCCGGGTTCCCGGACGAACGACGTCTCGTGCGGCGTGACCAGGGCGTCGAACCGGGTGGCGAGGATCGTGTAGGACACGCCGTCCTGGGCGATCGGCCCGTCG
>DATFHB010000046.1:0-30604 GCA_035248845.1 Amycolatopsis sp. | reverse complement strand
CTGACGGCCTGAGATAAGCCGACGGCAGCCACGTCACTACCTCCCTGGAGTCGGTCGTGCCCCCCGACCGGCACCGGGACTTTCGGCCAAACAGCCGCGCCAGCTAGACCGAAAGTGGTGTCGTCGAAGAGGCACTTTAGCCGCCCGAAGGGCCCAGCGGGGGGATCGAACGGGTATCTATCCCGATCGAGTTGTTACTAAGTGGTGTTCTTGTAGCACGATCGGGTTAACAAGCGCCGCGGTGTTAACGGTTCAGGGAGTCAACCCGATAGAGCAGAGTTGAGTACGCGTCCTTGCGCGTGCATACGCTCTGTGCATCCGCCCGTGCGGCCCTTCAGGCCGCCCCCACCGGATGGGGCAGGCTGTTCATCAGGTCGAAGTACGCCGCTTCCTCACGGTCCGCGTTCAGCCGGTACCAGGCGTCCAGCGTTTCTGGCCCGAGGACGTCGAGCCGCGCCAGCGCCTCCCGGGCGAACTCGACCGGCGCCATCCCGCTGGCCGTGATGAGATCGCCGTCCCGCACCGCCGGGGCCGCCACGAAGTACTCGGCACCGGAATAGCCGTGACACATCGCCTGCAAGGCGCCCAGATTGTTGCTCGTGTGCGGCCGCTCATCGAGCATCCCGGCGTTCGCCAGCGCCAGCGTGGCGCCGCAGATCGCCGCGACCGGGACCCCCGACGCGAGGAAGTCCGCCGCCTTCGCCAGCGCCGCGTCGTGCACCGGCTCCAGCCAGGTGTCGCCGCCGGGCAGGATCAGGATCGCCGACTCGCCGGGAGTGATCCTGTCGAGCGTGCTGTCGGGCGTGAGGCCGAGCCCGCCCTTGGTGGTGACCGGCGCCGCGGTCAGGCCGACCGTTCGCACCGGGACGCAGTCCCCCGCGCGGGCGAAATACCGCCCTGAGTTCAGCTCCGCCGTCAGATAGCCGGGCTCCCAGTCGGCCAGCGTGTCGAACACATACAGGTAGGCGATCTTGCCGCTCATGTCTGCTCCTCCGCTCGGATACCGAGCACGCTAGGAGCGGGGTACGACAGTTTCAGGAAGTCTGGCGGTGCCCGAACAGGGTGACCCCGACCGGCGGCAGGCCCGCGACGCTGGACATCAGCTGCAGGAACGACTCGCCGTGCGGCCGCAGGTGCCCGTCGGTCGGCGTCCAGGACGCGCGCAGCTCGAGATCGTCGGTGCGGACCGGGCCCGCGATGTCGCCGAAACGGGCCGACGACGTTTCGGTGACCGTGCCGCCCAGTGCGGTCCACGACGCGCCGGAGGACTCCAGCGCGTCGGTGAGCCACGACCAGCCGACCGCCGGCAGGAACGGGTCGGTGGCGAGTTCGCGGTCGAGTTCGGCGCGCACGTAGGTCACCAGACGCAGCACGCCGTTCCAGGCCTCTTGGCCCTCCGGATCGTGCAGCAGCACCAGTCTGCCGGTGGCCAGGACGTCCGCCGGGCCGGTGGTCTCGCAGCTGAGGGCATAGGACCAGGGGGCGAGCCGTTGTGGCGCGCGCACGCTCTCCAGGGTCACTTCCGGCCGGGGCCGGACGGATTGCAGCGCCGCGACAGCTTCACGGAAGAGTTCGGGTGCATGCGTCATCGCGGTCACTCGCCGACTGTATGCCCGAACCCGGGCGGTGCGGCGAAGACGCGCCGAGGAGCGGTCGCCGGCCACGTGGCACGATGGTTACGATGCCAGCTACCGTTCAGCCGTCTCGCCCGGCCGCCCAGCGCGGGCTGTCCGAGGCGCCGCTTCTCGTCGCCGCCCGTGGCGGCCGCCCCTCGCGGCTGCCCGTGTGGTTCATGCGCCAGGCCGGTCGTTCCCTTCCCGAGTATCGCGCGCTCCGCGAGGGCGTGCCGATGCTGAAGGCGTGCTTCGACCCGGAGATGCTCGCGGAGATCACGATGCAGCCCGTGCGCAGGCACGGCGTGGACGGGGCGATCCTGTTCAGCGACATCGTGGTTCCGCTGGCCGCGGCGGGCATCGACATCGACATCGTGCCCGGCACCGGGCCGGTCGTGGCCGCCCCCATCCGCTCCGCGGGGGACGTGGCGGCGCTGCCAGTGCTCGAGCCGGAGCAGATCGCGCCCGTCGCCGAGGGTGTGCGGCTGCTGGTGAAGCGGCTCGGCGGCACGCCGCTGATCGGGTTCGCGGGCGCGCCGTTCACGCTCGCGTCGTACCTGATCGAGGGCGGGCCGAGTCGCAACTACGAGCACACCAAGGCGCTGATGCGCAGCGAGCCCGAACTCTGGCACGCGCTGGCGGGCCGGCTGGCCGACATGGCGCTGACGTTCCTGCGGGCCCAGCTCGACGCGGGCGCGGACGCGATCCAGCTGTTCGACTCGTGGGCCGGTGCGCTGTCCGTGCGCGATTACCGTGAGTTCGTGCTGCCACATTCGGCGAAGGTGCTCGGCGGCCTGGCCGGCTACGACGTGCCGCGCATTCACTTCGGCGTCGGCACCGGCGAGCTGCTGACCGTCATGCGCGAGGCGGGCGCCGACGTGGTCGGGGTCGACTGGCGCATCCCGCTGGACGAGGCCGTGCGCCGGCTCACCGCGGCAGGCGGCCCGCCGCCCGCGGTCCAGGGCAACCTCGACCCCGCACTGCTGGGTGCGTCCTGGCCCGTGATCGAGGCGGAGGTCCGCCGGGTCGCCGACGAAGGCCGCGCCGCCGCCGGGCACATCTTCAACCTGGGCCACGGCGTGCTGCCCGGCACCGACCCCGAGGTGCTGACCCGCGTGGTCGACCTGGTGCATTCGCTGGAGCCCTGATGCGCGTTGCCGTCGTGGGGGGAGGCGTCTCCGGGCTGGCGGCCGCGTACCGGCTGCGCCGGCGTTTCGGTGACAGCGCGACGATCACGGTGTTCGAATCCGGTGATGTGCTGGGCGGAAAGCTGCGCACCGTCGAGCTGGCCGGGGTGCGCTACGACGTGGGCGCCGAGGCGTTCCTGGCCCGCCGTCCCGAAGCCCTCGCGCTGATCCGGGAGATCGGGCTGGGCGATGCACTGCGGCATCCGACCGGAGCGAAGTCGCGAGTGCGCGCGGGCGGCAGGCAGGTCGGCCTGCCCGGCGGCACGGTGATGGGCGTGCCGGGCTCGGCCGACGCAGTCGCCGGGGTGCTCTCCGGGGACGGCCGCCGGCGCGTCGCGAGCGAGACCGGGTTGCCGCCGCTGTCGCTGGGCTCCGATGACGTGTCGCTCGGTGTGCTGCTGCGCGAGCGGTTCGGCGACGAGCTGGTGGACCGGCTGGTCGACCCGCTGCTGGGCGGGGTGTACGCGGGCGGCGCCGACGGGCTGGGGCTGCGCGCCACCGTGCCCGGGCTGGCCACGGCGATCGAGTCGGGTGCCGGGTCGCTCACCGCGGCCGCCGCGTCGCAGCTGCCGTCGTCGCCGAGCAGCGCCCCCGTGTTCGGCACCCTCGCGACCGGACTCGGCACACTCGTCGACCGGCTCGTCGAGCTGGCCAAGCCCGACGTGCGGCTGGGCACGCTGGTGAAGGGCTTACGGAGGCGTCCGGAAGGCTGGACGCTGGAGCTGGTCGACGAGGCGGTCGACGTCGATGCCGTGCTGCTCGCCGTGCCCGCCCCGGCGGTGCGCCGGCTGCTTGCGGACGTCGTGCCGGACGCTGCGGCCGCGTTGAGCGAGGTCGAGGTCGCCTCGATGGCTGTCGTCGCGCTCGCGCTGCCCGCCGGCACCGAGCTGCCGGACGCCTCCGGTGTCCTCATCGGCGCCCGGGAACGCTACCCGGACGGCACGCGGCCGGCCGCCAAGGCGTTTACCTTCTCCAGCCGGAAATGGGGCCACCTCGACGGTCCTCCGGTGCTCGTGCGCGGTTCGGTCGGCCGGTTCGGCGACCCGGGTGCGCTGCGCGCGGACGACGACGAGCTGGTGCGTCTGGTCCGACGTGACCTGGCCGAGCTGACCGGGGTGACCGCGGAGCCGGTCGACGTGCGGGTCACGCGATGGGGCGGTGGACTGCCGCAGTACGGCGTCGGGCACGTCGCGCTGGTCGAGCGCGTCGAGCGCGCGGTCGCGGCCGTGCCCGGACTGGAGATCGCCGGCGCGACGTTCCACGGCGTCGGCATCCCGGCCTGCATCGGCGCAGCCGACGCGGCCGCGAGCCGCATCACCTCGGCGGCGACACGCGCATAGCTAGTGCCAAAATGGGGGCATGGCGCGTCTGGACTACAACGAACTCAACGACAGCATTCGCTACACCGCGTGGTCGGTGTTCCGGGCCGAGCCCGGCAAGCTCCCCGACGACCGCGGCTCGGTCGCGCGCGAGACCACCGAGTACCTGGACGCCCTGGAGGGCAAGGGTGTCGTCGTGCGCGGCGTGTACGACGTAGCAGCGCTGCGGGCCGACGCCGACTACATGATCTGGTGGCACGCGCAGGAGCCCGAGCAGCTCCAGGCCGCCTACGCCGGTTTCCGCCGCACGCCGCTGGGCCGCGTTTCCACGCCCGTGTGGAGCCAGTTCGCGCTGCACCGGCCCGCGGAGTTCAACAAGAGCCACATTCCGGCGTTCCTGGCGGATGAGCAGTCCCGCCGCTACGTCTGCGTGTACCCGTTCGTGCGGTCGTACGAGTGGTACCTGCTGCCTGACGACGAGCGCCGCAAGCTGCTCGCCGAGCACGGCAAGATGGCGCGCGACTACCCCGACGTGCGGGCCAACACGGTCTCCTCGTTCGCGCTCGGCGACTACGAGTGGATCCTCGCGTTCGAGGCGGACGAGCTGCACCGGATCGTCGACCTCATGCGGCACCTGCGCGGCAGCGAGACCCGGCGGCACGTGCGCGAGGAGATCCCGTTCTACACCGGCACGAAGGTGCCGCCGGCGGAGCTGATCGCCGCCCTGCCGTGACCGGGCTCTGGGGGAGCTGGGTCATGCCGGACGCGGTAGTCACCCGGTGCGGAATCGGTGCTGCCGGCTTCGCCGCCGCGCTGGGACCGGGGTTTGCCCTTGCTCGGCGCCGACTCCGCCGCGTTCGCCGGGTGAATTCGGCTCGGTCGATTTGCCGGAAAGCCCTTTTGCCCGCCTTTGGCGATTTCGTTCTCGCGACTTATGCGGAATCGCGGTGGCGATGTGACTATACGTCGCCGTGACCCTGGCAGAATCGTTGCCCGGGGTTTCGTATGCGTCGGTGGAGCACGCTTCGGCGGGGAGGTTCGCGAGATGCGCCGGTGGCTGATCGGAACGACGATCATGGTCGCGGCCCTGGGGACCGCTGTGACGGGCTGCACCGCGGGCGGGGGTGCGGTCGCGCCGTCCCCGGCGCGGCCGGCGGCCCCGGCGGTCCGGCTGGCGATCAGCCCGGCCGACACGAGCCGGGACGTGGCGACCGATGCACCGATCGTCGTGACGGCGGCGGGTGGCAAGGTCAGTGACGTCTCGGTGCGCACCAGTGGTGATCAGGTGTCCGGGACCTTCGACGCGAGCCGGACGTCGTGGCGCAGCAGCACGGTGCTCAACGTGGCCCAGACCTACGCGGTGACCGCGACCGGGGTCGACGCCGCCGGGCTGACCGTGACCACCACCAGCACGTTCACCACACTCACCCCCGCGCACACGTTCCGTACACACATTTTCGAGGGCGAGAACGACAGCTACGGCGTCGGCATGCCGATCGAGCTCACGTTCAGTCAGTCGGTCACCGACAGGGCTGCGGTCGAGAACGCACTGCACGTCACCACGTCCCAGCCGGTCGTCGGCGCCTGGATGTGGCTCGACGACAAGCACGTGGACTTCCGGCCGCGGGACTACTGGCCGGCGCACACCACGGTCACCTTCACCGGGCTGCTCAACGGGGTGCAGGCCGCGCCGGGTGTCTACGGCGCCGCCGACCTGACCCAGAGCTTCCAGATCGGCGACTCGCTGATCGTCACGGCCAGTACCACCAGCCACCATATGCAGCTCTACCGCAACGGTCAGCTGCAGGCCGACTGGCCGATCAGTACGGGGAAACGCGGCCACGACACCCCGAACGGAACCTACCTGACCATCGACAAGGCCAACCCGCAGGAGATGAAGCCGTCCGACATCGCTCCCGGCCAGCCCGGGTACTACGACGTGCAGGTCCCGTGGTCGGTCCGGTTCACCTGGAGTGGTGACTTCCTGCACGCGGCCTCGTGGTCGGTGGCGTCGCAGGGCAGCAGCGACGTCAGTCACGGCTGCGTCAACATGCCACCTGCGGCCGCGCAGGCCTACTACCAGGAGGAACTGCCGGGGGATCCGGTCACGATCACCGACAGCCCGCTGGCGGGTACGCCTGGTGATGGGTGGACCGACTGGTTCGAGTCGTGGCAGCAGGTCCTGGACAAGAGCGCGACGCACGAAGCCGTCGAAGCGGGGCCGGGTGGCAGCGTGTTCGTCGCCCCGTCGGACGTGCCGGCCACTACTGCGAGCGCACCGCTGACGACCTCGCCGGGTTCCAACGCGGCCGCGGCGTGACCTGGCTACTCCCTCGGGATGAGGCGCAGGGCGGTCCGCGATCCGAGGGCCCCGCCCGGGCGAGGAGGATCTGCGTCGATGACGACCGAGGTCGTCGTCGACGCCTCGGCCGTGATCAGAGTGCTGAGTGAACGGACCGACGCATCCGCCGAGCTGGGGCACCGGCTCGGCGGTGTGGCCGTGAACGCGCCACACCTGCTCGACGCCGAGGCGGGCTGTGTTTTGCGGCGAAAAGTGGTGCGGGGCCAGCTCCAGGCAGAGACTGCAAGGCGCCTGGCCTGCCGTGCGAGGTCGAGGTCGTGTGAGTCAGTCCTTCGGGACCAGGCGCAGCGCGATCGAGTTGATGCAGTAGCGCTGGTCGGTGGGGGTGGGATAGCCCTCGCCCGCGAAGACGTGGCCCAGGTGGCTGTGGCAGGTCGCGCACAGCACCTCGACGCGCGGCATCCCCATCGACCGGTCCTCCCGCACGACGACCGCGTCGGTGGTGGACGGGTCGAAGAACGACGGCCAGCCGCAGTGGCTCTCGAACTTCTCGGTGCTGCGGAACAGTTCCGCGCCGCACGCCCGGCACTCGTAGACGCCTTCGGTCTTGGTGTCGGTGTACTCGCCGGTGAACGGACGTTCCGTCGCCGCCTGGCGTAGCACCGCGTACTCCTGCGGGGCCAGCTGCTCGCGCCATTCCTGCTCGGACTTGACCACCCGTGGCGTCGTGCCGGTCACCGGTTCCATGTCTCCCACGTTACCCGGCGAGCCATTGCACGGCCCGCACCACGATGTCCCACGCGGCCACGATCACACCGAACACGATGAGTGCCGCGACGGTCGCCGCGATCCACCACGTCAGGCCGCCCGTGCGCGTGCTGGAGTCGGCGAAGTCGGCCACCTTCTCCAGCGACGATTCGATCGTGAAACCCGGCTCACAGCGCTGCATCCGGTCCAGGTGCTCGGCGAACGCCTGCGCCTCCGGGTCGTCCGGGTCCAGCCCGACGAGGTCGTCGTCGAAGTGGTGGTTGCGGGCCGGTTCACGCTCGACCATGGCCCCACCGTAGGCCACTCAGCCGAAGATTTTGGTATCGGCGTCGATTCGCAACCCGGCATCGGTTCGCACGATGCGCCAATGCGGACGGCCGGCACCGTCGACGGACACGTAGAGGTCCACCGAACCGTCCGCATTCTGGCCGTTGTCGGCCAGGATCCGCTGGTAACTCGTGATCTTGTACTGGCTCCAGTAGGTGGCGAACTGCTGCTGGCTGCCGTAGACCTGCTGCGCGGCGGGGGTCAACAGGCTCCAGGCACTGTCGTTGCCGACGTTGTCGAGGAACCTCTTCACCGCGTTGTTGCCGGCATCGGCGTTGTTGATCGCTCCGCCGACGTTCGGGGTCTGGCCGAGCGCCGCCGCGTACGCCGAGCTGGGCGCGGTGGACGGGGCTGTCGACGACGGGTGACTACCGCCGGCATTGGTCCCCGTGGACCTGCCGGTGTTGTCGTTACCGGAGTTCAGCACGATCAGCAGTACGGCCACGACCACGACGACGACCGCGGCCGCCCCGCCGATGATGACGCCCTTGCGCCGGTTCGAACCCCTGGCCTGGGCAGCCCGACCTGCCGGGCGAACGGGCGGGATGAACGCCGCGGTGGGCGTGCGGGGGGACTGCGGCTGCAGCGCCGTCACGGCCGGCTGCGGGACGCCCGGCTGGTTGTTCGTGCGCTGCCACGGCGGGCGTTCGCCAGGCGGCGGGTCGGCCGGCACGGCCGCGGGCTGGCGGCCGGCCGAGTAGAGCGGCGGAGAGACGAGCGTGCCCGCGTTGGGCTCCGGTTCGCCGGAGGCCAACGCGGCGAGTCTGTCCCGGGCTTCGGCCATGCTCGGCCGCTCCGCCGGTTCGACGCGCAGCAGGTTCATCAGCAGCGCCGTGGCCTTGCCCGACTGGCGCGGCGGGATCACCTGCCCATTCGCGGCCGTGTACAGCAGTGCGAGCTGGTTGCTGCTGTTGCCGTAGGGCGGCTGGCCCTCCAGCGCGTGGTACAGCGTGGCGCCGAGCGAGAACACGTCCGAGGCGGGTGACGGGTCGGAGCCGCGCGCCAGCTCGGGCGCCAGGTAGGCGGGGGTGCCGCCGATGAGACCGGTCTGGGTGAGCGTCAGGTCACCCGCGGCGCGGGAAATGCCGAAGTCGGTGATCTTCGCGGTGCCCGACTCGTCGAGCAGGATGTTGGCCGGCTTGATGTCGCGGTGCACGATGCCCGCCCGGTGGGCGGCGACCAGCGCCGACGCGACCTGCTCGCCGACGCGCGCGACCTGGCCCAGCGGCAGTGTGGACTGTTCCCCGATCACCGCGGACAGGCTCTTCGACGGCAGGTACTCCATGACCAGGCACGGGTCGCCGTCCTGCTCCGCGATGTCGAACACGACGATCGCGTTCGGATGCTGGAAACGTGCCGCGTTCTTCGCCTCGCGCATCGCCCGTTGCCGCATGCTGCTGCGCTCGGCCTCGGACATTCCCGGCTGGGCGAGAATCTGCTTCACCGCCACCGCACGCTCGAGGCGCTCGTCGACTGCGCGCCACACGACGCCCATGGCGCCGCTGCCGATGTGCTCAACGAGGCGATAGTGCCCTGCGATCAGCTGACCGGTGTCGATGGGACTACTCCTCGGAAACTACCTGCATTTCTTGGCTTGCCCGAGCGCGAACACCCTCCTCGCGCACCGGACCGAGTGTAGCGGTCTCGTTCGGGGCGCTCCCGTAAGCTGTCCTGCGCACGACCTTGATCAGACCGAGCGCGCCGACCAGCGCAAACGCGAGGTAACACGCCAGCAGGGCCGGCGGGGTGCCGCCGGTGAGCGCGTCGCCGAGCACGACGACCGCGATCGTTCCCGGCAGGCTGCCGAGCACCGTGCCGATCAGGTACGGGCGGGCACGCACATCCAGGATCCCGCAGCAGTAACCCAGTGGAGCGAAGGGAACCGCGGGAATCAGGCGGAGCGACGTGATCGCGAGGACGCCACCGTCGGAGAGCCGGTCGTTGACCACGCGCACCGATTTCCGCTGCAGGTGGCGGGCCACGAGGTCCCGGCCGAGTAGGCGGGCCAGCCCGAAGCCGAGCATGCCGGAAATCCCGGTCGCGACGATCGCCACGGCGATCCCGGCGGCGTTGCCGAGCAACAGGCCGGCCGCCAGGTTGAACACGGTGCGGGGGATGGGGACCACCGTGAGTAGCGAATAGGCCGCCAGCAGCAGGAAAGCCGTCGCCGGCCCGTGGCCCGCCGCCCAGTCGCGCAGCTGCGCCGGATTGGGGATCGGCAGCACGAACGCGGCCACCACGACAGCGGTGAGCACCGCGAGCGCGGCGATCAGTTTGGTGCGGCGGCTCATGCTGACACGGTATTGCGCGGCGCCCGGGCGGGACGCGCGGGGCGCACTACTGTGAACCCCGTGCCCAAGCATGGCGAAGCGATCGAGTACCAGGTCGGCGAGCGCACGGTGCGCGTCACCAGTCCCGACAAGGTGTACTTTCCGGAGCGCGGGATCACCAAGCGGCAGGTGGCCGAATACTACCTCGCGGTCGGGGAGCCGCTGTTGCGGGCGATCCGTGACCGGCCGACCACGCTGAAGCGGTTCCCGGACGGGGTGGCGGGCGAGTTCTTCTACGCCAAACGGGTGCCGAAGGGGGCGCCGGGCTGGCTGGAGTCGGCGCGGATCACGTTCCCGTCCGGGCGCACCGCCGACGAGGTGTGCCCGACCGAGCCGGCCGCCCTCGTGTGGGCCGCCAATCTGGGCACCCTCGATTTCCACCCGTGGCCCGTGCGCCGCCCCGACGTCGACCACCCCGACGAGCTGCGGATCGACGTCGACCCCTCCGACGAGACCGGGTTCGGCGACGCGGTGCGCGTCGCGCAGACGGTGCGCGAGGTGCTGGACGAAGCAGGGCTCGTCGGCTACCCGAAGACCTCCGGCGGGCGCGGGGTGCACGTGCTGGTGCGGATCCGCCCGGAGTGGGACTTCATCGATGTCCGGCACGCGGTGATCGCGCTCGGCCGTGAGGTCGAGCGGCGCATCCCGGACCTGGCGACGATCGCGTGGTGGAAGGAGGAGCGCGGCGGCAAGGTTTTCCTGGACTACAATCAGGCCGCCCGCGACCGCACCGTGGCCTCCAGTTGGTCGGTGCGCGGCACTGCCCGCGCCACCGTGTCCACGCCGCTGACCTGGGAGCAGCTGGCCGAAGCCGACCCCGACGATTTCGATGTGCTTACCGTGCCCGGCTGGCTGGCCGAGCACGGCGACGCGCACGCGGCGATGGACCAGCGCGCGTTCGGCCTCGAGACCGCGCTGGAGTGGTACGCCCGCGACGAGCGCGACCGCGGCCTCGGCGAGATGCCGTACCCGCCGGACTACCCGAAAATGCCGGGCGAGCCGAAGCGGGTGCAGCCCAGCAAGGCGCGGCCGGAGAGCTGAAACGCGGCCGCTCAGGACGTTCCGTCGGGCAACGTGCCCGTTCCCGGACCGTGGCTTGTGAGGGCGGGTGAGCGCCGCGAAAATCGTCTTGTGTGGGACCGAGACGGAGGGAGGCGGTGTGAGCCATGCTGTCCGAAGCTGTGCCTGCCGCGCTCGGCGCCGCGATTTCCCCGACCGCGCTGCTGTTCATCGCGTTCCTGCTGACCAACCAGCAACCCAGAAGGCGGGCGTCGATCTTTCTGACCGGCGCCGTGCTCATCACCCTCGGTGTCGGCTTCCTCGTCGTGCTGGTGCTGCAGGGCACCGGTATCGAAGGGCCCAGACACCGCACTGTGCCGCCGTGGATCGATCTCGGCCTCGGCATCGTCCTGGTAGTTTTCGCGCTGATCATCCACTTCCGGCCGCGCGCGACGAAGACGCCCCGGCAGCGCCGCGAACTCGGTCTGATCGGGCTGCTCGGCCTCGGCATGGCGATGTACACGCCGTCACCGCTGTACCTGAGCTCGCTGCATGCCGTCGCCAAGGGACACGCCGGCTTGCTGGTGACGGTGCTGAGCGTCGTCCTCGTCGCCGCGCTCTACATGCTGGTGATCGAGATACCGATCATCGCGCACGCCATCTGGCCGGACGGCACGGTCCGCGTCGTCACCGCGGTGAACGCCTGGCTGGCAAGGCACGGCCGCACCATCATCGTCCTTGTCGCCGGCTGCTTCGGCGTCTACCTCATCATCTCGGGCATCGCCCACCTGGTGTGACCCGGATTCACCCGACGTGCGGGACGACCTCCGCGGCCACGCGTTCCATCTGCCCGGCCTCGTCGGACAGCGGGGTGAACAGGATCAGCTCCACCCCGGTGTCGGCGATTTCCTGCGCGCCCGCCACGACGTCCTCGGCGGTGCCGGCGACCGCGACGGCCGACAGGTCCGGCCGGCCGTAGAGGCGTTCCAGGTCGGTGGCCACCTGGCGGCGGGCACGGGCCGCGTCGTCGTCGATGGTGAAGTAGATCCGTTTCGCGAGGCGGAACGAAGCGGGGTCGCGGCCCGTTTCGTCGAGTGCCTCGCGGACCGTGCGCAGCTGGCGCACGAAGTTCTCGGTGGTCGTGGAGCCCGCGCCGAAGAACCCGTCGCCGTGGCGGACCGCGCGGCGCAGCGCGGCGGGCACGCTGCCGCCGAACCACAGGGGCGGGCCTGCCGGCTGGGCGGGCTTCGGGTCCACCGTGGCGCCGGCGAGCTGCCAGAACTGGCCGTCGAAGGTCACGTTGTCCTTGGTCCACAGCTCCCTGAGCAGCCGGACTTCCTCGGTGAACCGACTGACCAGGCGCGACGGGTCGACCTCGAAGGCGGAGAACATCCGGTGCTTCCCGCCGGTACCGACGCCGACCTCGAGCCGCCCGCCGCTGACGTAGTCGAGCGTGGCCAGGCTCTTGGCCAGGTGTACCGGGTTGTGCAGCGGCGCGACGAACACCGAGCACCCCAGCCGCAGCCGGTCGGTGCACGCGGCGGCGTAGGTCATCGTCTCGATCGCGCCGACGTGCGGCATGTCTGCCATCGTCAGCACCTGTTCCTGGGTCCACCCGCTGTCGAACCCGAGTTCCTCGGCGCGCCGTACATACGCACGGAACGCGTCCGCGTCGAACCGGCCCTGGACACCCTGGGGAATGGAGATACCGAACCGCATGGGCCCAGCTTAGGCAGGGACCGGCTTCCGCACGCGGATCGCCACGATCACGAACGCCAGGACGGTCAGCCAGATGTAGGAGTTGTGGTAGACGACGCCCAGGTGGTTCCACGACGGGAAGTCCAGGATGCTGCTTCTGCTGGACCCGAACAGCTGAAGCACCCCGCCCGAGGCCACGGCGGCCGTCAGCAGCAGTCCCAGCCACGCCAGCACCGCCCACCGCCGGAGCGACGCGTGCAGCAGGTAGACCAGCAGCGCGCCCAGCCACACCCAGTGGTGCACCCAGCTGTAGGGCGACACGGCCGTCGTGGCCAGCCCGCACAGCGCCACCGCGAGCAGTTCCTCGCCGCGATCCGCCAGGCGGCGCGCGAGCAGCAGGCACCCCAGCGCGAGCACCGCGGCCAGCGCCAGCCACAGCAGTTTCATCCCGCCGTCGAGACCGACGCTCCGGGCGACCATGCCGCGCAGCGACTCGTTCGAGGGGTTCTCCGGCACGCCCACCCGGGTCGGATCGGCGAACGCGCCCGACCAGAACGTCTTGGAATCGTGTGGCAGCACGAGGAAACCGACGAGGACGGTCGCGACGAACGAGCCCGCCGACACGGCAGCCGCCCGGTAGCGACGCGTGAAGACCAGGTACAGCACGAAAAACAGCGGCGTCAGCTTGATGCCCGCCGCGATCCCGGTCAGCACACCCTTGCCGCGGAACGAGTCCGGCAGCACCATGTCGACCAGCACCAGCGTCATCAGCATGATGTTGACCTGGCCGAACGCCATCGTCTCGCGGATCGGCTCGCACCACATCAGCAGGCCCGCGATCGGCAGGCTCCACACGGCGAGCCGCACGTCGCGCCGGTAGCCGAGCATGGCCAGGGTCGCCCACACGGCGACCGCGAGGGCGACGAAGTCACCGAACGCACCGACGTAGGTGAACACGTCGCCGTGCAGCTTCGCCAGCGGCACGAACAGCAGCGCCGCGAACGGCGTGTAGACGAACTCCCAGATGCCACGCGTGTTGCCGAGCAGCGGGGTGTCGTACACCGACGTGCCCTCGAGGATGCGGGCGCCGGCGATCTGGTACACGCCGAGGTCCTTGAGGTGCATCAGGTCGGGCATGTCCGCGACGACCTGCTTGACGTACCACGCACCGGCCAGGGCGCCCAGCACGAGCACGGTCCAGAACGCCGCGGCCGGGATCGGCCGTCTCTCCGGCACCGAGGGCGGCGGCGCTTCGGCCGGGGCCTCGACGGCGGATGACGACACGACTACCCCCGGTGTGGGAAGGCGACTGCTGGCGAACGCCAAGCGTAACGGCCGGGACCCGTCGGGCCTACGCGGGGCAGAGCGTGCCGCCCGCGGGGACTTTGCCGTCGACCAGGAACGCCCGGACCGTCTCGGCGACACACGGCGAGGTGAGCCCACCGTGTCCGGCGCCCTGCCACGAAATCCCGACGGCGCTCGACATCTGGTTGGTGGCTCGCGTGGTGCCGACTTCGGGCGTCACCGGGTCGGCTGCCGTACTTGTCACCAGGATGGGCGGGAGGCCGGAAGCGCCCAGCGGCGTCGGGCCGTCGACGCGGCCCGGCCACGGCAGGCACCACGCGAGCCGTTGCGTGACGAGCCCGCCGAACAGCGCCGAACGCGCCCGCAGCCGGCCGGTGAGCTGGGTGATCTTGTCGGCCGACACGCGGGCCGTGGTGTCGTTGCACAACGTCGCGAGCGCACCGTCCAACCGGGACGGTGCCAGGGGTGAACCGTTGAGCAGCGGGGCGACGAACGCGGCCAGCGGGGTGACGCTGCCGCCGCGTGCGGCCTGGATCGCGGTGGCCAGTTCCGGCCACCGGGCCTTGTCCCGCAGGCCGTACAGGACCGCGTTGAGCGCCACCCCGGGGTCGAACGGGACGCCGTTGGCCAGGGTGGGCGGAGTGGCGCGCAGCTGCTGGAGCAGCGCGGTCACCACCCCGGTGGCATCGCCGCCGAGGGGACAGCCGCGCGCCGCGCAGTCCTTGCCGAACGCGTCCAGCGTCGCCTGCTGCGCCGTGACGAGGTCGCCGAGCAGGGTCGCCGGGTCCGGCGACGGGTCGGGGATTCCGTCGAGCACGACGCGACCGACCCGGCCGGCGTAGCGGGTGGCGTAGGCGGTGAGCACGTCGGAGGCTTCGCCGCGGGCGATCGCGTTGAGCTTCTGGACGCCCAGCGCCTGGCGGACCTGCTCGAGATCGCCCGCGGTGCGCCAGCTGTCCAGTGCCTGCTGTGTGTTGCCCAGCTCGATCGCGCACTGCTGGCCCGCCCTGCGCGCGGCGTCGAGCACCGTCTCGACGTCGCTGCCCGCGGGGTCCTGGCCGAGCAGCTGCCCGCGGACGTCGGTGGGCACGCAGCCGATCGGGTCGGAGTCGCCGGTGCCGCGCCGGTCCATGCCGATCAGCGAGAACCGCTGCAGCAGCGCCGGCGGCAGCACGGCGGCCAGGTGCGCGGCGTAGAGCGTGCCGGGTTCGCCGTCGACGTCGTTGAGCACGACCAGCGGGATCGGTCCGTCACCGGCCCTGAGCAGCGCGATGTGGGTCTGTACGCGGCCGGGCAGGTCGGGCGCGTCGAGAACGGACTGTACGCCGGCGCACGTGAAGTGCAGCGAGTCCGGCACCGGTGGCGGGTCGAGGTGGTCGCGGGTGTCCTGGTCGCAGTCGGTCCACCGCACCGACGGCGACTGCGGGTCGGTCAGCGGAGGCAGCGGCACCGGGGCCGCGCTCGTCGTCGCCGTCACCGACGGCTCGTCGTTGTCCACCACGGCCGGGCGCTGCGACGGCCCCGCGGTGCATCCCGCCAGCAGCGCGGGCACCAGCAAGGCGAACGTGAGCAGGGCGGGCCAGCGGAGCAAGTCGAGTCCCCTCGTTTTCATGACGGTACCGTCCCGACCTTCGCACGCCCGCGGTGAGCGGCGGGTAAGCGGGTCAGCTGCGGACTTCGCCCTTGAAGACGGCGTCGAGGTCGTAGCGGGCCGGTTCGTCGAGCTGCGCGTAGCCACACGAGGCGGGTTCGCGGTCCGGGCGCCAGCGCACGAACTGTGCCGTGTGCCGGAACCGCGCGGGATGGCCGCCTTCGGTGTGTTCGTAGCCGACCTCGACGACCCGCTCGGGGCGCAGCGGCATCCACGGCTGCTCGGTGCTGCGCCAGCGGGTGACGCCGCCCGGCAGCCGCTGCCCCTCGACCACCGCGTCGCCGAGCCACGGGTGCGGCCCGTCGGTGATCAGCTCCGCCAGCTCCGTCGCCAGCTCACGCCGCCGCGCCACCGGGAACGCGCCGACGACGCCGGGGTGGTGCAGCACGCCGTTCTCGTCGTACAGACCGAGCAGCAGCGACCCGACCGCCTGACCGGGCTCGCTGTCCGCGTGCCACCGCAGGCCCGCGACGACACAGTCGGCGGTGCGGGCGTGCTTGTACTTCGCCATGATCCGCTTGCCCGGCGAGTAAGGGGCGCCGAGCGGCTTGCCGATCACCCCGTCCAGTCCGGCGCCCTCGAACAGCGTGAACCAGTGCCGTGCCGTGGCGGCGTCGGTGGTGGCGGGCGTGATGTTGATGCCCTCGCCGGTCAGTTTCTCCAGTCGGTCCCGGCGCGCGCTCGTCGGTTCGTCCAAAAAGGACTGATCGTCGAGGGCGAGGAGGTCGAACGCGACGAACGTGGCCGGCGTCTGCTCGGCCAGCAGCGTCACGCGGCTCTTGGCGGGGTGGATCCGCTCGGTGAGGGCGTCGAAGTCCAGCTGCCCGTCCTGCGCGACGACCAGTTCCCCGTCCAGGGCCACCGCCGCGGGCAGCGCCGCGCTCAGCTGGTCCAGCACCTCGGGGAAATACCGGTTGAGCGGTTTACCCGCCCGTGACTGCAGGGTCAGCCCGTCGCCGTCGCGGAACACCAGGCACCGGAACCCGTCCCACTTCGGCTCGAACAGCAGATCGCCGCCGTCGGTGATCGTCTTGGCCGCTTTGGCGAGCATCGGCTGGATCGGCGGGCGCAAAGGCAGCATGCGCGCATTCTAGGGACGTTTGCGGTAGCGCAACATCGAAAAGCCGTCCTCGAGCAGGATCGACGCCAGCTCCAGGCGGCGCGCTTCACTCGACAGGCGGCCCATCGCGATCCGCCCCGCACCGGCGCCCGCGAGGACGGGCGCGACCGTCAGGCACAGCTGGTCCACCAGGTCCTCCGCGATGAGCTCACCGAACAGCAGCGGCCCGCCTTCGCAGTCGACTCGATACAGCCCACGCCGCGCCAGGGCGTCGAGCGCGGCGGTCAGGTCGACCATCTGCTCGCCCGCGACCAGCACCTCCGCGCCCGCCTTTTCGAGGTCGGCGCGGCGTTCTTCGGGCGCGTGCTCGGTGGTGATGACGATCGGCGGCACCTTCGTGTCCGTGAACAGCGGGCATGCCGGGTCGATCCGCGCGCTCCCGGACACCACCGCGATCGGCGGGATCTCGGACAGTCCGAGCCGGGCGCGGCGGGCACGGCGCTCGCCGGTGGTGCGGGCGCCGCGGTAACCTTCCGCGCGTGCCGTGCCCGCGCCCACCAGCACGACGTCGGCCAGGTCGCGGCCCAGCAGGAAGATCCGCTTGTCGGCCGGGTGGGACAGGCCCTCCGACCGGTCCGCCAGCGTAGCCGCGCCATCCGTCGACGACACGAAGTTCACCTGCACGAACGGCTCGTCGAGGTGCCCTGGGTAGCCGTAGATGCCGGCGAGGTCGTCGTCGGTCAGGTCGTCGAGTGGGGTGGGCCACAGCTGATCCATGATGTGAATCCCAACATGACGTGAGGGGACGGTCGAGTCCGGCTTCCCCGATATCCTCACACCTATGCGTTTGACCGACCGCCGTCCCGAGATCGGGGCCGACGAGCTGATCGCCTCGCTGGTGCCGCCGCCGCGGTTCGACGGCGTCCGGTTCTCCACCTACGTGCCCAACGCGGACGAGCCGAGCCAGGCCGCGGCGGTCGCGTCGTGCTCCGCGTTCGCGGGCGGCATCGCGGCCGGCGCGCCCCGCAAGTCCCGGTTCAAGCTGTTCGGGGGCGGCCGCCCGGAGAGCGCGCGTGGGCTCTATCTCGACGGCGGGTTCGGCGTCGGCAAGACGCACCTGCTCGCGTCCACCTGGCACGCGGCACCGTCGCCGAAGGCGTACGGCACGTTCGTCGAGCTGACCCATCTGGTGGGGGCTCTCGGGTTCGGTGAGGCGGTGCGGCGGCTGTCCGAGCACAGGATGCTCGCGATCGACGAGTTCGAACTGGACGATCCCGGCGACACGATGCTGGTCACACGGCTACTGCGGGAACTGACCGACGCGGGCGTGTCGGTGGCGGCGACGTCGAACACGCTGCCCGACAAGCTCGGCGAGGGCCGGTTCGCGGCGGAGGACTTCCTGCGGGAGATCCAGTCGCTGTCCCAGCGGTTCTCGGTGGTGCGCGTGGACGGGCCCGACTACCGGCACCGGGGGCTGCCCGAGCCGCCGCCCCCGGCCGACGACGCCACGCTGGAGGCGTCCGCCGCGACGCACGAGGGCTCGACGATCGACGATTTCGGCGCGCTGTGCGACCACCTCGCGAGCCTGCACCCGTCGCGCTACGGGCGGCTGGTCGACGGGGTGTCGCGGGTGCACCTGCGGGACGTGCGCGCGGCGCCGGACCAGGCCGTCGCGCTGCGGCTGGTCGCGTTCGCCGACCGCCTGTACGACCGCGCGATCCCGGTGCTCGCGTCCGGGCAGCCCCTTTCGGAGCTGTTCACCGAGGAGATGCTGCAGGGGGGCTACCGGAAGAAGTACCTCCGCGCGGTGAGCCGGCTGATGGCGCTCGCGCGAGATGCAGTGCCGACGCGATCGTGAGGACGGCGGCGATCGCGACGCATGCGCCGCCGGCGACGTCGACGGGGTAGTGGTATCCGGTGCCGACGAGGCCGATCGCGGCGAGCGCCGTGACGGCGACGGCGAGCGCCGCGACGAGCAGGCGCCGGACCAGCAGCACCAGCACGGTGAGCACGGACACGAGGCTGACCGTATGGCCGCTGGGGTAGGCGAGATCGTCGTGCAGCGGGCGGTCGAACAGCGGTTTGAGCACCCACGTGTTGAGCGCCACCGGAACGATCCCGCCGAGCAGGCACAGGGCGAGCCCGTCCCACCGGCGTTTCAGCGCGCAGGCGCCCGCCATGACAGTCACGGCGGGGATCAGCACGTACGGCTGGGTGGGCAGCAGGAGGATCCGCAGGTCGTCGTGCGTGGCGGGTGGGGCGCCGCCGGGTACCCACAGGCCGAGCACGAGCACGGCAAGGGCGGCGAGCGCGGCCCAGCTCAGTGCGGCTGTCCGGCTCACTCGTCGTCCACTGAGGACAGTTTCCGGTCCTTGGCCGCCGCCACCAGTTCGGCGTGGTCGGCTTCGGTCCGGTCGGCGTAGCGCGCCGCGTACCGGCCGATCGTCGCGTCCAGCTCAGCGTCCCGAAGGGCGGCGAGCCGGACGACGTCGTCGAGATCGTTGCCGCGCAACGTGGTCGGGTCGATCGAGCCCTTCATGGCGCGGAACTGGCGCACGACGAACGGCCTGCCCTCGATCGTCGCCCAGCCGAGCAGGTAGCGCGCCGCCGGCCGCTTGAAGTCCCACTCCCACGGGCCGCTGATCGTCTCGTCGAAATCGTTGATGTCCATGACGATCTGGCCATCCGGCGTGCCGTGCAGCCCGAGGTTCGAGGCGTGCGCGTCGTCGCACAGGTGCGCGAAAAGCCCGCTCGACGGGCGGCCCGCGAGGTCGGCCGCCATCAGGCCCGCGGCGCCGCGGAAGAACGAGAACGGTGACGAGACCATGCGCCCGTTGCGCAGCGGGACGAGATCGGGCCGCCGGCCGGCGTTGCTCGCCTCGGCGAACTCCAGCACGCCCGGGCGGGCGGCGCCGGTCAGGTCGTGCTCGGCCGGCGGGCGCTCCTCACGGAGGTTCCTGCCGCGGGCGCAGAGCTCCTCCGGAGAGCGGACGTCTCCACCCAGCGCACGGTCCATACAACCCAACGTACCGTCCACGGCGCCCCGGTCCGCCCCTACACGACTCGCCGACTCGCAAACCTCAACTCGCCCGCTCGGAACCCCCAACTCGCCGACTCGCAAACCTCAACTCGCGGGGCTGGGCGCGAGTTGAGGTTTCTGGGTGCGCGAGTTGGGGGTTCTGGGACGGTGAGGTGGGCGGGTGCCGGTGGTCAGGGGCGGATGACGTCGGCGATTGCGTCTATGCCGAAGTCCAGGTCCTCCTGGCTGACGACCAGCGGGGGCGCGACGCGCAGCGTGGCGCCGTGCGTCTCCTTGCACAGCACGCCCCGCCGCGCGAGCGCCTCGGAGGCCTCGCGGCCGCTGAGCCCGCCCGGCGTGATGTCGAGACCGGCCCACAACCCGCGGCCGCGCACCTCGGCGAGCCCGTGCCCGATCAGGCCGGCCAGCCGCGCGTGCAGGTGCGCGCCCAGCTCCGTGGAACGCCGCTGGAACTCGCCCGTGGCCAGCAGCCGGAGCACCGCGCGCCCGACGGCGCAGGCCAGCGGGTTGCCGCCGAACGTCGACCCGTGCTCGCCGGGCCTGAGGACGCCCAGCACGTCGCGGCGCCCCACCACGGCCGACAGCGGCACGATCCCGCCGCCGAGCGCCTTGCCCAGCGTGTACAGGTCGGCTCGGACGTGCTCGTGGTCCAGCGCGAGCACGGCGCCGGTGCGACCGAGACCGGACTGGATCTCGTCCGCGATCAGCAGCGCGCCCGCCTCGTCACACAGGTGACGCGCCTGTCCGAGATAGCCCTCGGGCGGCACGATGACGCCCGCCTCGCCCTGAACCGGTTCGAGCAGCACCGCCGCGGTGCGCCCGGTGATCGCCTCGCGCAGCGCGTCGGCGTCGCCGTACTTGACCACCTTGAAGCCCGGGGTGAACGGGCCGAAATGGGCGCGCGCCGTCTCGTCGGTGGAGAAGGACACGATGGTCGTCGTGCGGCCGTGGAAGTTCGCACCCGCGACGACGATCTCCGCGGTGCCGTCCGGGATTCCCTTGACCTCGTAGGCCCACTTGCGGGCGACCTTGAGCGCCGACTCGACCACCTCGGCGCCGGAGTTCATCGGCAGCACCATTTCGGTGCCGGTGAGCTCGGCGAGCTCGCGGCAGAAGACGCCCAGCTGGTCGTGGTGGAACGCGCGGGAGGTCAGCGTGACCCGGCCCAGCTGTTCGGTCGCGGCAGCGACCAGGTCCGGGTGCCGGTGCCCGAAGTTGAGCGCCGAGTACGCCGACAGGAAGTCGAGATAGCGCCGACCCTCGATGTCGGTGACCCAGGCGCCCTCGCCTTCGGTGATCACGACGGGCAGTGGGTGGTAGTTGTGCGTGCTCCAGCGCTCGTCCAGCGCGACGAAGTCGGAGGTCCTCATGAACACAGGTTAAGCGCTGTTCAGGGCCTGCCGAGCCATGATCTGTTGCGTAGATCTCGAGGAGAATGACAGATCGTTAACCATGGCGATCCCGTCACCGTGGTCGACCGGACTCGCCAAGGCAGCGCCGGGTCTGAAAGAGTGCGACGGTGACCGACGCGCCCTCCTTCCTCCGTAGACAGGCCAGGACCCAGCGGTTCACGCTGGGCACTCCGCGGGAGTTCCGGGCAACACCCGACGGGCGGAAACTGCTGTTCCTGCGGTCGGAATCGGGCGTGGACCGGCGCAACAGCCTGTGGCAGCTGGAGCTGGACTCGGGGGCGGAGACCAAGGTCGTCGACGCCGCCGAGTTGCTGCCCGGAGAGGAGAACCTGCCGCCCGAGGAACGGGCGCGACGCGAACGCAGCCGCGAGAGCGCGGGCGGTGTGGTCGGGTACGCGGCCGACGCCGAGCTGCGGATCATCGCGTTCTCCTTGTCCGGCAAGGTCTACACGGTGGACCCGGCGACCCGGCAGGTGACCGAACTGGTCGAGACGGCCGCCGTCGACCCGCGCCCCAACCCGCCGGGCACACACGTCGCGTACGTCCGCGACCGCAGGCTGCGCGTGATCGACTTGGCCGGCGGCGAGGACCGCGCGGTGGTCGAGGAGGACGGCGAGGACATCGCGTGGGGGCTCGCGGAGTTCATCGCCGCCGAGGAGCTCGGCCGTACGCGGGGCTACTGGTGGTCGCCGGATGGGCAGAGCCTGCTCGTGGAGCGCAGCGACCGCGTGGACGTGCCGCGGTGGACGATCGCCGACCCCGTCCACCCCGACGTGCCGGTCACCACGGTCGCCTATCCGGCGGCCGGCACCCGGAATGTCGATGTGTCGCTGGCGTTCCTCGGCCTCGACGGGTCCCGGGTGGACGTCGAGCGCGGCGACTGGGAGTACCTCGTGGCCGTGCACTGGTCGGCGGGTGGCCCGCCGCTGATCGCGGTGCAGCCGCGTGACCAGCGCAGTCTCGCCTTCCACGCCCTCGACCCCGAGACCGGGCAAACCCGGCTGCTGCACACCGAGACCGATCCGCGGTGGATCGAGATCGTGCAGGGTGTGCCGGCGTGGACGCCCGACGGGCGGCTGGTGCACGTCAGCGGCACCGACGGCAGCTACCGGCTGGTGTTCGACGGTAAGCCGGTGACCGACGGAGGTCTGCAGGTGCGGTCCGTGTTGCACGTCGGCGACGAGGTGCTGTTCAGCGCCTCCGACGGCGATCCTACGCAGATCCACGTGTACCGCACCGACGGCGACGAGGTCACCCGGCTGTCCACTTCGGACGGCGTGCACGTGGGTGCGGGCGACGCATCCGTGACCGTGCTGTCGTCGTGGAGCCTGGAGCGCAGCGGCCCCGAGGTTTCGGTGCTGCGCGGTGGTTCCCCGGTCGCGAAGGTGACGAGTTACCCGGAGGACCCCGGCATCGAGCCACGGCCGGTGTGGCTGACCGTGGGCGAGCGGGGTCTGCGGGCGGCGCTGCTGTTCCCGTCCGGCCACCGGCCGGGCGTGAAGCTACCGGTGCTCCTCGACCCGTACGGCGGTCCGCACGCGCAGCGCGTCCTGCACAGCCGCAACTCCTTCCTCACCTCGCAGTGGCTGGCGGACCAGGGCTTCGCGGTGCTCGTCGCCGACGGCCGCGGGACGCCCGGTCGAGGCCCCGCGTGGGAGAAGGCGGTCGCGGGCGAACTCGCGGACGTCACGCTCACCGACCAGGTCGACGCGCTGCGGGCGGTCGCCGCCGAGTACTCCGACCTCGACCTCGGCCGGGTCGCGATCCGCGGCTGGTCCTACGGCGGTTACCTGTCGGCGCTGGCGGTGCTGCGCCGCCCGGACGTCTTCCACGCGGCGATCGCGGGCGCACCGGTCACCGACTGGTCTCTGTACGACACGCACTACACCGAGCGCTACCTCGGCACCCCGCAGGACGACCCACAGGCCTACGAGCGCAACTCGCTGATCGCGGACGCGCCCGGCCTGCGCCGGTCGCTGCTGATCGTGCACGGACTGGCCGACGACAACGTGTTCGTCGCGCACTCGCTGCGGTTGTCATCGGCGCTGCTCGCCGCCGGGCGGGCGCACACGTTCCTGCCGCTGGCCGGCGCGACGCACATGACGCCGCAGGCCGAGGAGGTCGCGGAGAACCTGATGCGCGCGCAGGTCGAATGGATCAAGAAGGAGCTGCGATGAAGCGGTGGGGATTGACCATTCCCTTGACCGGGATCCCACTGCTCGAGCACCGCGAGCTGATCGAGCGGCTGCCCGACCTCGGCTACACGGACGCATGGTCGATGGAGACGGCAGGCACCGACGCATTCTCACCGCTGCTGCTCGCCGCCCAGTGGGCGCCGGCGCTGCGGCTGGGCACCGCGATCGCCCCGGTCTACACGCGCGGGCCCGGCGTGCTCGCGATGAGCGCGGCGACGGTGGCCGAGGTCGCGCCGGAGCGGTTCGTGCTCGGCATCGGCACGTCATCGCCGGTCATCGTGCAGAACTGGAACGCGCAGGAGTTCACCCAACCGTTCCAGCGCACCCGTGACACACTGCGGTTCCTGCGGTCGGCGCTGGCGGGGGAGAAGGTGACCGAGGACTACGAGACGTTCTCGGTGAACCGGTTCAAGCTCGAGCGGGTGCCGGAGCCGCCGCCGAAGATCATGCTCGCGGCGCTCCGCCCCGGGATGCTGCGGCTTGCGGCGAAGGAGTCCGACGGGGCGATCACGAACTGGCTCGCTCCGACCGACGTGCCGAGGGTGCGGGCGGTCGTCGGCCCGGACCTGGAGCTGGTCGCGCGCATCTTCGTGTGCCCGACCGAGGACGTCGAGACGGCCAGGGCGATCGGCCGCACGATGATCTCGAGCTACCTGACCGTGCCGGTGTACGCCGCGTTCCACGACTGGCTGGGCCGCGGCGACGCGCTCGCTCCCATGCACAAGCTGTGGGCGGCGGGCGATCGCCAGGGCGCCAACGCGGCGATCCCGGACGAGGTCGTCGACGACCTGGTCGTGCACGGCAGCCCGGACGCCTGCCGCGAGCGGATTAGGTCCTATGTGGACAATGGGCTGACCACGCCGGTCATCGCGCTGGTGTCCACCGGCGGCGACCCGGCAGCTCAGGTGGCGGCACTCGCACCGCGGTGGTGACACCAGGGTCATACGGGGAGGACCAATGATCACGAATCCGGACGAGCAGATGGACCTGGCCGCGTCCTGGCGGATGGCGGGCTCGGCGGTCGTGCACAAGATGCTGGGCGAGCTGTCCTACGAGCGGCTGTTCGAGCCCGAACCGACCGAGGACGCGGCGCCGGGTGCCCACCACGGCTGGCGGCTGCGGCTGCCCGCCGACGTCGTGTACGACTTCCGAGCCAGGCGCGGCGCGTTCGGCTCGTGGGTGGTCGCACCCGGCAGCGCCACGCGTTCGGCCGGCGGGACGCCTGCCGTTCCCGCCGACGACCCACGCACGCTGGTGCTGGACGCGCGCCCCGAGCTGTCCCGCGAGCGGTTGACCGAGGTGCTGGCCGCGCTGACCGCGACCGTAGCCAACGAGGCGGCCCGGCTGCGGGCCGCACTCACCGCCGAGAAGTTGTCTACAATGGACTATGACCTCGCGGAGGGGCACGTCACCGGGCAGCCGGATCTGGTGCTGGACAAGGCCCGGCTGGGTTTCTCGGCGGCCGACCGCGAGTGTTACGCGCCCGAGTGGGGCGAGGACGTGCAGCTCCGCTGGTTCGCCATCCGCCGCGAGTACGCGCGGTTCCACGCGGTCGAAGACCTCAGCGAGCAGCTGCTGTTGCTCGAGGAGCTGGACCCGGAGCAGCGCACCGAGTTCAGCGACCTGGCCGACCCCGCGGACTACCTGTGGCTGCCGGTGCATCCTTGGCAGGCCGACGAGATCGTCGGCACCCTGTATGCGGCTGAGCTGGCCACCGGTGCCGTCGTCGACCTGGGCCCGAGTTACGACCACTACCGTCCACATCAGACACCCGGGACGCTGGGCAACGTCAGCAGGCCCACGCGGCGCGACGTGCGTGCGGCGCTGTCGGTGCGGGACGTGCCTGCCGACCCGGAGCCGGCCGCGGCGGCGGGGCCCGCGGTGACGAGCCGGCTCAAACAGCTCGGCGCCGAGGACGACCTGCTCGCGCGGGAGTACCGGTTCGAGCTGCTGGGCGAGGTGGCGGGCGTGGCGGTGGAGCACCCCCTGTTCCCCGGGACGCTCGGCGTGGTGTGGCGGGAAACGGTCGTGTCGCGGCTGGCTGAGGGCGAGCAGGCGCTGTCGTTCGCCGCACTGCCCGAACCCGGTCTCGAGGGCCACGCGGTGCTCACCGCGCTGATCCGCCGGAGCGGCCTGGAACCGGAGGAGTGGCTCGGCCGCGTCCTCGACCTGACGCTGACGCCGCTGCTGCACTGGCTGGTGCGGCACGGCGTCGCGTTCCGGCCCGACGGCAGGCACCTCATCCTGATCGTGGACGGCGACGGCCGGCCGCTTCGAGCGGCGCTGAAAGTGTTCGCGCACGGCGTCGACAGCCTGCCCCAGGCTCAGGCCGAGCGGCTCGCGCAGTCGCTGTCGGCATGCCTGTTCGCCGGTCAGCTGCGGTTCTGGGCCGAGACCCTGCTGGATGACCTGCACTTTCCGCGTACCCGGTTCTGGGACCTGGTCCGGGACGTCGTCGAGCGTTACCGAACGCGGCACCCGGACGCGGCGCGGGTGCTGGACGAGTGCCGGCTGACGGCGCCGGACGTCGAGCGGTCACTGCCGAACCGGGTGGCACTGAGCAGCGCCGAGGTGATGCCGGAGCGCGTGCCGAACCCGTTGCACGCGGCCGATCCGGCCGGCGTGTGGTGAGCTATCCGGCCGTGGCGCGGACGGGTGCCGCGGGCGCGATCTCCCACTCCGGATCGAGCTTCGGCGACCGGACGCGCGGCAGCGCGAATGCCAGCAGCAGGCCCACCCCGACCAGCACGTAGGTCGCTGCCGACAGCTGCTGCCACCACTGCCAGCGCACGTTGACGATCGGGAAGTCGGTGAGCGGCAGGTCGTGGAAGGGCGCCAGGTAGAACATCACCGCGGTCAGCGCGGTCCAGAAGAGCCAGGCCGCGGCGAGCCACGACCGTTCCATCGCGCGCCGCGTCCCGTAGGCGAGCATCACCACCAGTGCCGGCGCCACCCACACGTAGTAGTGCGACCACGACGTCGGCGACACCAGCAGCCCGAGCCCCGCGTTCGCGACCAGCGCGAGCGCCGGTTCGGTGCGGCGCATGGCCCACGCGACCAGCAGCACCAGCGCGGCGATCAGCACGATCCAGACGGCCTTCTCGGCGAAGCCGGACAGCCCGGTGCGCACGAGCGCGGCCTCGACGGTCTGGTTGGTCTTGAACGCCGTGCCGCTGACGCCGCCGCCGGACAGGCCGCCCTGGAACCAGTACTGGACCGAGGCGTGGAAGTCGACGCAGAACCCGATCACCGCCGCGACGGCGAACGTGATGCCCGCCGTGATCGCGGACCGGTAGTCCTTGCGGACCAGGAAGAACAGGATGAACGCGGCTGGCGTCAGCTTCAGCGCGGCGGCGATCCCGATGCCGAACCCGCGTGGCCACACCGTCTTGCCGGCGAGGCAGTCGATCGCGACGAGCGCCATCATGATGAGGCTGACCTGGCCGAACTGGTAGGTCTGGCTCACCGGCTCGAGGAACACCGTCAGCGGCAGCGCGACCGACGCGACCGCGACGCCGCCCATCCGGCCGAGCGGCGGCCAGGCAACGCGTGAGATGAGGTAGATCGTCAGCGCGAGGCAGATCGTGCTGACGATGTAGAGCGTGACGACGGCCGCGTCCCATGGCAGCAGTACCAGCGGGCTGAGTAGCACCGCCGCGAACGGCGGGTACACGAACGGCAGCCGACCGCCGTTCTCGACCGGCGGCAGCACGCCGTAGAGGCCGTGTCCGTCCCACCACGACTGCACGCCGAAGCGGTACACCTGCAGGTCGATCTGCGGCCGGGTAGGCATCGCGGTGAACATCCCGCGGAACGCGAAGAACAGCCACACCGCGCACAGCACGGGCACGACCCACAGGTGTTTACGCATCGCGAGCTACCTTAGGTGGCCTTCTGACCCCACCGCCGTGAGGGACCCCCCATGGCGTCAGCGCGGCAGGGCGGTGCTGTACAGGTTGTCCAGGGCCGCCCAGTGGCGGGCCTCGGCGTCCTTGTCGTAGGTCGGGAGGTCCGGGACGGCGAAGCCGTGGCCGGCCGGGTAGAACTCGAGCGTGTGGGTGACGCCGGCGTCGGTCAGGGCGCCCTCCAGCAGCTCGGCCTGCTCGGTCGTGTACGAGCCGTCGCCCTCGGCGCCGGCCACGTACACCGTCGCGGAGATGCGGTCGGCCGCGAGGTGCGGGCTCGTCGGGTCGTCGGCGACCGCGATGCGGCCGCCGTGGAACGACGCGGCCGCCGCGATCTTGTCGCCCAGCCCGCCCGCCGCGATCAGCGACATCCGCCCGCCCAGGCAGTACCCGGTCGTGCCGACCGCCGAACCCGTCACCTCGGGCCGCGCCAGCAGGAAGTCCGCGTACGCACCGGCGTCGGACACGATCCGCTCGTTGGTGAGCCCGGCCATCAGCTTGCCGAGCCGGGCACGCTCGTCGGCGTTGCCGAACACGGAACCCATGTCGAACGGCGCCCAGTCGCCGACCCGGTAATAGATGTCCGGGACCAGGACGACGTATCCCAGCTCCGCCAGCCGGTCGCCCATGTCGAGGAACGTGGGCCGCAGGCTGCCGGCGTCGGGGAAGACCACCACGCCCGGCCACGGGCCGTCCCCGTCGGGCACGTGCAGTGAACCCTTGGCCTGACCGTCGGGGGTGGGGACCAGGACATCTTCGCGTCGCATGCGACTGCCTCCAGCGGGCTCGACCGGCGTGATCGCCTGAACCTACACCCGCCAAGGCCAATGCAGAAACCGGGCAGCAGTCAGTACACCAGGGACAACAAATTCCACTATGGATAGTCCACAGTGGTCCAAACGGGTTGCCCCCGGAGCGGGGGGCGGCCGTACCGGTCACGTGTTATGTAACATAGTTATGTGCGGGAAGAGGACGTCTACCTGCTGCAGAAGCAGCTGAAGAAGCTCTACCGTCGCCTGCGGCAGGAGGAGCCCGTTGTCGACGGGCTGCCGCTGACCGCCCTGCAGATCCTGGTCGCGGTCGAGCGCGCCGGCACCGAGGTGCGGCCCGGCGAGCTGGCCGCCGAACTTCAGATGAAGAGCTCGAACGTCGCCGCCGCGCTGCGCTCGCTGGAGGACCAGGGCCTGGCCGACCGCCGTACCGACCCGGAGGACGGGCGCAAGGCGTTCGTCGGCCTCACCGAAAGGGGCCGGCGGCTCATCGCCGACTTCCGGCGCACTCGTCATGCCTGGATCCAGCGCGCCGTGGACGACCTCCTCACGCCGGACGAGCAGCAACTCCTGCTGGACGCGGGCAACCTCATGGAACGTCTCGCCGATACGCCTGATTGACAGCCGCGGCGGTAGCTATCTAACATAACCTTTTATGATTATGTTAGATAGCTAATTGAGGGCAGGGTGGACAGGTGGCGACGACGCTCGGCGAACGCACCGCACAACGGAGCGACCGCTACCGGTGGGTGGCGCTGACCAACACCACCGCCGCCCTCTTCATGTCCAGTTTGGACAGTTCGATCGTGCTGATCGCGATGCCCGCCATCTTCCGCGGCATCAACCTCGATCCGCTTGCGCCGGGCAGCATCGGCTTCCTGCTGTGGATGATCATGGGCTACCGGCTGGTGCAGTCGGTGTTCGTGGTGACGCTGGGACGGCTGGGGGACATGGTCGGCCGCGTCCGGATCTACAACGCGGGCTTCGCCGTGTTCACCGCCGCGTCGGTGATGCTGTCCTTCGACCCCGCCCACGGCAGCAGCGGCGCGCTGTGGCTGATCGGGTGGCGACTGGTGCAGGCGCTGGGCGGAGCCATGCTGACCGCGAACTCGACGGCCATCCTGACCGACGCGTTTCCCGCCGAGCGGCGCGGTTTCGCGCTCGGCGTCAACCAGGTCGCCGCGATGGCCGGGACGTTCATCGGGCTCGTGCTGGGCGGGGTGCTGGTGATCTGGGACTGGCGCGCGGTGTTCTGGGTGAACGTGCCGGTCGGGCTGTTCGGCACATGGTGGGCCTACCGAAGGTTGCGCGAAACGGGGGTGCGGCGGCCGGGGCGCGTCGACTGGTGGGGCAACATCACCTTCGCCGTCGGGCTGAGCGCCCTGCTGCTCGCGGTCACCGACGGCCTGCAGCCCTACCGCGGGCACGCCATGGGCTGGGCGAATCCGGTGGTGATCGCCGAACTGGCCGGTGGCGGGCTGTTGCTGGTCGCGTTCGTGCTGATCGAGCGCCGCGTCGCCGAGCCGATGTTCCGGCTGGGCCTTTTCTCCAGTCGCGCGTTCGTCGCCGGCAATGTCGCGAGCTTCCTGACGCGGCTGGCGCAGGGTGGCCTGCAGTTCATGCTGATCATCTGGCTGCAGGGCATCTGGCTGCCGCTGCACGGGTATGACTACGCCGACACGCCGCTGTGGGCGGGCATCTTCATGCTGCCGCTGACTGCCGGATTCCTCGTGGCCGGGCCCGTTTCCGGGTGGTTGTCGGACCGGTTCGGGGCGCGTGCCTTCGCCACCGGCGGGGCACTCGTGTTCGCGGTGAGCTTCGGTGGACTGATGCTGCTGCCGGTCGACTTCCCGTACTGGCTGTTCGCGGTGCTGATCGCGGCGAACGGGATCGGCGTCGGCATGTTCTCCGCGCCCAACTCGTCGTCGATCATGAGCAGCGTGCCTGCCGGCGATCGAGGCGTGGCGTCCGGGATGCGGTCCACGTTCCAGAACTGCGGCACCTCGCTGTCGATCAGCGTGTTCTTCTCGCTCATGATCGCCGGCCTGGCGGGCACACTGCCGCACGCGCTGTCGGCAAACCTGCAGGCACAAGGCGTCCCGGGGACGGTGGCGCAGCAGATCGGTGCGCTGCCACCGGTTTCGTCGCTGTTCGCCGCGATTCTCGGCGTCAACCCGCTCCAGCACCTGCTCGCGCCGAGCGGGGCGCTGGCCGCGCTGCCGCCGGAGAACCGGGACGTCATTACGGGCCGGGAGTTCTTCCCACAGCTGATCACCGCGCCGTTCCATCACGGCCTCGTCGTGGTCTTCGGCGTCTCCGCCGTGCTCGCGATCGTGGCCGCGGTCGCGTCGGCGCTGCGGGGCCGGCCGGAACGGCGGTTCTCCAGCGCCCTCCCCGGTTAGCATCGCACCTCGAACGGCGAGGGTTCCGCGCTATGGCGATCAGATGAAGCCTGCCCGGCGCGAGCTCACCCGTAGTGGAGGAGGCACTCCTGGGGTGTCGGCGGCATCTTGTCCGGTGACCGTCCGCCCGACCGAGGGAGGTCTTCGAGATGTCCACTCAGCCGAACAGTCGTGACGCGGTGGGACGCATCGAGGCTGTCGCGTGGTCCTGGGGAAGGCCGAACTCGGTCGCGAGCGAGTTCGACTTCTGGGACGACCGTTTCGAGGGGCGGCGCTTGTTCTCCGAGGTGCTCGGGACGTTCTTCCTGGTCCTGGTGGCGG
>DATFHB010000045.1:0-11751 GCA_035248845.1 Amycolatopsis sp. | reverse complement strand
GGGTCGAGCCAGAGGTTGCCGCCGCCGGTCGACTTGCCGAACTTGCGCCCCTCCGAGTCGGTGACCAGCGGGGTGGTGAGCGCGTGCACGCTCGCGCCGTCGACCTTGCGGATGTAGTCGACCCCGCCGACGATGTTGCCCCACTGGTCCGAGCCGCCGATCTGCAGCTTCGTCCCGTACTTCCGGAACAGCTGCAGGTAGTCGTAGGACTGCAGGAGCAGATAGCTGAACTCGGTGTAGGACATGCCGTCCGACGCGAGCCGGCGTTTCACCGTCTCCCTGGCCAGCATCACGTTGATCGAGAAGTGCTTGCCGACGTCGCGCAGAAAGTCCAGTGCGCTGACCTCGGCGAGCCAGTTCATGTTGTTCTCGATGATCGCGCCCGTCGGCGAGTCGTCGAACGTGACGAACTTCTCGAGCTGGGCCCCGATGCGTTCCAGACGCTCCGCGATCACCTCGCGGCCGACCAGGGTGCGCTCGCCGACGTCGCGCGGGTCACCGATCTGGCCAGTGGCACCGCCCGCGAGCACGATCGGCCGGTGCCCGCAGCGCTGGAACCGGGCCAGCGTCAGCAACTGCACGAGGTTGCCGGCGTGCAGGCTGTCGGCGGTCGGGTCGAAGCCGCCATAGAGCGTGAGCGGGCCCGCGTCCAGATCGTCGCGGAGCGCGTCGATGTCGGTGGACTGCGCGAGGAGTCCACGCCAGGACAGTTCGTCGAGAATGTGTTCGCTCACGCCTCGATACTCTCCTACGAGGTCAAACGACTATGTGCGGGGTCGGGCGCGCCGGTACGCCGACACCGCGGGCGAGTCGATCCAGAACCGCCATGGTGTGTCGTGCGCCGCGGCGACGCCGACCCGCGGTCCGCTGCGAATCCGTTCCGCCGGGATCTCCTCCCCGGTGAACAGCCGGACCGGTGAGTCGGAGTCGACGAGATCGGCGCCGTTGTGTTCCGGTCCGATGCCCAGTGCCGAGGTCAGCCGCGCCGGCCCCCGCGCCAGCTCGGAATCCCTCAGGGCCGCCTTCCGGCGAGTGCGGGCGAGGTCCGTGCCGCCGGTGACCTCGGCCGCCCGCACCAGCACCGCACCGGCCTCGCCGTCCTCGCCGCCGACCACGTTGGCGCAGAAGTGCATGCCGTAGACGAAGTAGACGTACAGGTGACCGGCGGGTCCCCACATCACCTCGTTGCGCGCCGTCCGCCCGCGGTAGGAGTGCGACGCAGGGTCGTCCTTGCCCCGGTACGCCTCGACCTCGACGAGCCTGGCCGTGACCGAGCCCTGCGGCCGGGTGGTCTCGATCACCGCACCCAGCAGGAGATGCGCGAGGTCGACCGGGTCGACGGCCAGCTCCTCGCGCTTGAACAGCCTCATCGCGACCGCGTCAGCCGATCCACTCGCGGAAACCGCGGACTCGGTCGACCAGCCGATCGAGCTGCTCGCCGACCCGGGCGGGCGCGGTGCCGCCGCGGGCGTCGCGCGCCGCGACCGACCCCTCGACCGTCAGGACCTCCCGGACCTGCGGTGTGAGGGCCGGGTGGATCTTCTCCAGCTCGTCGTCGGTCAGGTCCTCCAGCCCGGAACCCCGGGACTCCGCGACCCGCACGCACTCACCCGCGGCCTCGTGTGCGACCCGGAACGGAACACCTTGGCGCACCAGCCATTCCGCGATGTCCGTGGCGAGCGTGAACCCGGCCGGGGCCAGCTCCGCCAGCCTGTCCGTGTGGAAGGTCAGCGTGCCGAGCATGCCCGCGATCGCAGGGAACAGCAGTTCCAGCTGCTCCACCGAATCGAAGACCGGCTCCTTGTCCTCCTGCAGGTCCCGGTTGTACGCCAGCGGCATCGCCTTTAGCGTGGCGAGCAGGCCGGTCAGGTTGCCGATGAGCCGCCCCGACTTGCCGCGCGTCAGCTCGGCCACGTCCGGGTTCTTCTTCTGCGGCATGATCGAACTGCCGGTCGCCCACGCATCGTCGAGCGTCACGTAGCCGAACTCGGCGGTGTTCCAGATGATGACCTCTTCGGCGATCCGCGACAGGTTCACCCCGAGCATCGCCAGCACGAACGCGAACTCGGCCGCGAAATCGCGCGACGCGGTGCCGTCGATCGAGTTCTCCACGCTCGTGGCGAAACCGAGATCCTTCGCGACGGCCTCCGGGTCCAGGCCCAGCGACGAACCGGCCAGCGCGCCCGAGCCATAGGGCGACTCGGCCGTGCGGGCGTCCCAGTCACGCAGCCGGCTCACGTCGCGCACCAGGGCGTGCGCGTGCGCGAGCAGGTGGTGCGCGAGCAGAACCGGTTGCGCGTGCTGCAAGTGGGTGCGGCCGGGCAGGATCGCGCCTGGATGCTGTTTCGCTTGCGCCACCAGGGAATCGACCACGTCGAGCGTGCCCGACGCGACCCGGCGGGCCGCGTCGCGCAGCCACATCCGGAACAGCGTGGCCACCTGGTCGTTACGCGACCGCCCGGCGCGGAGCTTCCCGCCGAGCTCGGCGCCGGCGCGTTCCAGCAGCCCGCGCTCGAGCGCCGTGTGCACGTCCTCGTCCGCGAGCGTCGGCGTGAACGCGCCGGACGCGACGTCATCGGCGAGCCGGTCGAGCGCCTTGAGCATCCCGCCCAGCTCGTCGTCGGTCAGCAGGCCGGCGCCCCGCAGCACACGGGCGTGTGCGCGGGACCCCGCGATGTCGTAGGGCGCGAGTCGCCAGTCGAAGTGCGTCGAAGCCGACAGCTTCGCCATCGCCTCCGCCGGACCGCTGGCGAACCGGCCACCCCACAGCTGCACCGGCTGTTGTCCCTCAGCCATGACCTCAGCTCTTCTGGTTGCGCTTCGCGGCGATCTTGCTCGGCAGGCCCCACAGCTGGACGAAGCCCTTGGCCAGCGACTGGTCGAACGTGTCGCCCTCGTCATAGGTGGCCAGGTTGAAGTCGTACAGCGACTGCCCGCTGCGGCGGCCGGTGACGACGGCGGCGCCGCCGTGCAGGCGGATCCGGATCTCGCCGGACACGTGCTCCTGGCTCTTGGCGATGAACTCGTCCAGCGCGTCCTTCAGCGGCGAGAACCACAGGCCGTCGTAGACCAGCTCGCCCCAGCGCTGCTCGACCTGCCGCTTGAAGCGGGCGAGGTCACGCTCGACGGTGACGTTCTCCAGCTCCTGGTGCGCGGTGATCAGCGCGATCGCGCCCGGCGCCTCGTACACCTCGCGGCTCTTGATGCCGACCAGCCGGTCCTCGACCATGTCGAGCCGGCCGATGCCGTGCGCGCCGGCCCGGCGGTTGAGCTCCTGGATCGCCTGCAGCATGGTGACCGGCTTGCCGTCGATCGCCACCGGCACGCCCTTGTCGAACGTGATGACCAGCTCGTCCGGTGCCTGCCAGTGCACCGTCGGGTCCTCGGTGTAGGAGTACACGTCCTTGGTGGGCGCGTTCCACAGGTCCTCGAGGAAACCGGTCTCGACGGCCCGGCCCCACACGTTCTGGTCGATCGAGAACGGCGAGGACTTGGTCACGTCGATCGGGAGGCTGCGCTGCTCGGCGTAGGCGATCGCCTTCTCGCGGGTCCACGCGTAGTCACGGACCGGCGCGATCACCTTGAGGTCGGGCACCAGCGCACCGAGTCCGACCTCGAAGCGGACCTGGTCGTTGCCCTTGCCGGTGCATCCGTGCGCGACGGTGGTGGCGCGGTGCTTCTTCGCGGCTTCGGCCATGTGCTTCACGATCACCGGGCGGGACAGCGCCGATACCAGCGGGTAGCGGTCCATGTAGAGCGCGTTGGCCTGCAGCGCCGGCAGGCAGTACTGGTCCGCGAACTCGTCCCGCGCGTCGGCGACCACGGCCTCCACGGCGCCGCAGTCCAGGGCGCGCTTGCGGATGGTCTCCATGTCCTCGCCGCCCTGGCCGAGATCCACGGCCACGGCGATCACTTCGGCCCCGGTCTCCTCGGCGATCCAGCCGATGCCCACCGAGGTGTCCAGCCCGCCCGAGTACGCGAGCACCACCCGTTCAGTCATTCCCGTTCTCCTTGCCGTGTTCAACGTCCAAAGTAGACGACCGCCGCGCCAGCGCGGTGAAGCGGTCGGCCAGGTCGCGGCCCGACAGCGGTTCCCTGGCGATCACCGCTACCGTGTCGTCGCCGGCGATCGAGCCGACGACCTCCTCCAGCGCCGCCCGGTCGATCGCGCTGGCCAGGAACTGCGCCGCGCCGGGAGGCGTGCGCAGCACCGTGAGGTTGCCCGAGGCGTCCACCGAGACCATCAGCTCCGCGAGCAACCGCGACAGCCGCGTGGTGCCACCCTGCACTCCGCGCACCGGGCTGCCGTCCTCGGGGATGACATACACCGGCGCCCCGGAGTCCGCGCCGCGCAGCTTCACCGCGCCGAGCTCGTCCAGGTCTCGTGACAAGGTAGCCTGCGTGACCTCGACGCCCTCCGCGGCCAGCAGCTTGGCCAGCTCGGTCTGGCTGCGGATGGCCATGGTGGAGACCAGCTCGGTGATCCTGGCCTGCCGCCCCGCCCGGCTCATGGAGGTCATCGCCACCCTCGTCCCTCGCTTCGCCGAGTCATCGCCGGTGCCGCCCGTCGAGCAACCACACCAGCAGCGCCTTCTGTGCGTGCAGGCGGTTTTCGGCCTCGTCCCACACCGCGCTCGCCGACCCGTCGATCACCTCGTCGGTGATCTCCCAGCCGCGGTGGGCGGGCAGGCAGTGCAGCACTATCGCGTCCGGCGCCGCCTTGCCCAGCAGCTCGGAGTTGATCTGCAGCCTGCGGAACGGGGTGACCCGGTCGAGCCCGTCGTTCTCCTGGCCCATCGAGATCCAGGTGTCGGTGACGAGCACGTCCGCACCGTCCACTGCGGCGTGCGGCTCGGTGAAGATCGTCACGCTCCCACCGGTCAGCGCCGCGCGCTCCTTCGCCGCGACCGTCACTTCCGGCAGCGGCTGGAAACCCTCGGGTGTCACGAGCCGGACGTGCAGTCCCGCGGTGGTGCCGCCGAGCATCAGCGAGTGCGCCATGTTGTTCGCGCCGTCGCCGAGGTAGGTCAGCGTCAGGCCGGCGAGCGTGCCCTTGCGCTCGCGGATGGTCTGCAGGTCGGCGAGCACCTGGCACGGGTGGAACTCGTCGGTCAGCGCGTTGACCACCGGGACGGTCGCGGCGGAGGCCATCGCGTTGATGCGCTGCTGGGCGAAGGTGCGCCAGACGACCGCGTCGACGTAGCGGGACAGCACGCGGGCGGTGTCCTCGATCGTCTCCTCGCGGCCCAGCTGCATCGACCGGCCGTCCACGATGATCGGATGGCCGCCGAGCTGCGCGATGCCCACCTCGAACGACAGCCGGGTGCGGGTCGAGTTCTTCTCGAACAGCACGGCCACCGACTTCGGGCCGCCGAGCGCGCGGTTGCCGAGCGGGTCCTTCTTGAGTTCGGCGGCCAGGTCGAGGACCTCGAGCTGCTCGTCCGGGGTCAGGTCGTCGTCGCGGAGGAAATGGCGGGGCATGTCAGTCCTTCGTGGCGGTGTCGAGCACGGTCGGGAGTGCGGCGAGCAGACCGTGGGCCTGCTCCTCGGTGAGGACCAGCGGCGGGGCGAGCCGGATGGCGTCCGGGGCGACCGGATTCACCAGGTAGCCGGCCTCTTGCGCGGCCTTCGCGACAGCCGGGGCGACGGCCTCGCGCAACGCGATCCCGATCAGCAGGCCGGCCCCGCGGACGCCGCCGACCAGCGGGTGTCCCAGCTCCTCGACACCCGTGGCGATGTGCTTGCCCAGCGCGGAAACGTGGTCGTTGAGGTTGTCCTTCGCGATCGTGCGCAACACCGCCAGCCCCGCGGCGCAGCACACCGGGTTGCCGCCGAACGTGGTGCCGTGCTGGCCCGGCTTGAGCAGCTCGCCCGCCGCGCCGACGCCGATCGTGGCGCCCAGCGGGAGCCCGCCGCCCAGCCCCTTGGCCAGCGTAATCACGTCCGGCGTGATCCCGGTGCGCTGGAAGGCGAACCACACGCCGGTGCGGGCGATGCCGGTCTGCACCTCGTCGAGGATCAGCAGCGAACCGGTCGCCTTGGTGATCTCCCGGGCGGCGTGCAGGAATCCGTCCGGCGCGGGGATCACGCCGCCCTCACCGAGGATCGGCTCCAGCACGACGGCGGCGGTGTCGGTGTCGACCGCCGCGCGCAGCGCCTCGATGTCGCCGAACGGGACGTGTGTGACTCCGGGGATGAGCGGCTCGAACGGTTCGCGCTTGGCGGGCTGGCCGGTCAGCGCGAGCGAGCCCATCGTGCGGCCGTGGAAGGCGCCCTCGCAGGCGACGATCTTGGTGCGCCCGGTGAGCCGGCTGATCTTGATGGCGGCTTCGTTGGCCTCGGCGCCGGAGTTGACGAACAGGACCTTCGCGTTGCCGGTCAGTCCCGCGACGTCGAGCAGTGCCTCGGCCAGCGCCACCGCGACCGGGTTGACGTAGAGGTTCGACGTGTGGCCCAGCGTGCTGATCTGCTCGGTCACCGCGCGCACGATCTCCGGGTGCGCGTGGCCCAGCGCGTTGACCGCGATCCCGCTGACGAAGTCGACGTAGGACGTGCCGTCGGCGTCCCACACGCGCGCGCCCTCGCCGCGCACCAGGGTCAGTGGCGGGGTGCCGTAGTTGTTCATCAGCGCGGACTGCCACCGCGCCTGCCCGTCCACATTGGACGCCGGCTGGTTCATGAGGGCTCCTCTCCTGGCAGCACCATGGTGCCGATGCCACGGGATGTGAAGACTTCGAGCAGGACCGAGTGCGCGATGCGGCCGTCGATGACGTGCGCACCGTTGACACCGCCGCGCACCGCCTGCGCGCAGGCCTCCATCTTCGGGATCATGCCGCTGGCCAGCGTCGGCAGCAGCTGCTCGAGCCGGTCCACGCGGATCCGGTCGATCAGCGAGGACCGGTCGGGCCAGTTCGCGTACAGGCCCTCGACATCCGTCAGCACGACCAGCTTCTCGGCCTGGAGAGCGGCGGCGAGCGCGCCGGCGGCGGTGTCGGCGTTGACGTTGTGCACCACGCCGTCCGCGTCGGGCGCGACCGTCGACACGACCGGGATGCGCCCGGCGTTGACGATATCGAGCACCGCGTCGGGATTGACCGAGGCCACCTCGCCGACCAGGCCGACGTCGACCGCCTCCCCGTTCACGGTGGCCTGCTTGCGCTCGGCGATGAACAGCTGCGCGTCCTCGCCGGAGATGCCGACCGCGTACGGACCGTGGGCGTTGATCAGCCCGACGAGCTCACGGCTGACCTGGCCGACGAGAACCATTCGGACGATGTCCATCGTCTCCGGCGTCGTGACCCGCAGGCCGCCCTTGAATTCGCCGGCGATGCCGAGCCGCGTGAGCATCGCGGTGATCTGCGGGCCGCCACCGTGCACGACGACCGGCCGGAGGCCCGCGAGCCGCAGGAACACCATGTCCTGCGCGAACGCGAGCTTGAGCTCGTCGTCGATCATGGCGTTGCCACCGTATTTGACGACGACGGTCGCGCCGTGGAAACGCTGCAGCCACGGCAGTGCCTCGATGAGCACGCCGGCCTTTTCGGCCGCGGTGGCGAGCCGGTCGTCGGCGGCGATGAGGTCTTCCGGCGGGGTCATGAGGAGTACGCGCTGTTCTCTTCGACGTAGCCGTGGGACAGGTCGGTGGTATAGACGGTGGACGTGCTGCTGCCGACACCGAGGTCGACGACGATCTCGATGGCGCGGCCGGACAAGTCGGCCTCGGACCGGTCGGCGGCGGGCACGCCGTTGGCCAGCAGCGTGACGCCGTTGACGGTGATCGCCAGCGCACCCGGGTCGACCTCGGCCTGTGACCGGCCCACCGCCATCGCGATCCGGCCCCAGTTCGGGTCCGAGCCGAACAGGGCGGTCTTGACCAGGTTGTCCTCGGCGACGGTGCGCGCGACGTTGATGGCGTCCTGCTCACTGGCCGCGGCGCGCACAACGATGTCGACGTCCTTCGTGGCGCCCTCGGCGTCGGCACGCAACTGGTGCACGAGGTCGAGACTGACCGCCGTGAGCAGCTCGGTGAAGTCGTCCAGACCGGGCGAGACCCCGCTGGCACCCGACGACAGCAGCAGGACGGTGTCGTTGGTGGACGTGCCGCCGTCGACGTCGAGCCGGTCGAAGGTGACCCGGGTGGCGGCGCGAAGGGCGGCGTCGAGGGCGTCCGGCTCGAGCACGGCGTCGGTGGTGATCACCGAGAGCATCGTCGCGAGGTTGGGTGCCAGCATGCCGGCACCCTTGGCGACACCGCCGATGCTCCAGCCGCGCTGGTGGGATTTCCAGCTCTGCTTGGGTTTGCTGTCCGTGGTCATGATCGCGGTAGCGGCGGCAAGTCCGGCCTCGGCCGTGCCGTCGAGGGCCTTGACGGCAGTGTCCACTCCGGACAGTACGGCGTCCATCGGGAGTCGTTCCCCGATGAGGCCGGTGGAGCAGACCGCGATCTCGACGGCCCCGGTGTCGAGCACCTCGGCGACCTTCTCCGCGGTCGCGTGGGTGTCCTGGAAGCCGCCGGGTCCGGTGGCCGCGTTGGCACCGCCGGAGTTGAGCACCACCGCGCGCAACCGCTGGTACCGCAGCACCTCCTGCGACCACAACACCGGCGCGGCCTTGACCACGTTGCGGGTGAACACGCCCGCGGCGACCTGCTGCGGCCCGTCGTTGACGACGAGTGCCAGGTCGAGCGCGCCGGAGTCCTTGATCCCGGCCGCCACGCCGGCGGCACGGAAACCCTTCGGTCCGGTTACGGTCACGGTGCGACTCCTACGGTCGAAAGTCCGGTGGTCTCGGGGAGGCCGAGCGCGAGGTTCATCGACTGGACCGCACCCCCGGCGGTGCCCTTGGTCAGGTTGTCGATCGAGGCGATCACGACGAGGCGCCGCGCGTCGGCGTCGACTGTGACCTGCAGCTGCACGTTGTTGGACCCGAGCGTGGCGGCGGTGGTGGGCCATATCCCTTCGGGCAGCAGCTGCACGAACGGCTCGTGCCCGTAGGCCTTCTCGTACACCGCGCGGGCGGCCGCCGTGTCCACATCGGACGCCAGCGGTGCGCTCGCGGTGGTCAGGATGCCACGCGGCATCGGAGCGAGCACTGGCGTGAAGGACACGATGACGCGGCGGCCCGCGACCGCACTCAGGTTCTGGGCGAACTCCGGTGTGTGCCGATGCGCGCCGCCGACGCCGTAGGCGCTCGCGGAACCCATGACCTCGGAGCCGAGCAGGTTCGGCTTGAGGCTCTTGCCGGCGCCCGAAGTGCCGGTGACCGAGACGAAATGCACGTCGGGCTCGACCAGTCCCGCGGCGAGGGCTGGTGCCAGCGCGAGCGACCCACCGGTCGGGAAGCAGCCGGGCACCGCGATCCGCTTGGTGCCCGCGAGTTTCTCGCGGGCGCCGGGCAGCTCCGGCAGGCCGTATGGCCAGGTGCCCGCGTGTTCACCGCCGTACCAGCGCTGCCAGTCGGCGGCGTCGATCAGGCGGTGGTCCGCGCCGAGGTCGACCACGAGCACGTCCGGTCCGAGTTGCGCCGCGATCTCCGCTGAATGACCATGCGGGAGAGCGAGGAACACCACGTCGTGCCCGCCCAGCATCTCGGCCGTGGTCTCGGCGAGCACGCGGTCGGCCAGCGGGGCCAGGTGCGGCTGGTGCTGCCCGAGCGGTGTGCCCGCGCTGCTCGCAGCCGTGAGTGTGCCGATTTCCACTTCCGGGTGCACGAGGAGCAGACGCAGGAGCTCTCCGCCCGCGTACCCGCTCGCACCGGCAACCGCGACCCTCACCGTCATACGCATGATTATGCACTATCACGCAAATCCAATCAATCCCGCCGGGGTGTGCGGCGCGGGCGCGGGACCGGCCGGCGATCACGACCGGTCCCGCGACCCGCTACGAGTCCTCTGCCGGCCCGTCGCCACACCGCTGGCTGGGCGGTTCCGGCAGATACCCGCCGGGACGCTCGGGGTCGCACCCGACCCGGGGCAGCCGAGCCCGGATCGCGCCCGGCGAACGCTCGAAGTGGACGGCGATCTCCTCGACGGAGGCGCCCTCGATCCATCGCCGTTCGAGTTCGGCGTCCAGCTGCAGGCTCCACGGCTTGCCTTGCTGGGGCGGCCTGTCCCGTGATCTTCGGGCGGCGGGCGCCGCCATGGCGCCTTGCTGTTTCAGCGTCGCGGCCAGTACCGACGCCAGCGGCCCGGCCGAGGCCGACGCGACTTCGAGGTGACCGTCCGCGACGAGCTCACCCTGCGGGCCTTCGCCGCCGACCGTGACGATCAGCCGGTCGAGCTGGTCACCACCGGGCAACGTGGTGACCTCGATCGAGAACATGGTGTCGCCGGACCGGACCTTGCTCCGGTGCTCTTCGATGATGTTCATATCCGGCACGCTAGCGACACCCCCCGACATTTTCTGTCACCGAGGGCGCCCGGCCGGCTGCGGACCGAAATTGTCGGTGCCTTGTTCTACGGTGACCGCACACCACCGCAACACTGGGGGAAGCTATGAAGGAGCGTCGTTTCTGGCGTGTGACAGCCAAAGCCGGGGCCGACCGGACCGCGCTGCTCGGCCTGCTTGCAGACCTGCCCGCACCGGAGGTCATCCGGTTCCACCGCACGCTCGTCGCGATCCATTACCGCGCCTACCGCTGGGATGTGCTGGTGGCGTTCGCCATCGTGCTCGGCGAGATGAACGCGCGTGTGCTCACCGACGCGATCAGCTGGCTGATCCTTCGCGGTAGGCGAACATTCCGCGGCGCGCTGGTCGATCCGGACCTGCTCGCCACGCTCACGGCCGATCACCATGCGGTTGCCGAAGCACGGTGGCTGCTGCGCGCCGCCCAGGACCGGCTCGAACCGGCCCACGATCCGGATGACGACACGCGGCTCATCGACGAGGCCCTCCGCGAAGTGCTCGGCGACGTCGACTTCCGCCGACCACCGCCGGGCGAGCGGCCGACACTGGACGCGGAGTCACTGCGGTCCCGGTACCCGCGGCTGGCTCGGCGCTTCCCGGTGCCCGACCTCGCCGCTCCGGCCTGGCTGGAGCCGGAGCGGCGACGGGATGTGGTCAGCGATGCGTGACAGCAGCCAGAAGCGCCTGGCGCAGTTCGGCCGGTTGTGTCGTCAGGCTGGTGTCGGACTTGGCCGTGCTCGCGCCGGCGGGCACCGGGTCTGGCAGTGGTGCGCACGTGGTGTCCGGGCCGTTGCCGTGTTTGCGGGCAGGCAGCTTGCCCGTCGCCAGGTAGGCGGCCACCTGGTCGTCCACGCACGCGTCACCGGAGAGCGAGTCGGCGTGAGTGGCGCCGCCGGGCTCCCCGATCAGGCTCGCGTTCGGGAACCGCTTGCGTACCTCGAGACTGCCGGAGAACGGCGTCGCCGCATCCAGTTCCTCACCTATCAGCAGGGCGCCGGCCACCTTCGCACCGTCCACGTTCACCGGCGTGCCCGCCTTCGCGGGCCAGGACAGGCATGGCGCGTTGAACCAGGCGTTGCCCCACGTCTCGAACGGCGCGCGGTAGTAGGTGGCCCAGTTGTCGGCGCGCCACTTGCTCCAGCTCGTCGGCCATTGGACATCGGTGCACTGCACGCCGTCATAGACGGCGAAGCCGTTGTCGTTGCCTGGGCTGCTGGTGTCGTCGTAGAGCTTCTTCAGCGGCTGCCAGTCGCCGTCGTGCACCCACCCCGCGAACGCGTTGGCCATGTCCTCCCAGCCGAAGCGGTAGTAGCCGGCCTGCAGGAAGATGTCCGTCCACTCGTCAGGG
>DATFHB010000044.1:0-117575 GCA_035248845.1 Amycolatopsis sp. | reverse complement strand
GGCCATGAAGCCCCGGACCGGAGATGGTCCCCTCGAAGTGACTAAGGAGGGGCGGGGCCTCGTGATGCGCGTTCCGCTCGAGGGTGGCGGGCGACTCGTCGTAGAGCTGTCGGCCGAGGAGGCCAAGGACCTGGGAGTCGCTTTGCAGGAGGCGACCAGCTGATCTGTACCGTTTCGCGTTCTCTGATCGGCTGAGCGGGCTCAGTCGATCTTTCGCCGTCCCACCCGGAGGTTGTTCGATGGCGCGGTTCCCTCTGCCGCCCCTGCCCAGTCGACTGATCGACATCGAGGTCGGCTACACGGAGCGGCGCGGCGCGCCGACCGTGGTACTGGTCGCCTCGGACGGCGCCCAGGTCGGCGGGGTACGGCATCCGGGCCGGACCGGTGACGTGCGCCCGGTCGCCGACGGTGGTGTGCGCTGGCTCGTCGGCGTGGGGGACGGCGCGGCCAAGGACTGGCGCGCGGCGGGCGCGGCGCTCGTCCGCGCGATCGAGGCCGCCGGCGAATCCGGCGAGCCCGTCAAGACCGTACAGGTCGACCTCGGCGCGGAAGCCACCGGCGAGCACGTCGCTGAACTGGCCGCGGGGGCGCTGCTCGGCGGCTACCGGTTCAAGGTCAGCGCGGACTCTCCGCGCGGCTCGTTGCAGACGCTGCGACTGGTCACGCCGTACGAGCGCGCCGTGCCCGCCTACCAGGACTTGTTGAGCCGGGTCCGCGAGCTGGCCTCGGCCGCGGCACTGGCGCGGGACCTGGCCAACACCCCGTCCAACGTGAAGAACCCGGCCTGGCTGGCCGACACCGCGGTGCGCGTCACCGACGGACTGGCCGGGGTGCGGGCCACCGTGCGCGACGAGACGTGGCTCGCGGAGCAGGGCTTCGGCGGCATGCTCGCCGTCGGCGGCGGGTCGGCCAGCCCGCCTCGGCTGATCGAGCTGACCTACCGCCCGCGCAACGCCGCGAAGCACGTCTTGCTGGTGGGTAAGGGAATCACGTTCGACACCGGCGGCCTGTCGATCAAGCCGGCCGCGGGCATGCACCTGATGCGCACCGACATGGCCGGCGGCGCCGCGGTGATCGGCGCGATCCGGGCGATCGCGGCCCGGCGGCTCGGCGTGCGGGTCACGGCGCTGGTGCCCGCCGCGGAGAACCACGTTTCGGGAAGCGCTTACCGGCCGGGCGATGTGGTGCGGCACTACGGCGGGATCACCACCGAAGTCGCCAACACCGACGCCGAGGGCCGCATGGTGCTGGCTGACGCGCTGGTCTATGGCGTGCGCCGGTTCCGTCCCGACGTCGTGGTCGACGCGGCGACGCTGACCGGCGCGATGAAGGTCGCGCTGGGCACCCGGACGGGCGGCCTGTTCGCGACCGACGACGACTTGGCGGAGCGGGTGCTCGCGGCAGGGGAGCGGGTCGGCGAGGCGTGGTGGCGGATGCCGCTGCTGGACGACCACGCGCACGCGGTGCGTGGTGACCTGGCCGACGTGAAGCAGGCTCCCGACGGCCCGGGCGGGATCACGGCCGCATTGTTCCTGCGAGAGTTCGTCGACGGCATGCCGTGGGCGCACCTGGACATCGCCGGCCCGGCACGCGCGGAGTCGGCGTACGCGGACGTAGTGCCCGGTGCGACGGGGTTCGCGGCGCGGACGCTGGTGGAGCTGGCGGCGTCCTACGCCTCGGCCAGTACCTCGGCCAGTACCTCGGTCAATACGTAGTCGCGGAACGAGCGCACCGCGGGCGTGCAGCGTCCGGCACGCCGCCAGGCGAGGCCGACCGTCCTGGTGACCTTCGGGGACCGTCAGGTCGAGCCGCCCCACGCCGAGTTGGTCCAGGGCGGGTGACCGTTGACCTGCTGATACCGGAACGGGTGTCAGGCACGGACGGCGGCGACCAGCAGTCCGTGCCCGACCGGCAGCAACGACGGCACCAGCCGCTCGTCCTCACGCACCGCGCGAGCCAGCTCCCGCGCGGCCAGCGCGTCAGGGTCACGCCGCACGGGTTCGGTGCGCGGTGCGAGCAGGCCGTGGAAGGCGATCACGCCACCCGGCCGCAGCAGGTCGACGCCGAGCGAGTGATAACGCGGGTACTCGGCAAGCGTGGCGTCCACGAACAGCAGGTCGTACCCGCCGCTGGTGAGCCGGGGCAGGACGTCGAGCGCCCGGCCCATGATCAGCCGGGTGCGGCCCGGTGGGTACCCGGCCTCGAGGAACGTCTTGCGTGCCGTGCGGTGGTACTCGGGTTCGATGTCGATCGACGTCAGGACGCCGTCCGGCGCCATCCCGCGCAGGAGGTACAGCCCGCTGACCCCGATCCCGGTGCCGATCTCCACGACCGCCCGCGCGCGCAGGCTCGCCGCCAGGAAACACAGCGCCGAGCCCGCCGACGGTTCGAGCGGGGCGCAGCCGAGCTCCTCCGCCCGGCCGCGCGCGGCGAGCAGAGTGTCGTCGTCGGGCAGGTAGCCGTCCAGGTAGCCGGCGACGTGTGTCTCCGAGGTCACGCCGCAGACATTACTGCTGGTCGTCGCCAAATTCGCGCAGGACGTGCACACTTCTCTCAGGTGACTCTCAGTCCGATCTCACTACCTACATAAGGAGAGGGACGAAGCTACGTCTCGAGGTTGGGAACACAGCGCGGACGAGCCGCGTTGGACCGGACAGTAGGGAGATCAGCCCGATGGAGGTGCCTTCCCCGCCGATGCAGAAGAGCTCGACGAACGAAGAGGCCGTGGCCGAGGGCCGTCCCGTTACCGTGGACGAGGCCGCGTGGACGCCGCCGTCCTGGGACGAGGTCGTCCGGGAGCACGCCGACCGGGTGTACCGGCTCGCGTATCGGCTCACCGGTAACGCGCACGACGCCGAGGACCTGACCCAGGAGACCTTCATCCGGGTGTTCCGCTCGCTGGCTTCGTACAAGCCGGGCACCTTCGAGGGCTGGCTGCACCGCATCACCACCAACCTCTTCCTCGACATGGCCCGCCGCCGCTCACGCGTGCGCATGGAGGGCCTGCCGGAGGACACCGACCGCATCGTCGGCGACGACCCAAGCCCGGAGCAGGTGTACAGCGACACGCACCTGGACCCCGACCTGCAGGCCGCGCTCGACGAGCTGCCGCCGGAGTTCCGCGCCGCAGTCGTGCTGTGTGACGTCGAAGGGCTTTCGTACGAGGAGATCGGCGCGACGCTCGGCGTGAAGCTGGGCACGGTGCGCAGCCGGATCCACCGCGGCAGGCAGGCACTGCGTGCGTCGCTGGAGCGGCGTCGCGCGCCGATGAAGGAGCCCGTGGCGGCTGTGGAGGTTTCGGTATGACCGAACCGCGCGGTTGGGGCCCCTTCGCCGAATCGCACCTCATGCCGGACGCCATCGTCGCCTTCGTGGACGGCGAGCTTTCGCCGGGTGCGCGGGACCGGGCCGCTTCGCACATCGCCCGGTGCACCTGCTGTGCGGCCGAGGTCAAGGCGCAGCGGCAGGCTCGTGCGGCGGTCAAGCGCGCGGGTGCGCCCGGCATGTCGGCCGGGTTCCTGGCGAGCCTACGCGACATCCCGCAGCACACCGACCTACCGATGACCCCGGACAATCTCGCGGTGACCGAGGACGGTCAGCTCGTCGCCATCCAGCGGCCCGACCGGGTCGCCGGGCTGCGTGCGATGCCCGCGTCGTCGCTCGGCTCGTCCGCGCCGCTGGGCTCCAGCACCCCGCTGGGTCACGGCTCGTCGGTGCTCAACTCGCATCGCGCCGGATCCGTGCGGCGCCGTGCCGCGCAGGGCGCGGGTGTGGTCGTCTCCGGCATCGTGCTGAGCGCGCTCGCGCTCGTCGCGACTTCCAGCGGCAGTGGTGGCGCCGCCCAGGTCAACCCCGAACCCGGTGGTGGCACCCCCGGTGTGCTGCGCGCGCAGTTCGGCGGTGTGCCGACCACCACGACCACGTCGCCCACCGCTGTCGCGCCCGTGCAGGGCCGCTGACGCGCGCTTCACCGTCGGGACGGAACAATCGGTGGCGTATCGTCGCCGAGTTGGTAACGCCGTCTACGCCGGGGGACCATGAGTCAGCCGAACACGCCCGAGGAGAACTCGGTCGAGCCGCGTCTCGCGCCGAGGCCCCTGGACCGTCCCGCTGTGGATCCTGCGCAGGCCGCCACGTTCGGCAGGCCGCGCGGTGTGGAAGGCGCGTTCGACAAGCTGTACGCGCCCGGCTTCTCGGTCGGCGGATCGATCACCACCCAGCCGCCCGCGTCCGAGTCGCTGGCCGAGGCGTTCGGCCGGCCCGCCGGCGCGGACGATGTCCTGCTCCAGCGTCCTGGTGACGACAACGGCAAGCCCGACGGGACCGGACCCGAGGCGCCGTTGTGGTCCAAGTCCGCCGATCCGTGGCGCGACCCCGGTGCGCCCGCCGTGCTCGGCGGCCCGGCGCTGGGCGAGGACGACCAGGACGCCGACGACGAAGACAAGCCGCGCGGCCCCATGCTGTCGCTGCCCGAGGTGCTGTTCGGGCGCCGGGTCAAGCCCATCGCGCTCGCCCTGCTCGGCGTCGTGGCGCTGCTGGTCGGGGGTGTCGGCGGGGTCGTCGGCTGGGGTATCGCGCGCACCGGGAACTCGCTGACCGGCACCGCCACGGTCTCGGAGGCGGAGGCGGGCAAGGAACGCGCACCGGGCTCGATCGCCGACATCGCGCACCGGGTATCACCCGCGGTCGTGTCCATCGAGGTCGTGTCGGGCGAGTCGGGCAGCGTCGGCTCGGGCGTCATGATCGACGGCCAGGGCTACGCGATCACCAACAACCACGTGATCTCGCTGGCCACGTCCGACCCGCAGGCCAAGATCACCGCGGTGTTCACCGACGGCACGCGGGCGCAGGCGAAGGTGGTCGGCGCCGACCCGAAGACCGACCTGGCGGTCGTCAAGGTGGGGGTGGCCAACCCGACCGTCATCCAGATCGGCAGCTCCGCCAACCTGGAGCCGGGCGACTCGGTGATCGCGATCGGCTCGCCGCTGGGGCTGCAGAACACCGTCACGTCGGGCATCGTGAGCGCGCTGCACCGGCCCATCACGGCTCAGGGCGAGAACGGCCAGCCCCCGGTGACCTACGACGCGATCCAGACCGACGCACCGATCAACCGCGGCAACTCCGGCGGCGCGCTGGTGGATTCGACGGGTGCGCTGGTGGGCATCAACTCGGCGATCCGCACCGACAGCGGCGAAGACGGGCAGGGCGGCAGCATCGGCATCGGGTTCGCGATCCCGGTGGACGACGCGATCAAGATCGCCCGCGCGCTGATCAGCAACGGGCAGGTCAAGCACGCCGACATCGGCATCAACGCGGCGTCGGTCGCGGGCGACACGTCGGAGGGCGCGCAGGTGCTCAATGTTGTTGACGGCGGCCCGGCGGCGCGAGCCGGCATCGCCGAGGGCGATGTCATCACGAAGGTCGGGGACCGCATGGTGCGCAACGCCGCGGAGCTGACGGTCGCGGTACGGGCCCACAACATCGGCGAAGTGGTGCCGGTGCAGCTCGTCCGGCAGGGGCGGCCCCTTGTTCTCGACGTAACCCTGGGTTCCGACTAGCGGGGTACTCTGGTCTCGCACGGCCGGGACAGGCGGAGGTTGACTGGTGTTCGAAAGCGTTGGCTGGGGCGAGATCCTGGTCCTCATCGTCGCCGGTCTGTTCATCCTCGGCCCGGAGCGGCTCCCGGAGGCGGCGGCCTGGCTCGGCAAGACGGTGCGGAAGGTACGCGAGTTCGCGTCCGGCGCCCGCGATCAGCTGCGCGAGGAGATGGGGCCGGAGTTCGACGAGTTCCGCAAGCCGCTAGAGGACCTGCGGCAGCTGCGCAACTTCGACCCCCGCCGCGCGATCACCAACCACCTTTTCGACGGCGACCCCGACCCGCTGGGCCTCAACGGCACCAGCGGCGGCAGCACGAAGCCGAACGGCTACCCGGCCGCGACGGCAAAGCCCACCCAGCCCGAGGCCCTGAAACCCGGCGAAAACCCCCCAGTAGACCCCGACGCAACCTAACCCCCCGCCGACCCCTCCCTCCCGCACCCCACGGCCCGCTCCCCACTCCCCACGCGAGTTGAGGTTTCCCAGCCCGCGAGTGCAGGTTGCCGTGCCCGCGAGTTGGGGTTTCCGTGCCCGCGAGTTGAGGGTTCCGTGCATGCGCGCGGTGGGCGTGCCCGGTGCGCATGCGTGACGCGCCGTTCGGGAAATCTCAACTCGCCGTCCGGGAAACCTCAACTCGCGCGGCGGGAAACCTCAACTCGCGGGTTGGGTTGGTTAGCGGCCTTTGGGGCTTAGGTTGAGCATCTTGCCGGACAGGCCGCGGGCGCGGACGGACAGCTTTCCGGCCACGTCCTTGAGGACTGTCGCGGCCGGGGCGTCCGGCTCGGCCAGGACGATGGGCGTGCCGACATCGCCCTGCTCCCGCACGCGCGGGTCCAGCGGCACCTGACCCAGCAGCGGCACGGGGGCCCCGGTCGACTTCGACAGCGAGTCCGCCACGGTCTGCCCGCCGCCGGAACCGAAGATCTCCATCCGCTCCCCGGAAGGCGTCTCGAGCCACGACATGTTCTCGATGACGCCCGCGATCCGCTGTCGCGTCTGCAGCGCGATCGAACCGGCCCGCTCGGCGACCTCCGCGGCAGCCTGCTGCGGCGTCGTCACCACCAGGATCTCGGCGTTGGGGATCAGCTGCGACACCGAGATCGCGATGTCGCCGGTGCCGGGCGGCAGGTCGAGGAGTAGCACGTCCAGGTCGCCCCAGAACACGTCGGCCAGGAACTGCTGGAGCGCCCGGTGCAGCATCGGCCCGCGCCATACGACGGGGGTGTTGCCCGGGGTGAACATGCCGATCGAGATGACCTTCACGCCGTGCGCCTGCGGCGGCATGATCATCTTCTCGACCTTGGTCGGCTTGTCGCGCGCGCCCAGCATGCGCGGCACCGAGTGGCCGTAGATGTCGGCGTCGACCACGCCGACCGACAGGCCGCGCCCGGCCATCGCGACCGCCAGGTTCACGGTGACGCTCGACTTGCCCACGCCGCCCTTGCCCGACGCGACGCAGTACACGCGCGTCAGTGAGCCGGGCTGGGCGAACGGGATGACCGGCTCGGCCGCGTCGCCGCGGAGCGATTTGCGCAGCTCGGTGCGCTGTTCATCGTTCATCACGTCGAGGTCGACCCGCACGTCGGTGACCCCGTCGAGCTTGCCGACTGCACCCTGGGTGTCGCGCGTGAGCGTATCCTTGAGCGGGCAGCCGGCGACCGTCAGGTAAATCGCGACCGTCACGACACCGCGTTCGCCGACCACGATGTCCTTGACCATGCCGAGGTCGGTGATCGGTTTCTTGATCTCCGGGTCGTAGACGTTCTTCAGTGCCTCGCGAACGTCCTCGACGCTGGGGATCTGTTGCGTGCTGGTCATGCGTCCATGTTACGTACCGGTACCGGCTCGGAACTGTGACGGTTGCCCTTGGCTTTCCGGCGTTTGGTGTTGAGGTCTTCGCGCAGCTTGTCCAGCTCGCCGCGCAGGTAGTCACGCGTGGCGACCTCACCGACTGCTAACCGTAACGCCGCCAGTTCGCGGGCCAGGTATTCGGTGTCCGCCTTCGTCTGAGCCGCCCGGTTGCGGTCCTCCTCCAGCGACACCCGGTCCCGGTCGTCCTGCCTGTTCTGGGCGAGCAGGATCAGCGGCGCCGCGTACGCCGCCTGCGTGGAGAAGGCCAGGTTGAGCAGGATGAACGGGTACGGGTCCCAACGCAGCGTCGCCGCGCTCAGGTTGATCCCGACCCACACGATGACGAGCAGCGTCTGCCAGAACAGATACTTGCCGGTGCCCAGGAACCGGGCCAGCCGTTCGGAGAGTCTGCCGAACGTGTCGGGGTCGATGGACACGCGGCGTGGCGTGGCGCGGGGCTGGTCGAGCCGCCGCCGGGAGAGCAGTTCAGGCATGCTCCACCTCCTGGTCGTCGTTGGTCACGTCGTGCAGCCCGGTCTCGCGCCAGTCCTCCGGCAGGAGGTGGTCGAGCACGTCGTCGACGGTGACGGCGCCGAGCAGGTGGTCCTGCTCGTCCACGACGGGACCGCAGGCAAGGTTGTAGGCGGCGAAGTAGCGGGTGACCTCGGACAGCGGCGCGCCGGGACGCAACGCCGGCAGGTCGGTGTCGACGGCGGTCGCGACCAGTTCGGCGGGCGGCTCGCGCAGCAGCCGCTGGAAGTGCGCGCAGCCGACGTAGCGCCCGGTGGGCGTGGCCGTGGGCGGGCGGCAGACGAAGATCATCGTGGCGAGTGCGGCCGGCAGGTCCGCGTTGCGGATGTGGGCGAGCGCCTCGGCGATCGTCGCGTCGGGGGTGAGCACGACGGGTTCGGGCGTCATGAGCCCGCCCGCGGTGTCGGCGGAATAGGCGAGCAGCCGTTTGACCGGCTCGGACTCCTGGGGTTCCATCAGGTCCAGCAGCCGGTTCTGGTCGGCGGGAGCCAGCTCGGCCAGCAGGTCGGCGGCGTCGTCGGGGTTCATCGCCTCGAGGATGTCGGCCGCGCGCTCTTCGGCCAGGTGTGACAGGAGTTCCTTCTGGTCGTCCTCGGGGAGTTCTTCGAGCACGTCCGCGAGCCGCTCGTCGTCCATCGAGTCGATGACTTCGAGTTTGCGCTTCCTGGGCAGGTCGCGGACGGTGGCCGCGATGTCGACGGCGCGCATCGTGTCGAACAGCATCAGCAGCTGCCCCGCGCCCTGCGGCTGGCCGGCCAGGTCGGCCAGTCCGAGGCCGGCGACCTCCGCCCATGGCAGGACCTGCAGCGACGAGCGCCGGCGGTTGAGCCCGAGCCGCGCGCTGCGCTCGCGCACCGCGAGTTTCGTCAGGAGCCAGTCGCGGGTGCGGGTCGGTTCCATCGCCGCGTCGACGACGGTGACGCGGGCGTCGGTGTCGCGCAGCCGGGCGTGCGCGTCGGTGAGCTGGCCGAGCACCAGCACTTCGTGGGGGCGCTGGTGGAACTGGCGCATGTTCACCGAGCCGGTCGCGAGCGTGACCGCGTTGGGTTCGATCGCGGTGACGCGCAGCATCGGCACGAACACGCGCCGCCGAGTGGCCAGTTCCACGACGAGCCCGAGCACCCGGGGTGGCTGCTGGTCGAGCCGGAGTCCGGTGACCAGGTCCCGGGCCTTCCCGATGGATTCGCCGTCGGGGCCGAATACCGGCAATCCGGCTAGCTGGGCAGCGAAAACCCTGTTCACGGGGGCCATAGCGCCCAGGCTAGCCGGGCCCCGGTCCGGCCGCCCAGCAGGTAAGGCCGTCCGGCGTCGAGCCGTTCATCCACAGTGGACTCGGCGCTCCCGTGAACCTTTTTCCATCGCGGCACGTGTGACGGGAGTAACATCTTCTCTAGGGACAATCCGGGAGTTGCCATGTTGGTGGAAGTCATCACCGTGGTCGCCGTCGCGGGAGTGGTGTGGCTCGCCGCGAGTGTCCGCGTGGTCAAACAATACGAGCGGGGCCTGATTTTCCGGTTCGGCCGGGTCCGGCCCAGGGTGCGCGAGCCCGGCCTGACGCTGCTGGTGCCGGTCGCGGATCGGCTGCAGAAGGTCAACATGCAGATCGTGACGCTGCCGGTGCCCGCGCAGGAAGGCATCACGCGCGACAACGTCACGGTTCGCGTCGACGCCGTCGTGTACTTCAAGGTCATCGACCCGGTCGTCGCCGCGGTCAACGTCCAGGACTATCGCTTCGCCGTCGGCCAGGTCGCGCAGACGTCCCTGCGCTCGATCATCGGCAAGAGCGATCTCGACGATCTGCTGTCCAACCGCGAGCGACTGAACCAGGGTCTCGAGCTGATGATCGACAGCCCGGCGCTGGACTGGGGCGTGCACATCGACCGGGTGGAGATCAAGGACGTCGCGCTGCCGGAGACCATGAAGCGGTCGATGTCGCGCCAGGCCGAGGCCGAGCGTGAGCGGCGGGCGCGCGTCATCTCCGCTGACGGTGAGCTGCAGGCGTCGGAGAAGCTGTCGCAGGCCGCGGCGAGGATGTCCCGCAATCCCTCCGCGTTGCAGTTGCGCTTGCTGGAGACCGTCGTGCAGGTCTCGGCGGAGAAGAACTCCACGCTGGTGCTGCCGTTCCCGGTGGAGCTGCTCAGGTTCGTGGACCAGTACACCAAGGTTCACGAATCGTCCAAAAAGGAGCCGGAACAGCCGGAACAGGAACAGCCGGAGCAGCTGACCGGTTCCGCGCCCACGCCCCGGCTACCGGGCGACGCCAAGTCCGGGTGACCTTCCTGTCTGGACATGACCCGTGCACCCATGTTGCTCGGCAACAGCGTGAGGGCCGTCATAGCACCCGGTCGGGGACAAGCGGCATACTCGGCGGTAATCACCGGCAGACACAGGAGTCGCGCATGGCCCGCCTCGCCCAGACCGCCGGCCTCACCGAGGTGCAGGCCGAGATCCTCGCCACTGTGCGGACCTTTGTCGACAAGGAGATCATTCCGCACGCTCAGGAGCTGGAGCACGCGGATGAGTATCCGGCGGACATCGTCGAGGGCATGAAGGAGATGGGCCTGTTCGGGATCACGATCCCGGAGTCCTACGGGGGCCTTGGCGAGTCGCTGTTGACGTATGCGCTGGTGGTGGAGGAGATCGCGCGCGGCTGGATGAGCGTGTCCGGCGTCATCAACACGCATTTCATTGTGGCGCACATGATCTCCCGGCACGGGACGCCGGAGCAGAAGCAGCACTACCTGCCGAAGATGGCCACCGGCGAGATCCGGGGTTCGTTCTCGATGTCGGAGCCGGATCTGGGTTCGGACGTCGCGGCGATCAAGACCCGTGCCCGGCGCGACGGCGAGGACTACGTCGTCGACGGGTCGAAGATGTGGCTGACCAATGGTGGCTCGTCGAACCTGATCGCGCTGCTGGTCAAGACCGACGAGGGCGCGGACAAGGCGCACCAGAACCTGACCACGTTCCTGGTGGACAAGCCCGAGGGGTTCGGCGAGGTGCTGCCGGGCCTGACGATCCCGGGCAAGATCGACAAGATGGGTTACAAGGGTGTCGACACCACGGAAGCGGTGTTCGACGGGTTCCGTATCCCGGCCGCGCAGGTGTTGGGGCATGCCCCGGGGCAGGGTTTTTCGTTCATGATGGACGGCGTCGAGGTGGGCCGCGTGAACGTGGCGGCGCGGGCGTGCGGGATCGCGATCCGGGCGTTCGAGCTGGCCATCGACTACGCCCAGCAACGCAAGACCTTCGGCAAGCCGATCGCCGAGCACCAGGCCATCGCGTTCAAGCTGGCCGACATGGCCACCAAGGTCGAGGCCGCGCACCTGATGATGGTCAATGCCGCCCGGCTCAAGGGCGCGGGCGAGCGCAACGACGTCGCGTCCGGGATGGCGAAGGTGATCGCCAGCGAGTACTGCGCGGAGGTCACCCAGGAGGCGTTCCGCATCCACGGCGGCTACGGCTACTCCAAGGAGTACGAGATCGAGCGGCTGATGCGCGAGGCCCCGTTCCTGCTCATCGGCGAGGGCACCAGCGAGATCCAGAAGACGATCATCAGCCGCGGCCTGCTGCGGGAGTACCGTGCCAGGGGGTGAGCCCCCGCAACGAGTGAAAAGTCGGCGACAACAGGTCGGTCAAGGTACACCGAGTGCCGGGTTCGCGTGGTTTCCTAGTCTTTGACACACCGGGATAGCACCCATCGAACGACGACACAGGTGATGACCGTGACCGGCCCGTTTTCCTCGTCAGGATCCTCCCCACAGAGGGTTCCGCGTGTCCCGACGCCGCCGAGCGGCTGGCCCATCGGTTCGTATACGACGTACTCGGACGCGCAGCGCGCGGTCGAGCATCTGGCGGCGAACGACTTCACCGTTGAGGACGTCACCATCGTCGGCGTCGACCTGATGCTCGTCGAACGGGTCATCGGCAGGTTGTCGTGGGGCAAGGTGCTGGGCACGGGTGCTGTGTCCGGGGCGTGGTTCGGCCTGTTCGTCGGCGTACTGCTGAGCCTGTTCAGCGGCGGTGCCGGCATCACCTACCAGCCGATTCTCGTCGGGCTGATCTCCGGCATGCTGTTCGGGCTGGTGTTCGCCGCGATCAGCTACGCCTCCACCCGGGGCCGGCGCGACTTCTCCTCCGCCAGCCAGCTCGTGGCCGGCCGCTACGACGTCCTGTGCCAGCCCCGCAACGCTGAACAGGGCCGTGACCTGCTCGCGAGACTGGCGATGCGCCCGTCTACCTGACCGACCGTGTCGAACCGAATGCGCCCTTCAGTGCGCTTGCCGTCCGTGTCCTGAATGAGGGCGCTCTCAGCGGCCCAGCGGCATGCTTGACGCCGTGCGCGCCGGCAGGAGCCGCCGTCGGGAGGTGGTCGCGTGATCGTCCTCGCCGTCGCGCTCGCGGCACTTGCCGCGATGGGCAGTGGCGTCGGCAGCAAGCTCCAGCACACCGGCGTGCGCGCCGAGGGGCTGCGCTCCCTCAAACGACTCGGTGCCAACCGCAGCTGGCTGCTCGGGCTCCTCATCCTCTCGTTGTGCTCCTTGTTGCAGGTCTTCGCGCTCAGCTTCGCGCCGGTCATCGTCGTCGCGCCGCTCGTGGTGCTCGCGCTGCCGGTGGTCGCGGTCCTCGGGCAGCGGCTCGACCAGTCCGCCGGGCTCGCCGTCAGCGCTGTCGTGCTGTCCATCGGGCTGTTCGTCGCCCTATCGGCCGGGACTGCGACCGGCGCCACTCTCGCGCCGACCGCCGTCTTCACCGCGGCCCAGCTCGGCATCGCGACCGCGGCCGCACTTGGCGTCGTTGCCGCGTTCAGTCGCGGGGTGCTTCGGTGTGCCGCGCTGTCCGCCGCGGCCGGCGCGAGCTACGGCCTCGTTTCCGTGCTCGTCCGCGATGTCGCGTCAACCGTGCGTATCGAGGGCATGGCCGGCCTGCCGTGGCCGTCCCTGACGGGCGCCGTCGTCGCCTTCGCCGCGGCGGCCTGGCTCATCCAGCTCGGTCATGTGCGCGGCCCGCCGGACCTGGTCGTCGGCTGCCAGACCGCGGTGAATCCGCTGGTCGCGACCACGCTCGGAATGACCGTGCTCGGCGAGAGCAGGCACCTCGACACGGCGACCGTGGTGGCGCTCGCCGGGTGCGCCGTCGTGGCCATCGCCGGGATCGCCGTGCTGGCGCGCCATCACGTGCTCGCGACCTCGTCACGGCGGCGGATCAAGTACTCCCGCTCGACCTGATTCGCGGCGATCGCGATCGCGCTGTCGTATTCGGCCAGTGCCTCGGCGTGGCGGCCGGCCCGGCGCAGCAGGTCCGCGCGCGCCGCGGGTAGCAGGTGCGAGTCCAGCCGCACGCCTTCGAGCAGTTGCAGTCCGGCCTCGGGTCCCGAGGCCATCGCGACCGCGATCGCCCGGTTCAGCTCGACCATCGGCGACGGCGCAAGCCGCGAGTACAGCCGGGCGATCTGGGCCCAGTCGGTCTCCTCGGGCGTGGCCGCATCGCCATGCACGGCGGCGATCGCGGCCTGCACCGCGTACGGCCCGGCGCTGCCGATCACGAGCCGCCGTCCTTCGTCGATCAGATCCTGGTTCCATCGGGTCCGGTCCTGCGCCTCCAGCGGCACCAGCTGCCCGGCCTCGTCCAGGCGTGCCGCCCGGCGGGCGTCAGTGAACAGCAGCAACGCGAGCAGGGCCGCGACCTCGGGAGAAGGCATCAGCCGGTGCAGCGTCCGGGCCAGCCGAATCGCCTCGTCGCACAGCTCGTCCTTGATGAGCGCCGCCCCCGCGGTGGCCGCGTAGCCCTCGGTGAACAGCAGATAGATCACCGCGAGCACGGCGGGGAGCCGGTGGGGCAGCTCGTCCGGGGCCGGCACCCGGAACGGGATGCCAGCCTCGCGGATCTTCCGTTTGGCCCGCACGATCCGTTGTGCCACAGTCGGTTCGCTGACCAGGAACAGCCGTGCGACCTCCATTGTGGACAGACCGCCGAGGCAACGCAGGGTCAGTGCGACCTGCGCGTGCCGGACGAGCGCCGGGTGGCAGCACGTGAAGAACAGACTGAGCTGATCGTCCGCGACCGGTTCCGGCACCGGTTCGGCCGCCAGGGTCGCGAGCCGCGCGTCGAGGCGCCGCGTGGCGCGGATGCGATCGATCGCGCGGTTGCGGGCCGTGGTGATGAGCCAGCCCGTGGGGTTGTTCGGTACGCCGTCGGCGCGCCAGCGCTCGGCGGCCGTCGCGTACGCGTCGGCCAGCGCGTCCTCGGCCAGGTCGAGGTCGCCGAGGAAACCGATCAGCCGGGCCAGGACGCGGCCGTGCTCCGCGCGGAACACGGCCGCGAGCGGATCGGTCACGACGGGGCGACCGGCCGGACCTCGATCGTGCCGTACTTTGCGCCCGGGCACAGCGAAGCCCACTTCAGTGCCTCGTCGAGGTTCTGGCACTCGAACAGGTAGAACCCGCCGAGCTGCTCCCGAGCTTCGGCGAACGGCCCGTCCGTGATCAGCTGCTCGTCGTCGCGCACACGCACGGTGGTCGCGGACGAACTCCGCTCGAGCTTGCGCCCGCCGGCCATCACGCCGGCGTCGATCAGCTGCTGCGTATAGACCGTGTAGTCCTCGGTCATGGACGGGTCGGACTGGTTCTCGTCGACGTAGATCAGCACCGCGTATTCCATGACAGGTCCTTTCTCCGGTCACCTTGTCTGGAAAGGACGTCGGCGGGGGGCGGGATCGACACCGAGCTTATGTGATGTCGGTCACATCAGGTCGGCAGCCATCGCCTGGCGCATCAGGCCCCGCGGTGCATGCGTCAGTGGCCGGCTCTCGCGAGTTCGGGGTGTTCCGCGATCGCGATCGCGACGACCGCGATCCACAGCAGCATCAGGGTGAGGGCCCAGAACTTGAGGTTGGTCAGGAGGCGTGCCATCGGGAACTCCGTTCCGAAGAGTCAGCGGAAGAACTAGAGCCAGTCGTTCTTCCTGAATATTCGGTAGAGGAGCAGGCAGATCCCGAGGATCATCACCAGCACCAGCGGATAGCCGAACTGCCAGTGCAGTTCGGGCATGAAGTCGAAGTTCATGCCGTAGATCCCGGCGATCATCGTCGGGACCGTGATGATCGCCGCCCACGCGGTGATCTTGCGCATGTCGGTGTTCTGCTGCAGCGAGATCTTCGCGACCGTCGCGTCGACCAGCGTGGTCAGCAACTCGTTGAATGCCGCCACCCGCTCCGACACGGTGGTCAGGTGGTCGTCGACGTCACGAAAGTACGAGCGCACCTCGTCGGGCACCAGGCGAGTGAAGCCCTCGGCCAGCCTGCGGATCGGCGTGGCCAGCGGCATCACCGCGCGCCGCAGCTCCAGCACCTCGCGCTTCATCAGGTAGATCTGCTCCGCGGCGATCACCGTCCGGGGTGCGAAGACCCGGGTCTCCATCTCCTCGATGTCGTCCTCGACAGCGGCGGTGACGTCGAGGTAGTGGTCGACGACGTGGTCGGTGATGGAGTGCAGCACCGCGGCCGGCCCGGCCTTCAGCGTCTCCGGGTCCGCGTCGAGGTCATGGCGCAGGTGGGCGAGCCCCGAATGCGCGCCGTGGCGCACGGTGATGATGAAGTCGAGCCCGAGGAACGCCATCAGCTCACCGGTCTCGACGATCTCGTTCGCCGTGGTCGGCGACTCGTGTTCCACGTAGCGCAGCGTCTTGAGCACCATGAACAGCGTGTCGTCGTAGCGCTCGAGCTTGGGGCGCTGGTGCGCCTGCACGGCGTCCTCGACGGCCAGTTCGTGCAGCCCGTACATCTCCGCGATGCCCTGGATCTGTTCCTCGTCGGGCTCGTGGAGCCCGATCCACACGAATCCCTCGCGACGACGCCGCACCTCCTGGATGGCGGCGGCGTGCGTCCAGCGCCCGGGCAGCCGCTTGCCGTCGACGTACACGGCGCAGTCGACGATGTAGGCGGACACGGGCACCGGGATCGGTGCCTCGACGCGACCGCGGCCGTTGCCGCGGCCACGCAGGCCGCCGAGCGAGGGAATCGCAGGCATGGGAATCTCCTGGCTGACGTAGAACGTGCTACGACGGCCGGACGGACTGAGGTCCGCTCGGCCAGGGGCCAGCGTTTCCCGCAGGGGATTAGTGCTATCGGCCGGAGATCATCCCGGCCTGTGCGGGAACGCTGGACGTACTAGGGAGCGGACTATCGCCACTGCTCATCGCGCGTTCCTCACCTCCTCAGGCCGGGGACAAAAGTGCTGGTGGCCACGTGCCGTTGACGCGCTGCCTCCGTTGGTCGAGGGTACTCCTCAACATCAGTAAACGTCGCTCCAGGTCGGTGTGGCGTTACCCGCAATCAGGAGGTCACAGGTGCAGTTCGGACGGTACTTCGAGGAGTTCGAGCTGGGCGCGGTGTACAAGCACTGGCCCGGAAAGACTGTCACCGAGTACGACGATCACCTGTTCTGCCTGATCACCATGAACCACCACCCGCTGCACATGGACACCCACTACGCGGGCGAGACCACCGACTTCGGCAAGAACGTGGTGGTCGGCAACTACATCTACTCGCTGCTGCTGGGCATGTCCGTGCCGGACGTTTCCGGCAAGGCCATCGCCAACCTGGAGGTCGAGTCGCTCAAGCACGTGAAGCCGACGTTCCACGGTGACACGATTTACGGTGAGACGGAGGTGCTCGACAAGACGCCGTCGAAATCGAAGGATGACCGCGGCGTCGTCTACGTCGAGACCAGGGGTTACAAGCAGGACGGCACGATCGTGTGCGTCTTCCGCCGTAAGGTGATGGTGCCGAAGCGTTCATACGGGGAAGCGCGGGGCGGTGAGCAGCCGGCGCGGCCTGTTCCCCACGAATAGGAGGACTGCGTGGTCGCACTGGGCGAGGTCAAGCGGCGGCTCCGCGTGTTCGCGGCCGACCAGGCGGCGGGTGTCTCGCCGTTGTACGAGCACCTCGCCGAGCGCGCCGCGGAGGACGACGACGTCGCGGGCCTGCTGACGGCAGCGCCCGACGACCAGGCGCGGCCGGCACTGCTGCTCGCCACCGCGCACCGCCTCATCCAGGCCGACCCGATCCACCCGCTGTCGCGGTACTACCCGTCGCTCGGCGGGTTCGACGGTGTCGACCCCGCGACGTGGCCGACGTTCCGGCAGTTCCTGCTGGACCGGGCGGACAAGGCGCGGTCCTACATCGAGGTCCGGCACACCAACACCAACGAGGTCAGCCGCGCGGCCTGCCTGTTCCCGGCGGTCGCCGCCGCCGCGAAGTCCGCCGGCGGTCCGGTCGCGCTGCTGGACGTCGGGTGCAGCGCGGGGCTGCTGCTCGGCATGGACAAGTTCGGCTTCCGGTACCAGTGCGACGGCGGGGAGCAGCTCTCCGCCGGGCCGGCGAAGACGCCGGTCGGCCTGCACTGTGCGTTGGAGCTGAGCCAGGGTGCCGTGCTGCCGAAACTGCCGAGGAAGATCACGGTCGGCGCGAAGGTCGGCCTCGACAGCGAGCCGGTCGACGCGTCCGACGAGGACGAGCTGGCGTGGCTCGAGGCGTGCGTGTGGGCCGACCAGCTGGAGCGGATCAAGCTGCTCCGCGCGGCCGCCACGGCGCAGCGCAAGGACACGCCGGAGCTGATCACCGGCGACGCGGTCGAGGATCTGGCCTCCGCTGCGGCGCGCACCGGTGACCTGCCGCTGATCGTGCTGACCAGCCGCGTCGTCGGGCATCTCGGCGAGCGGAACAGCGAGTTCGTCGCCGAGCTGGCCAAGCTCGCCGCCACGCGGCCGCTGTGGTGGGTCAGCGACGAGCCGTACGAGGCCGCGCTGGAGCAGGTCCTGCCTGGCCGCGACGAGCTGAGCATGTCCGAGGGCGTCGGCCTGTGCACGCTCGGCCTCACGCACTGGCGCGACGGGGTGGCCGAGGCCCGCGCACTGGCCCTCACGTCGACGTTCGGCCAGCGCATGACCTGGCTCGCCCCGTAAAACCCGGTCCGCGCCGTGAGCGGGGCCCGCACGGCATGGGGCGTCAGCGGCGGGGGAGGCTGTTCCAGTCACGGAGCGTCTCCGCCAGGCCCTCGGTCAGCGCCAGCGCCGAGAAGGCGTCCGCGTCGACCCAGCGGGCGTCGGCGGCGTCGTCACCGGCCCGCAGCGTGCCGCCGGTGACTTCGCACACGTAGTCGTGGATCTCATACCGGCCCCGCACCACCGCGCCTGCGAGCCGGACCGGCTCGACGGCCAGCCCGGTCTCCTCGTACAGCTCGCGGATCAGGGCCTTTTCGTCCGTTTCACCCGGTTCTACGCGTCCGCCGGGGAGGGACCACAGGCCGCGGCCGGGATCGTGACCGCGCTGGATCACCAGCAGCCGGCCCTGTGAGTCGTGCGCGATGGCGCCTACGCAGCGCACAGGGGCGTGATCCGGTGACCGCATAAGGCGAGCCTAACTGACGATCCGGCGCGCAGGTGTACACGCAGAGTAGTCATCCGGTAGGATCGTGATCGGACACTGCCCCAAGCGCGGGACTTATCTCCCGCCGCGGAGCGCAGTGCGGTACAACGTAACTGGTGAGCTTGCTAGACCGATGCCGGAGCAAGAGACGGGATTGATCGTAGTGAACGCGAAGAAAATAGCCGGGTTGGTCGGTATCGCGTTGGTCTTGTTCTTCGTGATCGCCCAGCCGGGTAACGCGGCGAACTTGGTCGGCAACATTCTCGACTTCCTCCGCAGCTCCGCCGAAGCGGTGATCACCTTCGTCAGCAACGTGTTCAGCTGATAGCGGCGAAAGGCCTGGCCGATGTTCGCCCCACGCGATCCCGACGAGTACCTGCTCGACACCGAGCGGCGAGTGGTCCGGGTCCGCAGGCACTGGGCGGTACTGGCATGGGACACCTTCGAAGCGGCCGCACTCCTGGCGATCTGCGTGATGGTGTCCTACCTGCTGCCGCCATCGCTGTATGTGGTCCAGAACGTCCTCTGGTACGCCGCACTGCTGGTCGTGCTGGTCTTCGCGTTCAAGGTCATGGAGTGGTGGGTGGAACGCCTGGTGGTCACGGACAAGAGGTTCGTCCTGACCAGCGGCGTCTTCACCACGAAGGTCGCCATGATGCCCATCAGCAAGGTCACCGACCTGACCTATGAGCGCACCGCGTGGGGCCGGATGCTCGGCTACGGCACGGTGGTCATCGAGTCGGCAGGGCAGATCCAGGCCCTGAACCGCATCGACTACCTGCCGCGCCCCGAGGAGTTCTACGACACGATCTCCGAGCTCGTCTTCGGCGACAAGCAGAAGCAGAGCGAGCGGTTCTCGATGATCAAGGCACAGCGCCTCGCGCGCGGTAAGAAGATGGTCGGGTAGGGGTCGTTTCCGCGTAGGACAGAATGAGTCTGATGCGCATCGACCTGCATACCCATTCGACCGTCTCCGACGGCACTGATACCCCGGCCCAGCTCGTGCGGGCCGCGGCTCAGGCCGGGCTCGACGTCGTCGCACTGACCGACCACGACACCACGGCCGGCTGGGCCGAGGCCACCGAGGCGCTACCGCCCGGCATGACGCTCGTGCCGGGCGCCGAGCTGTCGTGCGTGAGCCACCACGACGACGTGCCCGGCATCAGCGTGCACCTGCTGGCCTACCTGTTCGACCCGGCGTCCCCCACGATCGTCACCGAACAGCAGCGGCTGCGGGTCGAGCGGCGCATGCGGCTGCGCGCGATGGCCGCCCGGATGGCCCAGGACGGCCTGCCCGTCGACCCCGACGAGATCATGGGCCAGCTGCCCGCCGACTCGCCGGCCGGCCGCCCACACCTCGCGCTCGCACTGGTCCGGGCCGGTCTCGTCGCCACCGTCGACGAGGCGTTCGCGCAGTACCTCGGCAACGGCCGCGGCTACTACGTGGCCCGCCACGACACCGCGGTCGAGGACGCGATCGACATGATCGCCGCGGCCGGCGGGGTCACCGTGTTCGCGCATCCCTTCGCCCGCAGTCGAGGCCGTGTGGTGTCCGCCGAGACGATCGCGAAGCTGGCCGAGCGCGGCCTGACCGGCGTCGAGGTCGACCACCCCAACCACGACGAGGCGACCCGCCGGGAGCTGCGCGGGCTCGCGCGCGAGCTGAACCTGGTGCAGACCGGGTCCAGCGACTACCACGGCACCAACAAGACGATCCCGATCGGCGCGGAGACGACCGCTCCGGAGCAGCTCGAAGCGCTGCGGGACAAGGCGTCCGGCTGGCAGGTCGCGGTCGGCTGAGCACGCCGCGCGCTGAGTACGGTGGGGGCGTGGTGGAACAACTGGGGTTCGAGTTCACGGTCCAGCCGCGTCGCCTGACGAAGGTCACTCCCGCGCGGCTCTCGACGTTCGCGGACTGCCCGCGCCGGTACCGGATGACCTACCTGGACCGGCCGACGCCGACCCGCACCGGGGCGTGGGCGCACAGCACGCTCGGCGCCGTGGTGCACAACGCGTTGCGTGCGCTGTTCGAGCTGCCGCCGGAGCGCCGGACCCCGATCCGCGCTGCGGCGCTGCTGTCCGAGCAGTGGCAGGACGGCGGGTTCGCCGACGACGCGCAGGCCGCGGCCTACCGCGAGCGCGCGAAGGCCTGGGTCATGGAGTACGTCGAGCACCACGACGTGTCGCCGACGCCGATCGGGCTCGAGCGCTGGGTGTCCGCGCCGGTCAACCCCGAGCCGGGACAGCCCGCGTCGATGATCATCGAGGGCCGGGCGGACCGCATCGACGAGCGGGACGGCGAACTGGTCGTCGTGGACTACAAAACCGGTCGCCGCGCGCCCGACGAGTACGAGGCCCGTGCCTCGCAAGCGCTTGCCCTGTATGCGGTCGCGTCGGCACGCACCTTGCGCAAGCCTTGCCACCGCGTCGAACTGCACCATCTGCCGACGGGCACGGTCGCCGCGGCCGAGCACACCGACGAAAGCCTGCGACGTCACCTCGCCCGCGCGGAGGAGACGGCCGACGATCTGCGCGCCGCGACGGATAGCCTGGCTGACGGCGGTGACGCGCAGGAGCTGTTTCCCGCGCAGGTCGGCCCGCGCTGCGCCTGGTGCGACTTCCGCCCGAGCTGCGCCGAGGGGCAGCGAGCCGCCCCAGCGGCGAAATCGTGGGAGTTGTTGGCACCGTGACGCCGGAACCGGGTGTGTCGGACGCGGAGACGGAAGAGCTGGACCTCGGCACGGAGGTCGCCGAGCGTTCCCGGCTCAGCCGGTTGTGGCGTGGCTGCACCGGATCGCTCGCGGCGGGACTGACCGTGCTCGCGGTCGTCGTGCTCGGCGCCGCGGTGGTCTGCGCGATCCGTAACGTGCCCGGGCCGACGACGGCCGCGCTGATCGGGCATCCCACTGCGGCCGTCGTCGCGTTGGGAGCGCAGCGGGTCGCCGATACCCGGCGCGGCAAGCTCGCCGGTCTCGCCGGCGTCGTGGTGTGCGTCGCCGTGGCGCTGGCGCTCTGGCTCTTCTGGTGGGACTAGCGCCAGGAGCTGGCGAGAGTTTTCAGGAGTGCGGTGGGGTTTTCGGTGTTGGGGGAGTGGGCCGCGCCGGGCACCGTCGCGAAGCGCGCGCCGAGGCGGGCGGCCATGTCGCGCTGCGAGGGCACGCTCCACGCGTCGTCGTTCTCGCCCGCGACGACCAAGGCGGGGAGCTTGCGGGCCGCGAGCGTCTCGGCGAGCGCGTCGACCTGGTCCGGTTCGTACCGCAGGCCGTCGGCCATGCCCAGGAAAGCGGCCGCGCCGGACGACGTGAACCGGTGGCGGTAGAAGTCCTTCAGCTCCGCGGGCAGCTGAGCCCACCCCGGGAACCGTGCGCTCATCTGCTCCCGCACCGCGTACGCGGCCGCGACGCCTGCGTTGCGCAGCAAGGGTTCCCCGAGCCCGAGTGCTTCGCGGCGCGGGCCGTCGGGAAGCGCGGACGGGCCGCTGTCCATCAGCGTCAGCCCCACGACCGGCGCGCCGGCCAGCACCGCGGCGCGCGCCACCAGACCGCCGTAGGAGTGCCCGAGCAACTGCACCGACCCGAGCGACTCGGCGAGCGTGGCGACCACCTTGCCCAGCGGTGCCGGCAGGTAGGCCGACTCGTCCGCCGGGCCCGGTGACTCGAACTGGCCAGGCAGATCGATCGCCAGCGCACGGAACCCGGCCTCGGCTATGCCGTCCAGTATCGGTGCGAAGTCCTCTTTGGACCCCGTGAAACCCGGCACCAGCAGTACGGTGGTGTGCGCCTCGGGGCGGGTTCGCAGCGCCGCGATCGGGCCGTACGGGCCAGGCAGGTCGATGCGTTCGGCGTGGTGCGGGAACAGCTGCCCGATCACCGCAGCGCCACCACGGTGTCGCCGCGCTGCTCCAGCAGCACTGGTCCCAGCGCGGTCAGCCGCACCGGCCCGGTGTAGCCGTGGCGGTCGACACCGATCGTGCGGATCGTCGAGCCGTCGTTCTCGTTGAGCACCGCCAGCCCGCCCTGGATGGGCACGACCAGCTGGTGGTCGAACTGCACGCCGGGCCCGAGCGCCGAGTTCAGTGTCCACTTCGGAGTGAGGTTGTCGCGGGACATGGCCATCATCCTGCTGCCGGTGAACCAGTACACGTTGGAGCTCGTGGTGCTGGTGACGGGCGCGCCACCGACCGGGTCCTGCGCGAGATCGCTCGCCGGCAGGTCCAGGGGATACGCCGACAGCTCGTCGCCCTGCGGGCCGTAGAGCACCAGCTGCTTCTGGTCGGGCATCGCGACGGCCACCTGGTCGCCGGACATCGCGACCATGCGCGCGTGGTAGCCGGGCAGGATCTGGCTGACCGAGACCTCCGGCTGGTCGGAATCCTTGGGCACCGCGCGGAACACGGTGAGCCGGTCGCCCGGATCGCCGGGGCAGCGCTCGACCACCGCGACCTTGCCCGAGGACGCCGCGATCGAGCCGTGCGTGCACCCGACGCGCGGCTGCTTGTCCGGGTTGACCAGCGCCGGGACCTGGCCGTACTCGACCGTCTCCACCAGGTCGTCGCGCCAGGTGTTGAGCAGCTTCGGGCCGAACGCGGTGACGTAGGCGTTGTCCGTGACCAGCTGGGTGCCCAGCTGCGCGCTGCCGGTGCGCTGCGCCATCCGGTGCCCGGTGTCGGCGTCCAGCGCGATGACCTCGGTGCAGCCGCTCTCGTTGTCGACCCCGCCCTTGCGGAACAGTGCCACCGCGCGCGACCACGCCTCGCCGACCGTGCAGAGCGGCAGGTCACGCGAGTAGCGCCAGCGGATCTGGCCGGTGAGCGCGTCGCGACCCGCCAGTTCGCCGCCGGACGCGGTGACCGCCCTGGCTCCGGCGGCCACCGGCACGGGCTCGGCCCCGTTGGGTGCCTGCCACAACTCGGTGAGCGTCGCCGGCACCGCGGCCGGCTGCGCGGGCAGACCCGGGCCGGGTTGGGCGGTCTGCGAAACCGTCGCGCGGCTCTCGCTGCCCGCCCAGATCAGCAGGCCGGCGGTGACGGCGACGACCGCGATCACCGCCGCGACCGCACGGTCGCGCGGACGGTTCCACGGCGAGCGGCGCTCCCGGTGCACCACCGTGTGCCGGGGGCGGCCCGCCGGTGACGAGGCACCGCCCGCCAGCACGTCCTCGACGCCGATGATCTGGGTGGCCTCGGAGTCGTCGACGGGCCGGCGATGCCGCCCGCGCGCCGCTTGCTCGGCGCTGTTGTCCGACGGGCCCTCGGGGTCGCTCACCTGTGCTCCCGGTTGTTCGGCGTTTGTCGTGCTCAGTCTGCCGAAGCCGGTGTATCAGACGTGTTGGTGGAGTTCACACGGCGCCGGCGCCGGCGCCGTGCGGGCCGCTCGGCGGCCTCGCCGCCTTCGCGCTCCGCGGACGGTGCCGTGGTGTCGGCACCGCGCGTGCGACGGCGGCGCGGACGCTCCTCGTCGGGGGTCTCCTTGGCCTTCGCCGCGGCGTCGGCCTGTTCGATCGCCTCCGCGGCACCGGCACCGCCGCGCGTGCGGCGGCGCGTGCGGTTGCGGGTGCCGGGGGAGTCGGCCGAGCGGCGCTTGCGGCCGCCCATCTTCTCCTCGGGCTCGGCCGACAGGCCGGCGCGGGTGCGCTTGCTCAGCGGCAGCCGCCCGCTCGCGTCCTGGGGGATGTCCAGGTCACTGAACAGGTGCTTCGACGTCGAGTACGTCTCGACCGCTTCCGGGATGTCGAGGCCGAGCGTGTCGGAGATGAGCTTCCAGCGCGCCTCCTCGTCCCAGTCGACGAGGGTGATCGCGACGCCCGTCTTGCCCGCGCGGCCGGTGCGGCCGATGCGGTGCACGTAGGTCTTCTCGTCGTCGGGCGTCTGGTAGTTCAGCACGTGCGTGACGTCGTCCACGTCGATGCCGCGCGCCGCGACGTCGGTGGCGACCAGCACATCGACCTTGCCGGCGCGGAACGCGCGCAGCGCCTGCTCGCGGGCGCCCTGGCCGAGGTCACCGTGCACGGCGGCGGCCGCGAAGCCGCGCTCCGCCAAGTCGTCGGCCACCTTCTGCGCGGTGCGCTTGGTGCGGGTGAAGACCATGGTCAGGCCGCGGTCACGGGCCTGCAGCACGCGGGCGACCAGCTCGGGCTTGTCCATCGAGTGCGCCCGGTAGACGAACTGGGTGGTGCGCTCGTGCACCGCGCCCGCGTCGTTCTCCTCGGCGCGGATGTGCGTCGGGCGGTTCAGGAACGTGCGGGCCAGCGTGATGATCGGGCCCGGCATGGTCGCCGAGAACAGCATCGTCTGGCGCTCGTCGGGCACCATGCCGAGGATGCGCTCGATGTCGGGCAGGAAGCCCAGGTCGAGCATCTCGTCGGCCTCGTCCAGCACCAGCGCGCGGGCCTTGCCCAGCACCAGGTGACGCTGCTCGGCCAGGTCCAGCAGCCGGCCCGGAGTGCCGATCACCAGGTCGACGCCCTTGCGCAGGGCGTCGATCTGCTGCTCGTACGGGCGCCCGCCGTAGATCGCGAGCGTGCGGATGCCCAGGTGCTTGCCCGCGTCGGTGAGGTCGTGCGTGACCTGCAGGCACAGCTCACGGGTGGGCACCACGACCAGAGCCTGCGGCGTGCCGTCACCGGGCGTGGTGATGCGCTGCAAGAGCGGCACGCCGAAGCCCAGCGTCTTGCCCATGCCGGTGCGGGCCTGGCCGATGAGGTCCTCGCCCGCGAGCGCGAGCGGCAGGGTCAGGGCCTGGATGGCGAAGGTGCGCTCGATGCCCGCTTCGTTCAGCGCGCGCACGATCTCGGGGCGCACCCCGAACTCGGCGAACGTCGGATTTTCGGGCTCGACGTCGGCGCCGGCCTGCAACGGGTGCGAGGTGTCCGTGTCCGGTGTGCCCGATTCGCTGTGCTCCAGCGCCACCGGGTCGGTCTCTGTTCGGTTGTCGGAATTGCTTGCGGTCAGTGTGATCGCCTCTCTCGTACCAGCGCGCACTGCCCGGCTGGTGCTCGGCACTCGACCGCGGGATCTTGGTCGCGGGAATGCCGCACAAAGGCGCGCACGCACACTGTGTCGTTCTCAAACCACGAGCTGCGGTTCGATATCCGCTCTCCGGTGTTGGCTACGCGGCTGGAGCGGAAGCTTTCGGTATTCAGAGCCGAGTGTACCGGCACACGCGCTGGCCTCGGCGTTTCGGGCCCGTGTGTCCACGTGGGATTGGTCTCGTTCGGTGGCGCCTGTACGGCCGGCCCCTCGCCCGCCGCCGCCCTCAACGGAGACGCTGCGCGTCGCAGCTACGGCCGGCCCCTCGCCCACCGCCACCCTCAACGGAGACGCTGCGCGTCGCAGCTACATTCTTAGGGTGACACGAGAGATCAGCGAAGGCGTCGTCGACCTGCTCGGAGTCGTCGCCTATGGGGAGCTTTCCGCTTTCGACCGGCTGGCCGAGGATGCCCGCACCGCGCCCACCCTGGCCGGGCGCGCGGCGCTCGCCTCGATGGCCGCCGCCGAGATAGCGCACTACGGACAGTTGTCGGACTACCTGGCCGAACACGGGGTCGCGGTCGAAGACGCGATGGCGCCGTTCGCCGCGCACATCGACGCCTGGCACGCGTCGACGGCACCGAGATCGTGGCTGGAATCACTGGTGAAGGCATATGTGGGGGATGGGCTCGCCGCCGATCTGTACCGCGAGGTGGGCAGCTGGCTGGACGAGGAGACGAAGAAGCTCGTGCTCACCGTGCTCGCCGACACCGGGCATTCCGCGTTCGCCGAGCGCGAAGTCGCGGCCGGGATCCAGGCGGACCCGAAGAGCCGCGACCGGCTGGCGCTGTGGGGGCGGCGGCTGCTCGGCGAGGCCATCACGCAGGCCCAGTACGTGGCCGCCGAGCGCGACGGACTGGCTGAGCTGATCGTGTCCGGTTCCGGTGATCTCTCCGGAATCGCGGCCTTGTTCCGAAGGTTGCAGCAGGGGCACACCAAGCGCATGCAGAAGCTCGGTCTCGGCTAGCCTTGACCACAGGCAACGTGACGAAGAACTAGGCGGAGGTCCACCCGTGGAGGTCAAGATCGGCATCAAGGACACCCCCCGTGAGCTGGTGGTGTCCAGTGGCCAGTCCGCCGAGGAGGTCGAAGCGCTGGTCGCCGACGCTCTGAAGGCCGGCGAGGGCCTGCTCCGCCTCACCGACGACAAGGGGCGCAAGTTCGTGGTCCCCTCGGACCGCATCGCCTACGTCGAGATCGCTCCGACCGACGTGCGCAAGGTCGGGTTCGCCGTCGGCGCGTAGCCCAGGTCAGCACACACGGGAGTCTCACCGCTGGGTGAGACTCCCGTTGTCGTTGCCGAGCCGGGCGCGCACGGTGGCCAGATCGGCCGCCCCAGGTGATCACCCAGGCAGGCTAGTGGCCGCCTGGAACGGGGGTGTGCTCTTGCCGAGGAGGCGGTACCGGCCCCACGGGTCGGGGTCGGAAAGTTCGCCTTCGGCCGTGCCGTCGGGGGTGCGGACCTCGACCGGTGCCTTGCGGGCGCCGACCAGGCCGTCCAGCTCCGTGTGCCGTGCGATGCGGCCGTACCAGCGGTAATGGCCGTCGATCGGTTGGAAGTGGCCGCGCAGGTCCAGTTCGACCTGGAGCTCCGCGCCGTCGACGACCAGCGTCGCCGGGCCCGCGTATCCGTCAGCCGGCATCCGAGTCCTCCCTGTCCGCGGCCGCCCGCAGCTGGACGACCTTGTTCTCCTCCAGAGGCTGGTTCGGGTCGATCTCGACGCCGTGTTGCCTGGCCAGCCCATCGATCGCGGCCCAGATGATCTGCGTCAGGTATTCGACGACGGCGTCGCGGCTCATGGACTGGCGCTCGAGCCACCACTCACCGGTGTTCTGGACCATGCCGACGATCCCGTACGCCCACGGCTCGGCGGCGCCGGAATCCATCCCGAACATCCGCATGTAGTCCCCGAGCAGCGCGGTCAGCGCCGTCGCGATGAGCTCTTTGTCCTCCGCGACGACGTCGGCGTCGGCGGGCTTTCCGGCGAACGTGCCGCGCGCGAGCAGCCGGTACAGGTTCGGATGCTCCTCGATGACGGTGAAGAACGCGTCCAGCGCCATCCGGATCCGCGGCACCGGCGCCAGTTCGGCGTTGATCGCGGGCACCAGGCGCGAGAACAGGATCTCCGTGCCGCGCCGGCCCAGCGCGACGAACAGGTCGGCCTTGTCCGCGAAATGCCGGTACAGCACGGGTTTGGTGACCCCGGCCGCGACCGCGACCTCCTCCATCGCCAGCTCGGGCCCGTGCTCGTCGAGCGCCTTGAGCGCCGCCTCGACGAACTCGGCCCGCCGCGCCACGCGGTGCTTGCGCCACCGGTCCCGTCGCGCGTCACCACTGGAGACGTCGCCGGGTTTGCTCTTGCGGTTGACACGATCCGCCATGGGAGAGATGCTACCAGAGGTAACTGTTACCTGAGGTTACAGGTTAGGAGACGTGATGACGCGGATGCTCGGGGACGTGGGCCGGGAGAAGACGGCCGACCGCCTCCTGAAGTCTTCGGCGAACAGGTTCTACGACCCGGCCGTCGACATCGACTGGGCGGCGGACCTACCCGCAGGCATGCCGTTCCAGCCGGCCCATCGCTGCTCGCTGTACGGCACCGACCTGTGGGACCAGCTCTCCGCCGAACAGCGGATCGAGCTGGGCAAACACGAGCTCGCCAGCATCGCCAGCAACGGCATCTTCTTCGAGGTGCTGCTCATGCAGATGCTGCTCAAAGAGGTCTACAACGCCGACCCGACAACGCGGCACGCGCAGTACGCGCTGACCGAGATCGCCGATGAATGCCGCCACTCCACGATGTTCGCGCGGTCGATCGAGCGCGCCGGCGCACCCGCGTACGGCCCGCTGAAGATCGTGCACCGGCTGGGCAAGGTGCTTCCGCTGATCGGGTACGGGCCGGCACTCTACGGCTCGATCCTCGTCGCCGAGGAGATCCTCGACCGCATCCAGCGCGAGACCATGGCCGACGAAACGATCCAGCCGATGGTGCGCATGGTCAACCGGATCCACGTCATCGAGGAGGCGCGGCACGTCACGTTCGCGCGCGAAGAGGTCACCCGCGGCATGGCGACACTGTCCACAGCGGAGCTCGCCTACCAGCGGTGGCTGATCGCCGTGGTGAGCTTCGCGATCACCCGCAGCCTGGTCAACCCGCGCGTCTACCGGGCCGTCGGCCTCGACCCGAGGCAGGCGTGGGAAACCGCGTTGCGGAACCCGCATTTCCGGGAGACCATCCGATGGTCGGGTGAGCGGATCATGGCCTTCCTGAGCGAGGCCGGTCTGGTCGGCGCGCCGGGAATGCGTTTCTGGCGCAAGTCGTTCCTGGTGGGCACGCGATGACGGCGGTGGTTCGCCGCAGGGGGGCGGACCACCGCTTCCGCACCGAGGACGGCACGGCGCTGCACGTCGACCAGCGCGGCCCGGGGCACGCCGCGAAGACGGTGGTGCTGGTGCACGCCTGGACCCAGGACCACACGGAGTGGGATCCGATCCTGCCGCTGTTGCCCGACGACGTGCGCGTCGTGCGCTACGACCACCGCGGGCACGGCCGGTCCGCGCCCGCCGCGCCGGGTACCGCGACCGTTGCGCAACTGGCCGACGACCTCGCCGAGCTGATCAAGGACCGGGCGCCGGGCGGCCGGCTCGTGCTCGCCGGGCATTCGATGGGCGGCATGACCGTGATGGCGCTGGCCGAGCGACATCCCGACCTGGTGCGCGAGCGGGTCGGCGGGGTGGCGTTCATCGCCACGTCGTGCAGCGACATGGACCGGCTCACGCTCGGGTTGACCGGGCGTGCCGGCACGGTCGCCGCGCGCGTCGACAAGGTGTTCGCGCGCCGGCTTTCCCGTTACGGCAAGCAGTCTCTGCCGATCCCGGCCCCGCTCGCGCGCCGCGCCACGAAGTGGCTGGCGTTCGGCCGGAAGGTCGAGCGCGCCGACGTGCGGCACATGACGGACCAGTTCCTGCGCGCGCATCCGCGCAGCATCGCCGGGTTCCGCGACTCGATGTCCGGTCACGACCGGCGCGCGGCGCTCGGCACGCTGCGCGACACCCCGAGCCTCGTGCTGGTCGGTGACCGCGACCGGATCACCCCTCTGCACCACGCCAAGGTCATCGCGCGGGAACTGCCCGGCGCCGAGTTCGTGATCTTCCCCGGCGCGGGTCACGAGCTGACCTACGAACGCACCGCGGGCGTGGCCGCGCGGCTGGCGACGCTGATCCGGCTCGCCTGAGTGAGGGGGGTGCCGCCGGTCATCAGCCGGGCCCCGTGACGATCTTGCCGCCCGCCTCGCGACGGCCCGTGACGAAGGCGACCTTGCGCCCGCTGTCTCCTTGATCAGGGTTAGCAGGGACGCCCGGCCCGGCAAGCGGCGGGTTACCGGCCCGGCTGCTGCAGCGGGAAGCCGGCGCCGATGCCGCGCCAGGCCAGCGTCGCGGTCAGGGCGACGGCCTCCTCGCGGCTCATCGTGCTGTGGTGCGCCAGCCAGAAGCGGGCGCTGACCTGGCTCATCCCGACCAGGCCGACGGCGAGCATCCGCGCCTTCTCCTCGTCGAGGCCGGCGTCCGAAGTGATCGTTTCGGTGATGGCGTCCACGCAGCTGGATGTCGCGCGGTCCACCGCCTCCTGTACCGCCGGCTCGCCACGCAGGTCGGATTCGAAGACCATCCGGAACGCGCCGGCGTCGCTGTTGACGAAGGCGAAGAACGCGCCGACCGCGGCCTGCACACGCAGCTTGTTGTCGGTGGTCGAGGCGAGCGCGCCCTGCACTCGGCCCACCAGGTCGTCGACGTGGCTCTCCAGCAGCGCGATGTAGAGGTCGAGCTTGCCGGGGAAGTGCTGGTAGAGCACGGGTTTCGACACGCCTGCCTGCTCGGCGATCTCGTCCATGGCGGCGGCGTGGTACCCGTTGGCCGAGAACACACGCTGGGCGGCCGCCAAGAGCTGCGCGCGCCGCTCTGTGCGCGGTAGCCGTACGCCTCGCTGGCTCGTCGTCGCGGCGGTCTCCGTCATGCGTCCCTCCGGTTGTAGCCCACCCGAGATTACCCGCCGGTACCAACAAGTCGCCAAGGCCGGGGAGAGATAGGCAGACTGTGTAGATGACGCAGACGATCCCGGCGGCTCTGCACGAGGAGCTGCGCCCTGCCAGACGGGCGCCCATCACCCACGTTCCCCTGTCGCGCGCCACGTTGCCGGAGCTCGATCCACGGCAGACCCCGTGGCCCGGCACCGTCGAGACCGCGGGCGGGGTGTCGCTGCACGTCCGCCGGACGCCGGGCGCGGACGCGGCCACTGTCGTGTACGTCCACGGCCTTGGCGGCTCGTCCACGAACTGGACCGATCTGGCCGCGCTGCTCTCGCCGTTCGCCGGCGGGCTCGCGCCCGATCTGCCGGGTTTCGGGTTCTCCGAGCCCATCGACGGTTTCGACTTCAGTCTCGACTCGCATGCCGAGACGCTCGCGAAGTTCCTCGAGGGGCTGGGAAAGGTCCACCTCGTCGGCAACTCGATGGGCGGTGCGGTGTCGCTGCTGGTCGCCGCGCGCCGCCCGGAACTGGTCCGCACGCTGACGCTCATCTCGCCCGCGATGCCCGACCGACGGCCCGACCCGCGGCGGCTGTCGGACCCGCTGATGGCCCTGGCCTACGTGCCGCTGCTGGGCCGCCGGGTTCGCCGGCGGCTGGCCGCGCTCAGCCCCCGCGAGCGCGCCGAGCAGGTCATCAAGCTGTGCTTCGCCAACCCGGACGCGTTCCCGGAGCACCGGCTCGACGAACTCGCCCAGGAACACGGGGCGCGCGCGGGCCTCACCTGGGCCGTGACCGCGATGAGCCAGAGCACGTTCGGCATCTTCCGCACGTGGTTCGCGCGGGGCCCGGCGTCGCTGTGGTCGGCCGCGCCGCTCGTGCAGGCGCCGTCCCTGGTGGTATGGGGCACCGACGACAGGGTGATCTCCGTACGGCGGGCCGCGCGGACCGCGCGGGCGCTGCCGAAGGGGCGGCTGCTGGTGCTGCCCAGGACGGGACACGTGGCGCAAATGGAACGCCCGATTGCCGTAGCGAAGGCGGTTTTGGGTATGTGGGAGCGTGTCGAGGCGCATGGCTGGTAGGCCATTCGAGTGGCCGCATCTCGTTCTGTGAGCGGCCGGTCGCTAGGCGGGTCACCCTGCGCGTGTGGCACCCTGGGCGCGTGGATCGGGTGACCAAAGGCGCGCGACGCGAGTCGGGACGTGCTCATTCGTCCACCCGTCGGTCCCACCCCTCCCGGGAGGACGACCGGTATCGCCCGGGCAGGCGGCGCACCTCCGCCGAGCCGCTGAGCGCTTCGTGGAAGCCCGCGCCCGCCCAGCTCGAGCAGGACGCCGGCGCGGCCCGCAAGGCACGACGCGAGCGCAGCCTCGTGCACCGGATGTCCAGGACCTACGGCTGGCGCGTCTACGCGCTGCCGATCCTGATCGTCATCACGGCGCTCGTGGTGTTCAACACAGCCAACTCCGGGCCGCAGCCCGTGGGCGACGGCGGCGCCCAGTCGGCAGGCAGCGGTGACAGCTCCGGCACCGACGGCGGCATGACCGAGCGGCCCGCGCTGCCGGCGAATTTGAACGTGCCGACGGCCCCGCTGCCCGACGGCGGCGCGTTCACCCAGGCCGGCAAGGGCACCTGGCACGTGGTCCCGCTGTCCGGCGACGCGGGCCACAAGGTGGGCAACGGCGGGAAGCTCTACCACTACACCATCGAGGTCGAGGACGGCATCGATCCGTCGAGCTACGCGGGCGACGACTCGTTCGCGACCGCCGCCGAGGCGACGCTGTCCAACCCCAAGAGCTGGATCGGCACCGGCAAGGTGAGCCTGCAGCGCGTCGACGCGAGCTACCCGAACCCGGACTTCCGGGTGCGCCTGACCACGCCGGACACCGCGACGAGGCCCGACCTGTGCGGGTTCGGCATCCCGTTCCCGACCTCCTGTTACCTCCGCGGCTACCAGCGCAGTGTGGTCATCAACCTGGCGCGCTGGGTGCGCGGCGCGCTCGCTTTCGGTGGCGACATGACCACTTACCGTCAGTATGCGATCAACCACGAGGTCGGGCACGCGCTGGGCAAGAGCCACGTCGGCTGCCAGGTCAACGGCGATCTCGCACCGGTGATGATGCAGCAGACGTTCGGTGTCGCCAACGACTACGTCGCCCAGCTCAACCAGGTCGACATCTACAACTCCAAGGCCGTCCCCGCCGACGGGAAGGTGTGCAAACCCAACGCCTGGCCCGTGCTGAGCCTGGGGGACACCGCGCCTGCGGGGTGAGTCTCACCATCCGAGAGGGGGGAATGGTGTGGCCGCCCCGTGCTGTTGTAGATACTGGGACGTCGAGAAACGCGATCCCAGGCGTGAGATGGAGGACGTCGATGTCAGGCAGCCTGCCGCCGCTCGTTGAGCCGGCCGCCGAGCTCACCAGGGAAGAGGTGGCCCGGTACAGCCGCCACTTGATCATCCCGGATGTCGGGATGGACGGGCAGAAGCGGCTCAAGAACGCGAGAGTCCTCGTGATCGGCGCCGGTGGCCTGGGCAGCCCTGCGCTGCTCTACCTCGCCGCGGCGGGGGTCGGCACGCTGGGCGTGATCGACTTCGACGTGGTCGACGAGTCGAACCTGCAGCGTCAGGTCATCCACGGCCAGTCCGACGTGGGCAAGCCGAAGGCCGTGTCGGCGAAGGAGTCGATCGCCGAGATCAACCCGCTGATCGACGTGGTGCTGCACACCGAGCAGCTGACCAGCGCGAACGCGCTGGACGTGTTCCGCGGCTATGACCTGATCCTGGACGGCACGGACAACTTCGCCACCCGGTACCTGGTCAACGACGCCGCGGTGCTGCTGGGCAAGCCGTACGTGTGGGGCTCGATCTTCCGGTTCGAGGGCCAGGTCAGCGTGTTCTGGGAGGACGCGCCGAACGGCCGGGGCCTCAACTACCGCGACCTCTACCCCGAGCCGCCGCCGCCGGGCATGGTCCCGTCGTGCGCCGAGGGTGGCGTGCTGGGCGTGTTGTGCGCGTCGATCGGTTCGATCATGGTGACCGAGGCGATCAAGCTGCTCACCGGCATCGGCGAGCCGCTGCTCGGGCGCCTGATCAGCTACGACGCGCTCGAGATGCGCTACCGCGAGGTGAAGATCCGCAAGGATCCGGATACCCCGAAGATCACCGAACTGATCGACTACGACGCGTTCTGCGGCGTGGTCAGCGACGAGGCAGCGGACGCGGCAGCGGGGCACACGATCACGCCGGCCGAGCTCAAGGCCAAGTTCGACGCGGGGGAGGACTTCGAGCTGATCGACGTCCGCGAGCCGCACGAGTACGAGATCGTCAACATCAAGGGCGCCAAGTTGATCCCGAAGGACCGCATCCTCTCGGGCGAGGCGCTTGCCGAGTTGCCGCAGGACAAGCCGATCGTGCTGCACTGCAAGTCCGGCGCCCGCTCGGCCGAGGCGCTGGCCGCCTTGCACCGGGCCGGTTTCAAGGACGCGACGCACGTCGGCGGCGGCATCCTGGCCTGGGCGAACCAGATCGACAGGAGCCTGCCGACGTACTGAGTTTGCTTGCCGAACAGCGGGCTTCCCGTCGTGGGAGCCCGCTGTTCCTGTCCGAAGAGGGTGCCGAGCTGAGCCAAGATCGTCCGCAGGGACGCGGCCTGCCAGGTGGCGTGCGAAAAATCCGCGGAATGCGGCAGAAGATGTGACCACAAGGCGAGCGTGCACTCGGTAGCCTCGGCGGAGTGTCGTCTCGTTCCGGGCTTCCCGAGGCTCCGCCGCAGCCGGTCCGTAGCGCTTTCGGTGCCGGCGGCGGGGAACCGGTTCGGCTGCCGGGCAGTTCGGCCTGGCGCTGCGGCGACCTGGTGCTGAGACCTGTCGCGGATCGGGCGCGGATGGTGTGGCTGTCGGACACGTTGAGCCGCGTCGAGGTGCCCGATCTGCGCGTGGCGCGCCCGGTGCGTGCCACCGACGGACGCTGGATCATCGGCGGCTGGGCCGCCGGGCGTTACCTGCCCGGCCGACCGGAGCACCGGCACGACCCGATCATGCTGGCCGCGCTGAAGCTCGCGCAGGCCACCGCGGACCTGCCGCGACCCCGATTTCTCAGCGCCCGCAAGGGTCCCGACGCGCTCGCCGACAAGATCGCCTGGGGTGAAGCCAAAATCCCGGTCGAGGTGACTCGCGGCGAGGGCTGGTTCGAAGTGCTCGCTCCCGCGCGAAGACCCGTGCGGCTGCCGGAGCAGATCGCGCCCGGCGACCTCTTCGGCACCGTGCTGTTCGACGGCCCGTCCCCACCCGGGATCGTCGAATTCGAGCCCTACTTCCGTCCCGCCGAATGGGGCGCCGCGATCGCCGCGATCGACGCCGTCGCCTGGGGCGGCGCCGACATCGAGTTCCTCCGCCGCTGGTCACACCTGCCGGAGTGGTCACAGTTGCTGCTGCGGGCCGTGCTGTTCCGGCTCGCCGGCAACTCCCTCAACCCGCGCGGCACCGCGGCCGCGCTGGACGGGCTCCGGGCGGCAGCCGCCTCGGTCAGTGAGCTACTGTGAGTGCCTCAGATCACTTCTCACCACCTGTTTTCCCGGGTTTCGGGAGCAATGTCAAACGCCTGAAACATTTCGGCATTTCCAGGTAACACGGCCTCCTTACCTTCGAGTGACGTCGAAGGAAGGAGGTGCGCGTGACGCTGACGGCGGAACCGCAGGTCAAGGTTGCGACCCACTGTCCGTACTGTGCGCTGCAGTGCGGGATGAGCATCTCCGGCACCACCGTCGCCCCGCGGGAGTTCCCGACCAACGGTGGCGGCCTGTGCCAGAAGGGCTGGACCTCCGGCAGTCTGCTGACCTCGCCCGCGCGCCTGACCAGCCCACTCGTCCGGGTCGACGGTGAGCTCGTCCCCGCGAGCTGGGACGACGCGCTCGACCTGATCGCGCGCCGGATCACCGAAATCCAGGCCCGGCACGGCGCCGACGCGGCCGCGCTGTTCGGCGGCGGCGGCCTCACGAACGAGAAGTGCTACCTGCTCGGCAAGTTCGCCCGGGTGGCGCTGGGCACCTCGCAGGTCGACTACAACGGCCGGTTCTGCATGTCGTCGGCCGCGGCCGCCGGCAACAAGGCGTTCGGGCTCGACCGCGGGATGCCCTTCCCGCTGACCGACCTCGGTGACGCCGACGCCGTCCTGCTGGTGGGGTCGAACCCGGCGGAGACGATGCCGCCGTTCATGCAGCACCTGCGCAAGGCCATCGACACTCGCGCGCTCATCGTCGTCGACCCGCGCCGCACCCCGACCGCCGAACAGGCCGCTCTGCACCTGGCCCCCGCGCCGGGCACGGACCTGGCGCTGGCACTGGGCATCCTGCACGCCGTGGTCGCCGACGGGCTGCTCCAACAGTCCTATGTGGATGAACGGACCGGCGGTTTCGACGCGGTATGGCGGATCGTCGCCCGTTGGTGGCCCGAGCGCGTCGAGCGGGTGACGGGGGTCTCGGCCGCCGACCAGCGTCTCGCGGCCGCGTGGCTCGCGAAGGCCCGCAACGCCTACATCCTCACCGCGCGCGGCACCGAGCAGCACGCCAGCGGCGCGGACACCGTCAACGCGTGGATCAACCTCGCGCTCGCGCTCGGCCTGCCCGGCCGGGTGGGCTCCGGCTACGGCTGCCTCACCGGCCAGGGCAACGGCCAGGGCGGTCGCGAGCACGGCCAGAAGGCCGACCAGCTGCCGGGCTACCGCAAGATCGACGACCCCGCCGCACGCGAGTACGTCGCCGGCGTGTGGGGCGTGCCCGCGGAATCGCTGCCGGGACCGGGCCGGTCGGCCTACGAACTGCTCGACGCACTGGGCACCGAGACCGGCCCGCGCGCGCTGCTCGTGTTCGGCAGCAACGTGGTCGTGTCGGCGCCGCGTGCGGGGCACGTCGCCGAGCGGCTGGCCGCACTGGACCTGCTGGTGGTCGCGGACCTCGTGCTGTCCGAGACGGCGGCGCTCGCCGACGTTGTGCTCCCGGTCACGCAGTGGGCCGAGGAAGACGGCACGATGACCAACCTCGAGGGCCGGATCCTGTTGCGCCGCCGGGCCAGTCAACCGCCCGCCGGGGTGCGCACCGACCTCGATGTCCTCAATGGACTCGCGACCCGGCTCGGCCAGCCCGGCGAGCGGTTCCCCACCGACGCCGAAACGGTGTTCACCGAGCTTCGCGAGGCGTCGAAGGGCGGGCTCGCCGACTACTCGGGCATCAGCTACGACCGGCTCCGCGCCGGCGAGGCGCTGTACTGGCCGGTGCCGGACGCTGAGCACCCCGGCACGCCGCGGATGTTCCTCGACCGCTTCGCCCACGCCGACGGGCGCGCCCGGTTCGTGCCGGTCGACCACCGCGGTCCGGCCGAGCCGGCGGACGCCGAGTTTCCCTTGGTGGCCACCACGGGCCGGGTGCTGCAGCACTACCAGTCGGGCGCGCAGACCCGGCTGGTGGCCGAGCTCAACGACATCGTTCCCGAGGCCTACATCGAGGTGCACCCGGACACCGCGACCCGGCACGGGCTCGCACACGGCGAGCTGGCCCGCGTGCGGTCCCGCCGCGGCGAGATGACGGCGCGTGTCCACTGTGTTTCTTCCCTGCGGCCCGACGTGGTGTTCCTGCCGTTCCATTTCGCGGGTGACGGCCGCGCGAACCTGCTGACCAACCCGGCTCTCGACCCGACGAGCCGGATGCCCGAGTTCAAAGTCTGTGCCGTCAAGCTGGAGGCCGCGTGATCGACAATGGCGAAGCCCTGATCATGCGGGCCGACCGGGTGCGGGTGTCCCGCATGACACTGGAGGCCGCGTGATCGACAATGGCGAAGCCCTGATCATGCGGGCCGACCGGGTGCGGGTGTCCCGCATGACACTGGAGGCCGTTTCATGAGTCCCCGCAAGGTGGTCGTGCTCGGCTACGGCATGGCGGGCGCCCGGCTGGCCGACGAGATCCGGCAGCGTGATCCGCAGGGCGACCGCGTGAGCCTCACCATCATCGGTGAGGAAACGCATACGGCGTACAACCGCGTGCTGCTTTCCGCTGTGCTGGCGGGTTCGATGCGCCCGGAAATGGTGCACCTGCACGGAAACGGCTGGGCCGAGGCGCACGGGGTGGACCTGCGCACGGGCGTCGCCGCGGTCCGGATCGACCGGGACGCGCGGCACGTGGAGCTCACCGACGGGTCCACGGTGGACTATGACGCACTGGTGCTGGCCACGGGCGCCAAGCCGTGGTTGCCGCCGGTCGAGGGCCTGCTGCTGGAGGACGGCACGCCCGCGCCGGGTGTCGTCGCGTTCCGCACCCTGGACGACTGCGACCGGATCCTCGACGCGGCCAAGGTCGGTGCCCCCGTCGCGGTGCTCGGCGGCGGGCTGCTCGGGCTGGAGGCCGCGCGCGGCCTGGCCGGGCGCGGAAACCTCGTCACCGTCGTGCATCCCGCGGGCCACGTCATGGAACGCCAGCTCGACGCGGGCGCCGGCCACGTGCTGGCCCGGTCGCTGTCCGAGCACGGCATCGACTTCCGGCTCGGCACCGCCGCGGCCCGGTACCTGCCGGGCGACGGCCTCAAGCTCGATGACGGCAGCAAGGTGCACGCGGATCTCGTCGTGGTCTCCGCCGGGGTGCGCGCGGAGACCGGGCTGGCCGCCGAAGCCGGCCTCGAGATCGACCGCGGCATCGTGATCGACGACGCGATGCGCACGAGCGACGGCCGTATCCACGCCATCGGCGACTGCGCGCAGCACCCGGGCACCGTGTCCGGGCTCGTCGAACCCGCGTGGCAGCAGGCGGCCGTGCTCGCCGACCTGCTCACCGGCAGCGACGTCTCGTCGCGCTACCGCGGCACCCAGGTCGTCACCAAGCTCAAGGCCCGTGGCGTCGACCTGACCGCGATCGGCGAGGCGCACGCCGAGGTCGGCGACGCAGGCGCCGAGGTGCTGTGCCTGACCGACCCCACGCGGGGCCGCTACACGAAGCTCGTGATCCGCGACGACCGGGTGACCGGCGCGATCATGCTCGGCGCGCCGGACGCGGCCGCCACCATCACCCAGCTCTACGACCGAGGCGTCCCCGTCCCCACCGACCGCCTCGGCGTCCTGCTCGGCCGGGCGCTGCCCTCGGGCGCGACCACCGCACACAGCCCGGCCGACCTGCCCGGGTCGACCGTGGTGTGCCGGTGCAACTCGGTCACCAAGTCTCGCCTCATCGAGGCGTTCCGGGCGGGCGCCACAGATGTCGACCAACTGGCCTCAACGACGAGGGCGACCACCGGATGCGGGAGCTGCCGGGATGCCGTGTGCGGCATCGCGGACTGGCTCACGACCACTTCCTAGACCTAGGAGAGGCAGAGATGACCCCAACGACCACTGCGACGCAACACAAGGGCCGGCGTTGGATCGAGCACTGGGAGCCGGAAGACGAGTCGTTCTGGCAGTCCACCGGCAAGAAGATCGCCAACCGCAACCTGTGGATCTCGGTCTTCACCGAACACGTCGGGTTCTCGATGTGGTCGCTGATGTCGGTGATGGTGCTGTTCATGGGCCCGGCGTACCACGTCTCGGTCAGTGACAAGTTCCTGCTCACCTCGTCCGCGACGTTCGTCGGCGCCTTCGTGCGCATCCCGTACACGTTTGCCGTCGCCCGCTTCGGCGGTCGCAACTGGACGATCGTCAGCGCGCTGCTGCTGCTGATCCCGACCATCACGGCGGCGTTCGTGATGAAGCCCGGAACGTCGTTCGGCACGTTCCTGCTGCTGGCCGTCCTCTGTGGATTCGGTGGCGGCAACTTCGCGTCCTCCATGGCCAACATCAACACCTTCTTCCCGGAGAAGGCGAAGGGCATGGCGCTCGGCCTCAACGCCGGTGGCGGCAACCTCGGGGTCGCGGTCGTGCAGCTGATCGGCCTGTTCGTCATCGCGACGGCAGGCACCACCGCGCCGCGGATCATCCTCGCTATCTACATCCCGCTGCTCGTCGTCGGCGCCGCGCTGGCGGCGCTGTTCATGGACAACATCGCCTCGGTCCGCAACGACAAGAAGGGCATGCGCGAGGTCATGAAGGACGCCCACTGCTGGGTGATCTCCTTCCTCTACATCGGCACCTTCGGCTCGTTCATCGGCTACAGCTTCGCATTCGGCCTGGTGCTGCAGAACCAGTTCGGCCGCACCCCGCTGCAGGCCGCTTACATCACCTTCCTCGGCCCGCTGCTCGGCTCGTTCTCCCGTCCCGTCGGCGGCTGGCTCGCCGACAAGATCGGTGGCGCGAAGGTCACGTTCTGGAACTTCGTCGGCATGGCGGCGATGACCGTGGTGCTGATCGTGGCCTCGAACATGAAGTCGCTCGGGCTGTTCACCGCCGCCTTCGTCGTGCTGTTCGTGCTGTCCGGTCTGGGTAACGGCTCGACCTACAAGATGATCCCGGCGATCTTCAAGACCAAGGCACAGGCCGCGATCGACGCCGGCGCGGACAAGGCGGCAGAGCTGCTGCACGCCCGCAAGCTCTCCGGTGCACTGATCGGTCTGGCCGGCGCGATCGGCGCGCTGGGCGGTGTGTTCATCAACGTCGCGTTCAGGCAGTCGTTCGCGACCGCTCACAGCGGCGTCCCCGCCTGTGTCGGGTTCCTCGTGTTCTACGGCGTGTGCTTTGTCGTCACGTGGGCCGTGTACCTGCGGAAGTCGTCCGCGCCGGTGAGTGCGAAGGGCCTGGCGCTGGCCGGCGCCCAGGTCTGAATTTTTCCCAAGGAGGAACGAAAAGATGACGCGAACGCTGGTCGTCGTCGGGAATGGCATGGTGGGCCACCGGCTGGTCGAGGCAGTGCGGGCCGAGGACACCGAGAGCACGTGGCGGGTCGTCGTACTCGCCGAGGAGCCGCGCCCGGCTTACGACCGAGTGGCCCTGACGTCCTATGTGGACGGATGGGACGCGAAGGCGCTCGCGCTGTCCGGTTCTGACTACGCCGGGGACCCGGCGGTCGAGCTGAGGCTGAACGACCCGGTCAAGGAGATCGATCGGTCCGCCAAGACCGTGGTCACCGCGAGCGGGTTCGTTCAGGCCTACGACGCGCTGGTCCTGGCGACCGGATCCCGCCCGTTCGTGCCCCCGGTCCCCGGGCACGACCTGCCGGGATGCTTCGTCTACCGCACGATCGAGGACCTGGACGCGATCCGGGCCGCGGTCGAGCACGCCAAGGAAACGAGGCTGGGCCGCGCCGCCGCCATGGTCGTCGGTGGCGGGCTCCTCGGTCTCGAAGCAGCGAAGGCGTTGCGGGACATGGGCTTGTCGCCACACGTCGTCGAGATGGCGCCGCGGCTGATGCCGCTGCAGGTCGACGACGGCGGCGGCGCGCTGCTGCGCAAGCTGATCACCGAGCTGGACCTGACCGTCCACACGGGAACGTCGGCGAACAAGATCGAGCAGGACCGGAACCGGCTGACCGCGAGCCTGACCAACGGCACCGAACTCGACCTCGACCTGATCGTGTTCTCCGCCGGTGTCCGGCCGCGGGACGACCTGGCCCGTGCGGCCGGCATCGACGTCGGCGAGCGGGGCGGCATCCTGACCGATGTCGCCTGCCGCACCAGCGATCGCGACGTCTACGCGATCGGCGAGTGCGCGGCGGTCGAAGGCCGCTGCCACGGGCTGGTGGCGCCCGGCTACACGATGGCCGAGATCGTGGCCGCGCAGCTCCTCGGCCGCGCGGGCACGTTCCCCGGTGCCGACATGTCGACCAAGCTGAAGCTGATGGGCGTGGACGTCGCGAGCTTCGGTGACGCGCACGCCGCCACCGAGGGCGCGCTCGAGGTCGTGCTCGCGGACGCGGTTTCGGGCTACTACAAGAAACTCGTCGTCTCGGGTGACGGGGAGAACACGCTGCTCGGCGGCATCCTCGTCGGCGACGCGAGCGCGTACAACCTGTTGCGGCCGCTGGTCGGCGCCAAGCTCCCCGGCGAGCCCGCCGCGATGCTGGCCCCCGAGGGCGGCGCGTCCGCGGTCGGTGTCGACGCGCTGCCGGACGCGGCGCAGGTCTGCTCGTGCAACAACGTGACCAAGGGCGCGATCACACAGGCGATCACGTCCGACGGTTGCGACAGCGTCGCGGCGATCAAGGGCTGCACCAAGGCAGGCACCACGTGTGGCTCGTGCGTGTCGATGCTGGGCAAGCTGCTCGACTCCTGCGGTGTCGAGCAGTCGAAGGCGGTGTGCCAGCACTTCGCGTGCTCGCGGCAGGAACTGTTCGAGATCATCCACGCCACCCGGATCACCACGTTCGGTGAACTGATCGCCAAGCACGGCACCGGATCCGGCTGCGAGCTGTGCAAGCCGGCGGTCGCCTCCATCCTCGCGACCCTGGACACCACGGCGGGCGACGGCGGGCACGTGCTCGAGGGTGAGCAGGCCGCGCTGCAGGACACCAACGACCACTTCCTGGCGAACATGCAGAAGAACGGCACCTACTCGGTCGTGCCGCGCGTGCCCGGCGGCGAGATCACGCCGGAGAAGTTGATCGTGATCGGCGAGGTGGCCAAGGAGTTCGGGCTCTACACCAAGATCACCGGCGGACAGCGCATCGACCTGTTCGGCGCGACGGTCGACCAGCTGCCGCAGATCTGGAAGCGGCTGGTCGACGCCGGGATGGAATCCGGCCACGCGTACGGCAAGGCACTGCGCACGGTCAAGTCGTGTGTCGGCTCGACGTGGTGCCGCTACGGGGTGCAGGACAGCGTCGGAATGGCGGTGGAGCTGGAGCTGCGCTACCGCGGCCTGCGCTCACCGCACAAGCTGAAGTCCGCGGTCTCGGGCTGTGCGCGCGAGTGCGCGGAGGCCCGCGGCAAGGACTTCGGGATCATCGCCACGGAGAAGGGCTGGAACCTCTACGTCGGCGGCAATGGTGGCGCGATCCCCAAGCACGCGCAGCTGCTGGTGTCCGATGTGGACTCCGAGTCGCTGATCCGGTACATCGACCGGTTCCTGATGTTCTACGTGCGCACCGCGGACCGCCTGCAGCGCACCGCGCCGTGGGTCGAGGAGATGGAGGGTGGCCTCGATCACCTGCGGGAGGTCATTGTGGACGATAAGCTCGGCATTTGCGAAGAGCTCGATGCCGCGATGGCCAAGCACGTGCAGAACTACGCCGACGAGTGGCGCGGCGTACTCGAAGATCCGGACAAGGTGGCGCGGTTCACCTCCTTCGTGAACGCGCCCGGCTCGCCGGACCCGACGATCTCGTTCAAGGTGGAGCGGGAGCAGAAGGTGCCTGTCCTGCTCGGTGTTCCGGAGGTGGTGTCCCGATGACGATGGTCGACGAGCAGACCCAGACCGTGGCGGTGTGTGCGGTCGAGAGGCTGATCCTTGGCCGTGGCGTCGCGGCCCTGCTGCCCGACGGCAGGCAGGTGGCGATCTTCCGCACCCAGGACGGCAAGTTCTACGCGATCTCCAATGTGGACCCGTTCGGGCGCGCGGCGGTGCTTTCCCGTGGCCTCATCGGGGACGCCAACGGCGTGCCGACGGTCGCTTCGCCGCTGCTCAAGCAGCGATTCGACCTGACAACCGGCCGGTGCCTTGACGACGAGTCGGTGGCCATCCGGACCTATGAGGTGCGCATCGTCGACGGGGTGGTGCACGTCAGGCCATGACCGACTCCCCGGGCATCCTCCCGCTCGCCGGTTTCGCGGTGGGCATCACCGCCGCGCGGCGCGCCGACGAGCTCGGCGCGCTGCTGGTGCGGAAGGGCGCCACGGTCCGGTATGGCCCCGCCATCCGGATCGTGCCGCTGGCCGACGACACCGAGCTGCACGCGGCGACCACCGCTCTGCTCGACGATCCGGTGGACGTCGTGGTGGCCACCACGGGGATCGGCTTCCGCGGCTGGATCGAGGCCGCCGAGGGTTGGGGGCACGGGGAGGACCTGCTCGCGCAGCTGGACAAGGCGACGCTGCTGGCCCGCGGCCCGAAAGCGCGCGGCGCGATCCGGGCGGCCGGACTGTCCGAGGTCTACTCGCCCGCGTCGGAGAGCAACGCCGAGCTGCTGCAGCACCTGCTGGAGTCCGGTGTGGACGGTCAGCGGATCGCGGTGCAGCTGCACGGGGAGCCGCTACCGTACTTTGTGGACTCGCTGCGCGCGGCCGGCGGCGACGTCATCGAGGTGCCGGTCTACCGGTGGGTCGGGCCGTCGGATCCCGGGCCACTGGACCGGCTGATCGACGCCGTACTCGACGGGTCGGTCGACGCGGTGCCGTTCACCAGCGCCCCGGCCGCGGCCAGCACGCTGGCGATGGCCAAGCGCACCGGACGGCAGGCGGCGCTGGTCGAGGCGCTTACGCACCGGGTGCTCGTCGCGTGCGTCGGTCCGATCACGGCGGCTCCGCTGGCCGCGCTGGGCATCCCGACGGTCCAGCCCGAGCGGGCGCGGATCGGGGCACTGGCCCGGACGGTGGCACAGTCGCTGATGGAGCGCTCGCCGCGGCTGTGCGTGGCGGGGCGGCAGATCGAGCTGCGCGGCCAGGCGGCCATTGTGGACGATCAGCTGTGTGAGGTCGCGCCGGCGCCGATGGCCGTGCTGCGGGCGCTGGCCGTCGAGCCGGGGCGGGTGGTGTCACGGCGTGAGCTGACGGCGGCGCTGCCCGGCGGCGGCGAGGAACACGCGGTCGAGACGGCGATCGGGCGGCTGCGCACCTCGCTCGGTGAAGGAAAACTCGTGCAGACCGTGGTCAAACGCGGCTACCGGCTGGCGGTCGAACGATGATGGTGCTGGCCGCGCATGGCACCAAGGACCCCGCAGGGGCGCGCGTCATCGAAGAACTCGCGGCGCGCGTGCGCGCCGAGGCCCGGATATCGGTCCGGGTGGCGTACGCGGACGTCCGGAAGCCCGATCTGAAGACGGTGCTGGATTCGGTGCGTGGCCACCAGGCGGTGGTGATCCCGGCGTTCCTGGCGTCGGGATACCACGTACGCAAGGACATTCCGGCGCAGATCGCGGCGAGTGGGCACGTGCGTACGATCCTGAGCGCCCCGTTCGGCCCGGCACAAGAACTGATCGACGTGATGTGCGACCGGCTCGAGTGGGCCGGATACCGCCGTGGCGACGCCGTTGTCCTGGCGGCGGCGGGTTCCGGTGACCGGCGTGCGCTGGCGGAAGTGCGCCTCGCGGCCGACGCCCTGTCGAAGCGGCTCGCGACCCCCGTTCGCGTGGGCTACGCGGCCACGGCCCAGCTGTCTGTTGTGGACGCTGTCGCGCGAGCGCGTGGCCGGGGGAACCGGGTCGCGGTCGCGTCGTGGCTGCTCGCGCCGGGCCTGTTCCAGCGCAAACTGGACGCTTGCGGCGCCGATGTCGTCGCCGAACCGCTCGGCGCGCACCCGGCTGTGGTGGACCTCATCCTGCGCAGGCACGAGCAGGCGCTGCGGCAGTTGGTGGCGGCTTAGCCATGTTTCCGTAAATCCTCTCGGTGCCGCCAGTTTCAAGATGTACACGTTCGAATGATTTCGAACGTTCGCCCCGGGTACCATGAGTGATGTGACCAACTCTGACCCTGGCCGCTCGAACCATTCAGGTCCGGCGGTTAGTCTTGCGCCGCCTCTATCCACTGTGGACCCTCCGGCGTGGCCGGTCGCACCAGTGCGGGCAGCCGGCTGTCGATGAGCTTGATCAGCGCCACGAAGACCAGTGCGACGAGCACGACCAGGATCGCGTTGACCAGGGCGGTGCCGAAGCCGAGGGCGCCCACGTCGAGGAACGGGTACGGGTACCACTGCGTGAGGGCGCCCTGGGTGAAGATGTAGACCAGCCAAAGGGCCGGCCAGATGAAGGCCCCCGCGACCGTGCCCCAGGTGATCCGCGGACGCGGCCCGAACAGGAGCCACGCCGCGAGCGTCCCCCAGGGTGCGACGTAGTGGAAGCCGATGTCCGCGGCGAGCGCGGCACCCGTCAGGTGCATCGTGGGGGCCAGCACGATCGCGTACACGACGCCGGTGATGAGGATGCCCAGCAGGGCGTCGAGCCGGACGACCCGCCAGATCCGGCCGTCGAACGTGGGGCGCCAGGCGAGCACCAGGCAGGTGCCGAGCACGAACAGGTTGCTCTCGATGGTGAAGTAGCTGAACAGCCGCCACAGGCGCACGCCGACAGTCGTGCCGCCGGTCGTGTGCCCGGAGTTCGCATCGGCGCCTGCCCGGAACAGCAGCACGAGCTGGATGACCAGCGAGGCGATGACGACAGCCGCGAGGACGCCGTGCCACCAGCGGGCAAACGTCGTCGGCCGAACGGTCACGGATCCCTCCCGGATGGAGCGAGCGCCGCGCGCTCGGCCGCCTCAAAGTAGCGTGCTCCGCCCGAACCCGCCGGTCAAGCCCACAGAGCGCATCGCTGGGCTGAGCGGGAAGCGTCTAAGCCCAGGTCACCCGGATATCGGCGAACCCACGCGCCTTCGCCACCCGCTCGGCCTCCGCCTCGGCGGCCTTGCGGCGCGCGCCGGGCAGTGGGTCGAACGCCGTAATCGTGAAGTCCAGCCGTTTTCGGCCGCTTCCCTTGGTACGCCACGTGCCCGCGACCTCACCGTCGGCGAGTAGTGCGCCCGGGTTGCCCAGGATCTTCCACACCTCCTTCTGCCGTGCCTTGTCGGGCACCAGCAGCGCGCGGTCCCGGGCCTGCAGGAACGGATCCCACGGCGGCAGCAACCGCACCACATCGGGCTCCGGTGGGTTCAGCAGCAGGTCCAGGTCGGCCTCTGGCAGGAACGCCGGGCGGCCGTCGACGCCGACCTCCGCGAGGCCGGCCGGCCACACCGTCTTCGCGACGGCCGTGGTGGTGCCGACGAAGCCGCCGGCTTCTACCGGCCTGGCCGGTCCGTGCAGGCGCAGGTAGGCCGACACAACGGCGGTGACCGCGGCTGGGTCGGGCGTGGTGCGCAGCCGGCCGCGGCCTTCGACCGGGGCCAGCGTGGCGGGGTTCACGCCGGCCTCGAGGCGGGCACCGCCGTGGATCGCGGCCAGGCGCATGACCTGTTCGAGGATGTGCGTCGCCTGGCAGCCGCGGCACCAGTACGACAGGCCGGCCGGGATGATCTTGGTGACTGCCGTGCTCACCGCGCCCTTGGACATCGGCTTGTCGACGACGCCGCGGATCGCGCGGGCGGCGGTGAACAGGCCGTCGGTGGCGCTGATCCCGGCCGCCTCGACCTGCTTGCGCTGCCACTGCATCCGCGCCATCGCGTCGGTCTCGTCGAGCGGGACCAGTGCCCGGGTGACGGCGGGCAGGTCCCCGGCGCGGTGGAAATGCGGTGCGCCACGGTGGGTCCACGCCAGCACGAACCGTGAATCCTCCACAAAGGACTCTTCGGTGAGGTTGCCGTCGTACCGTGCGGCGAGCGCGATGGCCGCCGTCTCGCGCTGCGTACTCTGCACACCGAGGTCGAACACGGCGAGCTTCGCCAGGTCCGGCTCGGTGCGGTGCAGTCCCTGCGCGGCGATCCGGTAGGCAAGGACCTGCTGCCGATCCACTCCCGTTGTCATACCCCATATTCAAACGTGTAGTTCATTGTTTCGCTCGCCCCGGCGATGGTGCCGGTGCCGCTGATCCCGGTCAGCTCGCCGGTGCCGGAGCCGGGCACGACCGTGAACGTCCCGCGCACCCCCGAGGCGCTGTAGCCGACCTCGTGCCGGATGACGAAGCTGCCCTTGCGCCCGTCGACGGTGCCCTCGATCCGCTCGAAGCCCGGCGCCTTCTCGTCGGTGCCCTCAACCGTGTAGTAGAGCAGGTAGTCGCAGCTCGACGTGCCCTCGATGATGCCGCTGTAGTCGAAAGTGCAGTGTGCGTGGGCGTACCGGGGCCCGTCCTCGGGGCCGCTCACGACCTTCTCGTCCCAGGTCTTCATCGCGAATGTGTTGGTCATGAACCCAGTCTCGCGCGCATACCTGTCAGGTAGTGTCAGCTTTTCTACGGAGAATGGACGACATGCGGGCGAGCAGGTTGCTCTCGGTGCTGCTGCTGTTGCAGAACCGAGGGCGGATGACGGCCGAGGAGCTGGCCGGAGAGCTCGAGGTGTCGGTGCGCACGGTGTACCGGGACATCGAGGCGCTCTCCGCCGCCGGCGTGCCCGTCTACGCCGACCGCGGCCGCGCGGGTGGGTACCAGCTGCTGGCTGGCTACCGCACGCGCCTGACAGGGCTCACCGAGGAGGAGGCGCAGTCCCTGTCGCTGGCCGGGCTGCCCGGCGCGGCGGCCGAACTCGGGCTGGGGACCGTGCTGGCGGCCGCGCAACTCAAGCTTCACGCGGCGCTGCCCGAGGAGCTGCGGGACCGCGCGGGCCGGGTCGCGGAACGCTTCTACCTGGACGTGCCCGGGTGGTTCCGGGGCATCGAAAGCCTGCCGCATCTGGCCGCACTCGCGCGCTGCGTGTGGGAGAACCGTCGAATAAGGACGCGTTACCGCCGCTGGGACTCCAGCGACGTGGAGCGCGTGCTGGATCCGCTGGGGCTGATCCTCAAAGCGGGGAACTGGTATCTTGCGGCGCAGTGCGAGGCAAGCACCCGGACGTACCGGGTTTCGAGGGTGCTCGAGCTGGCCGAGCTGGACGACACGTTCGAGCGGCCGACCGGCTTCGACCTCGCCGCCTACTGGCGGGACTGGTCGGAGCAGTTCGAGCGGCGGATGTACCCCAGGGTCGCGGTAGTGCGGCTATCCCCGCTGGGACGGGATCTCGTACCGTTCTACCTGGGTGCGGTCGGTGCCCGCGCGGTGCGGGACTCGGGTGCCGAGCCTGACGAGGACGGGTGGTTTCGGGTGGAGTTGCCAGTGGAGCCAGGTGCTCCTGCGCTGGGCGAGCTGCTGCGCTTCGGCCCGGAGCTGGAGGTACTGGAGCCCGCTGAGCTGCGTGCCCAGGTTGCCGCGGCGATCGCGAGAACGGGTGCGCGCTATGGGTGATCTGACGGGCGTCACGATCGGGGTGACCGCCGAACGCCGCGCCGAGGAGTTCATCGGCGCGCTGGAACGCCACGGTGCCACGGTGCGGCACGCGCCGACGATCCACATCGTGCCGCTGCCGGATGACACGCTCTTGCGCGCGGCCACCGAGACCGTCCTCGCCGAAGGCGTGGACATGGTCGCCGTGACCACCGGCGCGGGTTTCCGTGGCTGGCTCGACGCGGCGCAGGGGTGGGGGGTTCACGACCGGCTGCTGAGCACGATGGCGGGCGCGAAGATCTTCACGCGCGGGCCGAAGGGCACGGGCGCGGTGCGCGGCAGCGGGCTGACCGAGGAGTGGTCCGCGCCCGAGGAAAGCAACCGCCAGCTTTTCGGTCATCTGCTGGAAAGCGGTGTCGCGGGCAAGCGGATCGCGGTGCAGCTGCACGGTTCGCCGCTGCCGGCGGTCACGGAAGCGCTGGCACGAGGGGGCGCGGACCTCGTCGAGCTGCAGCCCTACCGGTGGGAGTGGCCGGCCGACCTGGATCCCGCGTACCGGCTGCTGGACGGCGTGATCGAGCACAAGGTGGAGGCGCTCGCGTTCACCAGCGCGCCCGCGGCGGCGAACCTGCTGGCCCTCGCCCGGGATCGCGGCGTGTATGACGAGCTGCTGGCGGTGCTGCGGGCCGAGGTGCTGTGTGCCTGCGTCGGGCCGGTCACGGCGGCGCCGCTGGTCCAGGCGGGAGTGTCGACGCGGCAGCCCGAGCGGCAGCGGCTGGGAGCGCTGGTCAAGCTTCTTGTGGCTGAGCTTCGTTCGTGAGGGCCGGGCAACTCTCGTCTTCCGGTGAGCCTAACCTAACTTGCCGTCCCAGCGGTAGGTGCGCAGGTTGATCCGCTGGCCATCGGCGAGGACGCCCTCCGCCCGCAGGAGTTCCAGCTGCCGGTGCACCAGGTGTGGCGCGGGTGTGCCGTTCGCGCGCAGCACGCGATGCCACGGCAGGTCGGCGCCGTCCTCGGACAGGATCCGGCCGACGAGGCGCGGCGACGGGGCACCCGCGATGGCCGCGATGTCGCCGTACGTGGCAACCTTGCCCGCGGGCACGGCCGCGACCACTTCCCGCACGCGCTCGTGCAACTGCTCGTCCACGCGACCGACTCTAGGGTGGGGCCATGATTACCGGAACTCACGCGATCATCTACGTCGAAGACGCCGAGAAAGCGCGCGCCTTTTTTCGTGACGTGCTGGAATTTCCGCACGTCGACGCCGGGCACGACTGGCTGATCTTCAAGCTCCCGCCCGCCGAGGTCGCCGCGCATCCCGCCGAGACGCCCGGCCGGCACGAGCTGTATCTGATGTGCGACGACCTCTCCGCGACCGTCGCGGATCTCACCGCACACGGCGTCGAGTTCACCGAGGGCGTGACGGACGCCGGCTGGGGCCTGCTCACCGCACTGCGCATTCCCGGCGGCGGCACGATCGGCCTGTACGAACCCCGCCATCCCAAGGCGATCGACCTGTGAGGCGTGCCGTTCACGGTTCTGTCGTACCGGCATGATTCCATCGCAGGTGTGAGCGAACGCGGATCGAGCAGGCGGGCGCGGCTGGTCCGCCGTCCCGTCGAGCCGCCGTGCGCGCAGGAGTGGGAGCCCACGGCGCGGAGCCTCATCGAAGGGCCGGGCGGGTTCGCGCGTGTCCTCGGCGGGCCCGGCACGGGCAAGACGTCGCTGCTCGCCACCGTTGCCGCGCACCGCATCGACTCGGGTGTGGACCCCGAGCGGGTGCTCGTGCTCACCACTTCCCGCCGCGCGGCCGACGCGCTGCGCGCCGACATCACCCGCCGCGCCACCGGCGGTGCCGACGGCCGCACCATCCGCGAGCCGATCGTGCGCACCGTGCACTCCTACGCGTTCGCGCTGCTTCGCCTGCAGGCCACCGCGCAGGGCCTGCCGGCGCCGCGCCTGCTGTCCAGCCCGGAGCAGGACGTCGTGGTCCGGGACCTGCTCGCCGGGGACCTCGAGAGCGGCGCCGAGTACTGGCCCGACCAGCTGCGCCCCGCGCTGGCCGTGCCCGGCTTCGCCGAGGAGCTGCGCGACCTGCTGCTGCGCGCCGCCGAACGCGGCCTCGGACCGGAGGACCTGGTCAAGCTCGGCCGCCGCACGGACCGTCCGCAGTGGATCTCAGCGGGCGTTTTCTGGCACCAGTACGAGGAAGTCACGGTGCTGGCAGGCGCGGGAGGGCACGCGCTGGGCACTCCGGGGTCGCCGGCGCTGGACGCCGCGGAGCTGGTCGCGAGCGCGCTGGTCGAGATGGAGGGCGACCCGGATCTGCTCACGCGCGAACAGGCCCGCATCCGGCACGTCTTCATCGACGACGCCCAGCACCTGGACCACCTGCAGTGGCGCCTTCTGCACCTGCTCGGTTCCGCCGCCGAGGACTTCGTGCTCGCGGGTGACCCGGACCAGGCCGTGTTTTCCTTCCGTGGCGCCGATCCGAGTCTGCTCACGGACGCCGATCCCACCGGCGAGCGCACGGTGACGCTCACCCGCACCCACCGGCTGAGCGCGGAGGTGCAGTCCGCCGTCGCGCGGCTCGCGGGCACGCTGGCCGGCGCCGGCAGGCACCGGAAGCTCACCGTGCGGCCCGACGCCGAGCGCGGTTCGGTCAAGGTCCGGCTCATGCCGACTCCGGCCGCCGAGGCCGGCTGGGTCGCCGACCAGCTCCGCCGCGCGCACCTGATCGACGGCGTGCCGTGGTCGGAGATGGCCGTGCTGGTGCGCTCGCCCGGTCGCTCCTTTCCTGTGCTGCAACGGGCTTTGCGGGCGGCCGGGGTGCCGATCGCGTCCGCCGCGGAAGAGCTGCCGCTGGCCCGCCAGCCCGTGGTGCGGCCGCTGCTCGCGGTCCTGCGGGTCGCCGTCGACACCGCGTTGCTCGACGTGGACGTCGCGGAGATGCTGCTGTCGTCGCCGCTGGGCGGGGCCGATCCGCTGGCGCTGCGCCGGATGCGTCGTGGGCTGCGCAGGCTCGAACTGGCCGCGGGCGGCGAGCGCTCCAGCGACGACCTGCTGCTGGAAGTATTACGGGACAACGACAAACTCGCTGGTCTCCCGGACGCCGAGGCGGCGCCGATCCGCCGGATCGGCGCCTTGATCGAGACCACCACGGCCGCGATCCGGCGGGGCGCGCCGGTCGAGCAGGTGCTGTGGGAACTGTGGCAGGGCAGCGGGTTGCAGCAGCGGCTGGTGCGGTTGTCCGCGCGCGGCGGCACGCTCGGCTCGCAGGCCGACCGCGATCTCGACGCCGTGGTGGCGCTCTTCCATGCGGCGGGTCGCTATGTCGACAGACTGCCGAGGGCGAGCGTGGCGGCGTTCGCCGAGTACCTGGCGTCGCAGACCATCGCGGGCGACAGCCTCGCGCCGGTCGCGGCGCGCGGCGAGGGAGTGTCGCTGCTGACCGCACACGCCGCGGCGGGCCGGGAATGGACGGTCGTGGCGATCGCGGCCGTGCAGGAGGGCAGCTGGCCGGACCTGCGGCTGCGGGGTTCCCTGCTCGGCGTCGAGCGGCTGGTCGACCTGCTGTCCGGTGTGGACGGTGACGTGGTGTCGGCCACCGCCCCGATCCTGGCCGAGGAGCGCCGGCTGTTCTACGTCGCCGCCAGCCGCGCGCGGCGCACCCTGCTGGTCAGCGCGGTCGCAGGGGAGGACGAGCAGCCGTCCCGGTTCGTCGATGACGTGGAGGCGAACAGTGCGGACGATTCCGCCGTGGACTCGCGGATGAAGCCGGCCGGCCGCTCGCTCGTGCTCGCCGAACTGGTCGGCGAGCTGCGCAAAGCGGCATGCGATCCCAAAACCAGCCCGGACCGCCGCGGGCTTGCCGCGCGGCAGCTGGCGCGCCTGGCCGCGGCCGGCGTGCCCGGCGCTCACCCGGACAGCTGGTACGGCGTCGCGGACGCGTCCACAGCGGACCCGTTGTACGGCAGCGGTGACATCGTGCGGATATCACCATCCACTGTGGACACCTTGTCGAAGTGCCCGCTGCGCTGGGTCATCGAACGACATGGCGGCGCGGACCCGGCCCAGCTCGCCGCCGTCACCGGCACGCTCGTGCACGGGCTCGCGCAGGCCGCCGCGGACGGGCTCGACGAGCAGGGCCTGCGCCAGGCGCTCGACGAGGCGTGGGCGAAGGTCGACGCCGGGGCGCCGTGGTTCTCGCGGCGCGAGCGCACGCGCGTCGAGCAGATGGTGCGCAACTTCCTGACCTGGCTCTCGACCAGCCGTGCGGAGCTCACGCAGCTCGGCGTGGAGCAGGACATCGAGGTCGAGCTACCGCTCGGCGAAGGCGACCTGATCGTGAAGTTGCGGGGCCGCGTCGACCGGCTCGAGTCCGACCGGGACGGCCGGCCGGTGATCATCGACCTCAAGACCGGCAAGAACGCGGTCACCGGAGCCGACGCCGAAGAGCATCCCCAGCTGGCGGCGTACCAGCTGTCGGTGGTGCTCGGCGCGTTCGGCGAGGGCAAGCGGCCGGGCGGCGCGAAACTGGTCTACCTGGCGAAGGCGAACGCCAAGACAGGGGCGGCGGAGCGCGAACAACCGCCGCTGGACGACGACAGCGGCGGCCGGTGGCTCGAGAAGATGCAGCAAGTTGCCACGTCCGCGACGGGCCCGGAGTACCAGGCCACCGAGAATGCCGACTGCGACCGCTGTCCCGCGCGCGGCACGTGCCCGCTGCGCCCCGAGGGCAGGCAGGTGACCGGCGGATGACGCAGGAGCAGCTGGGGTTCTGGGACGAGCCGCCGGACCTCGCCACGCCGGCGGAGGTCGCGGCTGCGCTCGGGCTGCCGACGCCGACGCCCGAGCAGGCCGCGGTGATCGCAGCTCCCACCGAACCCGCGCTCGTCGTCGCCGGGGCCGGGGCGGGCAAGACCGAGACCATGGCCGCCCGTGTGGTCTGGTTGGTGGCCAACGGTTTCGTTACGCCCGAACGCGTCCTCGGCCTCACCTTCACCCGCAAGGCCGCCCGCCAGCTGGCCGAACGGGTGCGCGCGCGGTTGCGGCGGCTGGCCGGCTCGGGCCTGCTGGACCGGCTCGACCCGGGCGGCTCCCGCCGTGCCGCGGTGCTCGCCGGGGAGCCGACCGTGCTGACCTACCATGCCTACGCCGGTCGCCTGCTCGCCGAACACGGCCTGCGGCTGCCCGTCCAGCCCGGCGTGCGGTTGCTGTCGGAGACCTCGTCGTGGCAGCTCGCGCACCGCGTGGTGTCCACTTGGGACGGTGAACTGGACACCGACCGGGTGCCGCCGACGGTCACCGCGCAGGTGCTCGCGCTGGCCGGTGAACTCGGCGAACACCTGGTGCAGGAACAGGAGCTGGCCGAGCACACGCGCCGGTTGTGCGAGCTCATCGAAACCGCCCCGCGGGCCAAGAAGCAGCGCGCCGCGTTGCCGAAGGCGTTGCAGGAAATCATGGAGGCGCAACGCTTCCGGCTCGCGCTCATCCCGCTGATCGCGGGCTACCACCAGCGCAAGCGCAGCGACGGCGCACTCGACTTCGCCGACCAGATGTCGCTCGCCGCCCAGCTGGCCACCACACATCCCGAGGTGCCTGCAGGGGAGCGCGACCGGTACGGCACCGTTCTGCTGGACGAGTACCAGGACACCGGGCACGCGCAGCGGGTCCTTCTGCGCGCGCTGTTCGGCGGCGTGGAGAACCCACCTCTGCCGGTCACCGCGGTCGGTGACCCGGCGCAGGCGATCTACGGCTGGCGCGGCGCGAGCGCGGCCAACCTGCCGCGTTTCACCACCGACTTTCCCCGGCAAGAGCTGCGGCCCGCCCGCGAGTACGGCCTGCTCACCAGCTTCCGCAACCCGCCCGAGGTGCTGACGCTCGCCAACGGCATCTCCGAGCCGCTGCGGGCCCGCGGCCTCGGCGTGAAACAGCTGCGCGCCCGTGAAAACGCCGGCCCGGCCGACATCGAGTGCGCGCTGCTACCGGACGTCCGCGCCGAACGCGAATGGGTCGCCGACGCGATGGCGCGGCGGTGGTTCGCCGTGCAGGACGCCACCGGAAGCCCGCCGACCGCGGCCGTCCTGGTGCGCCGCCGCGCCGACATGGCGCCGATCGCGGCGGAACTGCGGGCACGCGGGCTGCCGGTCGAGGTCGTCGGCCTCGGCGGGCTGATCGACGAACCCGAGGTGGCCGACCTGGTCGCGACGCTGCGCGTACTGGCCGACCCGCTCGCCGGCACCGCCGCCGCCCGCCTGCTCACCGGCGCGCGATGGCGGATCGCGGCGGCAGACCTCGCCGCATTGTGGCGGCGCGCCAACGAAATCGCCACACCCGAGTCCAAAGTGGATGACTTCGCGGAGCGCGCCGAGCAGACCGGGCTGGTTGACGCGCTGGATGACCCGGGCCACCCGGCGAAGTACTCGCACACCGGCTACGAACGCATCCGCACGCTCGCGGCCGAGCTTTTCGGCCTGCGGCGCAGGATGGACCAGTCGCTGCCGGAACTGGTCGCCGACGTCGAGCGCACGATGCTGCTCGACGTCGAATCGCTGGCCCGCCCCGGCGGCGCGGGCCGCGCCCACCTCGACGCGTTCGCCGACGTCGTCGGCGATTTCGCGGAGACCGCACCCGACGCCACACTCATGTCCTTTGTGGACTACCTGGCCACCGCCGCGCATGCCGAAGACGGGTTCACACCGGGCGAGGTCGCGGCGGGGGTGGGCGCCCCGAAGGGGGCCGGAGAGAACACCGTGCTGCCTGACCGGGTGCAGGTGCTTACGGTGCACTCGGCGAAGGGGTTGGAGTGGCAGCTGGTGGCGGTTCCGCACCTGGTCAACGACGTGTTCCCGAACCGCCGCCGGTCCTCGTCGTGGCTGCGCACGGCCACGGCGCTGCCCGCCGAGCTGCGCGGCGACGCGCAGGACCTGCCGAAGCTGCGAGCCTCGCCCGGCATGGACCGCAAGGAGATCCAGGAAGCGCTGGAGGAGCACGAGCAGGGCTTCGCCGAGCGTGAGGCGGACGAGGAGCGGCGGCTCTGCTACGTCGCGCTGACCCGCTCCGAGCACGCGCTGATCATGTCCGGGCACTGGTGGAACGAGACCAGTACACGCCCCAAGGGCCCGTCGGACTTCCTCACCGAAGCGGCCGAGCTGCTCGGCACCACGGCGGTCTGGGCGGACGAACCGCTTGCCGACGAGGAGAACCCGCTGGTCACCGAGGCACGCACGGCGCGCTGGCCGGTCGACCCGCTCGACGGCCGCCGGGACGCCGTCGCCGAAGGCGCCGACCTGGTGCTCGCCGCGCTGGCCGCCGGGGAGACCGCCGACGAGGAGGCCGATCCGGACGGCTGGATCGCCGACACCGACGTGCTGCTCGCCGAACGGGCCGCGGCCGCCGGTGCCGCCGAGCAGGTCACCCTGCCCGGGCACCTGTCGGTGAGCCAGCTGGTCGAGCTGGCGTCGGACCCGGCTGGGCTCGCCCGCCGCCTGCGGCGCCCGCTGCCGATCCCGCCCAACACGTTCGCGCGGCGCGGCACCGCGTTCCACGGCTGGCTCGAACGGCGGTTCGCCGGGGAACGCCTGCTGGAGATCGACGACCTGCCCGGCGCGGCCGACATGGGCGCGGAACACGACGAGAAGCTCGACGAGCTGCGCGCCGCGTTCGAAGCCGGCAGCTGGGGCGCGCGCACGCCGCACGAGGTCGAGGTGCCGTTCTCGACCGAGGTCGACGGCATCGTGGTGCGTGGCCGGATGGACGCCGTGTTCGCCGACACCGACGGCGGCTGGACCGTCGTCGACTGGAAGACCGGCGCGGTGCCCGAGCCCGGCAAGGTCAAGTCCCTGGCCGTGCAGCTCGCGGCGTACCGGCTGGCCTGGGCGGCGCTGTCCGGCACGCCGCTGGACAAGGTCCGCGCCGCGTTCCACTACGTCCGCGAGGACCACACCTTGCGGCCGGTCGACCTGCTCGACGTCGACGGCTTGCGAGATTTGCTGCGCTCGGTGCCCCAGAGTCAGGGCTGATCCTTTACGATCCGCGGCGTGCGAGCCCCAGACGTGGCCGACCAGCGGCTCGGCGCCCTGATCCGGATGCCGGAGCCGTCGGTCAGCCCACTCCGGTCGATCCTGCGGCGGGTCGCCTACGCGCTGCTGGCGCTGGCGGCGACGGTGGTGATCGTCTACGTGGGACGGGACGGCTACCGCGACGTCAACGGCGACGGACTGTCCCTTGTGGACAGCTTCTACTACGCGACGGTTTCGCTGTCGACCACCGGCTACGGCGACATCACCCCGGTCACCGACGGCGCGCGGCTGATCAACGTCCTGGTCATCACGCCGCTGCGGGTGCTGTTCCTCATCGTGCTGGTCGGCACCACACTCGAAGTGCTCACCGTGCGCTCGCGGCAGGCTTTCCGGATCCAGAAGTGGAGGTCCAAGGTGCGGGACCACGTGGTGGTCGTCGGGTTCGGCACGAAGGGCCGCTCGGCGGTCAAGACGCTGCTCGTTGACGAGAATGTCCAGCCGAACCGGATCGTCGTGGTCGACACCGACCAGCAGGCGCTCGACGCGGCGGCCGCGCTCGGCCTGGTCACGGTGCACGGCACGGCCACCCGTTCGGACGTGCTGCGGGTCGCGGGCGTGCAGCGGGCCAGGGCGGTCGTGGTCGCGACGAACCGTGACGACTCGGCGGTGCTGGCCACCCTCACGGCGCGCGAGCTCGCGCCGGAGGCGCACATCGTGGCGTCCGTGCGCGAGGCGGAGAACGTGCACCTGCTCAAGCAGTCCGGTGCCAGCCAGGTGGTGGTGTCGAGTGAGACCGCGGGCCGGCTGCTCGGCATGGCGACGTCGACGCCGGTCGTGGTGGACATGGTTGAGGACCTGCTCACGCCGGAGTCGGGGCTGGCGATCGCCGAGCGCCCGGTGGAGCAGGCGGAGGAGGGCGGGTCGCCGCGGCACCTTTCGGACATCGTGCTCGGGGTGGTGCGCGACGGCGCGTTGTACCGGGTCGACGCGCCGCAGGTGGACGCGATCGAACCCGGCGACCGGCTACTGTACGTCCGCAAGGTGACGCCTGCTGACCACATCGAGTGATCCGCGCTCCGCACACCCCGGCCGCTGTGAATCGCCGGAACATTCTGGTTCCATTGAGCGCGTGCAGTGTTCGGTGCGATCCGCGGTGACGAGATGATCCCCCAGCAGCTCCGGTGGAACACGCTGGTGGTCGCGGCGCTGGTGGGTGTCGCCATCGTGGTCGCGGTGTGGTCGGCGGGGCCGGGGATGCTCGGACCGGCCGCCGCCAGCCAGGGCACCGTCACGGAAGCCACCGTCACCACCGCGGCCGCCTGTACCGCCGCGAACGCTCGCGAGACCGTGCAGTTCACCTTCGGTGGCCAACCCCACACCGGGTCCCTGGATGCCTGCGGGCACGACACGAACGACCGTGTGCAGATCGCCGTGCCCAGCGGCGCCGGTGCCGGCCCGGTCGGCGTGCATCTGGCCGACGTCGTGTCCGGCCACAGCGACCTGCGCCGCCCCCTCGGGCTGGCGCTGCTGGCGCTGAGCTGCCTCGGCGGCGCGACCTACGCGTTCCTCGTCCACCGCGGCCCCCGCAAACCCACCCCCACCATCGCCACCGCCTAGCCCCAGCCCCACCCACCCGACCAGCCCGCTGCGCGAGTTGAGGTTTCCGTGCGCGCGAGTTGGGCTTTCCGGTCGCGCGAGTTGCGGGTTCCGTGCCATCGGACAGCGCACGGAACGTGCGACTCAGGTGCGCGGAAACCTCAACTCGCTGGCGCGGAAACCTGGACTCGCCGGCGCGGAAACCTGGACTCGCTGGCGTGGAAACCTCAACTCGCGCGTGTTGGGGCGGCCGGGGGTTAGGAGACGTCGGAGGTGGGGGCGGCGAAGGTGTTGCACTTCGCGATGCGGTTGTACTGCGCCCCGGTCCGCCACCACTCCGCGTAGTGCGCGTTGCTGCCGTGGTCGTTGCTGCCGGAGGTGTTGTCGCCGCGGGTGTCCTGGTCACGCCACGCCTTGGCGTACATGTCGCGCGTGACCGAGCCGCCGCGGTCGACGACCGCGCCCATGAACATGCCCGAGAAGCACTGCGCCTGCAGTTCCTTGCGCCGTGCCAGGTCGAGCCCGGCCGGGCTGGTCTGCCCATCGGCGTAAATCTGCCGCCACACGGCGTCCATCAGCCCGGACACTTCCTGCACGTGATGCCCGTACTCGTGCGCCAGCAGCGCCAGGTACACGCCTGGGTTGTCGCCGTACTGGTCGATCTGCAGGCCCTTGTACGGCACATACAGGTTGTTGTCGCAGTAGTACGCGGCGGTGGAGACGCCGACGGAAATCGTGCCGCACGCGGTCGGGAAGGTGGTCCCGGTCGGGAAATGCAGCGTCGGCGGGCTGAACGGCAGGTGGTAGTACTCGAGGAACGGGCCCCACGCCTCGTTCAGACATCCTTCGGCGGCGGTGAAGAACGCCTCGACCGTCTGCTGGTCGCTGTGCCAGTCGGGCAGCACGCACACGATGTTCTGCAGCCCGGCGTCGGCGTCCTGCAGGATCGGGTGGTCGCCCAGCTTGAGTACCTTCTGCCCCGGGGCGGCGCCGGCCGCCGGTGCCGCGTTGCCCGAGCCGGCCTCGGCGGGTGACGTGGAACCCGAGGCCAGCGCGCGGATCAGCACGAATACCAGCACCCCCGCGAGCACGACCGCGACCGTGCTCACCCCGAACGCCACCGCCGGCCGCCCGTGCTGTCGACGGGACCGGTGGGTACCCGAGGACGGGTGGGGGGAGGAGTGGACCATCAGGCGATCAGCATAACCAGTGGACGGACATCACGAGTCAGGAAATCCGGCCGGTCCGGCGTGGTCGGGCGTGGCTTGCTCTGCGAGAGTGGGCGTCGACAGCACACGGACCTGGAGTGACCTGATGAGCGACCCCGGAGGCTGGACCAATCCCGACCAGCCGCGTAGCGACCTGCCGCCCGCACCGCCGCCGCCGGGGCCGACGTCCGGCCACGGCAAACCGGGCGTGATCCCGCTGCGGCCGCTGTCCGTGGGCGAGATCCTGGACGGGGCGGTCGCCACGATGCGCCGGCACCCGGCACTCGTGTTCGGCATGTCCGCCCTGATCGCCGTGGTCAACGCCGCACTCAGCCTCGGCGCCGGCTACCTGCTGCTGCGTGACCAGGCCGCTGTCGTCGCGCCGGGCCCGGCCGCGACCCAGCATGAGCAGCTCGACTACCTGGGCGCGCTGGTGCGCCAGACGTCCGGCACCGCCGGCGTGACGGTGGTCATCACGGTGCTCACTCACACGTTCCTGGCCGGGTTCATGACCGTCGTCGTCGGCAAGGCCGTACTCGGCCGACCGGTCAGGTTGCGCGAGGCCCTCGCCGAGCTGCGGCCGCGCCTGCTGCCGCTGCTCGGGGTGACGATCGTGTACGCGATCGTCGTCACCGTCGCGTCGATCTTCTTCCTCATTCCCGGAATCTGGGTCTACGTGCTGTTCAGCCTCGCGGCGCCCGCACTCGTGCTGGAGCGCAGCGGCATCGGCGAATCGCTCCGGCGCTCCCGGCTGCTGGTGCGGGGGGCGTGGTGGCGCGTGTTCGGTGTGCTGCTGCTGACGCTGATCGTCCAGGAGATCATCAGCGTGATCATCCAGATCCCGTTCAGCCTGCAGCTTTTCGCCAACTTGGACTCGCCTGCGACCGCGTCGGCGTCGCTGGGTACGCAGCTGCTGTCGGCGCTGGGCACGGTGGTCGCGGAGACCATCGTGACGCCGTTCGTGGCCGGCGCGACCGTGCTGCTCTACATCGACCAGCGGATGCGCAAGGAAGGCATGGACATCCAGCTCGCCCGCGCCGCCGGCCAGTAGTGCTGGCGACCCTGCTCACGGACGTCCCGGTCGTCATCGACCGTGACGACGCCCGCCGTGCCGCCGCAGCGGAACTGAGCAAGCCCGACTACCGGACCGCCGAGCCCGGCCTGTTCGACCGCGTGCTGCGATGGCTGGGACAACGGCTGGTGGACCTGTTCGACGCCGCGTCCGGCGTGGTACCGGGCGGGCCGCTCGGGTTGCTGGTGCTCGTGGTGGTCGTGGTGCTGGTGGTCGTCGTGGTGCGGCTGCGGGTCGGCAGGTTCGCACGCAACGTGCGGGCGGCGCGCCCGGTGTTCGAGAACCGGGTGCGTTCGGCGGCCGACCATCGTGCCGCCGCCGAGCAGGCGGTGGCCGCGGGCGATCTTGCGGGCGGGGTGCGGGAGCGGTTCCGCGCGATCGTGCGGGGGCTGGAGGAACGGGGCGTGCTCGACGAGCTGTCCGGGCGGACCGCCGACGAGGCCGCGCGCGAGGCCGGGGCGCGACTCCCCGAGTCACGTGACGAACTCGCCGCCGCGGCCGTGCTGTTCGACGCGGTCCACTACGGCGGCCGGCCGGCGTCGGCCGAGGACTGTCGGCGGCTGGCCACCCTCGACGACCAGTTGCCGAGGGAACGGCCAGGAGTCCTTACGTGACAACGGTTTCTCCTGACGCGCGGCGGATCTGGCGTGCCGCACGGGCGCCCGTGGTGATCGCGCTGGTGATCGTGTTCGGCGCGGTGGTGCTCGTGCTGGCACGAGGCAACGGGCAGCACGGTGAGCTGGACCCCGGCTCGGCCGACCCGAACGGCTCTCGCGCGCTGGCGACGCTGCTGCGTGACCAGGGCGTGCGGATCGTCACCGTGCGCACCGTCGATGAGACGCGGCAGGCACTCACCGCGAGCCTCGACGCCACCCTCCTCGTCACTGATCCGGACGTGGTCCGGCCGGCGATGCTCGGCGAGTTGCGCGGCCGTGCCGCGGAGGCCGTTTTCGTCGCGCCGCACCAGGGCACGCTGGACATCGCGCTGCCCGGCGCGACCGTGACCGGGCAGCGGAGCCCCGGCGTGCGGCCGCCCGACTGCACGGTCGCCGCCGCCGTCGCCGCGGGCACCGCGCTGCTCGGCGGCATCGAATACCAGGCGCACGAGCGGGGCCGGACCTGCTACGGCGGTGCGCTGCTGCAGGCGGGCACGACGACGCTGCTCGGCGGGAGCGAACCACTGACCAACGGCCAGCTGGGCCAACAAGGCAACGCCGCGCTCGCGATGCGGCTCCTCGGCCGGAACGCGACGCTCGTCTGGTACCTGCCAGCACCGACGGACCCGGCTTCCGGCGCGCCGCGGCAGGGACTGCTCGACCTGCTGCCGAAGCCGTGGCTCTTCGGCGCGATCCAGCTCGCGATCGCCGCGGCGCTGTTCGCGCTGTGGCGGATGCGACGGCTGGGGCCCGTGGTGTCCGAACCGCTGCCCGTCGTGGTGCGCGCCGCCGAGACGACCGAGGGCCGCGCCCGGCTGTACCGCCGTTCCGGTTCGCGGGCGCACGCGGCGCAGACACTGCGCGAGGCCACGATCGCCCGCCTGCTCCCGGTGCTCGGCCTCGGCGCGGGCGCCGAACCCGCCGCGTTGCAGCATTTTGCGGGACACTCGCACCCGGTCGGGCCCGACGAGCGGCTTCGCGATCATCGCTCGTCGGCCCTCCTGTCCGCGATCATGGCGCGCTGCGGCCAGGACGCGGGCCCCCTGCTGTACGGTCCGGCTCCGGAGGACGACGCGTCGCTCGTGCGGCTCGCGAGCGACCTCGACCGGCTGACAAGAGAGGTACGGGAATCGTGACGACTGCCGCGCGGGAAGCGCTCATCGCGCTGCGAGCCGAGGTCGGCAAGGCTGTGGTCGGCAACGACGCCGCCGTCACCGGGTTGATCATCGCACTGCTGTGCCGCGGGCACGTCCTCGTCGAGGGCGTGCCGGGGGTCGCCAAGACGCTGCTGGTGCGGACGCTGGCCACCGCACTGGACCTCGAGTCCAAGCGCATCCAGTTCACCCCCGACCTGATGCCGGGCGACGTCACCGGGTCGATCGTCTACGACAGCCGGTCCAGCGAGTTCTCCTTCCGCGAGGGCCCGGTGTTCACCAACCTGCTGCTCGCCGACGAGATCAACCGCACGCCACCGAAGACGCAGTCCGCACTCCTCGAGGCGATGGAGGAAAGGCAGGTGTCGGTGGACGGCAAGGCGCACCCGCTGCCCGACCCCTTCATCGTGGTGGCCACGCAGAACCCCGTCGAATACGAGGGCACCTACGCGCTGCCCGAGGCGCAGCTCGACCGGTTCCTGCTGAAGCTGACCATTCCGGCGCCGTCGCGGGAGGACGAGGTCGGCATCCTGTCCCGGCACGCCGCCGGGTTCGACCCGCGCGACCTCACCGCCGCCGGGGTACGCCCGGTCGCGGGCCCCGGTCAGCTGGCCGAGGCGCGGGCGGCGGTCGGTGCCGTCACGGTGAACCCGGAGGTGCTCGGCTACGTCGTCGACCTGTGCCGGGCCACCCGGGCACTGCCGGCGGTGCGCCTCGGTGTCTCGCCGCGCGGGGCGACGGCGCTGCTCGCCGCGACCCGCGCGTGGGCGTGGCTCGCCGGCCGCGACTACGCGACGCCCGACGACGTGAAGTCGTTGGCGCGCCCGGCTTTGCGGCACCGGCTCGACCTGCGCCCGGAAGCCGAACTGGAAGGCGCGACCGCGGACGGCGTGCTCGACCGCGTGCTCGCCACGGTCGCCGTGCCACGCTGATGGCGATCACGGCGAGAGTCGGCGTGCTGGCGCTCATCGGCGTCGTCGTGGTGGCGTTCGCGCTGCCGTCGTGGACCGGTGTGCTTGTCGTGCTGGCTGCGATTTTCCTGCTGGTGCTGGGAGATCTCGCGCTCGCGGGCGGGGTCCGGGGGCTGGTGTTCACGCGTTCCGCCGGCGATTCCGCGCGGCTCGGCGAACCGGTCGAGACCCGGTTGTCGATCACGAACCCCGGCCGGCGCGCCGTGCGTGGGCTGGTGCGCGACGCGTGGCCGCCGAGCGCGGGTGTGGAGTCCGATCGGCACCGCGTCGAGATCCCGCCGGGGGAGCGGCGCACGATCGTCGTGCGGATGCGGCCGACGCGGCGCGGGGAGCGGCAGGCGTCGCGCGTGACAGTGCGGTCGTTGGGGCCGCTGGGGCTCGCCGCGCGGCAGGGTTCGCACCGGGTGCCGGGTTCGGTGCGCGTGCTGCCGCCGTTCCACAGCCGCAAGCACCTGCCATCGCGGCTGGCGCGTCTGCAGCAGCTCGACGGCAGGCAGGCCGCGCTGGTACGGGGGCAGGGCACGGAGTTCGACTCGCTGCGCGAGTACGTGATCGGGGACGACGTGCGGTCGATCGACTGGCGCGCGACCGCACGGACATCGGACGTGATGGTGCGGACCTGGCGGCCCGAGCGGGACCGGCAGGTGCTGCTGGTGCTGGACACGGGCCGCACGTCGGCGGGCCGGGTCGGGGACGCACCGCGCCTGGACGCGACGATGGAAGCCGCGTTGCTGCTGGCCGCGCTGGCGTCGCGCGCGGGCGACCGGGTCGACCTGATCGCCTACGACCGCACCGTACGGGCGAACGTCACGTCGGCGACTCCCGCGTCGCTGGTCGCCGCGATGGCACCGCTCGAACCGAGCCTGGTGGAACTGGACGCGCGCGGACTGGTCGCGGAGGTCCTGAGGAGGGTGCGGCGGCGGTCGCTGGTCGTGCTGTTCACCGGGCTCGACGCCGCCCCGCTGGAGGCCGGGCTGCTGCCCGTGTTGCCGTCGCTGACCGCGCGGCACCGCCTGCTGGTGGCCGCCGTGGCTGACCCGCGGGTCGCGGAAATGGCGCAGGGAAGGGAAAGCGCGGAGGCGGTGTACGAGGCCGCTGCCGCGGAGCGCACGCTCGCCGAGCGGCGTCAGGTGACGGCGTTGCTGGCGCGCCGCGGTGTCGAGGTGGTGGACGCGTTGCCGGATGATCTTCCGCCGGCGTTGGCCGATCGGTACCTGGCCCTGAAGGCGGCCGGGCGGTTCTGAGCCGGCCCGGCGAACCGCGAGTACCTGCGCTCGCTCGGGGCCGAGCCCGTCGCATACGGGCCGGGCCTCGCCGAGCGGGTTCGGCGTGCGGTTCAGCAGCGGCGCCGCCGGCCGCTCGCCTGGTGACGGGTCAACCGGCCTCGGGCAGGACGTCGCCGGCTGCACGGCCATCGAGGTCCCCGGTGACACCACTGCGTGCGGCGCGGCGGCCGAGCACGAAGACGTAGACCAGGAAAGCGCTTTCGGCGAGCGCGCCGATGCCGATCCGGGCCCACGTCGGCAGCCCGGACGGGGTCACGAACGCCTCGATCACCCCCGACACCAGCAGCACACACGCCAGCCCGAGCGCCATTGCCGCCGCGGCCCGTCCCTCGCGGGCGAGCGCGACGCCGCGCGTGTGCGGGCCGGGACTGAGTACCGCCCAGCCCAGCCGCAAACCGGTGCCGGCGGCCACGAACACCGCGGTCAGCTCCAGCAGCCCGTGCGGGGTAATGAGCCCGAAGAAGATGTCCAGCCGCCCGGCGGCCGACATCAGGCCCGCGCTGACGCCGACGTTCGCGGCGTTGGCCCACAAGGCGATCAGCACCGGGATGCCCCCGAGCACGCCGAAGAACAGGCACGTCGCGGCCACCCAGGCGTTGTTCGTCCACACCTGTGCCGCGAACGAGCCCGCCGGATGGCTCGAGTAGTAGGTCTCGAACTCGCCGCCGGGTTGGGTGAGGGAGCGGATCTGGTCGGGCGCCGCGATGCTCGCCTGCACCGCAGGGTCGGTCGCGACCCACGCGCCGAGTAGCCCGCTGACGACGATCGTCACTGCCGCGGTGGCGAGCCACCAGCGCCGCGTGCGATACACGGCGGCCGGAAACCGTTGGGAGAAGAACAAGCCGACCTCGTGCCAGGCCGGGGTGTGCGTACCGGTCACGGCGGAGCGCGCCTGCGTGACGAGGGTGGACAGCCACGACAGCAACGCCGGGTCCGGCGCGGCGGCGCGCACCATCGAGAGATGGGTGGCGCTGCGCTGGTAGAGCGCGACCAGCTCGTCGGCCTCGGTGCCGCGCAACCGGCGGCGCTTGACCAGCTGGGCCAGGCGATCCCATTCGGCGCGATGCGCCGCGGCGAACAGATCGACGTCCACCCGGCAAGATTACAGTGATCCGGTGAGCCAGGAACCCGATCTCGTGACCGGCGACGCGGTCGTGCTCGACCTGCGTCTCGCGCGACTGGCCAGCCGGGGACTCGCCTTCGCGCTCGACGTGCTCGTGCAGGTCGTCGTGCTGCTGGCGCTGGTGCTGATCGTCGTGGTCGCCGGCGTCAACGACGACGCGCTGGGCGCGGCACTCATGCTGACGCTGCTCGTGCTGGTGCGGGTGGGCTACGCGGTGCTGTTCGAGACGCTCGCGAAGGGGCGCACACTCGGCAAAATGGCCTTCGGCCTGCGCGTCGTCCGCGACGACGGCGGCCCGATCCGGTTCCGGCACGCGCTGACGCGGGGTCTGGCAGGCACGATCGTCGACTTCGGGCCGGTGCTGGCGTGGAGCGTGGTGGCGGTCGTCGTGTCGCTGTGCTCGGCGAAATCGAAGCGGGTGGGCGACCTCCTGGCCGGGACTGTCGTCGTGCAGGAGCGCGCCCCGGAGACACCCGCGCCGCAGATCAGCATGCCGCCGCAGCTGGCGGACTGGGCGAGCCTGCTCGAGCTGTCGGGCCTGCCGGATGACCTGGCGCTGGCGGCGCGACAGTACCTGGCCCGGTACCCGGCCCTGAGCCCCGACGCTCGCGACGGTCTCGGCTACACCCTGGCGCAGGAGGTCGCGGCGCGGATCGGTGCGCCGGTGCCCTACGGGGTGCCGGCGTGGATGTACCTGATGGCGGTGCTGGCCGAGCGCCGCAGCCGGCTCGCCGGAGGCGCGGGCGGGTGGGGACCACCGGTCGGCGGCGGCCCGGGCCCTAACTGACGTCCGAGCCGGACGCCGCGAAGGTGTTGCACTGCGTCAGCCGGTCGCCCTGCGCGCCCTTGCGCCACCACGACGCGTAGTGCGCGTTGGTGCCGTGGTCGTGGCTGCCGGACGTGTTGTCGCCCCGGGTCGCCTGGTCGTTCCAGGCCGTGTCGAAGACGTTCTGCGTAACGGTGCCGCCCTGGTTCGCGGTGGCGCCCATGAACATGCCCGAGAAGCATTGCGCCTGCAGTTCCTTGCGCCGCGACATTTCCAGGCCGCCGGGGCTGTTCTCGCCGTCGGCGTAGATCACGTTCCACGCCGCGTCCATCAGCCCGACCAGGTCCTGCACGTGATGCCCGTACTCGTGCGCGACGAGCGCCAGGTACACGCCCGGCTTGTTGCCGTACTGGCTGGTCTGCAGGCCACGCCACGGGAGGTAGAGGTGGTCCTTGCAGTAGTAGGCCGCGGTGGCGACCCCGACGCTGATCGTGCCGCAGTCGGTCGTGAAGCTGCTCCCGGTCGGGAACTCCAGCTGCGGCGGGTGGAACGGCAGGTCCATCGCGGTGAGCAGCTGTCCCCACCGCGCGTTGAGGCAGTTGACGGCCGCGGTGAAGAACGCCTGCGACGTGGCGGGGTCGCTCGGCCAGCCTGGCACGCTGCAGCCGGCGTTCGACAGCCCGGCTGTCGGGTCGGCCAGGAGCGGGTGGCCGGCCAGCTCGATGATCTTGTGCGGCGCGGTCGAGGTCGGCTGTGTGGTCGTGGTGCGGCTCGATGACGACGACGGGGTGCGTGACGTACTCGAGTACGACTGCGTGGTGCTGGGTGTGGCGGTGGTCGACGTGGAGCCGTAGCTGGTGGCGCCGCTCGTGGGACTCGACGTGGAGGCGACGACGGCGACCGTGACCGCCGCCCCGACCAGCACCACGGCGCTGAGGCAGATGGCCAGGATCAGCGTGGTGTTGGGCTTCTTGGGCGGCGGCTGCCACTGGGGCTGCCAGTGCGGTGGCCACGGTGGCTGCGACATCGCCGGCTGCTCTCCCACCTTCCTCGAGCACGCCGGCGGACGTGCGGCATGCCGGGTAAGCATAAGCGCCGCGTCGCCCGCCGGTACCGGCCTTCGCGCAAACTCCGTTGTCAGGCCGCCGACGCCGGCCGCGCCCCGCCGTCGACGCCGCCCTGGCCCGCGAGATCACCGAGGCCGTCGCGGTGATGCTCACCCCGTGAACGCGGCGCTCGAATGCCCGTAAGGTGGGGCCTATGGCCGCACCCGAGAATCTGCGCTTCACCCTGGACAACGGCTTACGCGTGGTCCTCGCGCCGGACCCGACCGCGCCCGTCGTCGGCGTCTCCGTGCACTACGACGTGGGCTTCCGGTCCGAGCCGGAGGGGCGGACCGGGTTCGCCCACCTCTTCGAGCACCTGATGTTCCAGGGCAGCGAGAGCCTGGAGAAGCTGGCGCACTTCAAGATCGTGCAGTCCAGCGGCGGGACCTTCAACGGGTCGACCCATCCGGACTACACGGACTACTACGAGGTGCTGCCCTCGGCCGCGCTCGAGCGCGCGCTGTTCCTCGAGGCCGACCGGATGCGCGCGCCGAAGCTGACGCAGGAGAACCTGGCCAACCAGATCGACGTGGTCAAGGAAGAGATCCGGCTCAACGTGCTGAACCGGCCCTACGGCGGGTTCCCGTGGATCCTGCTGCCGCCCGTGCTGTACTCGACGTTCCCCAACGCGCACAACGGGTACGGCGACTTCACCGATCTCGAGCAGGCCAGCCTCGACGACTGCGCGGCGTTCTTCGACACCTACTACTCGCCGGCCAACGCGGTGCTCACGGTCGCCGGTGACTTCGTGCCCGACGTCGCGCGCGAGCTGATCGACAAGCACTTCGGGGACGTGCCGCACCGGCCCGCGCCGCCCAAGCGGTCCTTCGCCGAACCGCGGCCGGCCGGCGAGCTGCGCGACACCCACATCGACCCACACGCGCCACTGCCCGCGCTCGCCGTCGGCTACCGGATGCCCGACCCGATCAACGACCTCGACGGCTACCTCGCCAACCTGGTGCTGGCCGGGGTGCTGACCGACGGTGACGGTTCGCGGCTGCAGCAGCGGCTGGTGCACCGCGAGCCGCTGGTCACCGACATCGGCGCCGGCGCCGGGCTGTTCGGCCCGTTCGAGGCGCGCGACCCGGACACGTTCTCGATCACCGCGATCCATGCGCCCGACGTCGCGCCGGAGCGGGTGCTAACGGCCCTGGACGAGGAGCTGGAGAAGCTGGCCGCGACGCCGCCGGAGCCGCAGGAGCTGGCGAAGGTCACGGCGCGCTGGAGCGCGAGCCTGCACTCCGAACACGACCGGCTGGTTTCGCGCACGCTGGGCCTGGGTTCGTTCGAGCTGCTCTACGACGACCCGTCCCTGATGTACCGGCTGGCCGACCGCATGGCCGCCGTGACGGCCGACGACGTCGCGGCTGCGGCCAACGCGCTGCGCCCCGACTCCCGTGCCGTACTCCTGGTCGAGCCCAAAGAGGAGAGCAAGTGAGCACTGCGACGCATCGCTCCGCGGAGGAGATCGGCCGGACCGCGGGCGGGGCGCGGCCGGTGCCGGCGCTCGGCGCGCAGACGGCCGCCGCCGAACTGTCCCATGTGCACACCACGCTGCCCAACGGGCTGCGGGTGCTGCTGGTCCGCAAGGCGAACGTGCCGCTGGTGGAGCTGCGCCTGCGGATCCCGTTCGCCGGCGCGGACCCGCTGCACCCGGCGACCGCCGAGGTGCTGGCCGAGACGATGCTCACCGGCACCGGGCGCCGCGACCGGATCGACATCGACACCGAGCTGGCGCTCATCGGCGGTGAGCTGGCCGTGTCGGTGGACCCGGAACGCCTTGCCGTCAACGGGAACGCGCTCACCAGCGGCCTGCCGACGCTGCTCGACGTGCTCGCCGACGTGCTCACCTCCGCGTCCTATGTGGACGCCGAGGTGCGCCGCGAGTCGGAGCGTCTGGTCGAGCGGCTGGCCGTGTCGCGCACGCAGCCGCGCGTGATCGCGCGCGAGGCGCTGCTCAAACACTGCTACGGCGATCACCCGGTGACGCGGGAGATGCCGCAGGCCGAGGACGTCGCCAGGGTGACCCCCGAGGCGGTGCGCGCACTGCACACCGGGTCGGTGCTGCCGCGGGGTTCGGTACTGGTGGTCGTCGGCGACATCGAGCCCGACGCCGTCTCCGCGCAGCTCGCGGATGCGTTGCAGGGCTGGACATCCGACGCGTCGGCCGTTGAGTTGCCGGCACTACCCGCGCTGTCCGGCGGTGACGTGCTGCTGGTGCCGCGGGCCGGTGCGGTGCAGTCGCAGATCCGTCTCCTCGCGCAGGCGCTGCCGCGGACGGACCCGCGCTATGCGGCACTGCAGCTCGCGAACCTCACCTACGGCGGGTATTTCTCGTCGCGCCTGGTCGAGAACATCCGCGAGGACAAGGGTTACACCTACAGCGCGCACTCCGGTTTCGAGTTCACCGGGCAGACGGCGACCGTCGGGGTCGACGCCGACACGGCGAACGACGTGACCGCGGCCGCGGTGCTGGAGACCATCTACGAACTGGGCAAGCTCGCGCTGGTGCCGCCCACCGAGGAGGAGGTCGAGTCGGTGCGGCAGTACGCGATCGGCTCGCTGCTCACCTCCACGGCGTCGCAGGCAGGGCTGGCCAGCCAGCTGGCCGCACTCGCGGCGAACGGGCTGTCCGTCGAGTGGCTCACCGCGCACCCGGCGCGGCTGGCCGCGGTCACCGTGGACGAGGTCGCGCAGGCGGCGCTGGACTTCTTCGCGCCCACCCGGTTCACCGGCGTGGTCGTCGGTGACGCGGACACGCTCGCGCCGAGACTGGCCGCGCTGGGCGGGTTCACCGTGGGCGAGCCCGCCGCCTCGTGATGGCACCGTTCACGCTGGGCACGCTGCCCACTCTGTCGCGGTCCACTGTGGACCGTCAGGAAACGTTGCGCACCAATCCGGAGCGCTTGATCACACGTTGGCCCGAGGCGCAGGTGCTCGTCCTGGACCGCAAGGCGCGCACGCCCATCCGGGTCGGTGAAGCTGTGGTTGCCACGCGCAAGGCGTTGCAGTTCGGCGACGTTCCGCCCGAGGACGCGGTGTTCCTCGGCGAATGGCAGGGCGTGGACTACTGGTCGCTGCCCGGCGAACCGGCCGGCGAGCCCGAGATCGTGCGGATGCCGGGCAGTTGGGGGATGACCGAGGACGTCCCCAAGGTCGGCGATGAGCTGTGGGTCGACCTGCGCGGGCACGGCGACCGGCTGGACGACACGTCGGCCGGCCTGTTCACCACCGCGATGGCGCTCGCGACGTGGCACCGGCAGGCGCGGTTCTGTGCGCGCGACGGCAGCCCCACCCGGTGGATGAACTTCGGCTGGGCCACCCGCTGTGAGGCCAAGGGCCACGAGGAGTACCCGCGTACCGACGCGGCGATCATCTGCCTGGTGCACGACGAGATCGGCGTGAACGGCGAGCGGGTGCTGCTGGCGCGCCAGCCGGTGTGGCCGCCGGGGCGGTATTCCGTACTCGCCGGGTTCGTCGAGGCCGGCGAGTCGCTCGAAGGCTGTGTGGTGCGCGAGATCCGCGAGGAGGTCGGCGCCGACGTCGAGGGGGTGCGGTACCTGGGCAGCCAGCCGTGGCCGTTCCCGCGCTCGATCATGCTCGGGTTCGCGGCGCGCGCCCACTCGTCCCGCCCGCTGCGGCCCGCGGACGGCGAGATCGAGGAGGCGCTGTGGGTGCCGCGCGCCGACGTGCGCGCGGCGTTCGAGAACGAAGGCGAACCCACGCCGATCCTGGACGGCGCCTCGACGATGATGCTGCCCGGCAACTCCTCGATCGCCCGCGTGATGCTCGAAGCCTGGGCGTACGCCGAATCAGGAGCCTGACGGCCGTGAGGGCCCCGCACGGCACAGGCGTAGGGCACCCGGAGTAGTTCTAGTAGCCTCCGAACGGAGTAGGCCATCGTTCAAGGGGGCAGGCGTGAGTGCGGCGCGAGCGATCGGGCTGCTGCTGGGGGCAGCCGCGGACGGAGTGATCACGCACCCGGTCCGGGAGACCGCCGTCGTGCGGCAGGCCGGCGTCGCGGCCGGGCTCGTCGTGGCGGGGGTGATCGTCGAACGGGCCGCAAGGCGCAGTCCGGTCGCGCAGGCACTGGGCACGGCCGTGGCGACCTGGGCCGTACTGGGCGCGGCGCGGCTCGCCGCCGACGGCACCACACTGGCCCGTGACCTGGAGGACGGCGAACTGGACGGCGCGCGCCAGACGCTCGCCGAGCTGGACCCGCGATGCACCGAGAGCCTCGACGTGATCGGGCTGTCCCGCGCGTCGGTGGAGTCCGTGGCTCAGCAGACGAACGACGCCGTCGTCGGTCCCCTGTTCTGGGGCGCGGTCGCCGGCATCCCCGGTCTCGTCGGGGCGCGAGTGCTCAGCCTCGTGCGCGGGCCCGTCGCCGTGGCGCGGCTGGCGGAAATGGTGAACCTGGTGCCCACACGGTACGCGGCTGCGCTGACCGTCACCGGCGCGCCGGTCGTCGGCGGCTCGGCGCGCGGTGCGTGGCGGGCGTGGCGGCGCGACACCGCGGCTCACCCGAGCCCGAACGCCGGCCGGGTCGAGGCCGCATTCGCCGGTGCGCTCGAAATCCGCCTCGGCGGGCGGACGGTGTACCCGCACGGCGTCGAGGAGCTACCCGTGCTGGGCGACGGCCGCAACCCCGACGCCGGGCATGTGACGCGCGCGGTCGAACTGTCCCGCGTGATCGGATGGCTGACCGCGGTCAGTTCTGCCGTGCTGGCTGTTCTGACCGGTCTTCGCCGGCGCCGCTGACCTCGGCCGCCTCGTCTTCGGCCAGGATCTGCGCGACGGACTTGCGCCGGTACGCCCGCTTCTGCTTGGCGCGCTCGCCCATCTCGGCCAGCACACCGCCGGGCCTGAGCTCGCGGACGGTGAAGTACCCGAGCCCCAGCAGCGCCATCACGCCGAACGCGATCCACTGCAGGGCGTAGGAGAAGAACGGGCCCGAGTCCAGCTGCGGCAGCGGGAGCGCGTTCAGCACGCCCGGCTGGTTCTCGTTGAGCTGGAAGTAGCCCGGCCGGATCGGCAATCCGCTGGACTTCGCGACCACGCGCGAGTCGACGACGTAGCTCTGCAGCTTCCCGCCGGTGGACGCGTCGGCGAACGCGTCCCGGTGCTTCCCGTCGGTCTCGTCCTGGCGGATGCGCGCGACGATGGTGACGGGGCCGGCGGGCGGCGCGGCGTAGGCGGGTACGGAGTCGTGCTCGGCGACGCTCAGGTAGCCCCGGTCGACCAGCAGGTCCTGACCGTCGGTGGTGCGGAACGGGGTGAGCACCTCGAACGCCGGCTCGCCCTGCACGGTGCGCAGCCGCGCCACGACCTCGCCCTGCGGCAGGTAGCTGCCGGTCACCTGGACCGACGTCCACTCGTTCTGCGAGTTCGGGGCGGTGCCGGGCGCGAGCACGCTGTTCAGCGAGACCGGCGTGGCGTCCATCGACCGCTCGATGGCGGAGTTCTGCGCTACCTGCTCGGCGTTGCGGGAGAACTGCCACGGGGACAGCAGCCAGAAGCACGCGAAGGCGAACGCCAGCACTCCGGCAACCAGGGCCAGCCAGCTGGGCCGAAGCAAGAACTTCCAGCGCACGGGTCCACGGTAGCCCGCGCCGGTCAGGGCATGCAGGCCCGGGCGGCGCTCAGCGCCTGGGCGCCGTAGCCGCCGCCGAACACCGCGGCATGCATGAGCAGCGGAAACAGCTGGTGGAGTGGCACTCGGTCGCGCCAGCCGGTGTCCAGCGGCGCGCCCTCGTCCGCGGCGGCCTCCGCGTAGGCGCCGAGGATGTGGCCGAGGAGTGACGTACCGAACAGCTGCAGCATCGCCAGGTCGCCTTCGCGGTGCCCGCCATGTGCGGCCGGGTCGATCAGCCACACGCCGTCGCGCGACCAGTGCACGTTGCCGCTCCACGCGTCCCCGTGCAGCCGGGCCGGCGGCTCGGGCGGGCCCGCGACCTCGGGCAACCGCTCGCAGAGCCGGTCGAAGACCTTCAGCTCATCCTCGGCGAACAGGTCCTGGTCGGCGCACATCCGGACATACGGTTCGATCCGCTGTTGCGCATAGAAGTCCGGCCACCGCGGGCTGGGCTCGTTGCGCATCGGCGCGACGCCCATCCAGGCGTCGGCAGGGCCGCCGGGCGGTGGGGCGCCGAACGCCTCCGCCCCGCGCAGGTGCAGTTTCGCCAGCCCGCGGCCGAAGTGTTCGGCGGCCGCGGTGGTCGGGGACGCGGGCGGCACGTACTGCATGATCAGCCACGTGTCGTCGCAGCCGCGGACGGCGGGTACCGGCACGTCGCCGTGCTCGCCGAGCCAGCGCAGCCCCGCCGCTTCCGCCGCCGTCGCGCACGGCCCGACACCCCGCTTGGCCACGACGACCTCGCCGCCCGCCAGCGTCACGAGGCAGATCGAGCCCCCGCCCCGCCGTACCCCGGTGACCTCGCCCCCGCACAACCGCTCGACCGCCTCGCGTGCCTCCATTACGCGGGTTTTCCCAATTCGACGCGAATCCAATCGAGCAGACCCGGAACGGTGCGTTCGATCATGCGGAGGACGTCCGTGAAACCGTCGTCCCCGCCGTAGTAGGGATCCGGCACCTCGGCGCCGGGCGGGGCGGACGGGTCGAACTCGCGCAGCAGCCGGACGCGGTCCGGATCGCCGACCTTGTCGCGCAGCGCGCGCAGGTGCCCGGCATCGGCGGCCAGCAGCAGGTCCGCGGCAAGGTGCTCGTCGTCGACCTGAGCGGCGACGTGCTCGACGCCGTACCCATGCCCGGCCAGCGTCTGCCTGGCGCGCTCGTCGGCCGGCTGCCCCGCGTGCCACGGCCCGGTGCCCGCGCTGCTCACGCGGACCTGATCGGCCAGCCCCGCGCGGCGCAGGTGCTCGCGGACCACCAGCGCCGCCATCGGCGACCGGCAGATGTTGCCCGAGCAGACGAAACAGACGTGCACCTGTGGCTCTGTCACGCGTGCCAGTGTGCCGTTTCGCGAGCGTCCGCCTGCCTGCAGGGCGCGAGTGCCGGTCGCCGGAGCGTGCTGCGAAGATCCCGGTATGCCCACGTTGTCCGAGATCATCGCCGTTCTGGAGGACGCCTACCCGCCCGCGCTCGCCGAGAGCTGGGACGCGGTGGGCCTGGTCTGCGGTGACCCCGCCGAGGACGTCGACCGGGTGCTGGTGTGTGTCGATCCGGTCGCGGCGACCCTGGCCGAGGCCGAGGAGCTGGGCGCGCGGCTGATCGTGGCGCATCACCCGTTGCTGCTGCGCGGGGTGCACGGCGTGCCTGCGGACACCACCAAGGGCGGTCTCGTGCACCGCATGATCCGCGGCGGGATCGCGCTCTACTGTGCGCACACCAACGCCGATTCCGCCAACCCCGGCGTTTCGGACGCACTGGCCGAGGCGATCGGGCTACGCGTGCTCCGCCCGCTCAACCCCGACGACGACGGCGAGACCGGTATCGGCCGGATCGGCGAGCTGCCCGAACCCGAGCCGTTCTCCGTGTTCCTGAGGCGCGTTGCGGACGTCCTGCCGCACACCGAGCCCGGCGTGGTCGGCGGCGGCGATCCCGATCGTCCGATTAGGACGGTGGCGGTGTGCGGCGGCGCAGGGGACAGCTACCTGGCGGCGGCCGCGGCGGCGGGTGTCGACGCCTACGTCACCGCGGACCTGCGCCATCACCCGGCGGGCGAGCATCTCGAAGGGGGCGGGCCCGCGCTGGTCGGGCTGACCCACTGGGCGAGCGAGTGGCCGTGGTGCGAGCAAGCCTCGGGGATTCTGCGGCAGTCGTTTGCGGGTACCGTCGACACTCACGCGTCCACGCGCCGCACGGACCCGTGGACGATCCGAGCTTCGAGGGAGCACATCCAGTGAAGGCAGACCCCGCCGTCCAGCGTCAGCTGCTCGACCTCGCCAGGGTGGACGCGGAGCTCATGCGCGCCGCCCATCGTCGCCGCACGCTGCCGGAGCTGGCCGAGATCGAAGAGGCCGAGAAAGCCGTGCGCAAGCACCGGGACGCGTTGGTGGCGTCGGAGATGTCGGTGTCCGACCTCGACCGCGAGATCGCGCGGCAGGAGAAGGAGATCGACTCGGTCCGCGCCCGCGAGGACCGCGACCGCAAGCTGCTGGATTCCGGTTCGGTGACCGCGAAGCAGATGAACGACCTGCAGCACGAGCTGGAGACGCTGACCCGCCGCCAGTCCGCGCTCGAGGACGACCTGCTCGAGCTGATGGAGCGCCGTGAGGCGCTGCAGCTTGACGGGCAGCGGACCGGCGCCGAGGTCGATCAGGCGGAGCGGGCGCGCGACGACGCGAAGGCCCGCATGACCGAGAACGTCAAGGATCTCGACACCACGGGGGCGCGGCGCGACGAGGAGCGGGCCAAGCTCGTGCCCCGGTTCCCGGAAAGCCTGCTGAAGCTGTACGAGCGGGTTCGCGAGCACAAGGGCATCGGCGCCGCGCTGCTGCGGGCGCGGCGGTGTGGCGCGTGCCAGCTGGAGCTGGACCGCAGCTCGATCTCCGAGATCAAGTCGGCCGCCGCCGACGAGGTCCTCCAGTGCGACAACTGCGGCGCGATCCTCGTCCGCACCATGGAGTCCGGCCTGTGAGGGTGACCGTCGAGGCCGACGGCGGTTCGCGGGGCAACCCCGGCCCGGCCGGCTACGGCGCGGTGGTCCGCGACGCCGGCACGGGCGAGGTGCTGGCCGAGCGCCAGGACGGGCTCGGTGTCGCGACCAACAACGTCGCCGAGTACTCGGGCCTGATCGCGGGCCTAGAGGCAGCCGCCGAGGCCGGCGCGTCCATTGTGGACGTCCGGATGGACTCGAAACTGGTCGTCGAGCAGATGTCCGGCCGGTGGAAGATCAAGCATGAGGGGTTGCGGGAACTGGCCGAGCGGGCGAGGGGTCTCGTCGCGCGGTTCGAGCAGGTCCGGTTCGAGTGGATCCCCCGCGCGCAGAACGCGCACGCCGACCGGCTCGCGAACGAGGCGATGGACACGCAGGCGGGTGTTGCCGCGAGCCCGGCGTCGTCGCCGGCGCGGTGGACCGGCGCGCAGGGCAGGCCGACCCGCCTGCTGTTGTTGCGGCACGGACAGACCGCGATGTCGATCGACCGCCGGTACTCCGGCCGGGGCGACGTGCCGCTGACCGAGCACGGGCGGCAGCAGGCGGCCGCCGCCGCGAAGCGCCTCGCCGCGATGCCCGACCTCGTGGGCGCCCCGGTGCTCGCGTCGCCCCTGACCAGGACCATGCAGACGGCGCAGGCGGCGGCGGACGAGATCGGCTCCCGCGTGGAGACGCACCAGGGGCTGGTGGAGACGGACTTCGGCGAGTGGGAGGGCCTGACGTTCGGCCAAGCCGCCGAACGTGACCCGGATCTGCACCGGAAGTGGTTGCAGGACACGACAGCGGCGCCTCCGGGCGGTGAAAGCTTCGACGTGGTCGGGCGCCGGGTGACAGCGTTCCGCGACGAGATCCTGGAGCGGTACGCGGGCCGAACGGTGCTGGTCGTCAGCCACGTCACGCCCATCAAGCTGCTGCTGCGCCTGGCCCTGGACACCGGCCCGTCGCTGCTGTTCCGGCTGCACCTGGACCTGGCGTCGCTGTCGGTGGCCGAGTTCTACCCGGACGGCAACGCCAGCGTCCGCCTGGTCAACGACACCGGCCACCTGGGTTTCTAGAGGACGATCCACAGTGCCAGCACGGCCGCGGCCAGCGTGAGCGGCACCGTCACCGCGCCGAGGCGGAAGAAGTCCCGTGCGTTCGGGAGTTCCGGGAAGGTGCGGCGCCACAAGAGTGTGGCCAGCGAGCCCACGACGACCAGCGCGAACACGGGCGCGGGCGGCACGTCGACCTCGGCAGCGCCGAAACCTTCCAGGTCCGCGGCGAAGAACCGGACGAAACCCCCCAGCTCGAGGGCGATCGTGACCAGCCACGGCAACGCCATCAGTTGCGTGAACGCGCCGAAGGTCAGGCCCGAGGCCGAGAAGGCCAGCAGGTTCGTCAGGTTCGACACCGGCAGCAGAGTCGACGCCGAGTTGGCCAGGTGCGCGCACGCGAAGACGTGGGGCCGCGGCGCGAACTCGAGCCGCCGCGCCGTCGCGTAGACCACCGGGGTCAGCAGGACGACCGTCGCGTCGAGGCTGAGCACCGCGGTAGTGCCCGCCGCGGCCGCGAAGGTCAGGACCAGCAGCCGCCGCGGACTCCCGCGGCATGCCGACGCGAGTTTGGCGCCCAGCCAGGTGAACACACCATATACCCCGGCCAGGTATGCGACCACGAGAACCGCGGCGAGGAAGCCCAAGGTCGGCGCCATCTCGTGCACGCCACCACGCTATGGCGGCGGAAGATCACGTGTACCAGGTGGGCTCGGGCAGCTCGCCGAGCAGGGCGTCCGCCCTGAGCTCGCGCCGCGCTTCGCCCGGATGCCAGAGTCCAGGATGGACGGCCGCGATGACCTTGAGCCGTTGCGTGGCCGGCAGCAGCGCGAGGCTGAAGCCGGTGGACCGTTGGGAACGGCTACGCTGGGTGGGCGGACGAGGTGGCCGGGCGGCCGCGAGGGATCACTCCCTCGAGGAAAGTCCGGACTCCACAGGGCAGGGTGGTTGCCAACAGCAACCCGGGGTGACCCGCGGGACAGTGCCACAGAAAACAGACCGCCCCGATCACTGTATCGGGGTAAGGGTGAAACGGTGGTGTAAGAGACCACCAGCATCCCGGGCGACCGGGATGGCTCGGTAAACCCCACCCGGAGCAAGGCCAAGAGGACGCCCCCAGGGGCGTCTGCGCAGGCGTTCGAGGGCGGCCCGCCCGAGCCTGCGGGTAGGCCGCTCGAGCCTGCTGGCAACGGCAGGCCTAGATGGATGGTCGCCGCCCGGGCGCCTTCGGGCGCCGGGGAACAGGATCCGGCTTACAGGCCAGCTCGTCCGCCCCTTCGTGCCACGGAGGGCGTGTGGAAAAGTCACGGCACATGGATGCCGACGAAGCCCGCACGATCGCGTTCCGCTGCCACCGGGCCCTCGACCCGCTGCACTCGACGATCTACTTCGCACCCGAGGCCGACGACCACTTCGCCGCGATCGGCCTGCGACCCGGACGGATGACCTACTTCGCGAGCCGGTCGGCGCCGCTGGGCCGGCCCGGGCCCGCGACCGTCGCCGCGACGTTCTACAACTTCAACCCGGAACTGGTCGCCCGCTACATCCCGCGCGCGTGGACGCTGGCCGAGCCCGCACGGATTCTGGACGCACGCTTCGAGCTGGCCGACCTCCTGCTCCGGCGGCTGCTCGGCGACACCGTCGCAACGCCGGAGGTGGCCGAGGCCGCCGGCCTGGCTCGCGAGGCCGCCGACGGCTGCACCCCCGAAGGTCGCCCGCTCTACGCCGGGCACGCCGAGCTGGAGTGGCCGAAGGAGCCGCACGTTGTGCTGTGGCACGCGGCCACGCTGCTGCGCGAGTACCGCGGTGACGGGCACATCGCGGCGCTCGTCGCGAACGGGGTGGGCGCGCTGCCGGCGCTGATCACCCACACCGCCACCGGCAGGGGCTTCGCCCCGGCGGCGGCGAAGGCGCTGCGCGGTTGGTCGGAGGACGAGTGGGCCGCCGCGGTCGCGGGGCTGCGCGAGGACGGTGTGCTCGATGCCGGCGGCGGGCTGACCGCCGACGGGCAGGCCCTGCGCGACCGGATCGAGGACCAGACGAACGCGGCCGCGGTCGCCCCGTGGCGCCGGCTCGGTGCGGAGAAGGCGGCGCGGCTGGCCGACCTCGGCCGGATGCTGAGTCGCGCCGTGGTCGAGGCGGGGGCCTACCCGGAGGGGATTTTCGCGGCACCGCGAAGCTGAATGTCACGCTGGGTGTCCGGTCCGGGGATGGCTTCGTGCGTGCTGTGACCGTTTCACCGGTCCGGCTGATCGACTTCCCAGTCACACCAGTCACAGGCGGGTAGAACGCTCGCCCCCAAACGGGTCATGCCACACTGTTCGCGCCGGGAACAAGCGGTGCCGTCGGGAACCCAGCGTGAGCAAAGCGCTCTGCTGCTGGTGACTTCGCGCTCAAACTACGAAATACGGGTGGACGGGGTTATTCCCCGGCGGCCTGGCAACGATGATGGAGGGCGACGAGTTCAGGGAGCGTGGCCGTACTGTGCCTGGTGAAGATGGGCTACTTTCGACAGAGAGCAGCCCGACCGTCACAGGTAGTGACACAATGATCTGGAACAGACCGGACAAACCTCCACACCTCGTGGGCCCGCCCGGCGCGACCCACCCGACCACACTCCTCGCACCCGGGAGTACGCGATGACCATGATGACGCTTGTGAGCCACCTGGCGCAGGGCGAGATCAAAACCCGAGGCGTCCAGCAGTGGATGCTCGACAACATCATCCCACTGGTATTGCTGGCCGTCGCGATGCTGCTGCTCTGGCTGGGCGGCGGCAAGGGCGACAATGCCGGCGTGATGCGCCGCCTCGCGGGCGTCGTGATCGCGCTGGCGATCATCGGCCTCGCCGTCAGCGGCCTCGGCGTCAATGTCGGCGAATGGATCGCCGGCTTGTTCACCGGGTGACGGGCCGGGAGACGGCGCGTGCGGATTCGAACCGATGACGAGGTCTACCGGGTCGATGCGGTCTGGCTCGGCCCGCCCAAGGCGACCTTTCCCTGGCGCGCCCGGTACGTCGCCTGGGGCGTCGGCATCGCCGTCTTCCTGGTAGCGCTCACCGTCGAGCGGCAGCTCGGGGTGGGTTTCGGCTTCTTCTCGACGGCGTGGGCCTTCGTCGCCACCATCCTGATCACCCGGCTGATCACCCGAAAGATCGGTCACGAGCGCCCGCTCGGTGCGGTATTCACGATGTGGTTGCGTGAATTGCACGCGCCGCGCGAACAAGTCCGAGGCGCCGGCGGTGCGGTGACCGCCACCAAGCTCCGGGTGCGCTCGGAGCGGCCCTTGCCCAGGAACAAGCGACGCCGGAGCCGCCCCGTGGCCCCGGCGAGGAGGTAGCTGTTGTTCGGTCGTCGGAAGGACGGGGAGCAGGACGCACGTGGCGCCCAGGCATGGGAGCCACGGCCGGGTCGTGCCCCGGTCAAGCCGAAGCAGGGCAACCGGCGGTTGCCAGGGGAGCAGGCGGTCCCCGCCTACACCCCGTCGATCGCCGCCCGCAGCATCGACGGGCACCTGATGCGCACCGCGCACGAGGTCTACGCGTGGTACCGCCTGGCGCCGCAGCGCTGGTCGTTCCGCTCGGACTCGCAGCGGCGTGACCTGATCGCCGCGATCGCCGGGCAGTACGCCGAGCTGCAGGGCCGGTGGCTGCACCTGCGGGTCACCACACGCCCCTACCCGATCCGGATGTGGGCCGAAGCGCACGTGCACAACGCGGTCGGCCGCCCGCGGGACACCCCGGGCACGCTTTCCTTCGACGACTACCTGATCGGCGAGCAGCAGCAGCTCATGGGCCGTTCGATGGCCGAGAAGGAGATCTACATCGGGGTCCAGGTGCAGACCCGCCGGATGGTGGACCGCGCGGTGGAGAGCGCCGCGCCGCTGCTGCGCAAGATCCTGCCCGAGGCGGTCGACGCGGAGCTGACCGCACTGGACTCCGAGGTCGAGCACCTCGACCAGGTGATCGGTTCGTCCGGCCTGGAAGGCAGGCCGGTGCACGCGGACGAGATGTCCTGGCTGATGCACCGTTCCTGCTCGCTGGGCCTGCCCGCGCCGCGCAGCATGCCCGCCGTGCCGGGCGCGATGTGGGAGCCGGAGGACCTGGCGAGCTTCACCGACGCGGCCGACTTCCACGCCGAGCCGTACGCCCCGACGCTGGCCGTGCGCGGCCGTACCGGGTCCAACGCCGGCGTGAAGCGGCACGTCGCGGTGCTGACCGTCGGCCAGATGCACGGCCTGCAGATCCCCGAGGTCGACGACCCGTGGCTGCAGCACGCGGACCGCCTGCCCGCCTCGGTGGAGTGGTCCGCGCGGATCTACGTGCGCCGCCCCGAGGAGGTGGCGGGCGAGCTGCAGCGCCAGATGAACAAGGTCCGCTCGCAGGTCAAGCACTACACCGACGAGCACGAGCTGGAGCCGCCGCAGTCGCTGGCGCGCCAGGCTTCGCGGGTGCTCGAGATCGACGACGAGATGACGTCGGGCTTCACCGCGCTGGCCACCCGCGTGCGGTCGTGGTGGCGGCTGGCGGTGTCCGGCCCCACCGAGCGCGACGCGCTGCGCCTGGCCCAGCAGCTGCTGGACCTGTACAAGCCGAAGGTCGCCATCGAGCATCCCGAGGCGCAGTACGCGATGGCGCGCGAGTTCATCCCCGGTGAACCGCTGGCCTCGTCGGCGTACATGCGCCGGGGTTCGGTGGTGTGGGCGGCCGCGGCCGTACCCACCGCCACCGCGGAAGTGGGCGACCGGCGCGGCATCCTGCTCGGCGAGACCGTGACCGCTACCCGGCGCCCGGTCGCGTGGGACCCCTGGATGGCGCAGGAAATCCGCGACGGGTCGGGTCTGACCGCGATGGTCGCCGGCCTCGGTGGCGGCAAGTCCTTCCTCGGCGGCGGCATCGTCTACAAGACGTTGCGCTCAGGTGCGCACTGGACGCTGCTGGACCCGTCGGGCCCGCTCTCGCGCTTGTGCGAGCTGCCCGAGATCAAGCCGTACGCACGGCCGATCAACCTGCTCAACGCGCAGCCCGGCATCCTCAACCCGTACCGCGTGGTCGCCGAGCCGCAGCTCGAGCACTTCCTGGACGAGGAGAACCCGGAGCGGGCGTGGCGCCGTGAACGGGCACTGGCCGGGGCCACCCGTCGCCGGCTCGTGCTCGACGTGCTCTCCGGGATCCTCCCGTACGAGGTGGCACGGATGCCGCAGAGCCGGATCGTGCTGCTGCGCGCGGTCCGTGCGGTCGGTGGTCGCTACGACGCCGACCCGGGACAGGTCATCGACGCGCTGCGGCGGGACGCGTCCGAGCACCACGAGCACGCCGTCGTGGTCGCGGACTTCCTCGACGAGATGCGGGAGCGCATGTCGCTGCTCATCCCGGAAAGCGACGCCGACCCGTACTCGGAGACCCGCGACGACCGGCTCACGGTGCTGACCATGGCCGGGCTGACCCTGCCGAAGGACGGCGTGGGCCGCGAGCACTGGACCGACGCCGAGGCGCTGGGTGTCGAGATGCTGAATCTCGCCGCGTGGCTCACCGCGCGGTCGGTGTACGAGAAGCCGAAGGACCAGCGCAAGGGCGTCTGGATCGACGAGGCGTTCTTCCTGTCGGAGGTGCCGACCGGCCGGGTGCTGATGAACCGGTTCGCGCGTGACTCCCGCAAGTGGAACGTCCGGGTGCTGCTGTCGTCCCAGATCCCCGCGGACTTCCTGCGCATCCAGGGTTTCGTCGCGCTGCTGGACTCGGTGTTCGTCGGCCGCCTGGACGACGACGAGGCGCAGGCCGACGCGCTGCGGCTGCTGAAGGTGCCGGTCGGCGTCGGGTACGAGCAGGTGGTGGCCGCGCTCGGCAGGCGGCCGGGTGCGCACCGCGACCTGGAGCGCGACCGGGAGCCGCGCCAGTTCATCTTCGGTGACGGCGCCGGGGGTGTGGAGCGGATCCGGGTCGACTTCTCCGGGCCGCACCTGGAGCATCTGCGTGCGGCGATGGACACCACGCCGGGTTCGAAGGACGCGCTGCCCTCGGATAACAGCGCCAACCGGTCCGCCCCCGAACAGGAGCCCCAGCACGTGCCCGTACCACCCGTGGAGGACGACGAACTGGAGCCGGACCTGGAGCTGGCGGCCGAGCGGGAGATGGGCCTGACCGAGGAACAGCTGCTCGCGGAGAGCAAACCCGGCGGCGGCCATGGCCGGGACGCGGCATGAGGACTGCTTGCAGGTCCGAATCATCGGCGTTGAGGACTGCTTGCAGGTCCGAATCATCAGCGCCGTGCCTGGCCGACGTGACAACACAGTCGCGGCCTGCCGCGTCCGTCGAGGAGGCGGCATGACGCTGGTGACGCTGCTCTGCGTGCTCGGCTGCGCCGCGGCCTGGCACGGGCTGAAACGGTTCGTCCGTAACGGCGGCTTCAAGCGCAGAAGACCAGGCAAGGGCGCGACCGTGTTCGCGGTCGCGCTCCTGCTCGTGCTCCAGACGCTGGCCACCGCGCCGGCGGCGTCGGCAGCGGCGTGCGGCGACGCGCCGAACCCGGAGCGCCCGGGCGCGGGCATGGTCGGCGCCCTCGACCCGGCCGAGGGCCAGGGCGCGGCGGGCAGCGCCTACAGCGACTACGGCTACGCGGGCATGGTCTGGGACACCTACCAGACCGACTGTTCCCCGCTCTCCGGCATCAGCAGCCCGAACTCGACGATCGACACGTGGGCGGGCAACGAGCTGTTCGACATCGCCAAGAACCTCGTCGGCGCCACCAACTCGCTGCACTACACCGTGATGCAGGGCGGCCTGCTGAACCCGATCTACAACGCGGTCAAGGCAGGCGCCGAGAAGGTCTACAACAACATCTACGGCCAGCTGTTCGGGCTCGCGGCGCTGCTGCTCGCGATCATGATGTTCCGCAACATCTGGCGCGGCGACCTGGCGGCGGTGAGCAAACGCGGGCTCTACGCGCTGGCCGCGATGTGGCTGGCGGCGTCGTCGCTGGCGATGTTGCGGTACTTCGACCCGATCGACAACGCGATCGTGCAGACGACCACCAACATCCAGGCCGGGTTCGTCGACGACACCGCGAACGTCGGGGTCCGGCACGTCCTGCCGACGGACCTGCACAACCAGGTCGTGTACAACAACTGGCTGCGCGGCGAGTTCGGTGCGCCGGACGCCCCGCAGGCGCAGCAGTACGGGCGCCCGCTGCTGGACGCGCAGGCGTTCACGTGGGCGCAGCTCCGCAACGGCGACGACGCGAACCAGTCCGTTGTGGACGGCAAGAAGGCTTCGTACAAGCAGATCGCGACACAGCTGGGGCCCGCCACCGGGTACTTCACCGGTGAGGACGGCAGCCGCACGGGCGCCGGGTTCCTCGCGCTGCTGCAGAGCCTGGTCTATGCGCTGTTCCAGCTGCTGGCCAAGGCATCCGTGCTGCTGGCGCAGGTGCTGATCCGGCTGTTCGCGCTCACCGCTCCGCTGATCGGGCTGGTCGCGCTGGTGCACCACGACATCCTGCGCCGGGTCGCGAAGGTGTTCGGCGGGGTCGGCTTCAACCTGATGGTGCTCGCGGTGCTCGCGGGGGTGCACGCCTTGCTGCTGCAGGCGATCTTCGCCGCGGGCAACTCGCTGTCGATGCTGACCCAGATGGCGATGGCCGGACTGGTGACGGTGTTGCTGTTCCTGGTGGGGCGGCCGGTGCGGCGGTTGTGGCAGATGGTCGAGATGTCGGTCGGCATGGTCGGTTCGCAGCTCCCGGCGCCCAGCGGCGGCATCTTCTCGCGGTTCCGCCGCAAGCAGGGGCCGACGCCACAGGACGAGTTCTGGCAGGGCGTGCGCGACGGCGACGACAGCGACCTGGAGACCCGCGGCCCGATCGGCGCGACGGCCGGGGGCGGCCGGTTCCGTCCCGAGGCCACCATCTTCGCCAACTCGCAACGGCTCGACGGCGCCGGCTCGATGGCGGGACGTCCGGCCGCGGCCTGGTCGGGCGCGCCGTGGCCGGGCGGGGGTTCCTTGCCTGGCAACGGATCCCGTCGCGCGCTGCCCGCCGGTGGCGGCCCCGGCGGCACGCCGGGCTACCTGTCGGCCGGCGGCGGGCCGGACGACTACGTGTACTCCGCGCCGCCCGGCAGCACGCGCCGGGCCGACGCGGCGTGGATCCCGGCGCAGCCGCAGAGCCGCCGGGTCGACACCTCGCCGGTGTTCGACCGGGACTGGGACCAGCACGAACCGGTCGTGGTGCCGTCCCGGATGTCCGGCGCGCGGGTGAGTTCCGCGTCGTGGGCGCCGCCGGCTCCGCAGCAGCCGCGGCGTGCGGAGCGTGAGCTGGTCGGCGGCCGGCCGGTGCATGTGCTGTACCGGCCGTCCCGGGGGATCGAGGTCCAGGATCTGCGCGACACAGACAACGTCGTGCGGTGAGGTGAGCGATGCCGATCAGAACGAACCGCGGGCGGACCGCGGTCTACCGCAGGCTGTGGGGATTCCCGCTCCGCTCGCCGAAGCATCTCGCGGGCACGGCGATCGCCGTCGCGGTGCTGGTCACCGCGATCGGCATCGTGGTCCCGCAGTTCCTGGGACACGGCGGCGGCAGCCAGGGGCCGACGCCGATCCAGATCAAGGACCCGTCCTCGACGGGGCAGCGGCCCACCGCCGCCGCGTCCAGCACCGCGCCGATGTCCACCCGGCTGACCGCGCCGCTGGTGCTGCCCACGTCGGCCGCGCCGAGCGCGGACGCGGTGAACGTGGCCAAGTCGTGGGCCCAGGCGTGGGTCAACCACCCCGTCGGGATCACCAACGCGCAATGGCTTGACGGGCTCCGCCCGTACACCACCGACGAGTTCCTGCCGCAGATGTCCACTGTGGACCCGTCGAACATCCCCGCGACGCGCGTCACCGGCGACCCGGTGGTCACGTCCTCCTACACCAGTTCCGTGCAGGTCGTCATCGCCACCGACGGCCCCAAACTCAGCATCACCGTGTCGCAGACCGCCGCCGGCTGGCGCGTGTCCGAATACGACCAGGCGAGCTGAGGCATGCGGCTCGGGGTCCTGATCGGGGTCGTGGTGACCGCGTTGTTCGCGGCCGTCGCGACCACGACGGTGGTGGCCAAGGTGGTGAGCGACCAGCAGGCGGCGCAGGCGCAGGGGTACCGCAACGTCAGCTGTGACGCCGCGATCGGCCCGACGAACCCGGGGCAGGCGCAGACCGCGCAGGGCCAGGCCGCGGCGCTGGCCGCGGACTCGAAGCAGATCGTGTCGATGATCGTGTCGATCGGCAAGCAGCGCGGGCTTTCCCCGCGGGCGTGGCAGATCGCGATCCAGGCGGGGATGACGGAGTCGGGGCTGCACAACCTCGGCTACGGCGACCGCGACTCGCTGGGCATCTTCCAGATGCGGCCGTCGATGGGCTGGGGCACGGTCGCCCAGCTGCAGGACGTCGGCTACGAGGTCAGCAAGTTCTACGACGTGCTGGCGGCGGTGCCGAACTGGGACCAGCAGCGGCCGGGCACGTCGGCGCAGGCCGTAGAGCGCTCGGCGTTCCCCGATCGGTACCACAAGTGGGAGCCGATGGCCGCGTACCTGGTCCAGAACGTGGGCCAGGTGACCGAGGTCAGCAACTGCGGACCCAGCGCCGGGCTCGCGCTGCCGGCGAACCAGAAGGCGGCCGCGGCGATCGCATTCGCGTTGGGCGAGCAGGGCAAGCCCTACGTGTGGGGCGCGACCGGGCCAACCTCCTACGACTGCTCGGGCCTGATGCTGCGGGCCTACGAAGCGGCGGGCATCACCCTGGACCGGGTGTCGGCCGACCAGTACCACGACGGCGCGATGTTGCCGGTGAAGGACGCACAGGCCGGCGACCTGCTTTTCTGGGCGTACGACCCGTCCAATCCGGCCACGATCCACCACGTCGCGATGTACCTTGGCGGCGGGAAAATCGTGGAGGCGCAGCAGACCGGCGTGCCCGTGCACGTCCGGTCGGTGTCGTTCAGCGAGAACGAGTTGGTGCCGCAGGCAGTGCGGCCAGGTGTTTAAGGATCCATAGTGGCTAAGAAGTATGGGAAGCGACGCAAGTCCGGGGCCGGTGAGCCGCGGGACCTGTTCGGCGCACCTCCGCCGCCGCGCCCCGCCCCCACGCGTCCCGCGTCGAGCACCCCGCTGGCCGACTACCTGTCCGCGAACTGGCCCGGCGTGAACGAGGGCTACGTCGTGCTGCCGCGCTCGCTCGCGGAGGGGATGTCCTTGCCCTGGCAGCAGCAGATGGCGGCCATGCTGTCGCAGTTCCACCAGTCGCACCGCGGGCTGAACTGGCCGGTCTACCGGGTGGTGCCGTCGCGGTACGAGAACCTGGTCGACCTGGACGAGGAACAGCTTGCCGAGGCCGGCTACCTGGTCGAGATCGACGCCGACGGGGAGATGATCTACCGCGAGCGCAGCGGCCGGAAGGTGGCGGACCCGCAGAGCACGACGGTGCTGGTGTCGTGCCTGGACCCGATCCCGCCGCGCGGCTCGGCCCGCGCCGCCGAGGCGGCCGCCGCGGAGCCGGAGCGCCCCCGCGCGGCGCCGATGATCATCCCGCCGGCCCCGGTCTGGCGCACCACCCCGACCCTGCCGGAGGCGGAGGTCCCCCCGCTGCCCGAGTCGCCGCGCCAGCCGGAGCTGCAGGTGACACCCAGTCAGCCCGAGGGGCGCGATGTCCGCGATGTCCGCGATGTCACAGTCAGCTCGCCCGCCGAGCCGGCGCAGCCAGCGGAGTCAGCGGAGTCAGCGGAGCACGGCGGGGCCGCGGACGAGGCGACGCCGCCGCGCGGGATTCCGGTGTCCGGGCGGGACTGGTTCGTTCCGCTGCCCGGTGAGGAGTCGTCCGACGACCCGGCCGATTTCGGGCCCACCGGGGACCCGACGGAGCTGCCGTACCGCTACCGGCCCTGAGCAGCCCCGCCGGGTGGGCGTCAGCAGTCGCGCAGCTCGGGGCTTTGGTTGCGCAGCTGGGCCACTGGTGAGATGAACGCGCGGTAGGCGTCGCTGTCGACGGCGGCCGGGCGGAAGGCGCCGACGCGGTGGCAGTTCTGGAATGCCAGCTTCATGCCGAAGTGCCGCTCCAGCCCGCCGCGGATGGCGTCGGAGGCCAGCGCCCGGAGCAGCTGACCGCGCTCGGTTTCGGTCGGCGGTGGGGTCGCGTGGTCGGCGAAATCGGCCGTGCCGCCGCTCAGGTCCGCGGCGACCGCGCTGATCACCTGCCACGCATACGGCAGCGAGTCACGCACGCACGCGACGAACTCCTCGTCGGTGACCTGACCGGTTTGGGCGCGCTCGAGCAGCGCGGTGGGTACCTTCAGGGACAACGGATTTCCTCCTTCTATCGGGACTCGGCCAGTGCGGCCGGGCCGGGCATCCGGAACTCGGGGTCGATCTGTGCGGCGAGGTCCTGGCCGGTGCGGTCGTTACCCCACGACCGCGCGTTGCGGAGGTGGAACTCCACCGCCTGCCGGTGGAACCGGTCCGGGTCCCGCGGCGCGGAGTCCACAGTCGACAGCATCGTGGCGAGCGCGGACTGGTTGTGCCGTTCGAGCGCGGTGACCGGGCGGGCCCGGCCGCGCTCGGCGGCGCGCACGTGGCCGGATCCGGTCAGCCAGCACAGCAGGTCGGAGCCGAGCTGGTCGCGCAGGAAGTCGACGTCCTCGTCGTCGGTCACCTTGTTGCCGACCACCGCGAGCCGCACGCCCCAGTCCCGCGCGTACTCCGCGTACTGCCGGTACACGCCGACGCCGCGCAGCGTCGGCTCGCACACCAGGAACGTGACGTCGAAGCGGGTGAACAGCCCGGACGCGAACGCGTCGGCGCCCGCGGTCATGTCGAGCAGCACGTACTCGTCAGCGCCGTCGATCAGGTGGTTGAGCAGCAGTTCCGCGGCGCCGACCTTGGAGTGGTAGCACGCGACGCCGAGGTCGTCCTCGGTGAACCGGCCGGTGACGCCGAGTCGCACGCCCGCCACCTCGCGGAAGCACGCGTCGAAGATCGGGTTGTCCTCGAACGGCCGGATCAGGCGCGAGCCGCGGCCCGGTGGCGTCGTCTTGATCATCGCGTCGGCGCTGGTGATGAGGGGGTTGTCACCGCGCAGGTAGTTCTTGATCAGCGGCAGGTGCTCGCCGAGCGTGGGCAGCGCGGCCGCGTCCTCTTCGGACGCGCCGAGCGCGACGGCCAGGTGCTGGTTGATGTCGGCGTCCACGGTCAGCACCGGCCGCGCCGAACCGGCAAGGTAGGCGGCGAACAGGGAGGTCAGCGTGGTCTTGCCGCTTCCTCCCTTGCCGACGAAGGCAACCTTCACAACGTGCACCTCTCCATCCAAAGCGAAAATGACATCGATTTTCATTGTTGGCTGAGCAAGGTACACCCGGGCGGCCGAATCACGATCGGGTAGGTGTGGCCACGAAAAGAAGCCCGATCAACCTCCCGGTCCGGCGTTAGGGTGGTTGAGTGGTGGTCCGTTCGCATCCGGCCGAGGGCGACTTCGCTCGCCTGCGCGCCGAGTTCGAGCTGCCGGAGTCCTTCCCGGCCGAGGTGCTCGCCGAGGCCGACGGCATCGCGCTCGACCCGCCGGAACCCGCGCCCACCCGCGAGGACGCCACCGATCTGCCACTGGTCACCATCGATCCGCCGGGCGCCAAGGATCTCGACCAGGCGATGGTCGTCGAGCGCCGCCGGGACGGCTTCCGGGTGCACTACGCGATCGCCGACCTGGGCGTGTTCGTCGCGCCGGGCGGGCCGCTGGACCGCGAGGCGCGGCGCCGCGGGCAGACCCTGTACCTACCCGACGGCAATGTCCCGCTGCACCCGCCCGTCCTGTCCGAAGGCGCCGCGAGCCTGTTGCCCGGCGAGATCCGTCCCGCGGTGCTCTGGACCATCGACGTCGACGGCGCCGGCGAGCCCGCCGCGTCCCGGGTGCGCCGCGCGCTAGTCCGATCCTGCGAGCAGTTCGACTACGAGACGGTGCAGGCCGCGCTCGACGCCGGTCACGCGCACCCGTCGATCGCGGCGCTGCCCGAACTCGGGCGGCTACGCCGTGACCTGGCGGTTCGGCGCGGCGCCGTCGAGCTGCAGCTCCCCGAGCAGGCCGTCGGGGGAGACGCGGGTGACGGCTGGGTGCTCGGGATGCGGCCGCACAGCGAGGTCGACGCGTGGAACGCCGAGATTTCCCTGCTCACCGGCATGGTCGCGGCCTCGATCATGATCGGCGCCGAGGTCGGGGTGCTGCGCACGCTGCCCGATCCCGACGACGATTCGGTCACCTGGCTGCGCCGTTCCGCGCAGGCGCTGGGGATCGCCTGGCCCGCGGACCGCAGCGTCGCCGAGTTGCTCGCCGGGCTCGATCCCGCGCTGCCCGAGTCGATGGCGCTGTACACGTGCTCGACGCGGCTGCTGCGCGGCGCGGGGTACACGGCGTTCGAGGGCGGGCTGCCGCCGTCCACCACGCACGCGGGCATCGGCGCCCCGTACGCGCACGTCACCGCGCCGATCCGGCGGCTGGTGGACCGGTTCGCCACCGAGATCTGCCTCGCGGTGAGCGCGGACCGCCCGGTGCCGGAATGGGTGCGCGCGGCGCTGCCGGCGCTGCCGGTCCTGATGAGCGCGTCCGACACGCTGGCCGCCCGCGTCGAGCGGGCCTGCATCGACCAGGTCGAGGCGTGGATGCTGGCGGAACGGATAGGCGGTACGTTCGAGGCGGTGGTGCTGCGCGCCGAGGAGGCCAGGGCCGAGATCCTCGTCGAGGACCCGCCGGTGACAGGCAAGTGCGCGGGCGCGAACTTGCCCGAAGGCGAGCGGATCACGGTCCGGCTGACCGGCGTGGACGTGGTGAAGCGGAAGGTGTCGTTCGAGCGAGCGTGACTGACTGGACGGATGAAGAGCACGAGCTGGCGGGGCGTGTCGAGGACGGGCACGCCGTGCTCGTCAACGTGCGCAAATCGGGCCCGCACCGGCATCTCGTGCCCTGGCTCGTGGAGCGTGACCTGATCACCTACATCGGCCACCGGGGCAACCGGCACTCGTGGCCCGAGTCGGACTTCGCGAACCCGTTCGTCAAGGAAGCCAAGTCCGACCGCGCGGCGATGGTCCGCCACTACCGCGAGTACCTCGAAGGCCGCCCGGACCTGGTGCGGCGCCTGCGGAACGGCGAGCTGGCCGGCCGCGCGCTCGGGTGCTGGTGCGCACCGCAGCCCTGCCACGGCGACGTGCTGCTGGAGTACGTCCGATGACGCTGTTCGACGACCTGGGCGAGGACGTCCCGCTGCGGCACGCGCCGCGGCGGGTGGTTTCACTCGTGCCGTGCCTGACCGAAGCCGTCGAGGTGACCGTGCCCGGGGTGCTCGCGGGCGCGACCGACTACTGCACCCATCCGTCCACCTTGGATGTTCCGCGGGTCGGCGGGTCGAAGTACCCGAATGTGGACCGGGTGCTGGAGCTGGGCCCCGATCTCGTGCTCGCCAACTCGGAGGAGAACCGGCCCGAGGACGTTGAGCGGTTGCGGGCCAACGGTTTCCCGGTCTGGGTCATGGAGGCGCCCGCGACGGTGCCGCACGCGCTCGCGTCGCTGCGCCGGCTGTTGACACAGGCGTTCGAGGCGCCGGAACCGGACTGGCTGGTGACGGCGGAGGAGCTGTGGCGCGAGACGCCGCCGATGCGGGCGCGGGCGGTGGTGCCGGTGTGGCGCAAGCCGTGGGTGATCCTCGGCCGCGACACCTTTGGCGGTGACGTGCTGCGCCGCCTCGGCGTGTCCATTGTGTACGCACGCCACGAGGAGCGGTACCCGCGGCCGGAGCTCGCCGAGCTGCGCTCGTGGTTCGCCGCTGGTGACGCGGATCTCCTGGTGCTCCCGGACGAGCCGTACGTGTTCACCGACGAGGACGGGCCGGAGGCGTTCCCCGGCGTGCGGTACGAGCTGGTGTCGGGCCGGTACCTGACCTGGTATGGACCGTCCCTTGTGGACGCTCACCGGGAGCTGGCGGGACTGGCCGCTCACCTCGCGTAGCCGTGCCCGGTGCAACTCCGGCGGGCCGGAACGCGTCAGGTACTTTCAGTGTGATCGGCCGATCCCCGTGCTCAGAAAGGTCCTCAATGTCCGCTGTGACATATTTCGAGGCAATTGTCGTCGGGGCCTTGCAGGGCGTGTCGGAATTGTTCCCGGTGTCCAGCCTCGGGCACAGCATCCTCCTGCCGGCCTGGGTCGGCGGTTCGTGGGCGACCGACCTGAGTATGGGCAAGGACTCGCCGTACCTGGCCGTGCTCGTCGCGATGCACGTCGCCACCGCGCTCGCGCTCGTCGTCTTCTTCCGGCGGGACTGGGTGCGCATCGTGCGCGGGCTCTGGACGTCCGTGCGCGACCGGGCGGTGAGCGACCCCGACCAGCGGCTCGCGTGGCTGCTCGTGCTGGCCACGATCCCGGTCGGCATCGCGGGCGTGCTACTGGACAAAGCGGTGCAGAACTACCTCGGGAAGCCGATCCCCGCGGCGATCTTCCTCATCCTCAACGGTGGCGTGCTGTACGCGGCGGAGCGCTTCTCGAGGCCCGCTCGCCGCCCGGCCGCGGCCGCGCAGGTGAACCGTGGCGAGCAGACCGTCGACTTCTCCGCCGAGGAGACGATGCCCCTGCGCACGCTGACCGCCGAGGAGGTGTCCGACCGCCGCCTGTCGAAGCTGAGAGTGGGGGAGGCCGTGCTGATCGGCGCCGCGCAGGTCTTCGCGCTGCTGCCGGGAATCAGCCGGTCCGGCAGCACGATGGTGGCGGGGCTGTGGCGCGGGCTGAGCCACGAGGATTCGGCGCGGTTCGCGTTCCTGCTGGCCACGCCGGCGATCCTCGGCGCGGGACTGTACAAGATGCCGTCGTTGTTCGCCGCGGAGAACCGCGCGTCGCTCGGCCCGGCGTTCGTGGGCAGCGTGGTCGCCTTCGTGGCCGCCTATTTTTCGGTCCGGTTCCTCGTTCGCTATTTCGAGACGCGTACACTGACCCCGTTCGCGATTTACTGCGTCATCGCGGGAATCGGTAGTTTAATCTATTTCGTAGCATGATTGCCCCACTGACACTCGAAACGGTGTTCACGTCGTGGACACCCGATATTCCGGCGATCATTTTCGTGGTGCTGCTGGGTGGCGCGTATCTCCGTGCCGCCCGCCGGGTGGACTGGCCCCGGGGGCGCACCACGGCATTTCTTTCGGGCCTGACCACGATCCTGCTGCTGACGTGCTCGTTCCTCGGCGGGTACGACGACACGTTGTTCTGGGTGCGCGCCGTACAGGTCGTGGTGCTGCTGATGGTCACGCCGCTGTTGCTCGCGCTCGGCGCTCCGCTGACGCTGGTGCTGGCCACGTCGCGCCGGGCGGACCGCCTGCGCGCGCTCGGCCGCGGCCCGGTGGCTCGGGCGCTGACCTTCCCGCTGGTCATCACGGTGCTGCTGATCGTGCCGCCGCTCGCGCTGTACCTCACGCCGCTGTACGAGGCGACGCTGCGGCACGGCGCGGTGGACGAGGTCGTGCGGCTGGGCCTGGTGCTCTGCGGTTTCGGCTACTTCTGGACGCGGCTGCGCGTCGACCCGACGCCGCGCGAGGACCACCACCTGGTGTCGTTCGGCATCAGCTTCACCGAGGTGGTCGTGGACGCCGCGCTCGGTCTGCTGCTCTGGCTGGGGCCGCTGCGCGCCGCCGAGTACTACCACGCGCTCGCCCGGACGTGGGGCCCTGACCTGCGCACCGACCAGATCATCGGCGCCGGGATCCTGTGGATCGGCGGCGACCTGGCCGGGCTGCCGTTCGTCGGCGTGCTGTTCCACCGCTGGATGCGCGACGACGAGCGGCAGGCGAAAAAGGCCGACCGCGAACTGGACAAGGCCGACGAAGTCGGCGAGTCCAGCGGTGCCCTGTGGTGGGAAAACGACCCCACCCTCGCCGAACGCTTCCGCCGGGAGCGCCCGTGAACGCGCGTGCCGTGAGGGGCCCCCTCACGGCGTATAGCGCCATGAGGGGTTCCTTCGCGGCGTTAGTGGAAGGCGTGCTCGGGGGCGGGGAACTCGCCGCGGCGGACCTCGTCGGCGAAGGACGAAGCCGCTTGCGACAGGGCGCCGGCCAGGTCGGCGTAGCGCTTGACGAACCGGGGTGCCTTGCCGCGCCGCATGCCCGACATGTCCTGCCACACCAGCACCTGGGCGTCGCAGTCCGGACCGGCGCCGATACCGACGGTCGGGATCTTCAGCTCGTGCGTGATGCGCTTCGCGACCTCGGCCGGCACCATCTCCATGACGACGGCGAACGCGCCGGCCTCCTGCAGTGCGACCGCGTCGGCGACCAGCGCGTCACCGGCCTCGCCACGGCCCTGGACGCGGTACCCGCCCAGGTTGTGCTCGCTCTGCGGGGTGAACCCGATGTGCCCCATCACGGGGATTCCCGCCGAGGTGAGCGCCTCGACGTGCGAGGCGAACCGGCGGCCGCCCTCGAGCTTGACGGCGTGCGCACGGCCTTCCTTCATGAACCGCACGGACGTGGCCATCGCCTGCTCGGGCGAGAGCTGGTAGGAGCCGAACGGCAGGTCCGCGACGACAAGCGCACGCTTCGCCGCCCTGGTCACGGCCCGCACCAGCGGCAGCAGCTCGTCGACGGTGACGGGCAGCGACGTGTCGTAACCGAACACGTTGTTCGCGGCCGAGTCGCCGACGAGCAGCACCGGAATGCCGGCCTCGTCGAACAGCTCCGCGGTGTACATGTCGTACGCGGTGAGCATGGGCCACGGCTCGCCGCGGTCCTTGAGTTGCTGGAGATGCGGGATGCGCACCTTCTTCACGGGCGCGCTTGGCTGCGGACCGCTGCCGTACGGCGCGGCGGTCTCGCCAGATGGGTTAGACATCGTCGACCAACCTTCCCTCGAGGCCCTGATCGGGTCCCCGGGTCGTGGATCTGGAAACACCAGCGTGACATTGTGCGACCTACTCCCCAAGCGCCTGCGATGAGCTTCACACGGGGTGGTGACGGACATGAGTGAGCCGGTGCCGCGGTGGCGGCGCAAGGCTGGTGGCGTGGTGGCCACCGTGGTGCAGCTGGGCGCGCTGATGTCGATCGCGTTGCTGATCTGGGGCGGGCACCACGGGTTCTACCGGTGGACCACCGGCGTGTTCAACGTGCTCAACATACCCGCCGACGCGAACATCCTGATCGCGCTGGTGCTGTTCGTGCTGGGTGCGGCATTGCGGCGCCGCAAGCGGGCCGCGCTCAACACGCTCCTGTTGTTCCAGGTCGGTGGCCTGCTGATGACGCTGGGCTTCCAGGCGGCGCTGCTCTGGGCGCCCAGCGTGTTCACCCTCGAGCGCCGCGAGGCCCGGCACATTCCGATGACGTTGTGGGCGCTGACCGGCGCGGAGCTGGTCGCGATCGGGCTGATCGTGCTGCTGATCGCGCTGCGCCCGGCGTTTCCGGCCCGGCTGGCGCCCGGCGCGTGGCGGAACGCGCTGGTCGTCGGCCTCTCCGGGATGGCCGGTGTGATCGCCGGCGGCTGGGCGCTGACGTCGGTGTTCCCCGGCACCCTCAGCGGCCCGGTCGACCAGTTCCTGTGGGCCGCCAACCATGCGACCGGCGAGCTGCTGCAACTACGGCGCCTGGGGGTCCGGGAGGGCCCGCCGTGGCTCGACCTCGTGCTCGACCTCGGCGCGACCTTCGTCGCCGTCGCCACGCTGTACGTGTTCTTCCGCGGCGAGAGCGGCCGGCGCCACCGCAGCGACGCCGAAGAGCTGAAGCTGCGCGAGCTGCTGGCCTGCTACGGCGAGGACGACTCGCTGGGCTACTTCGCGACGCGTCGCGACAAGAGCGTGGTGTTCGCGCCCAACGGCCGCGCCGCGGTGACCTATCGCGTGCTCAGCGGCACGACCGTGGCCAGCGCCGACCCGATCGGCGATCCCGACGCGTGGCCGCAGGCGGTCGACGCGTGGCTGGCCGAGGCGCACACCTACGGCTGGGCGCCCGGCGTACTCGGGGCGAGCGAACGCGGCGCGAAGGTGTACACGCGAGCGGGGCTCAAGGCGCTGGAACTCGGCGACGAGGCCGTGTTCGACGTGCGAGAGTTCAGCCTGGCCGGGCCGTCGAGGAAGTCGGTGCGGCAGGCCGTGAGCCGGATCGAGCGCGCCGGCTACACCGCGCGCGTGCGGCGGCATGCTGAGATCACACCGTCCGAAATGGACGAAATGCTCGGCTGGGCGCAGCACTGGCGGGGCGACGAGACCGAGCGCGGGTTCTCGATGGCGCTTTCCCGGCTCGGCGATCCCTGCGACGGCCGCTGCGTGATGGTCGAGGCGTACGACGCCAAGGGCGTGCTGCGCGGGCTCCTCTCGTTCGTGCCGTGGGGCCGGCGCGGGCTGTCGCTGGACCTGATGCGCCGCGACCACGATGCCGAGAACGGGCTCAACGAGTACATGGTCACGCAGCTCGTGGCCAACGCGGGCCACTTCGGCGCGCAGCGGATCTCGCTGAACTTCGCCATGTTCCGTGCCGTGTTCGCCGCCGGGGAACGGCTCGGCGCGGGCCCGGTGCTGCGGGCGTGGCGCGCGATTCTCAGTCTGGTGTCACGGTTCTTCCAGCTCGAATCGCTGTACCGGTCGAACGCGAAGTACGGGCCCGACTGGGCGCCGCGCTACCTCTGCTACACCTCGGCGCGCAGTCTGCCCAAGGTCGGCCTGGTCGCCGGTGCGCTGGAAGGGTTCGTGCCGACCAGCATGCGTGCCCGCCGCCGCGGTTTCGCCGCCGGCGAGGTCAGTCCCGAACTCCTCGCCAGGGTCAAGGAGATCGACGCCTGTGCCGCGCGGGCCGAGCCGAAGCCACGGCGCCGTCCCGAGCAGGTACGGGTGCGCGTGGCGAAGCTGGATCGGTTGCGGGAACACGGGATCGACCCGTATCCGGCTGGTTTCGCCCGGGACCGGGTGCTGGGCGACGTGGTCGCGAAGTTCCGTGGCCTGCCGCCCGACACGCACACCGGCGAGGTGGTCGGCGTGTCCGGCCGGGTCGTCGCGATCCGGGACCTCGGCGGGCTGTGTTTCGTGCGGTTGCGTGACTTCACCGGCGAACTGCAGCTGATGCTGACCAACGACCGGGTGTGGCGCGGCGGCGTCGACCTGGGCGACCACGTCGGCGTGCGGGGCGAGGTGGTGACGTCCAAGCGTGGCGAGCTGTCGGTCCGCGTGGAGGACTGGACGGTCACCGCGAAGTGCCTGCATCCCTTGCCGGACAAGCGAAAGGGTCTCGCCGACCCAGAGATGCGGATACGGCGCCGGTACCTCGACCCCGACCTGCCGGAGATGCTGCGGCTGCGCGGCACGGTGGTACGTGCCGTGCGCGACCGCCTGCACGCGGGCGATTTCCTCGAGGTCGAGACGCCGATGCTGCAGACCGTGCACGGTGGCGCGAACGCCCGCCCGTTCGTCACCCACATCAACGCCTACGACATGCGGATGTACCTGCGGATCGCGCCGGAGCTGTACCTCAAGCGGCTGTGCGTGGCCGGGGTCGAGCGGGTTTTCGAGCTCAACCGCAACTTTCGCAACGAGGGCGTGGACGCCACGCACAATCCCGAGTTCACGATGCTCGAGGCGTACCAGGCGTACGCCGACTACGACTCGATGCGTGAGCTGACCAGGGAACTCGTGCAGCACGCGGCGATCGCCGCGCACGGGGCGCCGGTGGTGCACCGGCCGGACCTCGGGGTGGTCGACATCTCGGGCGAGTGGCCGGTGGTGACGGTGCACGACGCCGTGTCCAAGGCCCTCGGCGGCTACGTCGACGCGGGCACGCCCGTCGCCGAAGTGCGTGAGGCGTGCCGCCGCTCAGGGGTGCCCGTCGACGACGACGACGCCGGGGCGGGACAGTTGGTACTCAAGGCGTTCGACCACCTCGTCGAGCCGAACACGGTCGAGCCGACGTTCTACACCGACTATCCGACAGACGTGTCCCCGCTGACCCGCCAGCACCGCGCCGACCCGCGGCTCGCGGAACGGTGGGACCTGGTCGCGTTCGGCGCGGAGATCGGCACGGCGTACACGGAACTGACCGACCCGCTGGAGCAGCGCCGCCGGCTCGAGGAGCAGTCGCTGCGGGCCGCCAGCGGGGATGTCGAGGCGATGGAGCTGGACGAGGACTTCCTGCTCGCGCTGGAGCACGGGATGCCGCCGACCGGCGGCCTCGGCCTGGGCATCGACCGGCTGCTGATGATGCTCTCCGGTGCGTCGATCCGGCAGACCGTGCTGTTCCCGTTCGTGCGGCCAAGAGCCTGACCCACTCCAAGATTTTCCCCAGAAAGCCGCTGGACACTCGTTGAGGTGAAGACGGTCCACTGGCTCTCGGCGCTGCTCGCGCTCAATGCGATGTGGGCGACCGACCTGTTCGTGCTCGGGCACGGGTTCAACGGCGGCCTGCTGATGGCCCTCGGCCGCCTCTTCGGGCTGTACGGGGCGCTCGCACTGGTGGTGCAGTTCGTGCTGATCGCGCGGCTACCGTGGCTGGAGGAGCGGCTGGGGATGGACCGGCTCACCGCCTGGCACCGCTGGAGCGGTTTCTGGGTGCTGTGGCTGCTGCTCGCGCACGTCGTGTTCATCACCCTCGGCTACGCCGGGCAGGACGGCGCGCCACTGCTGTCCGAGGTCGGCACGCTCGTGTTCGACACCGGCGACGTGCTCATCGCGACACTCGGGTTGAGCATGCTGATCGTGGTCGGGATCACGTCGGCGCGGCTGGCGCGGCGGCGGATGCGCTACGAGAGCTGGCATCTCGTGCACGTCCTGGCGTATCTCGCGGTCGTGCTCGGCTTCCTGCACCAGGTCAGCCTCGGGCACGACTTCGTCACGACGGCGGTCGGGCGCGCGTACTGGTGGACGCTGTACGGCCTCGCGCTCGGCGCCGTGCTGGTGAGCCGGATCGGGGTGCCGATCGCGCGCAACCTCCGGCACCAGCTGCGGGTGGAGTCGGTGGTGCGGGAGAGCGCGGACGTCGTCACGATCCGGATCGGCGGGCGCGATCTGGACAAGCTGCCCGCGCGGGCCGGCCAGTTCTTCCTGTGGCGGTTCGCGACTCGCTGGTGGGAGGCGCACCCGTACTCGCTGTCGGCGATGCCCGACGGGCGGCACCTGCGCATTACCGTCAAGGCGCTCGGCGACGGTTCCGCGTGGCTGCAGCGCATCCGGCCCGGCACGCCGGTCTTCGCCGAAGGCCCGTACGGCGCGTTCACCGCGGAGCGGCGCATCCGCAGACACGTGCTGCTCGTCGCGGGCGGCGTCGGCGTCACCCCGATCCGCGCGCTGCTGGAGGAGTTCGCCCGGGGACGCGACGACATCGTGGTGCTCTACCGTGCGCGGGAACCGGTGCTGGCGCGCGAGATGGCCGACATCGCGCGCTGGTGCGGCGCCCGCCTGCACGTGGTGACCCAACCGGCCGACACGCGGCGGATGATCTCCACCCTGGTGCCCGACGTGCGGCGCCGCGACGTCTACGTGTGCGGACCGCCCGGCCTGACCGAGGCCGTGCGCCGCACCCTCGACCAGCTCGGAGTGCCCGACTCGCAATGCCACTTCGAACGTTTCGCCTTCGCCGCGTGAGGAGCCGTCACCTGCGCCGCATCGTCTTTTTCACGCTGTTCGCCGTCGCCGGCCTACTGCCCTTGCTGCGCTACGAGCCGGGAGTGGTCACACCGGGCACGGCGGCGATCGCGACGGCGTCGCCCTCGCCGCCCGCGTCCGCGGGCACCGAACCTTTGCCGGGAACGAGCACGAACCAGGTCGATGGGTCCACTGTGGACACCGATTACGGCCCGTACCAGGTGCGGGTCACCTTCACCGGTAACAGGATCAGCGACGTCCAGATCATCACCGAACCCGGCGACCGGCACAGCCAGCGCATCGCCCGCAGCGCCGCGCCGATCCTGCGCGAGGAGGCGCTGCAGGCGCAGAGCGCGAACATCGACTCGGTCTCGGGCGCGACGGCCACCAGCGAGGCGTACACGCAGTCGCTGCAGGCCGCGCTCGACGCGAAGGGCAAGTGAACGATGCGGCTCGTCGAACACATCATGGGCCTGCCGATCTCGCTCGAAATCCCGTCGGCCGAACCGGCAGAGGCCGCGTTCGACTGGCTGCGCGAGGTGGACCGGCGCTTCAGCCCGTTCCGCGCGGACAGCGAGGTCTGCCTGGGCACATCCAGCCCGGAGATGACGGAGATCCTCGCACTGTGCGAGGAATACGAGCGGCGCAGCGGCGGCGCGTTCTCCGCTCGGTTGCCGGGCCGGACGTTCGATCCGTGCGGCGTGGTGAAGGGCTGGGCGGTCGAGCACGCGGCTCAGCTGCTTCGGGACCAGGGGGTGCGCGACTTCTGCCTCAACGCGGGCGGGGACGTCGTGGCGGCCGGGCGCGAGTGGTCGATCGGCGTCCGCCACCCCGACCACGCCGACCAGGTGTGCGCCGTGTTCCCGCTCCGAGACCGGGCCATCGCGACGTCCGGCACGTACGAACGCGGCGCGCACATCGTCGACGGCCGGACCGGGCTTCCGGCGCGTGGCCTGCTCAGCCTCAGCGTGATCGCCGCCGACCTGACCACCGCCGACGCCCTGTCCACCGCCGCGTTCGCGATGGGTGAGGAGGGCATCGCGTGGGCCGCCGAGCAGCCCGGCTGCCTCGTTTTCGCCGTCGATGCGCGGCGCCGGGTGCGCAAGTCCGAAGCCCTGGCGAGAATGACCAGGTGAATGCGCCCGGGAGCCCGCGGCTGCTGCTGATCGAGGACGATCCGCAGCTGCGCGCGATGCTGGAGACCCTGCTGAGCGAGGAGGGCTATCACGTCGACACCGCCGGCGACGGCCAGCGCGGCCTGCACCTGGGCCTCACCCGCGGCTACGACGTGGTGCTGCTCGACCGCGGCCTGCCCGCGATCGACGGGCTCGACCTGCTGACCCGGCTGCGGGTGCGCGGCGTCGTCACACCGGTCCTGGTGCTGTCCGCGCTGGGCAACCCGGCCGATCGCGTTGCCGGGCTGGATGCGGGCGCGGAGGACTACCTGTCCAAACCCTTCGACGTCGACGAGCTCCTGGCCCGCCTGCGGGCGCTGCGCCGGCGGAACCTCGACCTCGCCCGTTCCGTGCCCGTGCCCGGCGGCCGGCTCGAACTGGACACCCGGTCGGTGCTCCGCGACGGCGTCGACCCGGTGCGACTGTCCGAACGCGAATGCGACCTCCTTGGCACGCTGGCCGCGCGACCGCGCCAGGTGTTCACGCGCACTCAGTTGCGCGCGCTCGTCTTCGACGCGGCCGAAACCGACCTCGTGGTCGACACCTACGTGCACTACCTGCGGCGCAAGCTGGGCCGCCGCATCGTGGACACGGTGCGCGGGCGCGGCTACCAGCTGGGGCGCCGGTGACCCGCGCCGACTCGCCCGACGCGCGCCTGATCCGCCGCACGATGCTGCGCGTCGCACTCCAGTCAGCGCTCGTCGTGGCGCTCACCGTGGTGCTGCTGGCCGCCGTCGCGACGCTCGTCGTGCTGCGCAGCCAGCAGGACCAGCAGGCCGCCCTGCTCGACACCGCGATCCAGCGTGCGGACGACGTCACCGACCCGCCGGCCGGCTCGTGGCTCGTCGTGCTCCGGGACGGGGCGATCTCGGCCAGCCCCGGCCTGCCGAGGGGCCTGCCGGATCAGGCGGCGCTGAGCCAGGGCAGCACCGGCACCAGCACCGGCACCGAGGACTTGCACGTGCACGACCGGGAGTACCGGATCCGCACCGAACGACAGGGCGACGAGGTCGTGCAGGCGATCCTCGACCTGCGCAGCGCACACGCGGAACGCGACCGGCTGTTGCAGGCTCTGCTGATCTCGGGGGGCGCGGGGTTCGTGCTGGCCGCGCTGGCCGGCGCCTGGGTCGGACGGCGCGCGGTGACGCCGCTGGTCGCGGCGCTGGCGCTACAACGGCGGTTCGTCGCCGACGCCGGGCACGAGCTGCGGACGCCGCTGACGCTGCTCAGCACGCGCGCCCAGCTGTTGCGCCGACGCGTGCGCGGCTCGCCGCTGGAGTCCGATGTGGATGGACTGGTGGAGGACGCGCGGCAGCTCACCGCGATCCTGGAGGATCTGCTGCTGGCCGCCGATCCCCGGGATACGGCGCCGCGCAACCCGGTTGACCTCGCGGTGCTGGTGCGGCAGGCGGTCGATGCGGCGGAGCCCGCGGCGGACGAACACGGGGTGCGGCTCGCGGTCGAGGGCGAGCCGATCGAGGTCCTCGGGTACGAGGCGGCGCTGCGGCGCGCGGTGAACGCCTTGCTGGACAACGGGATCCGGCACGCCCGCGAAGCCGTGCGCGTCACGGTGTCCCGGCACGGGCGCACCGCGCGGATCGAGGTCGCCGACGACGGGCCGGGCATCGACGCCGCCGTGCTGCCGACCCTGTTCACCCGCTTCGCCGCAACCCCCGCCGGCGGGGCGCAGCGCCGGTACGGCCTCGGCCTGTCACTGGTGAGCGAGATCGCCGCCCGGCACGGTGGTTCGGTGTCGGCGGACAACCCCGAAGGCGGTGGCGCGACCCTTTCGCTGTCCCTGCCGGTTCAGTCGTAGGTGTTGTTGCGGGGCACCCGCACCCGGTCGGCGTGTGCGCGCGGGCTTCGTCGACTATGGCGCGCTCAGTTCTCCACCAAGCGGTAGCCGACACCGCGCAGCGTGCGGATCCGCTCCGCGCCGATCTTGCGCCGCAGATAGCCGACGTAGACCTCGACGACGTTCTCGTCGCCGTCGTAGTGCGCGTCCCAGACGTGGGTGAGGATCTCGTGCTTGGAGAGCGCCTCGCCGCGCCGGCGCAGCAGGAACTCCAGCAGGCCGAACTCGCGCGCGGTCAGCTCGAGCTGCTGGTGTCCTTTGTAGACCGTGCGGGCGGCCGGGTCGAGGCGCAGGTCGGCGACCGTGAGCACGGCGGGCCGTTCGGGTGCGCCACGGCGCAGGAGGGCGCGCAGTCGCGCGACGAGCACCACGTAGGAGAACGGCTTGGTCAGGTAGTCGTCGGCGCCCAGGTCGAACGCGTCCGCCTCGTCGTACTCGCCGTCCTTCGCGGTCAGCATCAGCACCGGCGTCCAGTTCTCCGCGGCACGCAGGCCCTTGAGCACCTCGTAGCCGGACAGGCCGGGCAGCATGATGTCCAGCACGATCACGTCGTAGGAGTGCTCGGTCGCCTTCCACAGTCCGTCCCGGCCGCTGTGCACGACGTCGACGGTGAACCCTTCGGCCTCGAGTCCCTTGCGCAGTGTCTCGGCGAACGCCTGTTCGTCCTCGACCACCAGCACGCGCATCAGTTGTCCTCCAAGGGAAGTTCGAGCCGGAACCGCGCCCCAGGGTAGGTCTCGTCGGGCGCGTCGACGTAGCTCGCGGCACCACCGTGCCGGGCCGCGATACCCGCGACGATCGCCAGCCCGAGGCCCGTCGAGCCACCCGAGCGGTGCTGCCGGGCGTCGTCGCGCCGCACGAACCGCTCGAAGATCCGCATTCGGTCCGCCGGCGGCACCCCGAGCCCGTCGTCGCTCACCTCGACCACCGCCCGCCCGCGCTCGGTGCGGGTCTCGACGCGGATCCGCGCCTTCGCGTGCTCGCGCGCGTTGTCGACCAGGTTGCGGATCGCGCGACGCAGCTGCGAGGGGTTGCCACGCACCTTCGCCGGCGCCGTCCGGATGTCCACCTCCAGATCGACGCGGGCGCGTTCGGCCTCGGTGCGTGCGAGGTCGTCCAGGTCTACTTCGGAGCGCACGGGATTGTCGGACGTGTCGTCGGTGCGGGCGAGCAGCAGCAGGTCGTCGACCAGCTCCCGCAGCCGGGCGGTTTCCAGCGAGACCACGTCGGTGAGCTCGTGGACGCTCATCGCCTCCGGGTGATGCTCGCGAACCTCGAGTGCGGTCGTGACGGTGTTCAGCGGGGACCGGAGCTCGTGGCTGGCGTCGGCGACGAAACGGCGCTGTGCGGCCTGCGTCGACGCGAGCCTGGCCAGCATCCCGTTGAGCGTCTCGGCCAGCCGGTGCAGTTCGTCGTTGCCCGGCGGGAGCGCGACGCGGCGGCCCAGGTCGCGGGTCGAGATCTCGGCAACGGTGCGCCGCATCTGCTCGACCGGCCGCAACGCCGAGCCGACCGCGCCGTAGACGGCCAGCGCGGAAATGCCGAGCAGCGGCAGCGCGGCGAGCGCCAGCAACAGGGACAGCCGGGTCGTCGCTTCGGCCAGCGGCTCGAGCGACCGCGCGGAGATGACGACGTACGGGCCGCCCGGCCCGGCGACGCCCGTCGACACGAGCCGGTAGTCCTGCGTGACACGGTCGACGGTGAGGTTCGCCGTTTCGACCGCCTCGCGACCGGGTGCCGGCCGTGCCGCGGTGAGCGGGGGACGGCCGGAGATCGCCGGGTCGCTCGCGATCGGGCGGCCGGCGCGGTCGAGGACCTGAATGACCGACGCCGTGTCGCCGGTGCTCGCGACGTCACTCGCCGTCAGGTCCCGCGCCCCGTCCTTGACGATCTCGTTGATGACCTGCTTGCCCGCGCTGCGGGCGTCCTCGGTGGACGCCTTGTCGAGGGACCAGCCGAGCAGCACGACGACGATGACGCCGGCCAGGACGAACGCGAGCGCGAGCACGGCCACCGCGACCACTGTGGTTCGGGTCCGCAGTCCCGGCCTCATCATGGATGCAGCGTAGGACTCACCGGCGGCCGCGGAGCCGCTCCCTACGCAGCTCGGTGACCTCGGGCATGTCCAAAGGGGACAGTTCGGCACCAAGTGCCCAGGTCAGGAGCAAATCCGCGAGTGCGGGGTTCCGGGCGAGCACGGGGCCGTGCAGGTAGGTCGCGAGCACGTGCCCGGTGACGGCGCCTTCGGTGCCGTCACCGTTGCCGATGCCTCGGGTCACGGTGCCGAGCGGCCTGCTGCCCGGGCCGACGGTCGTCACGCCGCGATGGTTCTCGAATCCCGTCAGGGGCGCGTCGAACAGGTTCGGCTGCGCCGCGACCTCACCGACCGCGCGGCATTCGCCGGGCCGGGTCTCGAGGTCGAGCAGGCCGAGGCCTGCGTGCTCGACCCCGTCGGTGCTCATGAAGCGGGTCCCGAGCACCTGGAGCCCGGCGCAGACGCCGACCACGACGGCCCCGCGTTCGGCCGCCTGGTGCAGGCCCGGCGTCGACCGGAGCCGCGCGGCCGCAAGCGCTTGCGCCTCGTCTTCGCCGCCGCCGAGCAGGTACAGATCCAGCGACGACGGCACGTCGTCACGAAGCCGGATGGGGACGATCGTCGCGTCGATGTCACGCCATTCGAGGCGCTTGCAAAGGACGGTGGCGTTGCCGGCGTCGCTGTAGGTCCCCAACACGTCGGGCAGCACCAGGCCGATCCGCACGTGCGTCTCACGCATGGGCGAGCCTCGCGGTGACGTCGCGGAAGGCCGTGTAGTTCGCGACCAGCTCGACGTCGCCGTGCCCACAGTCGTGCACGGCCGCGACGGGATCGCGCTGGACCGTGTGGGCGACCTCGGCGTACGCGAGCCGCACCGCGACGTCGCTGGCCCGCTCGCCCGCCGCGACGACGTGCCGCCCGCGCAGGTGCTCGAACGGCACGTCCCACAGCCAGGAGGTGTCGCGGCCGTCGGCTTCGCGGCTGTTCACCGCGATGACCACGCCGGCGCCGTCATCCAGCATCGGGAGCGTCTCCTGCCAGCCGGCGGGGTTCTTCGCCAGCAGCACCCGGACGCCGTGGCCGTCGACGGGCACGCGGCGGTACCGGCCCCCGACGTCGGTGATCTCGCGCAGCCGGCAGGCGGCGAGCGCGGGCGGCACGCCGAGCCCGGCCGCGGTCGCGATGGCGACGGCCGCGTTGGCGGCGTTCGCACGTCCCGGCAGCCGCAGGTCCAGCCGGACCGCGGTCCCGTCGGTCGCGACCAGGCTGTTCCCGCTCAGCGTCCACTGCGGTGCCGGGCGCACGAGCCCACACGCACAGCACCATTCGGCGCCGTGGTGCTCGATGGCCTGGCCGCAGCGCGCACAGGCGCCGGCGTCGTGGCGCCAGTTCTGCCCGGCGCTCACCCACAGCGGATTGGTCGACGCGAGCGCGGCCGAGGTGACCAGGGGGTCGTCGCAGTTAGCGATCACCGTGGTGGCGGGCAGGCGGGCGATCGCGGCGCGCAGGTCGCGTTCGGTGGCGCGCACCTCGCCGACGCGGTCGAGCTGGTCGCGGCTGAGGTTGAGCAGCACGAGGCACGCGGGCCGGAGCGCTTCGGCGACCGCCGGCACGTAGTTCTCGTCGACCTCCAGCACCGCGAACGGCGCGTGCGGCCGGGCGATCAGCGCGCCGAGGACGCCGTCGGGCATGTTGGCGCCGTCGTTCGCCGCGACCTCGCCCAGCGTCTGGAGGATCCGGCTGAGCATGAGGGAGGTCGTGGTCTTGCCGTTGGTGCCGGTGACCAGGACGACCGTGCGGTTCTCCCCGAGGCGGCGCAGCGCGCGGGGGTCGAGCTGCTGCGCGGTCCGGCCGCCGATGACGCCGCCGTCGCCGCGCCGTGTCCAGCGTGAGGTCGCTGCCGCCAACCTCCCGGCGGCGATCGCCACCTTGGTCCGCAGCGGAAGGCTGCCTCGGGCGTGCGACCGTCCGGCGGGCGCCAGCTGACTCACCATGGTTGAGGTGTTCTCCTTCGGGGTCGGGCACACCCTGCGTCGCGGAACCTGTGAGGACGCTGAGAAGCCCGCGAGCACCGGAAACGTGCATACCCAGTGAGATACCGGTCACAAACACCCAGACCACTCGGTCTGCGTCAGAACAGCGTCGGCTGCTCGGGCTGCGCGCCCTCGACCACGAGCATCCGCCGCTTGGTGTCGACCCCGCCGGGCGCGGAGAAGCCGCCCATCTTGCCGCCCGCCGCGAGCACACGGTGGCACGGCACCACGATGGGGAACGGGTTGCAGCCGAGCGCCTGCCCGACGGCCTGCGCGGATCCGGGCATGCCCAGCTTTGCCGCCACGCCGCCGTAGGTGAGAACCTTGCCGGGCGGGATGGCGCGCGCGATCTCGTAGACCCGCCGGTGGAAGTCCGGCACGCCGGTCAGGTCCAGTTCGACGCCGGCCAGGTCGAGGGCTTCGCCGCCGAGCAGCGCGCGGATCTCGCCGATGGCCTGGCGAATGGACGGTGGGGGCTCGACCTCCTGCGCCTCGGGAAAGTGCGCCCCGAGCCGGGCGCGCGTCCGCTCGGCGTCGCGATCCGGCAGCCGCACACTCACCACACCGCGCTCGCCCCAGGCGATACCGCAGTGCCCGATCGCGGTGTCGAACACGGCGAAGCCCTGACCTGCCATGGCGCCACCGTACGCCCGAGGTACGACATTCCCCCACGCCCGCGAGTCCCACGTTCCCGTCGCCCGAGTCGCGCCTTCCGGTCGCCCGAGTCCCACGTTCCAGACGCGCGAGTCCCACGTTCCCGTCGCGCGAGTCGCGCGTGCCGCGCCGACCCGCCGCCCTCAGCGCTGAGCGCCCTCGCGCCAGCCGTTCGTGATCGGCAGGCGGCGGTCCCGGCCGAACGCCTTGAACGTGATCTTCGTGCCCATCGGGTACTGCCGCCGTTTGAACTCGGCCCGGTCGACCATCCGGATCACCCGATCGATGGTCTCGGCCTCGAACCCCGCCGCGAGCAGGTCCGCATAACCGCGGTCGCCCTCGACGTAGTCATCGAGAATGTCGTCCAGCAGCGGGTAGTCCGGCAGCGAGTCGGTGTCCAGCTGGCCCGGCCGCAGCTCCGCCGACGGCGGCTTCGTGATCGAGTTCTCCGGGATCGGCGGCACCTCGCCGCGCTTTTCGGCCTCCGCGTTCCGCCACCGCGCCAGCGCCCACACGTGCGTCTTGAACACGTCCTTGATCGGCGCGAACCCGCCGACCGCGTCGCCGTAGATGGTCGAGTACCCGACCGCGAGCTCCGTCTTGTTCCCGGTCGCCAGCACCAGGTGTCCATCCAAGTTGGACAGAGCCATCAGCAGCATCCCGCGCGTGCGCGCCTGGATGTTCTCCTCCGCGAGCCCGTGCAGCTTGAGCTGGTCGACGTACACCCGCACCATGTCCTCGACCGGCTCGGTCCGGAAGTGACACCCGAGCCGCCGCGCCAGGTCCTCCGCGTCCGACCGCGAGTGCCCGGACGAGTACTTCGAGGGCATTGACACGCCGTACACCGAGTCCGCCCCCAGCGCGTCCACCGCGAGCGAGGCCGTGACGGCCGAGTCGATCCCGCCCGAAAACCCGAACGTCACCGATCGGAACCCGTTCTTGTGCACGTAGTCCCGCAACCCCATGACGAGCGCCGACCACACCTCGGCCTCGTCGGACAGCGGTTCCCGGATCTCCGCCGCGACCGGCTCGTACGCCGGCACCGGCGACGAACCGAGCACCCGCCGTCGCACCGAGAGCCCCGAGAACGTGCCTTCCGCGGAATGCCCGCCGCCCGGCAGGTCGAGATCGGTCACCAGCAGGTGCTCGACGAACTGCGGCGCCCGCGCGAGCAGCTCGCCGTCCGCGCCGACGACGATCGAGTCGCCGTCGAACACCAGGTCGTCCTGCCCGCCGACGAGGTTGGTGTACACCAGCGGCGCCTTCGCCTCGGCCGCACGCCGCGCCACCAGCGGCAGCCGGATGTCGTCCTTGGACCGTTCGTACGGCGACGCGTTCGGCGCGACGACGACGTCCACCCCGGCCTGGCCGAGCGCGGTGATCGGCCCGCCGTCCTGCCAGATGTCCTCGCAGATCACCATTCCGACGTCGACCCCGTGCAGCCGCACCACGTCGAGCGTCTGCCCGGCCTTGAACCATCGGTGCTCGTCGAACACCCCGTAGTTGGGCAGGTGGTGCTTGAACTGCCGCCCCACGACCTCGCCGCCGTACAGCGCGGCCGCCGCGTCGCGGGGGCCCGCCTCGTCGAGGTCGAGGTAGCCGACGTACGCCAGCAGGTCACCACAGCCGGCGTCCACCAGCCGCCGCGCCAGGTCGTCGACGCCCTGCCGGGACGCCTGGGCGAAGGTCGCGCGCAGGGACAGGTCCTCGACCGGGTACCCGGTCAGCGACATCTCCGGGAACACCACGACGTGCGCACCCGCCTGGGCGGCCTTGCGTGCCCATTCGACGTGGTGGTCGGCGTTGCCCGCGATGTTCCCGACGGTCGTGTTGATCTGCGCCAGGGCGATCCTCAGTTGCGGCATAGGCACATTCTCACCCACGCCAGGCGATCACCACAGCCGGATTGTGGTCAGTCTTTCTTCCTCCGCAGCAGGTTGCGCACCTGCTGGACGGTCTGCTCGAAGTCGGAGTTGAACGGGTTGTCGTGCACGAGGTAGGTCCACGTCGAGCTGGGCCGCCGCACCCCGGAGGCCGCGAGGTCGACCTCTCCGTCGGTGATCTCCGCTTCCTCGAGCGTCTTGACGGACCGCTCCTCGATCGCCGGGATGATCTTGCGGAACTCGGGGATCGCGAGCCGGTGGAACTCGTCCAGCGGCGTCTCGCGCGCCAGCGCCCGCAGGTGGATGCTCTCGCGCACGTCGGTCAGGTACGCGAGGTGATCCGACCACTGCTGGTCCAGGTGGTACAGCATGATCTCCCGGCACAGCTGCTCCAGTGGCTCCTCGTCCAGGACCTCCTCAAGCGCGGCGTAGCGCTTCGCGGCGCCTTCCTTGAGCTTCTCGGCCGCCAGGTCGGTGCGCAGCAGTTCGTTGCGGTGCTTGAGCAGCTCGTGCCGCTGGTGCTCGATCAACCGCGTGTAGCGCCACGTGTTGCGGTGGATCTCCAGGTGCACGCCCTCCGCGACGCGCTGCGCGTGGCTGATCTGCCGCTGCGCCGCGCCGTCGGTGATCTCGCCGGACTCGTCGTCGGCATGGATGCCGTCGGGCACGTCGGGCGCGTTGGACAGCACCAGCTCGTCGTTGAGCGAGGCGAAGAACACGGCGCTGCCGGGGTCGCCCTGCCGGCCGGAGCGGCCGCGCAGCTGCCCGTCGAGCCGGCTGCTCGGGTACCGCGCGGTGCCGATGACGTGCAGCCCGCCCAGCTCGACCACACGCTCGCGGTCCAAGCCGTCGGCGCCGCCGAGCCGGATGTCGGTGCCACGGCCGGCCATCTGGGTGGACACGGTCACCGCGCCGTAGGTGCCTGCTTCGGCGATGATCGCGGCCTCTTCGGCGTCGTTACGCGCGTTGAGCACGACGCACGGAAGGTCCACTTTGGCCAGTTTCTCGGCCAGCTCCTCGGACTCGGCGACGTCCTGGGTGCCGACGAGGATCGGCCGCCCCGTCTCGTGCACTTCCCGGATCTCCGCTTCGATCGCGCGCAGCTTGTGCGACGGTGACGCGAAAATGCGGTCGGCGCGGTCTTCGCGGACGTTCGGAGTGTTGGGCGGGATGACCGCGACTTCCAGCTGGTAGAACTCGCGCAGCTGCTCCGCGACGGCGGCCGCGGTGCCGGTCATGCCCGCGACCTGCGGGTACCGCGCGAGCAGCGCCTGCACGGTGATCGAGTCCAGGATCTCGCCGCGGTCGGTGGCCGGCAGCTGTTCCTTCGCCTCGACGGCCGCCTGCAGACCGTCGGGCCACCGCTGTAGTTCGGCGATCCGGCCACGCGAGGTGTTGATGAGGTGCACCTTGCCGTCGCGCACGATGTAGTCGACGTCGCGGGTCAGTAGCGCGTGCGCGTGCAGGGCGACGTTGACCGCCGCGAGCCTGCTCGAGCCGGAGTCGGCGTAGAGGTCGATCCCGCCCAGCGCCTTCTCCACCACCGACGCGCCCGCCGTGGTGAGCCACGCGTTGCGCCCGTCGGAGTCGGTCTCGTAGTGCAGGCCGAGCCGCAGCCGGCGGACAACGTTGGCGACCTCCATGTCGGCCACCGCCGCGTCCACCGAACCGGCCATGACCAGCGGCACACGCGCCTCATCGACCAGCACCGAGTCGGCCTCGTCGACGATCGCGACCTCGGGCTCGGGCTGCGCGAGGTTCCCGACGCGGGTGACCAGCCGGTCGCGCAGCACGTCGAATCCGATCTCGCTGACGGCGCCATAGGTGACCTCGTGCGCGTACGCGTCGCGGCGCTCGTCCCTGGTCAGCAACGGAGCGACCCAGCCGATCGACACCCCGAGCAGCTCGTACACCGGGCCCATCCACTCGGCGTCGCGGCGGGCGAGGTAGTCGTTGACAGTCACGACGTGCACGCGTTTGCCGTGCAGCGCGTACCCGGCCGCGGCGAGCGCGCCGGCGAGCGTCTTGCCTTCGCCGGTCTCCATCTGCACGACGTGTCCGGTCAGGAGCCCCATGGTGCCCAGCAGCTGCACGTCGAACGCGCGTTCGCCGAGCGTCCGCCTCGCCGCTTCGCGGCCCAGCGCGCACAGCTCGGTCAGCTGGGTTTCGCCGAATTCGGCCTCGATGCGCAGCTTGGCCGCCCGCTCGGTGAGCTCGGCGTCGCTGAGCTTCTCGAGGTCGCCTTCGAGCTCGGCGACGGCTGGGAGCAGTGTCTCGTAACGGGTCAGCTCGACGCTGCCCGGGCGCTCGATGAGCCGGCGCAGCCGCTTGCCCATTCGGCTGATGAGTGCTGGCACCCAGGTTCTCCTTCGTCCGTTGTCCATCACGCCAACGAGATAATGGCCGTCACCGGTTCCCGCGTGTCACCCGAGGTCACCTGGATGGCACGATCACGAAGTGCCACTTCTCCAGCGGATCACCCGAACGACCATCCTCCTCGGTGCCTGCCTGCTGATGCCGATTGTCGCCTGTACGTCGCAGGAGGCCGGCACCCCACTGCAGGACCAGAACCAGGCCGAGAAGCGTGGGCCCGCCGGCACCGTACCCGCCGGGCTGGAGAAGTTCTACGGGCAGCCGCTGAGCTGGGGTGATTGCGCCGGGTACGCGACTTCGTCGGATGCGAAGTCGCTTTTCGGCGGGGACGGCCTGCAGTGTGCCCGGCTGACGGTGCCGCTGGACTACGCCAAGCCACAGGGCGACACGATCACGATCGGCGTGCTGCGGCACAAGGCGGGCGACTCCGGTAACCGGATCGGCTCGCTGGTCGTCAACCCTGGCGGCCCGGGCGCGTCCGGCATGGTCGCCGCCGCCGCGCTTTCCTCGCAGGTCACGCAGAACGACCTCGGTAAACGCTTCGACCTCGTCGGGTTCGACCCGCGCGGGATCGGCGCGAGCCAGCCGGAGGTGTCGTGCCTGACCGACGCCGAACGGGACCAGGAACGGTCGGAGGACCTCGACACCGACGGCACGCCCGCCGGGGTCGCGAAGCAGGAGGCAGAGTCGAAGGACTTCGCCCAGAAATGCGCGCAGCGCACCCAGCACGGCACCGAGATGCTGGCGAACATCGGCACCCGGGACGTGGCCCGCGACATGGACGTGCTGCGGTCGGCGCTCGGCGACCAGAAGCTGACCTACCTCGGCTACTCCTACGGCACCCGCATCGGTTACACCTACGCCGTCGAGTTCCCCGGCAACGTGCGCGGGATGGTGCTCGACGGCGCGGTCGACCCGACCCAGGACGAGATGGACGCGCTGGTCGCGCAGGGCGCTGGGTTCGGCACGGCGTTCACCCAGTTCGCGAACTGGTGCGCGGCGCGGCAGGACTGTGCGCTCGGTCAGAACGCGGCGGGCGCGACGCAGGCGTTCCAGAACCTGGTCCGGCCCCTGCTCGCCAACCCGATCCTGCTCGCGGACGGCCGCAAGCTGACCTACGACGACGCGACCCTTGGCGTGGTGCAGGCCCTGTACTCCGAACAGCTGTGGCCGTCGATGAACTCCGGCCTGGGCGAGCTCAAGCGCGGCCGGGGCACGACGCTGATGACGCTCGCCGACGAGTACGACGAGCGCGACAGCGGTGGCCACTACACGAACACGCAGGACGCCTTCACCGCGATCCGCTGCGTGGACGACCCGCCGATCACGGACAAGACCAAGATCCTCGACGCGGAGAACCGCTACGACCAGGCCGCGCCGTTCCTCGACGACGGGCGGCCCAACGGTGCGGCGCTGGACCCGTGCGCGTTCTGGCCGGTGCCGAACACGTCCACGCCGCAGGAGTCGCAGGTCTCCGGCCTGCCGCCGGTCCTGGTGATTTCCACCACGAACGATCCGGCCACCCCGTACCAGGCGGGCGTGAACCTCGCGAAGGCCATGAACGGTGCGTTGCTGACGTTCGAGGGCACCCAGCACACCGTGTTCCTGCAAGGGAATCCCTGTGTCGACAACGTCGCAACGCAGTACCTGATCGCCGGGACGGCGCCCGCCGCGGGCAAACGCTGTGCCGCACAGTGACGGGCCTGGCACGATGAGGTAGATGCCTCTCCCACGCTGCCGGCTGCTGATCCCCGTCGGCCTGCTGCTGGGCGCGCTGCTCGCGTGCACGCCAGGGCAGGCTCCGCAGCCGGTGCCGCAGCCTTCTCCCGCGTCGGACGTGCACGCGCTCGACAAGTTCTACAACCAAAACCTGGCGTGGGGCCCGTGTGCGCCCTACGCCGAGGATGCACACAGCCAGGACGCGTTCGCGGCGCCCGGCGTCGAATGCGCGCGGCTGAGCGTGCCGCTGGACTACGCACGAGGAGACGGCACGACGATCACCGTCGGGGTACTGCGGCACAAGGCGAGCGACCCGGCGAACCGCATCGGCACCCTGGTGCTGGACCCCGGCGGGCCCGGCGGCTCGGGAATGGAGGCCGCCGCGCGCCTGGTGCCGACCGTCGCGAACGACGCGATCGGGCTGCGGTTCGACCTCGTCGGCTTCGATCCGCGCGGGGTCGGCGCCAGCGAACCACGGGTGCGCTGTCTGACCGACGCCGAGCGCGATGCCGACCGGCTGAACCACCGCGGCGACGGCACCACGCCGGAGTCCGCGACGGCCTGGGCCGCCTTCGCGCGGGATTTCGCGGGCAAATGCCTGCAGCGCACCGAATACGGTGCCGCGATGCTGGCCAACGTCGGCACCCGAGACGTCGTGAAGGACCTGGACGTGCTGCGTGCCGCGCTCGGCGACGCGAAGCTGTCCTACCTCGGCTACTCCTACGGCACCCAGATCGGCGCCGGCTACGCCGAGGTCTACCCCCGCAACGTGCGGGCGCTGGTACTCGACGGCGCGATCGACCCGGCCGAGAGCGAGCCCGACTCGCTCGTCTCGCAGGGGCAGGGTTTCAGTCGCGCGTTCGGCCTGTTCGCGGCGGCGTGCGCGCAGCACACGGGCTGCGCGGTCGGTCCGGACCCGACTCGCGCCCCGTCGTTGTTCGCCGACCTCACGCGCCCGCTGCTCACCGTGCCGACCCAGGCGGGAGCCGGCCGGAAGCTGTCCTACGACGACGCGATGACCGGCGTCGTGGACGCCATGTACTCGCAGGAATCGTGGCCGCTGCTCAACGCCGCGCTGAATCTCCTCAAGGCCGGGGACGGCAGCGTGCTGCTGCGACTCGCCGACAGCTATTACGACCGCGGGCCCGACGGGCGCTACTCGTCGTTGCAGGACGCGTACTACGCCGTGCGCTGCGCGGACACCCCGCGGGCCCCCGATCAGGGCGCGGTCGCCGCCACCCACCAGCGGATGCTGGCCGCGGCGCCGTTCCTCGGCGGCGGCCGTCCCGACCAGGGCGAGGCCGACGTGTGCTCGTCGTGGCCGGTGCCCGGCACGTCGGCGCCGCACCGCCCGTCGCTGCCCCGAGTCCCGCCCCCGCTGGTCATCTCGTCCACCGAGGACCCGGTGACGCCGTACCAGGCGGGCGTGAACCTGGCCAACGAGATCGGCGGTGGCCTGCTCACCTTCGACGCGGCGCAGCACACGGCGTTCCTGCACGGCAACCAGTGCGTCGACGTGAACGCGCTCGCCTACCTCGTCGACGGCACGATGCCGCCGCCGAACACGCACTGTCCGGCCTGATCAGCCGGCCGGGGTGGGGCCGGTACTGGTGCTGGGCGGCGACAGCGCGAATTCGAGCATCACGGCGCCCTCGTTGGGCTGGCGCGGCGGCACCTGAATCCAGACGCGAACCAGGGTGCGCGGCTCGGCCTGGGTAACCCAGAACTTGACGTCGACGTCCGACTGGATCGCGGGCACCAGTCCGGTCACCGCGTCCCTCGCGAGCTCACCGGTGACCCGGTAGGTCTCCACGCCCTTGACGTCTTCCTTCGTCTCGGTCTTCAGGTCCGTGGTGCTGCGGAGCAGGTTCGGCAGGCCCTTCGCCGGATCGAGCAGCGCCACCGGGTTGTACTGCGCCGGCACCGGCTGCTCGGTCTGCACGCCCTTGGCGTTGGTCAGCCGCAGCTTGTCGCCGGTGATCGCGAAGGTCAGCTCGAACCGGTTCAGGCTTTCCTGCATGTCGGCCTGGCCGGTGGCGCTCCCGTACGGTCCGCCGTCGCGGGCGGCCTGCCCTTTGACCTCACGGATGTCGAGCCCGGGGATCATCCCGCTCACGCTGACATCGAACCGGAACGCGCGGACCTGGTCGACCTGGGCCGCGGCGGCGGTCACCAGCGAACTCGCGTCGGGCAGCGGCCCGCGCGTGTCGGGCGACGCGCTGCAACCGCAGATGAGCGCCAGGAGCAACAGGAGAACACCGGCGGTGCCGCGGCGGAGCATGCGCTAACCGTAGCGCTGCCGGTCAGGAGGCCGGACAGGCGCGCGCCGTTACGATCTCGCGCGGTCCGTCGCGGGCGGATCGGTGTGCGCCTGCTGCGGGGATGCGCGTCGCCGATTCGCTCGGATGGGGCAGTGGGAGAACCAGGAAACATGGCGTTAACACGGCGCCCGTAGGGTGCGCACATGGATCGCCAGCAGGAGTTCGTGCTGCGCACGCTGGAAGAACGTGACATTCGCTTTGTCCGGTTGTGGTTCACCGATGTGCTCGGTTTCCTCAAGTCGGTGGCCGTAGCGCCCGCCGAGCTCGAGGGGGCCTTCACCGACGGCATCGGGTTCGACGGATCGGCCATCGAAGGCTTCGCGCGCGTCTACGAGTCGGACATGGTCGCCAAGCCCGACCCGTCCACCTTCCAGGTACTGCCGTGGGAGACGCCCGAGGGCGGGCACTACTCCGCGCGGATGTTCTGCGACATCGCGATGCCCGACGGGTCGCCGTCGTGGGCCGACCCGCGGCACGTGCTGCGGCGACAGCTGTCCAAGGCCGGCGAGGCGGGTTTCACCTGCTACGTGCACCCGGAGATCGAGTTCTTCCTGCTGTCCAACCTGCCGGAGGACGGTACGGAACCCGAGCCCGCGGACAACGGCGGGTACTTCGATCAGACCAGTCACGCCAGGGCCACCCACTTCCGGCGCAATGCCATCGAGACGCTCGAGGCGATGGGCATCTCGGTCGAGTTCAGCCATCACGAGGGCGCGCCGGGCCAGCAGGAGATCGACCTGCGCTACGCCGACGCGCTGACCATGGCCGACAACGTCATGACCTTCCGGTACGTCATCAAGGAGGTTGCGCTCACCCAGGGCGTGCGGGCCACCTTCATGCCGAAACCGTTCACGAACCACCCGGGCTCGGGCATGCATACGCATGTGTCCCTGTTCGAGGGCGATCACAACGCGTTCCACAATCCCGAGGACCCGTTCGAACTGTCCGAGACGGGCAAGGCGTTCGTCGCGGGCCTGCTGTTCCACGCGCGCGAGATCTCCGCAGTGACCAACCAATGGGTGAATTCCTACAAACGGCTGGTCAAGGGCGGTGAGGCGCCGACCACGGTGTCGTGGGGCCGCGCGAACCGATCGGCGCTGGTCCGGGTGCCGAACTACTCGCCGGGCAAGTCGTCGTCGCGCCGGGTGGAGATCCGCACGATCGACTCGTCCTGCAACCCCTATCTGGCCTACTCGGTGGTGCTGGCCGCCGGGCTGAAGGGCATCGAAAAGGGATACGAGCTGCCGCCGGCCGCCGAGGACAACATCTGGTCGATGAGCGACGACGAGCGCAAGGCGGCCGGGTACGAGCAGCTGCCGCAGAACCTCGGCGAAGCACTGACGGAGATGGAGCGGTCCGAGTTGCTGCCCGAAGCACTGGGCGAGCATGTCTACGACTTCTTCCTCCGGAACAAGCGGGCCGAGTGGGACAACTACCGCAGCGAGGTCACGCCCTACGAGCTCCGCACCCTGCTTCCCATGCTCTGACCAGCGGTTTTACCGCTAAGGGACCCCCCTGTTTCAGACAGGTTCCGGCGCGTGTAATCTTCTCTTCGTCGCCAGGGAGACCGGGCCGACGGGGAGCAAAACCCCGGCGGACGGCACTCGGGTCGGGCGGTTGACACCGCGGACCGAACCGAGTAAAGTTCTTGGTCGGCCCTGAAGTCGGGTCGCCAACCACCACTACGAATTCGGTAGCGGTAGAGGCTTCCCTTCTTAGGGAAAACAAGGCTTGAAGTGCAGCTTTGGTTGCGTGTTGTTTGAGAACTCAACAGTGTGCTAGTGAACTAAGCCAGTAGAGTTTTTTTTGGACCTGTTTTGGGTTCCTTTGAGATCGATGTTTGAGTCGGTCAAATTTTTTCTGACATTGTTGGAGAGTTTGATCCTGGCTCAGGACGAACGCTGGCGGCGTGCTTAACACATGCAAGTCGAACGCGACCTCCTTTTGGGGGGTTGAGTGGCGAACGGGTGAGTAACACGT
>DATFHB010000043.1:0-16248 GCA_035248845.1 Amycolatopsis sp. | reverse complement strand
GGCGCGCCCGCCGGTGGTGGCGGCGGCGGTTTCCGTGGTGGCGGCGGTGGCGGCCCGCGCGGCGGCGGTGGCCGCGGCGGTGCGGCCGGTGCGTTCGGCCGTCCCGGTGGTCCCTCGCGCAAGGGTCGCAAGTCGAAGCGGCAGAAGCGCCAGGAGTACATGGACAACATGCAGGCGCCCACCGTCGGTGGTGTGCGGCTGCCCAAGGGTGCCGGCGAGACGATCCGGTTGCCGCGCGGTGCCTCGCTGACCGACTTCGCCGAGAAGATCGACGCGAACCCGGCTTCGCTGGTGCAGGTCCTGTTCCACCTCGGCGAGATGGTCACCGCCACGCAGTCGGTGTCGGACGAGATCCTCGAGCTGCTCGGCTCGGAGATGAACTACACCGTCCAGGTGGTCAGCCCCGAGGAGGAGGACCGCGAGCTGCTGGAGACCTTCGACATCACCTACGGCGAGGACGCCGGTGACGAGGAGGACCTGCAGGTCCGACCGCCGGTCGTGACCGTCATGGGTCACGTCGACCACGGTAAGACCCGCCTGCTGGACACCATCCGGAAGACGCGGGTGCGCGAGGGCGAAGCCGGCGGCATCACCCAGCACATCGGTGCCTACCAGGTCGTCACCGAGCTCGACGGCAACGAGCGGCCGATCACCTTCATCGACACCCCGGGTCACGAGTCGTTCACCGCGATGCGTGCCCGTGGTGCGAACTCCAGTGACATCGCGGTGTTGGTGGTAGCGGCCGACGACGGCGTGATGCCGCAGACGGTCGAGGCGATCAACCACGCGCAGGCGGCGAAGACGCCCATCGTGGTCGCGGTCAACAAGATCGACAAGGAAGGCGCGAACCCGCAGAAGATCCGGCAGCAGCTCACCGAGTACGGGCTGGTGGCCGAGGAGTACGGCGGCGACACCATGTTCGTCGACATCTCCGCGCGCGAGAACATCAACATCGAAGGGCTGCTCGAAGCGATCCTGTTGACCGCGGACGCGGCGCTGGACCTGCGGGCCAACCCCGACATGGAGGCCCAGGGCGTCGCGATCGAGGCGCACCTCGACCGCGGTCGCGGTCCGGTCGCCACGGTGCTGGTGCAGCGCGGCACGCTGCGGGTCGGCGACTCGGTCGTCGCTGGCGACGCGTACGGCCGCGTACGGCGGATGGTCGACGAGTACAACGAGGACGTCACCGAGGCGCTGCCTTCGCGGCCGGTGCAGGTCATCGGGTTCACGTCGGTGCCGGGTGCGGGTGACACGTTCCTCGTCGTCGAGGAGGACAGGGTCGCGCGGCAGATCGCCGAGCGGCGCCAGGCCCGGATCCGCAACGCCATGAACGCGCAGCGGCGCAAGCGGGTCAGCCTGGAGGACCTGGACTCCGCGCTGAAGGAGACCTCGACCCTCAACCTGATCATCAAGGGTGACAACTCGGGTACCGTCGAGGCGCTCGAGGCGGCACTGGTGCAGCTGGACGTCGGCGACGAGGTCGAGCTCAATGTCGTGCACCGCGGTGTCGGTGGCGTGACCGAGTCGGACATCGACCTGGCCACCGCGTCCGACGCGATCGTGCTCGGGTTCAACGTGCGTGCCCAGGGCAAGGCGACCGAGCGGGCCAACCGCGAGGGCGTCGACGTCCGGTACTACACGGTGATCTACCAGGCGATCGAGGAGATCGAGCAGGCCCTGAAGGGCATGCTCAAGCCGGAGTACGAAGAGGTTGAGCTCGGCAAGGCGGAGGTCCGCGAGGTCTACAAGTCCTCGAAGGTCGGCACCATCGCCGGTTGTCTTGTCACCTCGGGCGAGATCCGGCGCAACGCCCGTGCCCGCCTGCTGCGCGACGACGTCGTGGTCGCGCAGAACCTGCCGGTCAACTCGCTGCGTCGCTTCAAGGACGACGTGGTCGAGGTCCGCGACGGGTACGAGTGCGGTCTGACCCTGGGGTCGTACAGCGACATCAAGGTCGGCGACGTCATCGAAACCTACGAGCAGCGCGAGAAGCCGCGCGTCTGATCGCGAGCCGTGCCGGGGGCCGGTCCTTTGTGGACCGGCCCCCGGACTCGCCTTCTGTTGGGGACCACACATGTTCGTTGGTGCGCTGGAATGCGACGTGCTGCTCGGCGATGTGCATTCGCTGAAGCAGAAACGCTCGGTGGTGCGCCCGCTGGTCGCGGAACTGCGCAAGCGGTTCGAGGTCGCGGTCGCCGAAGCCGGGCATCTGGATCTACATCGGCGTGCCCTGATCGGGGTCGCTGTGGTGGCCGCGGACGGGGAGCACGTCCGTGACGTACTCGACGAGTGCGAACGGTTCGTGGCCGGGCGGCCCGAGCTGGAACTGCTGTCCGCGCACCGCAGGCTGCTCGGACCGGAAGACTAGAAAGTAAGAGGTGCAAGCGATGGCCGACCCGGCACGCGCGCGGAGGCTGTCCAAGCGGATCTCGCAGATCGTCGCGTCCGCGATCGAGCACGAGATCAAGGACCCGCGGCTGACCTACGTGACGATCACCGATACCCGGGTGACGCCGGACCTGCACGACGCGACGGTGTACTACACTGTGCTGGGCGAAAACCTCGACGCGGCACCGGATTTCACGGGTGCGGCGGCGGCGCTGGAGTCGGCGCGAGGGGTGCTGCGCACCAAGGTCGGGCAGGGCACGGGCGTGCGGTTCACCCCGACGCTGACGTTCGTGGCCGACACGATTCCCGACACCGCACGCCACATCGAGGATCTGCTGGCGAAGGCCCGCGAGGCCGACGCCGAGGTCGCGCGCCGCTCGGCGGGCGCGACGCACGCTGGCGACCCCGATCCCTACCGCGCGCCCCGCGAAGACGACGAAGACGAAGACACCGAGGACTGAGTGAGCGAGAATCGGCGAAGCCCCGCTTGCTCGGGCCGACCGGGTGCGGGTGCCCCGCAGAACACCGAGGACTGAGCGCGGGTTACCAGCTGCCCCGGTGCACGACCTCGTCGAAGGGGCGGCGGTCGGGCTTCCGGATCGGCTTCAGCGGCCGCTCGGCCGGGTAGCCGAGTCCGATGAGGTACGCGCAGACCCTGCCATCCGGCAGCCCGAGCAGCGTCCGCGCGAGCGCCTGGTCCTCCACCGCCGAGTGGCCGCTGCCGATGCCGAGATCGGCGGCGGTCAGCATGATGTTGGCCGTCGCCTGGCCGAGGTCGAACTGCACGCGCTCGAACTCGCCCTCCACCGCGGGGGCGACCAGCGCGATCGTGGCCGCGGACTGCGCGATGTGCCAGGCACCGCGCCACACCTTCGCCAGCCGCTGTAGCTAGTCCCGGTCGGTGACCAGCACGAAATCCCAGGGCTGGCTGTTCCGCGAGGACGGCGCCCGCCGGCCCGCCTCCAGGATCCGGTCCAGATCGTCCGGGGCGATCGGGCGATCTTCGTAGGAGCGGACGTCGCGTCGAGCGGTGAGTGCATCCCAGAACTCCACCGCCCGACCGTACGCCTAGGACACGGTGAGCGGCAGGCCGAACCGCGGGAACAGGTCCGGCTCAACGAAGGCGACGATCCACGAGATCCCGGCCTTCGTCAGGGTGAAGGCCTGGAGCGAATGCGCGTGATACACGCCATCGTCGCGCCGGATGTAGCCCGCGGTGCCCGGTTCGCCGTTGATCGTCACGGGCGTCATGCGCCACCGGCCGGGCAGCATGCGCGGCGCGAGGAACCGGTGGATCGCACCGGGACCTCGGTACCAGTTCGCGAATGGCGGCATCTCCAGCAGGATGTCGTCGGTCAGTAGCGTCATCAGACCGTCCAGATCGGCGTCGACGAACGCCGCGACGTACCGGTCGAGCGCCGCCCGCCGCTCGGCGTCGCCGGGCTCGGCCACCTCCGCCGGTGACACGTCCGCCAGCTGTGCCCGTGCCCGCTGCAGCGCGCTGTTCACCCCCGCCGTCGTGGTGCCGAGCAGCGAGGCGACTTCCGTCGCCCGCCACGCCAGCACGTCCCGCAGGATCAGCACGGCCCGCTGCCTCGCCGGCAGGTGCTGCAGCGCCGCGACGAACGCGAGGCGGATCGTGTCGCGCGACTCGGCCAGCGCCGCGGGGTCCGCCGGAAACGGTTGCAGCCACGGGATGTCCGGCCGCAGCGTCAGCTCGTCCGGCGGGTCGGCGACCCACTCCGACGCCCACACTCGGCGCTGCCTGCCCGCGAGCGCGCTCAGGCACGCGTTGGTCGCGATGCGATACAGCCACGTCCGCAGCGACGCCCGGCTCACGTCGAACTCCGCGTGCGCGCGCCACGCCCGCAGGTAGGTCTCCTGCACCAGATCCTCGGCGTCATGGAATGAGCCGAGCATCCGGTAACAGTAGGCGAGCAGCTCGCGCCGGTACGGGTCGGCGAGCCGGGCGAACGCGTCACCACTCATCGGACGGCCTCCAGCGCGGGTTCGGTTTCACTGTCGCGCCCGCGTGCCGGAATCCACAAGCCCGCGATCGCGGCGCACGCCGACAGCGCGGCGGCCGTCCCGGCGGCGATGTCGAACCCGTGGCTGAACTCGGCCGCCGAGCCGTACCCGCCCGTTGCCGCGAACACCGCCGCCAGGATCACGATCCCGAACGTCCCGCCGAGCTGGCGCAGCGTGCTGAACACACCCGACGCCTTCCCGATCGCCACCGGCGGCACCGCGCCGAGCACCGCGCTCTGCGCGGCGGGCATCGCCATCGACACCCCGGCCCCGGCCAGCACGAACGGCGGCACCAGCATCGGGTACGCCAAGCCCGGGTGTGCGATCAGCGCGATCCACGCGAACCCGGCCGCCTGGAGCAGCAGGCCGCCGACCAGCAGCGGCCGCTCCCCGACGCGCGCGATGCGGGCCCCCGCGACGGGCGCGACCAGCGACAGCGTCGCGGTCCACGGCAGCAGCGCCAGGCCGGCCTGCAGTGGGCCGAAATGCAGCGCCGTCTGCAGGAACTGGGCGAAGAAGAACGCCGCACCCACGATCGAGCCGAACAGCAGGAACCCGGCCGCGTTGCCCGCGGCGAACGTCCTGGACGCGAACAACGCCGGCGGGAGCATCGGTTCGGCCGCCCGCCGCTCCCACGCCACGAACGCGACCGCCAGTGCGGCCCCGACGACCAGCGGGACGGCCACTCCAGGGCGGCCCCAGCCCTGCGTGCCCTGCACCAGCGCCCACACGATGCCGAGCGTGCCGAGGCTGACCAGGATCAGCCCGCCGAGGTCCAGCCTCGCCCGCGGGCCACGGCTTTCCGGGATCCGGGCGACCGCGAGCGGGATCGCGGCCAGCCCGATCGGCACGTTCAGCCAGAAGATCCACTGCCACGTCAGGCCCTGCACGACGGCACCGCCGACGAGCGGCCCGGCCAGCGTGGCCAGCCCGGTGATCCCGCTGAACAGCCCGAGCACCCTGCCCCGCTGCGGCGCAGGGAACGCGGCCGCCAGCAGCGCCAGCGCGAGCGGCATGATCATCGCCGACCCGGCGCCCTGCACCGCCCGTGCCGCGATCAGCAGCCCGGCGTCCGGTGCGAGCGCGCACGCGGCCGACGCGGCCGTGAACACGGCCAGCCCGATCGTGAACAGCCGCCGCCTGCCGAACCGGTCACCGAGCGCCGAGAACGTCATCAACAGCACCGCGAAACTCAGCGTGTAGGCGTTGACCGTCCATTCCAGCTCCGCGATCGAAGCGTGCAGGCTGAGCCGGATCGAGCTCAGCGCGGTGGTCACGACGAGCATGTCGAGCATGACCATCCCGGCCGCGAGCGCCGTGAGAGCGAGCACCCAGCGTTGTCCGTGCCTCATGGGAACCTCCCAGGTATCGGTGTCGCCGTACCTACCCAGGAGGCTTCAAAAACTCATCTTTGTCCTGGTCAGGGCTTTCGCGCCACCATCAGGTCGCGCAGGATCGCCTGATCCACGCGGTGGGTGAACTCGCCCGTCTCGCGGACTTCCAGGCCGGCATCGGTGAGAATCGCGGCCACCTCGTCCCGCTTCGTCACGTGCGTGTTCCACGAGATGCCCAGCGCGCCACCGGGACGCAGCGTGCGCACCCACGCCGGGACGGCTTCGGTCAGCAGTTCGCGCGGGCTGCGGGCCAGCTCGTCGGCGCGGCGGCTGCCGTGCTGCACCCCGTACGGCGCGTCGGTGACGATCGCGTCCACCGAACCCGCCTTCAGCAGCCCGGCACCGGTGACCGTGTCGCAGTTGTAGTACGCGACCCGCCGCGCCACACCGGCCTTGTACTGTTCGCGGGTCAGCCCGAACTCGATTTCGAGCCGCTGCCCGAGCTTGACCTTGTTGCGGCGCAACTGCCCGGCCTCGGCGGTGTGCTTGATCCGCTTGCCGCGCAGCCACGTCTTGATGAACCGTTCGTAGGCCTCGAAGTCGCGGCCGTCGAGTTCGATGCCGGTGGCGTTCAGGCCGTAGCTCATCGCCTGGTTGAGTGTGGTTCCCCTGCCGCACAACGGGTCCAGCACGTGCAGCGGCCCGCCCAGGAACGCCGTCGGGTCCGAAGTGGACAGGAGCGTGACGTTGAGCAGGAGCTTGGTGAACAGCTCGTTCGTCTTGCCCGCGTACTTCTGGATGGTGAGCAGATCCGAGTCGAACTTGTCCAGCGGGGCGACGTCGACCGGGCGCAACAGGCCGTCGGTCAGCTCGAACAGCGCGTACAGCGACGACAGAGTGGACAGCAGTGCGACGTCCTGTTCGGACAGCCGGTGCGCGGTGGAGAACGTCAGGTACGGCACGCCGCCGAGGACGCGCTCCTCGACACTGGTCGGTGCCGTGCTCAGCGCCTCGCCGAACACCCCCAACTCGGCGCGTAGCAGCGCGGGCGCGGTGTCGGCGTACACCCGGTTCGCCGAGGGGTAGAGGAGGATTCCGTAGTCGAACATCGCACAAGACAATACTGCGGGGGTAACTTGCCTGGTATGAGCCCCTCGCCGCTGGAGTTGCTGCGCGAAGCCACCGACGTGACGCTGCTCGCGCATGTCCGCCCCGACGCCGACGCGCTCGGCAGTGCCCTCGCGCTGGGCCGGGCCCTGCATCAGCGCGGCGCCACGGTTCGCGTGTCGTTCGCGACGCCCGACGAGACGCCGGAAAGCCTGCGCGGTCTCGACCCCGGGAACCTCATCGTGCCCGCCGACGCGGTCCCGGAGACCAACGCGCTGATCATCTGCCTCGACACGCCGGTCCCGGAGCGGCTCGGCAGCCTCCGGGACCGGCTCGGGAAAGCCGGTGCGGTGCTCGTGATCGACCACCACGCGTCGAACACGCGCTACGGCACCCACCACATCGTCGACGACACCGCCGAAGCCACCGCGATCCTGGTGTTTCGCCTGCTCGACGAGCTGGGCGCGCCGCTCGACGAGCCGATCGCGCGGTGCCTGTACGCGGGCCTGGTCACCGACACCAGCGGCTTCCGCCGCGCGACGCCGTCGACGCACCAGGCGGCGGCCCGGCTGCTGGAGGCCGGCGTGGACCCGGACAAGCTGACCCGCGAGGTTGTCGATGATCACCCGTTCGCGTGGTTGCCGATGCTGGCACAGGTGCTGGCCACGGCCCGGCTCGAGCCGGACGCCGCGCAGGGTTTCGGCCTGGTGCACGCGGTCGTGACACTGCAAGCCGCCGCTGACGTCCGCCTGGAGGAGGTCGAGGGCGTGGTCGACGTGGTCCGGTCGACCCGTGAGGCCGAGGTCGCCGCGGTGCTCAAGCAGCAGGGCCCGGCCGATTGGACGGTGTCGCTGCGGGCCGCGGGCAAGATCGACGTGTCGGTCGCGGCCCGCGGCCTGGGCGGCGGTGGGCACCGCCTCGCCGCGGGCTGCACCGTCAGCGGCACCGCCGAGGAGGCCCTGGCCGCAGTCCGCGCCGCCCTGGCGAGCGCGCCCCTGCTCTGATGCGCCGTTAGCCTGCCAGGGTGCGGAGGATTGCGGAGCGGGTGCCGGCGAAGCGGGTGTTCGGGCTGGCCGTGCCCGCGCTCGGGGTGCTCGCTGCGGAGCCGCTGTACGTGCTGGTGGACACGGCGGTCGTCGGGCATCTCGGCGCGCTGCCGCTCGCGGGGCTCGCGCTCGGCGGCGTGGTGCTGGCGCAGATTTCCACCCAGCTGACGTTCCTGTCCTACGGCACCACCTCCCGCACCGCGCGGCTGCACGGCGCGGGCCGCCGTGCCGACGCCGTGAGCGAGGGCGTGCAGGCCACGTGGCTCGCACTGACTGTCGGGCTGGTGATCGTCGTCGCCGGCCAGCTGCTCGCCGGGCCCATCGCAAGGGGGCTGTCGGGCAGCGACGAGATCGCCGCCCAGGCCGTCTCCTGGCTGCGGATCGCGGTGTGCGGGGCGCCGCTGATCCTCGTCACGATGGCGGGCAACGGGTGGATGCGCGGCGTGCAAGACGCGGTGCGCCCGCTGCGCTATGTGTTGCTGGGCAACGGAATCTCGGCCGTACTATGCCCCGTGCTCGTCTACCCGGCGGGCTGGGGGCTGACGGGTTCGGCGGTCGCGAACGTCGCCGCACAGGTCGTGTCCGCGGGCCTGTTCCTCCGTGCGCTCGTCGCCGAGAAGGTGCCGCTGCGGCCACACCCGGCCGTGATGCGCGCCCAGCTCAGCCTCGGCCGGGACCTGGTGCTGCGCAGTTTCGCGTTCCAGGCGTGCTTCGTCTCGGCCGCCGCGGTGGCCGCCCGCACGTCGACGGCTGCCGTAGGCGCGCACCAGATCGTGCTGCAGCTGTGGACGTTCCTGTCGCTGGTGCTCGACTCGGTCGCGATCGCCGCGCAGTCGCTGGTCGGCGCGGCGCTCGGCGCGGGGGAGCGGCGGCAGGCGCGCGGGGTGGCCGCGCAGATCACCGGGTACGGCCTGATCCTCGGCTGCGTGCTGTGCGTCCTGTTCGCCGCCGTGTCGCAGGTGCTGCCGCATGCGTTCACGTCCGATCCCGGCGTGCTCGCCGAGGTGCCGCACGCGTGGTGGTTCTTCGTGCTGCTGCAACCGGTGGCCGGAGTCGTGTTCGCTCTCGACGGGGTGCTGCTCGGCGCGGGCGACGCGGCGTTCCTGCGCACCGCGACACTGGCCGCCGCCGCGGCCGGGTTCCTGCCGCTGATCTGGATCTCCCTCGCCCAGGGCTGGGGGCTGGCCGGGATCTGGACCGGCCTGACGCTGTTCATGCTGCTGCGGCTGGGCGCGGTCGTGGGCCGCTGGCGCTCCGGCGTGTGGGCGGTGACCGGCGCTGTCCGCTGACTGTGATCAACGGCACCGCTATTACGGGAATGTTTCGCGGTATGGCGCGCGATAGTTGTTAACGGGATGGCAGTGTCGGCGTCCGTGCTCAGTGTCCGCCGACCACTCCCCAAGGAGGCCGTCTCGTGCCGCCCGCGCAGGCACCCACGACCGCGAAAGCCAGTCGCCGGTCGTGGTTCATCTGGTCAACCGCCGCTCTCGTCTACCTACTCGCAGTCTTCCACCGCGCGTCGTTCGGAGTGGCGGGCCTGGAAGCCGCCGGCCGCTTCGGCGTCGGCGCCGCCGCACTGGGCACCTTCACCGTCCTGCAGGTCGGCGTGTACGCCGCGATGCAGATCCCGACCGGCGTCCTCGTCGACCGCTTCGGCCCGCGCAAGGTCCTCACCGCCGCCCTGCTGTTCCTCGGCCTCGGCCAGGTGCTGCTCGCCCTCGCCCACACCTACGCGCTCGGCCTCGTCGCCCGTGGCGTGCTCGGCTTCGGTGACGCGCTGACGTTCGTCAGCGTGCTGCGCCTGATCGCCGCGCATTTCCCCGGCCGGCAGTACTCGATGGTCGCGTCGTTCACCACCGCGGTCGGCTACGTCGGCAACCTCGCCGCGACCGTTCCGCTCGCGCTGCTGCTGCAGGGTCCCGGCTGGACGCCGACGTTCCTCGCGGCCGGCCTGCTCACCGCGATCTACTCGGCGGTCATCGCCGCGCGTGTCCGGGACACGCCCGCCGGCCCGTCCCCGAAGGCTGTCAAGGTGCACCCTCGAGCGCTGGTCGGCCAGATCGCCGAGGCGTGGCGCGTGCCCGGCACCCGGCTCGGGTTCTGGGTGCACTTCTCGACGATGTTCGCCCCGAACGTGCTGACCCTGCTGTGGGGCATGCCGTTCCTGGTGGAGGGCCAGGGCGTCCCGGCCGCCACCGCGAGCGCCCTGCTGACCGTGTTCGTGTTCGGGTCGATGGCGGGCGGCCCGATCGTCGGCAGCCTGATCTCGGCGCGGCCGAGCTGGCGGATGCCGATGGTCGGCGGCTACCTCGGCGTCGCGGCGGTCGTGTGGGCGGTCCTGCTGAGCTGGTCCGGCCGCGTCCCGGTCGCGGTGCTGATCCCCAGCTTCGCGTTGCTCTCGCTGGGCGGTCCGGCGTCGACGATCGCGTTCGCGCTCGCTCGCGACTACAACCCGCTGCGCCGGGTCGGCACGGCCACCGGTGTCGTCAACGTCGGCGGGTTCGTCGCCACCACGATCACCGCGCTCGCGATCGGCCTGCTGCTGCAGTGGTCCGGCGGCAACTTCCGGATCGCGCTGCTCGCCGTGGTGGTGATCCTCGCGCTGGGCACCTCCCGGATGCTGGTGTGGTGGCGCCGGGCCCGCGTCGAGGTGTTCGTCGCGCAGGCGCGTGGCGAGGCGGTGCCGGTCCAGGTCCGGCGGCGGCGCTGGGATGCCCCGATCCCCGACACCGCCCGGCTTCCCGCTGCCGCATAGGGTGCCCGGGTGCAGAAAACGTCACCGCCGCCCGGACTTCTCGTGGTCGACAAGCCGCCGGGGATGACCTCGCACGACGTGGTCGCTCGTGTCCGCCGCATCATGGGCACGCGCAAGGTCGGCCACGCGGGCACGCTCGATCCGCTCGCGACGGGCGTGCTGGTGCTCGGCATCGAGCGCGCGACGAAACTGCTCGGGCATCTGGCGCTGGACCGCAAGACCTACCTGGCCACGCTGTCCCTCGGCGCCGCGACCACCACCGACGACGTCGAGGGGGAGCGGCTGTCCACGGCGGACCCGGCCGCGGTCGCCGCGGTGTCCGACGAGGACATCGGGACCGCGATCGCCGCGCTCACCGGTGAGATCGACCAGGTGCCCAGCGCGGTGAGCGCCGTCAAGGTCGCGGGAAAGCGCGCCTACGCGCGGGTGCGCGCGGGCGAGGACGTGACGCTGCCGCCGCGCCAGGTGACGGTGTACCGGTTCGACCTGCTCGCGACGCGCCACGAAGCCGAGCGGATCGAGCTGGACGCCGTCATCGAGTGCTCGTCGGGTACCTACGTGCGGGCGCTGGCCCGCGACCTGGGGCAGGCGCTCGGAATCGGCGGGCATCTCGCGGCGCTGCGGCGCACCACGGTGGGCCCCTTCACACTCGCCGCGGCGCGCACACTCGAGCAGCTCGAAGAGAACCCGGAGCTCTCGCACGACCTCAGTGGTGCCGTGGCGATGGCGTTCCCCCGCTACGACGTGGACGCCTCCACCGCCCGCGCTGTCCAATATGGACAGCAGGTACGGGCATCGGGCATCGAGGGCACCTACGGCGTGTTCGGCCCGGACGGCCGCGCGCTGGCGCTTGCGGTCGACGCCGGTGGCGTGGCCCGCTCGGTCGTCGTCCTCGACCCGGCCTAGAGGCCGGCGCGCTTCGCGCGGCAGTTACGCTCCCTGCGTGCAGAGGTGGCGTGGGCTTGAGGAACTGCCGAGCGGCTGGGGCCGGTGCGTGGTCACCATCGGCGTGTTCGACGGGGTGCATCGCGGGCACCAGGCGCTGATCGCGAAGACCGTCGAGGTCGCCAAGCAGCGGAACCTGCCGAGCGTGATGCTGACGTTCGACCCGCACCCGTCGGAGGTCATCCGGCCCGGGAGCCATCCCACGCAGCTGACCACGCTGCGGCGCAAGGCGGAGCTGGTCGAGGAACTGGGCATCGACGTGTTCGCAGTGCTGCCCTTCACCGCCGAGCTCAAGCGGCTGACGGCGCACGAGTTCGTGCACGAGATCCTCATCGACCGGCTGCACGTGGCGGCCGTGGTGGTGGGACAGAACTTCACGTTCGGCGCGCAGGCGACCGGCGATGTCGCGCTGCTGCGGGAGCTGGGGCGGCGCTTCGGGTTCGTCACCTACGGCGCCGAGCTGCAGGGCAGCGGCGCCGCGGGCGGCGCCAACGGCGAGTTCACCTTCTCCTCCACCTACGTGCGGTCCTGCATCGACGCGGGCGACATGGCCGCGGCGGCCGAGGCGCTCGGTCGCCCGCACCGGCTCGAGGGCATCGTCGTGCGCGGAGACGGCCGCGGCCACGACCTGGGCTACCCGACGGCGAACCTGTCCACCCCGCGCCATGCCGCCGTGCCCGCCGACGGGGTGTACGCGTGCTGGTTCGTCAAGGCCGCCGACCCACAGCGCCGGCTGCCTTCCGCCGTCTCCGTCGGGACCAACCCGACGTTCTCCGGCCGCGAGCGCACCGTCGAGGCGTTCGTGCTGGACGTCGACGAGGACTTCTACGGCCAGCACGTCGCGCTGGACTTCGTGAGCAAGCTGCGGGACCAGATCAAGTTCGGCTCCTCGGCGGAGCTGGTCGAGCAGATCGACGACGACGTCACCCGGACGCGGGACATCCTGAGCATCCCCCGCTGACCACCCGGTCGGCGAATCTCGCCAAACCCCCACGTCCGTTTGGTCCGGCCTGGCAAGATGCAGGGGCACCGGTGGTAGCCGGGTCTGACCGGGGAGTGAGACAGGGGAGCAGGACAGACGTGGAGGACACCAAGATCGTCCAGCGCAACATCGCACTGCAGCGGGAGTGGTACGGCGAGCCCCTGGGGGACAGGGTGCGCCGGCTCGTCGTGGCGTTCAACGTGTCGCAGGCCTACCTCGCCGAGGTGCTCGGCATCAGTGCCCCCATGCTCAGCCAGGTGATGAGCGGGCGGCGTGCCAAGATCGGCAACCCGGCCGTGCTCGCCCGGATGATCATGCTCGAACGCAAGTGCCTCATTCCCGAGGTCGCGGCGGGCCACAAGGAGGCCCTGCTGGCCGCGCTCGAGGACGTCAAGGACGCGCGGCCACGGGTCGGCCGGGACAACATCCCGGTCGCCGACGACGGGGTGGTGGTGGCCGCGCTCCGCGACATCGCCGAGGATGAGGACCTGATCGAAGCGGCGAAGCGGCTCGACGACGACTTCCCCGCGCTCGCGGACCTGCTGCGCCGGGCGGGCACGAGCTAGCTATGCAGCTGTTCTCCGCGATCGTCCCGCCCGCCGACGTCGTCGCGTCGCTGGACGGGGAGCTGGCCCGGCTGCGCGCCGCCGTGCCGGGGCCGCGGTGGATCGCACCGGAGCAGTGGCACGTGACCCTGGGGTTCTACGGCCAGGGCGGCGACCCGGACGAGCGCGCGGACCGGCTGCGCGGCGCGCTGGCCGGACAGGCGGCGCCGACGCTGCGGCTGGCCGGCGCCGGCACGTTCTCCCGCGTGCTGTACGTGGGCGTCTACAGCGACGGGCTCGCCGAGCTGGCCGTGGCCGCCGGCGCCGGGCGCGACCGCCCGTACCTGCCGCACCTGACGGTGGCCCGCACCCGCGGCGAGGTGCCGGCCGAGCTGCCGCACCGGCTCGGCGGCTACTCGAGCGGAACCTGGACGGCGGCCGAGGCGGTGCTGATGCGCAGCGACCCCGGCGAGGGCGGGTCGCGGTACACAGTGACGGCGCGCTTCCCCCTCGTGTCCCGCCGGGCCGGTGCACCACCTGCCTGATACCCTGGATAACTGGGTCCGGCTGCAGTCCGTGGCGGCCGCGACCGTCTCACCCGGCACGAACATGTGCCCGGGCCGCACGGCACGAGAAACACAAGGAGAACCCAGCGTGGCGCTGTCCACCGACGAGAAGAAGTCGATCCTCACCGAGTACGGTCTGCACGACTCGGACACCGGATCCCCCGAGGCACAGGTGGCGCTGCTGACCAAGCGCATCATCGGCCTCACCGAGCACCTCAAGCTCCACAAGCACGACCACCACTCGCGTCGCGGGCTGCTGCTGCTGGTCGGCCGTCGCCGCCGGCTGCTCAACTACGTGATGAAGGTGGACATCGAACGGTATCGGTCGCTGATCCAGCGACTCGGCCTCCGCCGATGACCTGACACCGAGGGGGAGTGGCCACCCGGCCACTCCCCCTCGGTCGATAAGTACACAAGCAAGAAAGAGGAAAGGCGCGCACGCGCGAGGAGTAGTCCGCCGGTCCTCGGTAGTGGCTTCCGGGAGTGTGTCCCGGGGGCTTCGATCGAAGACCGGCCTCGTTTCTCGGGCGTCGTCCCACAGGGTGGGGCGAGTGCGTCGCCATGACAGGTAAACGAGGAGAACCACACTTATGACCGACGCAAGCGGAAACTCGGTGCACGAGACCGAAGCCGTCATCGACAACGGCAAGTTCGGCACCCGCACCGTCCGCTTCGAAACCGGGAGGCTGGCCCGTCAGGCCGCCGGGGCCGTCGTGGCCTACCTGGACGAAGAGACCATGCTGCTGTCGGCGACCACGGCGTCGAAGCACCCGAAGGAGCACTTCGACTTCTTCCCGCTGACCGTGGACGTCGAGGAGCGGATGTACGCCGCGGGCCGGATCCCGGGCGCGTTCTTCCGCCGTGAGGGCCGTCCCTCCACCGACGCCATCCTGACCTGCCGGCTGATCGACCGGCCGCTGCGCCCGTCGTTCACCGACGGCCTGCGCAACGAGATCCAGGTCGTCATCACGGTGCAGAGCCTGAACCCGGACGACCCGTACGACGTGCTCGCGATCAACGCCGCGTCGGCCTCCACCCAGATCGCCGGGCTGCCCTTCTCGGGCCCCGTCGGCGGCGTGCGGGTCGCGCTGATCGAGGGCCAGTGGGTCGCGTTCCCGACCTGGTCGCAGCTGGAGCAGGCCACCTTCAACATGGTGGTCGCCGGCCGCATCGTCAACACAGGCGGTGACGGCTCTGCCGATGATATCGCGATCATGATGGTCGAGGCCGAAGGCACCGAGCACACCCTGGACCTGATCGCCGCCGGGGGAACCGCGCCCGACGAGATCACCGTCGCCCAGGGCCTCGACGCCGCGAAGCCGTTCATCCGCGTGCTGTGCGAGGCGCAGCAGCGCCTCGCCGAGTCGGCCGCCAAGCCGACCGGTGACTTCCCGCTGTTCCCCGCCTACCAGCAGGACGCCTACGACGCCGTCGCGGCCATCGCCACCGACGACCTCGCCAAGGCCCTGACCATCGGCGGCAAGCAGGACCGCGACAACGCCACCGACGAGGTCAAGTCCGCGGTGCTCGCCAAGGTCGGCTTGGGAAACGGCACTGACGAGGGCTCCGCTTTCCAGGGACGCGACAAGGAGATCGGTGCCGCGTTCCGCGCGCTGACCAAGAAGCTGATCCGGCAGCGGATCCTGCGCGACAAGGTCCGCATCGACGGCCGCGGCCTGACCGACATCCGCAGCCTGTCCGCCGAGGTCGGCGTGATCCCGCGGGCCCACGGCTCGGCGCTGTTCGAGCGCGGCGAGACCCAGATCCTGGGTGTCACCACGCTGAACATGCTGCGCATGGAGCAGCAGATCGACTCGCTGTCGCCGGAGACGCACAAGCGCTACCTGCACCACTACAACTTCCCGCCGTTCTCCACCGGTGAGACCGGCCGTGTCGGCTCGCCGAAGCGGCGGGAGATCGGGCACGGCATGCTCGCCGAGCGCGCGCTGGTGCCGGTGTTGCCCAAGCGGGACGAGTTCCCCTACGCGATCCGCCAGGTCTCGGAGGCGCTGGGCTCGAACGGGTCCACGTCGATGGGTTCGGTCTGCGCGTCCACGATGGGCCTGCTCAACGCCGGTGTGCCGCTGAAGGCGCCGGTCGCCGGCATCGCGATGGGCCTGGTGTCCGACGAGTTGAAGGACGCAGACGGCAAGTCCTCTACTCATTACGTCGCGCTGACCGACATCCTCGGTGCTGAGGACGCCTTCGGTGACATGGACTTCAAGGTCGCCGGCACCAAGGACTTCATCACCGCGCTGCAGCTGGACACCAAGCTCGACGGCATCCCGTCGGATGTCCTGGCCGGCGCGCTGAACCAGGCCAGGGACGCCCGGCTGACGATCCTCGAGGTCATCGCCGAGGCGATCGACGGCCCGGACGAGATGAGCCCGTACGCGCCGCGCGTCACCAGTGTGAAGATCCCGGTCGACAAGATCGGCGAGGTCATCGGGCCGAAGGGCAAGATGATCAACTCGATCACCGAGGAGACCGGCGCCGACATCTCCATCGAGGACGACGGCACGATCTACGTGGGCGCGGCCGACGGCCCGTCG
>DATFHB010000042.1:0-4724 GCA_035248845.1 Amycolatopsis sp. | reverse complement strand
CCGGTAATGTTGCCCACCAGAAAGGTGCTCCTGAACTCGTTCGGACATGACCCTCAGCAAGTCAGATCCTTGCAGTTCAGAGCACCTTTCTCCATGATCGACACCCCTTAGCCAGGAACACCACGAAAGCAGCGGGCTAGTGCAGGCCCGCGACGCGCTCCGGGGACTCGTGGTCGAGCAGCCACCGCTTGACGTCGACGCCCCAGCGGAAACCGCCCATCGCGCCGCCGATCCGTAGCACCCGATGGCAGGGCACGAACAGTGCGGCCGCGTTGCGCGCGCAGGCGGACGCCGCCGCCCGCACCGCCGCCGGCCGCCCCGCGAGCGCCGCGAACTCGGTGTAGGTCACTGGCTTGCCGGCCGGCACGGTCCGCAGGATGTCCCAGGCGTGCTGCAGGAACTCGCCGGATCGCTGGCGGACCGGGATGTCGTCGATCACGGCCAGGTCGCCGTCGTGATAGCGGCGTATCGCGGTGCTGACGGCTCCGAGGTCACGTTTGCCGCGCAGCCCGGCCGGTGCGAGTGAGGGCGAGATGACGGGCGTCAGGTCGTCGAGTTCGGCGGTCCAGCCCGAAGCCAGGACCGCGCCGTCCGACGCGACGATCGCCGTGAAAGGGCCGATAGGGGTGTCCATGGTGGACCAGTGTGCGATGCTCATCTGTCGTTCTCCTTCGTGGCAGGAAGCCGGTCGCAGCTGGGTAATGTGGCCTTCGAGCGGTCGGTTTGCGGGTTGTCGGTTTCGTGGCGGGCGGTCAGGCGCTGCGCCAGAGGTACATGCCGGCGTACGAGCGCCACGGCCGCCATGCCTGAGCGCAGGCGGGCAGGTCGGCGATGCCCAACGCGGCGGCGCCCTTGCGGACCACGAGGTCGTCGGCGAGGAGCACGTCGGGCGCGCCGAGCACGCGCATGAGCACGTAGTCGGCCGTCCACGGTCCGACGCCGGGCAGGGCGACAAGCTCGGCGCGGAGTTGGTCCGCGTCGCGGCCGACGTGCAGGTCGACCTCGGCGGCGGCGAGAGCCCTGGCGGCACCGCAGATCGCGTCGATGCGTCGTTGGGGCCCGCGCAGGACCTCGTGTCCCCGTTCGGCCACGGCCTGCGGTGTGGGGAACAGGCGTTGCGTGTCGCCCTCGGCCGCCGCCCAGGACACGGGCTCGCCGAGTGCCGCCGCGAGCCGGCCGGCCGCAGTGCGTGCGGCGGCGACCGAGACATGCTGGCCGAGCATGGCCCGGATCAGCAACTCGGGCCCGTCGACGGCGCCTGGCACCCGGATGCCGGGCGTGGCCGCGACCGCGGGAGCGAGCAGGGCGTCCCTGCTGAGCACGCGGGTCACGGCTTCCGGGTCGGCGTCGAGGTCGAGCAGCCGGCGGGTCCGGGACACCGCGCTCCCCAGGTCGCGGACATCGGCGAGCCGAACGTCGCAGCGGATGTGGTTGTCCTGCGGCGTCAAGGCGATCGTCGCTGGGCCGTGCGGAAGCCGGAGTGTGCGGCCGTACGTCTCGGCGGCTGCCCACTCGACACCCGGCACCACGCGTGCGGCAAGAAAGCCGAACAGGCCCTGGGCGTCGAACGGCAGGCGGTACGGCAGGCGCAGCGACAGCCGCGTCCCGGCTGCCGGTCCGTGCGTGTCCGCATGCGCGAGCCCGGCGAGATCAGCGCCAGTGCTTACCTTGCCGCGGCGCTTCGCTTCGGCTCGACGGCGTGCGGTGGTCGCCGTGGCGCGCAGCTCGGACGGTGTTCGGGCGAACACCTCGCGGATGGTGTCGTTGAACTGACGCACGCTCGCGAACCCAGCCGCGAACGCGACGTCGGCCAGCGGCAACTCTGAGAGCTCGATCAGCAGCCGGGCGGAGTGGGCTCGGTGGGCGCGGGCCAGCGCGAGCGGTCCGGCGCCGAGCTCGGTGGTCAGCACGCGCGCGAGTTGACGCTCGGAGTACCCGAGCCGGCGCGCGAGGCCGGGCACGCCCTCACGTTCCACGACGCCGTCCGAGATCAGGCGCATGGCGCGTGCGGCGAGGTCCGCGCGCAGGTTCCACTCGGGGGACCCGGGCACGGCGTCGGGCAGGCAGCGCCGGCACGCCCGGAACCCGCCGGCCTGGGCTGCCGCCGAGGTCGGATAGAAGCGGACGTTGGCCGCCTTCGGGGTGAGCGCGGGGCAGGACGGGCGGCAGTAGATGCCGGTGGTCTTCACGGCCACGATGAACTGACCGTCGAAGCGGGCATCACGCGAGGCGACCGCGCGGTAGCACCGCTCGTTGTCACGCCAAAGTCCGTGTCCGGCCTGGGTCGCTGCTGCTGTCATGGGTTCGATACTGCCAGCAGGTCAGGCCGACGACTGGCGGGAATCCGCCATTGCCGTGAGCGGCGGTGATGGGAGCGGCCGACCAGGTGCGTACGTGGCGCAACTAGACTGCTGGCCCGTGAGTCTCACCCTCGGCATCGTCGGGCTGCCCAACGTCGGCAAGTCCACCCTGTTCAACGCGCTGACCCGCAACGACGTGCTCGCAGCGAACTATCCGTTCGCCACGATCGAACCCAACGTAGGCGTGGTGCCGCTGCCCGACGAGCGGCTCGACAAGCTGGCCGAGGTGTTCCACTCCGAGCGGACCGTGCCCGCCACTGTGTCCTTTGTGGACATCGCGGGCATCGTAAAGGGCGCCTCCGAAGGTGCCGGTCTCGGCAACAAGTTCCTCGCGAACATTCGCGAGGCCAACGCGATCTGCCAGGTCATCCGCGTGTTCGACGACCCGGACGTGGTGCACGTCGACGGCCGCGTCGACCCGTCGTCCGACATCGAGACCATCAACACCGAGCTGATCCTCGCGGACCTGCAGACCCTGGAAAAGGCCCTGCCGCGGCTGGAGAAGGAGGCCCGCACCAAGAAGGAGAACCGGCCGAAGCTGGAGGCCACCCAGCGCGCCAAGGAAATCCTCGACAGCGGGCGCACGCTCTTCTCCGCGCAGCAGGACATCGACGTCGACGAACTGCACGAGCTGAGCCTGCTGACCGGCAAGCCGTTTCTGTACGTCTTCAACGCAGACGAGGGCGTCCTCACCGACGACGCCCGTCGCGAAGAGCTGACCAAGCTGGTTGCGCCGGCCGACGCCGTGTTCCTCGACGCCAAGATCGAGGCGGAGCTGCTCGAACTGGACGACGAGGAATCGGTGCGGGAGCTGCTCGAATCGGTCGGCCAGCACGAGCCGGGCCTGAACGCGCTTGCCCGCGCCGGCTTCCACACGCTCGGGCTGCAGACCTACCTCACCGCCGGGCCGAAGGAGGCCCGCGCGTGGACGATCCCGAAGGGTGCCACGGCTCCGCAGGCCGCCGGCGTGATCCACACCGACTTCGAGCGCGGTTTCATCAAGGCCGAGATCGTCTCGTACGACGACCTGGTCGAGGCCGGCTCGATGGCGACCGCTCGCGCCGGGGGCAAGGTGCGCATGGAGGGCAAGGACTACGTCATGGTCGACGGCGACGTGGTCGAGTTCCGCTTCAACGTCTGAGCTTGAGGCGCCGGTTCAGCAGCTGACGGACACCGTCGCGCCGGACTCGAACGACACATGGACGTGGTCGTAGTGGTTGGCCGTCGCGTCGCCGCGGTCCTCCATCATCGACCAGCCGCTGCCGTCGTTGTAGCGCTGCCGCCAGATCACGTACTTCACGCCGAGCCGCGATCGGTTCGCCAGGACGAAATCGGCGAGCGCGTTACCGGTCGGCGTGGTCACCATGAAGTCCAGTGCGAGGCCGGTCGGGTGGTCGCTCGTGCCTGAACGGGAGCCCTGGCCGAGGATCGACTGGACGGGGAACAGGCCGCTGAGGTAGTTGCCGACCTGCGCGACGTACGGCTTGGTGCCGTCGAGGACCGTCGAGCAGGCGCGGGTCGCCTTGGTGGTCGTCGTCGAGCGAGGTGTTGTCGTGGTGCTCGGCGGCGCGGTGGTGGTCGTCATTGGTGGTGCTGGCGGCGGCGTGGTCGTCGTCGTGGGCAGCGGTGTCTCGGCCGGTGGCAATGCTCGCGTGGTCGTCGGTGACGGCTGCGCAGCCAGGCTCGGGGTGTCCTGGCGCCAGGGGCCGCCGGTGATCCAGATGGCGAATATCAACAGGAAAACCGCGCTTCCGGCGAAGATCACCGGAAGTCTTCGGGCGCCTTTGCCCGACCTATGTCGACCTGCCATCTCAGCACCGCTCCCGTTATCAACTCGTTATTGCGCCATGGGGTCGCAACATTACGAATTGGCCACGGAGATGTCACTGGCGAGTGACGAGGTGCACAGATCAGGACGAATCGGAAACGTCAAGCCAGGGCGCCGAGAACGACGACGATCAGCAGGGTGACCGTGGCGGCGATGGCCGTTACCCACGCGCGCTGCGCAGGCGACAGGGAAGTGGCGGCGGGACTGTTCATGGTGATTCCCAGGGCTGGTGCGGAGTCTTGTCGCGCATGACACCGCGCCGATCGCGGCGCGCGTTAGCGCAGCTCGCACGATGTGTCCGAAGTCACGTTCGGGCTTGGCTCGCCGAGCGGGGTCACAGCGCGTCGATCACCGCGTCGATCTGCTCCGCGAGGCTGAAGTCCTTCTCGGTGATCCCGCCGTCGGAATGCGTACTGAGCCGGAACGTCAGCGTCCGCCACCGGATATCGATGTCGGGATGGTGGTTGACGCTCTCCGCGATCTCCGCCACCCGGTTCACCACCTGAATCGCCTGCGGAAAGTTCGCCAGCTCCACG
>DATFHB010000041.1:0-40079 GCA_035248845.1 Amycolatopsis sp. | reverse complement strand
GGGGATCTCCTGCGTGCCGCCGCCCGCGGCGAGCGCAGTGGCGACGGCGGCCGCGATCGCGACACCCGATGCGGCGACACCGAGGAACTGGCGAGGTCCGGCGGCCGCGGCTCCGGCGGCGCTGCCCGCGCCCGCCGAACTCGCGGCGGCGACACCGACGGTCGCGGCGGACGCCTTCGCGCCGCTCGCAGCGAGGTAGGCGAACACCGCGCCACCGAGCACGATCGGGGCGACGACTGCGCGCAGGGCGCCGTTGACGTCGGCCAGTTCGGCGGCCAGCACGCGGCATCGGTCGCACTCGTCGAGGTGCGCCTCGACCTGGGCGCGTTCCCGCTTCGCCAGCCCGTCGCGGGTCCAGGCGCCGAGCTTGTCGGCGGTCGCGCGGCAGCGTTCGGCCGACGTCTCCGCGAGGTGCACCTGCAGGTACGCCTGCCGCAGCCCCTCGCGGGCACGGTAGGCCAGCGCGGACACGCCGTTGGGTGTCAGCCCGAGCAGCGGGGCGACCTCGGCCGGCGTCTGGCCCTCGATCTCGGTGTGCCACAGCACCGCCTGCCACCGCTCCGGCAGCCGCGCATACGCTTTCGCGGCCATCGTGCGCTCGAGCCCGGCGACGGCGGTATCGGAAAACGGGACCGTCAGCTCCTCGGACGCGCCGCTGAGCGTGCTCATGTCCTCGTTCAGATCGAGGCGCTTGTCCCGGCGAGTCTTGTCATACGCGGTGTGGCGCAGCGCTGTCAGCAGGTACGCCCGGAAGGCCGCATCGGGGCCTTTGCCACCACGGAGCGTGTCCAGTACCTTCGCGAACGCCTCCGAGACCAGATCGTCCGCCTCGGCCGTGGACCGGGCGAGCTGGCGCGCGAGGTTGTAGGCGGCGCCGACGTGACGCTCGTACAGCGTGCCGTAGGCGGCGAGGGTCCCGGACCGGACGGAGGCGATCAGCTCGGCATCGCTTTTGCCGTCGAAGTCCGCGGGAACGGTGGACAACGGTTCTCCTCTGGTCCAGGCCCTGAGTAACGACGGTGGTGGGGTCACCTATATCCCCAGACGTCGTATGTCGATCAGTGTGACGGACCGGGGGCACCGGGTCACCCCGCGGGGTGGGGCGTGACCCGGAGAGCCCAATAAGTTCACCCGGCCCACGGCGAAGTGCCGTCACGGATGATCGGCGCCGGCGTCACCTAGTCGCAAGGCTCGCCGAAGGCCGAAGGAAAGGGTGGTCGCGAGTGGACATGCCGGCCAGCGGCGGGAGTGAGTCCCGGCAGGGGAGCTGGAGACAGCGGGGGACCCTCACCGACCCGGAGACCGACCGGCAGCTGCGTGCGCTGCGGGCGCGGTGGCGCACCGCGAGCCTGGCCTCGGGCTGGCGGTTCGCCAGCGACTGGGCGTTGCCCGAGGTGGACGCGGTGTGCGCCGCGGTGCTGCGGGGCGGCAAGCCCGAGATTCCGCTGGCCGGGCTGGCCCGCGCCAGGGCGGCCGCCGGTGCCGGCCTCGCCGAGGTGCTCACCGACCTCGCGGCGCTGCACGCGGTGCTGTCCGACCCGGACGCGACCGACGGATTCATCTCCCCGGACATCGACGCCACTCCCTCCCGGTTGCTGCGGGTGAGCGCGCTGGCGTGGGCGGACGTCGCGATGGACCAGCTGGCGACCATCGAGGTGGTCGACCCGCTCACCGGCCTGCCGACCGCGGCTTACTTGCGCACCCGTCTCGGCGAGATCTATCGGGGCGCGGAGGCGCACGGCCGCCGCGCGGCGGACGACTACACGCTGCTCGTGGTGAGCCTCGACCTGTCGGCCATCACCGGCTGGCCCCGCGTCACCGGCATGATCCTGCTGGCCGAGGCACTGCGCGCGGCGCTGGACGGGGGCGAGAGCCTCGCGACGCTCGGGCCGTCGACGATCGCGGCCGTGCTGCCGCGCGACGGCGAGCTTTCGGCGAAGGCGGTCGGGCTGCGCAGGGCGCTGCACGAGCGGCTTTCCGTTGACGCGCAATTCGACGACATGGCCGGACCGCGCATCCGGCTGGTACGCCTGCCCAGCACCCACGAGTCGGCCTCCGAACTCCTGGTCCGCCTTTCCCGCGCCTGATCCGCGAGCTCACTGTGCCACCGCGCCGAGAGAAGGGTCGCAATGTGGCATTCAGCCCGTTTGTCATGGTGAGAGAGCGGCATTTCAGAGGGGTTGCGCGACCGTCGATGCTGATCCGTGATTTGCTGAAGGGGTGACCCAGTCAGCGCCTGCGTCCGGCGGTGAAACCCTCGAGCGCCCGCATCCGCGCCTGGATTTGCGCACCTCGCTCGCTCGGCTGTCGGTGCGGCCGAAATCGATCCTGCTGCTGTCCCTGGTCCCGGCACTGGCCATCGCGGTCGGCATCGTGGGGTGGCTGCTGGACTGGAATCTGGGCGTCGACAGCGCCGTGTACCGCGCGGGCGCCCTGACGTTGCTGCACGGCGACCCGCTCTACGACGCGAGCACGCTGCCGCCCGAGCCGTGGTGGGCGCTGCTGCCGTTCACCTACCCGCCGACGGCCGCGCTGCTGTTCGTGCCGCTCGCGGTCGTGCCGACGCAGGTCGCGTGGGGTGTGCTGACCGCGATCTCCATGCTGGCGATGGCGCTGGTCGTCCGGGTCACGATCGGCTCGCTGCCGAAACCGGCGGTGGGATCGCGCTGGTGGTCCTCGCCGGCCCGCGCGACGCTCGTGTTCTCGCTCGTCATGCTCGCCCTGGAACCGGTGTGGCGCACGATCTTCCTCGGCCAGATCAACCTGATCCTGATGGCGCTGGTCGTCGTCGACGTCCTGGTGGTCACGGCGCGTGGCGCCAAGGGCGGGGGCATCCTCGTCGGCATCGCGGCCGCGGTGAAGCTGACGCCGCTGATCTTCGTGGTGCACCTGTTCCTCACCGGCAAGCGCGCCGATGCGATGCGCGCGCTGGTCACGTTCCTGAGCCTGCAGGCGCTGATGCTGCTGCTGATCCCGGGCGACACCATCCGGTACTGGACCAAGACGATCTCCGACACCGGGCGCATCGGGCCGGTGCACTGGGCGGGCAACCAGTCGCTGAACGGCCTGATGAACCGGGTCACCGATCTGGCGCCGTGGGCGTCGAAGGCCGCGATCGGGATCAGCGTGCTGCTCGCGATCCCCGCCCTGTGGCTGATGATGCGCTTCCACCGTCGCGGTCAGGCACTCGCCGCGCTGCTGGTCAGCGCGTTCTTCGGGCTGCTCGCGTCGCCGATCTCGTGGTCTCACCACTGGGTGTGGGCGGTGCCGCTGATCGTGCTGCTGGTCTCGCGGCTGCCGCGGACCACGCCCGCGACCGCATGGCGGCGCTGGCTCGGCACCAGCGCGGTGATCGCGGTGTTCATCAGTTGTGTGCTGCTCGTGCTGCCCAACGGGCGCAACATCGAGCTGCATTGGAAGTTCTGGCAGAACGTGCTGGGCAACGCGTACATCCTGATGCCCATCGTGCTCGCCGCGGTGCTCGTGACTCGCTGGATGATCCTGAAACGGCACCGTGTCCACACCACGACTGTCCGCTGATCCCACGCGGCTGCTGGCCGCCACTCTCGTCGTCGTCGCACTGGTCACCGGGGTCGTCGCGTGGCTGGAGGGCTGGCGCGTCGGCGCGGACAGCGCCGTGTACCGGGCGGGCGCGCTCACGTTCCTGCACGGCGACCCCCTCTACGGCCTCGGGCGGCTGTCCGCGCTGCCGTCGTGGGTCGCGCTGCCGTTCACCTACCCGCCGGCCGCCGCGCTGCTGTTCACGCCGCTCACGGCCCTGCCCGCGGGCCTGGCGTGGGGAGTCGTGTCGGTGGCGTCGGTGCTGTCGGTGGCCATGGTGGTCCGCATCTGCGCGCGCCCGGCGGGGCGGCTGACGGTCGTGGGCCTCACCGTGGTGGGCCTCGGTCTCGAACCGGTGTGGAGGACGCTTGCGCTCGGCCAGATCAACCTGATCCTGATGGCGATCGTCGTGATCGACGTGCTGGTGCTGGCCGGATCCCGCTGGTCGGGGATGCTGGTGGGGGTCGCGGCGGCGGTCAAGCTGACCCCGCTGATCTTCGTCGGGTACTTGTTCCTGACCGGCCGGTGGCGTGACGGGCTGCGCGCGCTCGCCACCTTCGGCGCGTTGCAGGGGCTGATGTTCCTGCTCATTCCGCACGACGCGATCCGCTACTGGACCGAGGCGGTGCTCGACCCGAGCCGGGTCGGTGGCGTGAACTGGGCCTTCAACCAGTCGCTGAACGGATTGCTCAACCGCGCGGCCCACGCCGCGAGCTGGTCGGGCACGCTCGCCCTGCTGATCGCGGCCGTGCTCGCGGTGCCGGCCGCCTGGCTGGTGCGGCGGCTGCATCGCCGCGGTGAAGATCTCGCGGCACTGCTGGTCACGGCGTTCCTCGGCGTGCTCGCGTCGCCGATCTCGTGGTCGCACCACTGGGTATGGGCGGTGCCGCTGATCGCGCTGCTCCTGGTGAAGCGGCACCTGGTGTGGGCCGGGGCGATCACGCTGTTCCTCGGCAGTTCGGTGATCATGCTGGTGCCCAACGGCGGCGACACCGAGTTCGGCTGGGGGCTCGGCTGGTCGATCCTCGGCAACTCGTACGTGCTCGCGGCGGTGCTGGGAATCCTCGGCCTCACGGTCCGTGAGCTGCGTCGCCCCGTAAGCTGAGTCGGCTATGGACTCTGTTACCGGCCTTCCTGTCGTGGGCATGGTGGGTGGCGGCCAGCTCGCCAGGATGACCCATCAGGCCGCGATCGCACTCGGTCAGTCGCTGCGGGTGCTCGCCGCCGACGAGAACGACTCCGCCGCCCTCGTGGCCGCGCACGTGTCGATCGGTCACCACACCGACCTGCAGGCGCTGCGGGCCTTCGCGAAGTACGTCGACGTGCTCACCTTCGACCACGAACACGTGCCCGGCGAACACCTGCGGGCGCTGGTGTCCGACGGCGTCACCGTACGTCCCGGTCCGGATGCGCTCGCGCACGCGCAGGACAAGCTGCTCATGCGCAACCGCCTGTCCGCGGCCGGTTACCCGTGCCCGCCGTTCGCGGAAGTGTCCGAAATGGACGATGTGCTGAAGTTCGGCGCGGAGCACGGCTGGCCGGTGGTGCTCAAGGCCGCCACCGGGGGGTACGACGGCCGCGGCGTGTGGATGCTCGACTCCGACGGTGCGGCGCACGCGACCGTGCCGGAGCTGCTGGCCGCGGGTACCCGCCTGCTGGCCGAGGCCCGCGTGGAGATGCGCCGCGAGCTGTGCGCGCTGGTCGCGCGGTCGCCGTTCGGGCAGGGCGCGGCGTGGCCGGTGGTCGAGACCGTGCAGTCGGACGGGATCAACACCGAGGTGCTCGCGCCCGCGCCGGGCCTGAGCCCGCGGCAGGTCGACGAGGCGCAGGACCTCGCGCTGCGGATCGCCGAGCAGCTCGGCGTGGTGGGCGTGCTGGCCGTCGAGCTGTTCGACACCGGCGGCGGTTTGGTCATCAACGAGCTGGCGATGCGCCCGCACAACTCCGGCCACTGGACGATGGACGGGTCGCGCACGTCGCAGTTCGAGCAGCACGTGCGGGCGGTGCTCGACTACCCGCTGGGGTCCACGGATCTGCTGGCGCCCACCGTGATGGCGAACGTGCTGGGCGCGCCCGTGCTCCCCGAAATGTGCCTGGACGAGCGGTTGCATCACCTGTTCGCCCGATTCCCGGACGCGCGCGTGCACCTCTACGGCAAGGGCGAGCGGCCCGGGCGCAAGCTCGGGCACGTGAACTTCACCGGCCCCGACATGCCGGAGCTTCGGAAGCGGGCCACACTGTCCGCGCACTGGCTTTCCCACGCGGAATGGCCGGACGGGTACGACATTCACTAGAAGGAGCGGGTATGGCGCCGACCGTCGGCGTGATCATGGGCAGCGACTCGGACTGGCCGACGCTGGAGGCCGCGGGGCAGGCCCTGGACGAGTTCGGTGTGTCGTATGAGGTCGGTGTCTATTCGGCGCACCGTACGCCGCAGCGGATGCTCGACTACGCGTCCTCGGCGGTCGGCCGCGGCCTGAAGGTGATCATCGCGGGCGCCGGGGGCGCGGCGCACCTGCCAGGCATGGTCGCATCGGCGACGGTGCTGCCGGTGATCGGCGTTCCGGTGCCGCTGAAATACCTCGACGGCCTCGACTCACTCCTGTCGATCGTGCAGATGCCGGCGGGCGTGCCCGTCGCGACGGTCTCTGTCGGCGGCGCGCGCAACGCCGGGCTGCTCGCGGTGCGGATCCTCGCGGCGCACGACGCGGCGCTGCGGGACCGGATGGCCGCGTTCCAGGCCGAGCTGCAACAGCTGGTGCTGGACAAGGATGCGGCGCTGCACGAGAAGCTCGCCCGGAATGGGGCCGAGAACACCAGGACGTCCGAGTAGACGCGCGCTACTGTGCTGGGCGTTACTAGTCGAGGAAGGTGAGACCGGTGTCTGACGGTCCGGGCCTGTACCAGCTGGCCGAGGAGCACGAGGCGCTGCGGGCAGCCGTGCGCGCGTTGTCCGAGAAGGAGATCGCGCCCCACGCCGCGGACGTGGACGAGCAGGAGCGGTATCCGCGCGAGGCCTACGACGCGCTGGTGAAAGCCGGTTTCCACGCCGTCCACGTTCCCGAGGTCTACGACGGTCAGGGTGGGGACGCGATATCGGCGTGCATCGTGATCGAGGAGGTCGCGCGGGTCGACGCCTCCGCGTCGCTGATCCCGGCGGTGAACAAGCTCGGCACTCAGCCGATCCTGCTGTCGGCGTCGGACGAGCTGAAGAAGCAGGTCCTGCCGTCGATCGCGTCCGGTGACGCGTCGGCGTCGTACGCGCTGTCGGAGCGCGAGGCCGGTTCGGACACCGCGGCGATGCGCACGCGCGCCCGGCTGGACGGCGGCTCGTGGGTGCTCAACGGCACGAAGTGCTGGATCACCAACGCGGGTGAGTCCACTTGGTACACCGTCATGGCGGTCACCGAACCCGACGCGGAGAAGAAGTCCAACGGGATCTCGGCGTTCGTGGTGCACAAGGACGACCCGGGTTTCACGGTGGGGGCGAAGGAACGCAAGCTCGGCATCAAGGGTTCGCCGACGCGGGAGATCCATTTCGAGAACTGCACCATCCCGGCGGACCGGATCATCGGTGAGCCCGGCTCGGGTCTCAAGACCGCGCTGCGGACGCTGGACCACACGCGGCCGACGATCGGGGCGCAGGCGCTGGGCATCGCGCAGGGCGCGCTCGACGCGGCGCTCGCGTATGTCAAGGAGCGCAAGCAGTTCGGTAAGGCGATCGCCGATTTCCAGGGCGTGCAGTTCATGCTCGCGGACATGGGCACCAAGATCGAAGCGGCGCGGCACCTGGTCTACGCCTCCGCGGCGGCGAGTGAGCGCGGCGACGCGCGCGCGGGATTCATGGCCAGCGCGGCGAAGTCGTACGCGTCCGACATCGCGATGTCCGTGACCACCGACGCGGTACAGCTCTTCGGTGGCGCCGGCTACACCCGCGACTTCCCGGTGGAACGCATGATGCGCGACGCGAAGATCACGCAGATCTACGAGGGCACCAACCAGATCCAGCGCGTCGTGATGGCGCGGGCTCTGCTCAAGGGCTGATTCGACCTTGGCCAGCGGACCCGTGACCGGTATGCGGCCGCATACCGGGCTGCCGCTGATCCTGCTCTACGTTGCCTGCCTGTTGTCCCCGCTGGTAGTCGTATTGGCGCTGGTGGAGCGGCGTCGCGCGCGGCCGAAGGGCTGAATCGGCTGGACCTGCGCGCTATCGTGGATGGCGGCAAAGCAGGGGAGGCAGCCGACATGAATACCGATGTGCAGGAAATCGCCGAGGACGTCTATCGCGTTTCGACCTATGTCGAGCCGGCGAATCTGGTGTTCAACCAGTATCTGATCCTGGCCGAAGAACCGCTGCTGTGGCACTGCGGGCTCCGGCAGTTGTTTCCGGCGGTGGCCGAGGCCGTCGCCCGCGTAATGCCGCTGCAGCGGCTGCGGTGGGTGAGTTTCGGGCACGTCGAAGCCGACGAGATGGGGGCGATGAACAGCTGGCTGGCGGCGGCCCCGACCGCGGAGGTCGTGCAGGGCACCACCGGCGTGCTGGTTTCCGTCACCGACCTGGCCGACCGCCCACCGCGGGCCCTGCGCAGCGGGGAGGTGCTCGATCTCGGCGGCCGGCGGGTGCACTGGATCGACACGCCGCACGTGCCGCACGGCTGGGATGCCGGCCTGATCTACGAAGAGGTCACCGGCGCGCTGTTCATCGGTGACCTGTTCACCGCCTTCGGGCAGACCCCCGCCGGCAGCGACGCCGACATCGTGGGGCCGGCCGTCGCGGCCGAGGACGCCACCCGGGCCAGCGCCATCACGCCGGCCAGCGGGTCCACCGTGCGCGGCTTGGCGACCTGGCAACCGCGCACGCTGGCGCTCATGCACGGGCCGGCGTTCACCGGCGACTGCGTCGGCGCGGTGAACGCCCTCGCGGACGACTACGACCGACGCATGGCCCGAGCCGCCGAAGGCTGAATTTCTCCGGCATCACACGCCGCCCGCACCCGGCCTGCGGCAGTCTGGAGAGGTGCCCAAGGAACCCGTGCCCGTGCTGGCGTTCGCCGCGCTCGTGCTCGGCATCGCCGCCGCCACCAACGGCGACGCCTGGTGGCTCCTCGCCGGCCTGATCGGCTTCCTGTTCTTGGGCGCGCGACCGACCTAGGAACTCAGGCGAGCAGGTCGACGGTGGTGCGCTCGGCGCGGCGACGGTCGGCCAGTTTCGCCGGGTCGGCGTGCGTGATCTGGACCAGGTGGCTGCTCACCGACAGCGGCGCGAGCAGCCCGGACAGCACGCCGTCCGGCACGTTCCACTCCACAGTGGACAGCACGCGGTCACTCGCGGCGATCCCGGCTTTCCTGGCACGCGAATGAGCCTCGGCCAGCACATCGTCCACTGTGGACCCTGACAAGGCGGGCGTGTCGCCGCTGGCCGGGACGAGCGGGCTGAAGTGGTCACCGGCGAGCCGGGTATCGGAGAGGTAGTCCACCGCACCGGAGGGCGGCTCGGACAGCCCGCGGCCCATCGGGTCGAGCGACACCACCGCGGTGACCTCCGCGCCCGTCGCCACGCCGCCGGGCGGCACAAATGCCACGCGCGCGCCGTCCGGCTCCGCCACCACGTGCGCCCCGCACCACCACGCGCCGAGCAGCACGCCCGCGGTCTGCCAGTGTGCGGGCACGAGCACCGCGACCGGATCGCCTGCCTCGACGTCGAACTCCTCGACCAGCCAGTTCGCGGTCTTGGCGGCCCAGTTCGCGACCGTCGCGACGGACAGTTCGACCCGTGTTCCCGCCGCGTCGTCGTAGTGCGTGATCAGCGGCTTCGCCGGCTGGCTCAGCAACGGACGCAGCAGATGCTCGGTGAGGCTCACGACTTGAATCTAGCTGGCGCGCGCAGCGCTTCCGTTGAGGGTGGTGGTGGGGAAGCGGCCGGACCCTAGTTCACGCAGGTGACGCCGTTGATGCTGGTCCGCGCGAGCGGGGTGCTGTACGCGGCGGGCGCGACACCGCCGGACGAGGCCCCGCCGCTACCGGCACGCCCCGCCAGCCCGGCGATGAACTGCCGCACCGCGGTCGGGTCCACCTCGACGATGCTCTGCCCGTCGGGGCTCCGGCCGCTGATCGTGAGCACCGGGATCGTCTCGAACTTCACCTCGCCCGACGCCATCCCCTTCGCCTTCTCCGCGAACTGCAGCAGATCGAAGTCGGGGTCCAGCACCAGCGACCGGCGCAACGCGTCGGTCAGGTCGTTCAGCTTGCCCGGGTTGGTCAGCACCCCGGCCGTGAGCACCTTGTGCAGCGCCGAGCCGAGGAACACCTGCTGGCGGACGATCCGGTCGAGGTCGCCGCGCGGCAGATTCTTGCGCTGCCGCACGAACGACAGCGCTTCGCCGCCGGTGACGGTGTGCGGACCCGCGGTGAAGTCGGCGCCCGAGTCCTTGTCCTCGGTCGCGTGGTTGAGACACACGTCGACACCGCCGAGGGCTTCGGTGATGAGGTAGAAGCCGAGCAGGTTGACCTCGGCATAGTGGTCGAGGCGGACCTGCGTGAAGTTCTGGATGGTCTGGACCAGAGCCTTGCGGCCCGCCTGGTCCGAATCGCGCTCGATCTCGGCGGCGTCCCGCTTGCCCTGGGCGCGCAGTTGCGCGGCGGCCGCGGCCTTGGTGGTGCCGAACACCGAGTTGATCTTCGCCTGGCCGCCCTTCGGCTGCGTGACCCAGGTGTCGCGAGGGATCGAGATGGCGGTGGGATTCCCGCCGTTCTTCGGTACCCGCAGGATGATCAGCGTGTCCGTGTTGATCGCGTCGGTCTGCTCGGTGCGCAGCGTCTTCAGCACCGACAGCGGCAGCGGGTTGCCCTGCATGTCCGTGCGCGCGTCGACACCGACGAGCAGGATGTCCTCGGCGCCGTCGTCCGCGGGCGGGGGAGCCACGCCGTCGTCAGGCTGGCTGAGGATGTCGGTGGTCTGCAGATCGCGCTGCGCGTGGTGGTAGGTCAGGTACGCGTAGCCGGTGACGGCCAGCGCGACGACCGACAGCAGCGCCAGCGTGACGTTGGCCGCCGTGCGCACCGGCCGCCGTTTCCGCGCCGGCGCGACACCGTCCTCGGCACGTGCGCGCGGGTACGGCGTCGGTTTGGGCGCTTCCCGCCCGGGCTCGTCCTTGTTTTCGGCGTCCTCGGCCAACCCCGTGTCTCCCCCTTGCGTGCGGTGGTCTCAGCCTAAGGCACCGCTAGTTGACGCAGGCGACTTGACCACCGGTGATGGCGGGTGTCGTGGTGGTCGACGGCGGCGGGTTGGTGGTCGGGACCGAACTCGACCGCTTGGCCGGCGACGTGCTCGTCGGAGCGGCGCTCGTCGTGCCGGGCGTGGTCGTCGTGGCGCCCGGTTCGCGGGTCAGCTGATCCACGAACCGGTGCACCTGCACCGGGTCGACGCGCATCACGTCGGCGCCGCCGATCACCGCCGGGCCCTGCACGGGGATGGTCCGGAACTCGACGTTGCCGCTGTTGAGCCCCCGCATCTGGGCGGCGAATTCCGCCAGGTCCCAGTTGTCGGAGAGCACGACAGACTTCTTCACCGCCGTGATGACGTCCGCGACCTTCCCCGGGTTGGTGAGCACGTCGCGCGAGAGCACCTTGCGCGCCAGCCCGGACAGGAACGCCTGCTGCCGCGCGATCCGGTCGAGGTCGCCGTTCTGCAGGTCGTAGCGCTGCCGGACGAACGCCAGCGCCTGCACGCCCGAGATGGTCTGCGGCCCGGCGGGCAGGTCGACCCCGGACTTGCTCTCGTGCACGGGCTCGTTCAGGCAGACGTCGACGCCGCCGATGGCCTTGGTGACCTCGTAGAAGCTGGCCAGGTTCACCTCGGCGTACCGGTCGATCATGCCGGGTTTGCCCATGAAGCTCTCGAGGGTCGCGATCAGGTTCTTCCGGCCGGCGACCTTCGCCTGCTTGTCCGCCGCGGCCACGTCGGCGCCCTGCTGCTGCGCCTGCCTGAATTTCTCGTTGTAGGCGTAGACGAACGCGCCGTTGAGCTTGTGCTTGCCGAACCCGCCCGCCAGCTCGACCCACGAGTCGCGGGGGAAGGAGATCGCGACGGCGCGCCGGCCGTCCTGCGGGATGTGCACGAGGATCATCGTGTCGGTCTGCTTCTCGCCGTCGGCGTCGCCGGCGTGCAGCATGTCCAGCACCTCGCGCGGCAGCGGGTTGCCCTGCGCGTCGGTGCGGCTGTCCATGCCGACGAGCAGGATGTCCACCGCGCCGTCGAGTGGCACGGCATGCAGCTCGTTGTCCTCGAAGACGTTCGCGGTGGCCAGGCCATCGTTCGGGTCGCCGATGAACTGCCAGCCGTACCAGGTGACGAGCAGGACGACGACGGAGAACAGGCCGATCACGGTCTTGCCGCCCCGCATCAGGAACACGAGGAACCGGCGCTTGCGGCGCCGGTTGGACGGGATGGGTTTCGGTGGCCAGGAGATGTCGTCCGCAGCGTCCTGGCGGGTCGCAACCCCGTCGGTCACGCTCGCTCCTCCCGCCCCCACCTCATATGAATGCTTCCAGATTACTGTTCTCCCTATTGGGACGCCCGTGGGCTGGCGTACGTTGCCCGAGTCGGGGCAACCTGCCGGTGTCCCGCATGAACGGAGAGGCGGTTTCGGATGCGGGTACTGGTTACCGGGGGAGCGGGTTTCATCGGGTCGCACTACGTGCGGCAGGTGTGCTCGGGCGCCTACCCGGCGCTGTCCGGCGCGGAAGTGATCGTGCTGGACAAGCTGACCTACGCAGGCAGCGAGGCCAACCTGACGCCGGTCGCGGACAGCCCTCGGCTGGAGTTCGTGCGCGGCGACATCTGCGACGGCGAACTGGTCCGCAAGCTGATGGCCGGGGTCGACCTGGTGGTGCATTTCGCCGCCGAGTCGCATGTGGACCGTTCGATCCTCGGGTCGGCGGACTTCGTGCTGACCAACGTGCTGGGCACCCAGACGCTGCTGCAGGGCGCGCTGGAGGCGGAGGTCGGCAAGTTCGTGCACGTCTCCACCGACGAGGTCTACGGGTCGATCGAATCGGGGTCGTGGTCGGAGGATCACGTGCTGGAGCCGAATTCCCCCTACTCCGCGTCGAAGGCGTCGTCCGACCTGCTCGCGCGCTCGTACACCCGCACGCACGGGCTGCCCGTGTGCGTGACGCGCTGCTCGAACAACTACGGGCCGTACCAGTTCCCGGAGAAGGTCATCCCCTTGTTTGTCACCAACCTGCTCGACGGGCGGAAAGTGCCGCTCTACGGGGACGGGCTGAACGTACGCGACTGGTTGCATGTGGACGATCACTGCCGCGGAATCCAGTTGGTCGCCGAGAGCGGCCGGCCGGGCGAGATCTACAACATCGGCGGCGGCACCGAGCTGACCAACCGCGAGCTCACCGAGCGGCTGCTCGCCGCGGTCGGCGCCGGCTGGGAGCGCGTCGAGCCGGTCGCCGACCGCAAGGGCCACGACCGGCGGTACTCGGTGGACATCACCAAGATCAGCACGGAACTCGGCTACGCGCCGCAGGTTCCCTTCGACGAGGGTCTTGCCGCGACGGTCGACTGGTACCGCGAGAATCGGGCATGGTGGGAGCCGCTCAAGGATCGTGCCGCGCTCGTAGGGAAGTGATGCTGATGCTCACTGTGCTGGTGCCCGGGGGATCCGGGCAGCTGGGCCGGGACCTCGCCGCGCTGGCGTCCGATGACGTCGAAGTGCTGGCGCCCGGCTCGACGGAACTCGACCTGACCAGCACCGGCGCGGTGGTGGACGCGGTGAGTTCACTGGATGAGCGTGCGCGCGACACCGGCCGGCGGCCGCTGGTCATCAATGCCGGCGCCTACACCGCGGTGGACGCGGCGGAAACCGACGAGGCCCGGGCGTTCCGGGTCAACGCCGACGGGCCGCGGGTACTCGCCGCCGCATGCTCGTCACGGCGCGTTCCGCTGGTGCACGTGTCCACGGACTACGTGTTCCCGGGCGACGCGACCCGGCCGTACGAGCCGGAGGACGTGCCGGGGCCGCATGGCGCGTACGGCCGGACGAAGCTCGCCGGCGAGGAGGCCGTGCTGGCGTCGGGTGCGCAGTCGTGGATCGTGCGCACCGCGTGGGTCTACGGCCTGACCGGGGCGAATTTCGTGCAGACGGTGCTGCGCCTGGAATCCGAACGCGACCAACTGTCCGTTGTGGATGATCAGCGCGGGTCGCCGACGTGGTCGGCGGACCTCGCGGCCGGGTTGCTCGAACTCGGCATTTCCATTGTGGACGGACGGCGACCGCGCCGAGTGCTGCACTGTACCGGCGCGGGCGAGGTGACGTGGTTCGGTTTCGCCCGCGCGATCTTCGAGGAGATCGGTGCCGACCCGGCGCGCGTGCAGCCGTGCACCACCGCGGACTTCCCGCGGCCGGCCCGCCGGCCCGCGTATTCGGTGCTGTCCAACGAAGCGTGGCGTGCGGCGGGCCTCACCCCGCTGCGCCCGTGGCGCGAGGCATTACACGCGTATTTCGCTGCCGCGCCAGTACCCGACGGGGCGAACTGAGTCCCTCCGGCTGACGCCGGGTAGCCGAGGATGGCCCCCATTTGGCCGGTGGCTGTCACCCAGGTTCTGGCCGTACGGTGGGCGTCGTAAGGTTCCCCTAACCTCTAGGAGAGTCGCATGCGCGAAGAAGCTGCCCAGACGTCCCGGAGCGGCCTGCTCATCGACGTGGAGCAGATCCAGGTCGCCACCGACCGGGGCAAGGCCAACGGCGCCGTGGCCGACAACGACGGTAACGACTGACGGTCCATCGCGTGATCGCGAACCCATCGCTGGCTGACCTCGTCGCTCCTGTCGAGGTCAGCCAGTTTCTTTCCACAGTTCTCGGTGGCATGTACCGGCGGTTCCCCGGCGAGGCCGGCCGGTTCGCGCAGCTGGTGCCCTGGGCCGAGCTGGACCGGGTGCTGCGCCAGCACCGGCTGGACTTCCCGCGGTTGCGGCTGGCGCTCGACGGCGAGGTCGTGCCGGCGCAGGAATACACCGAGATGGTGCCGACCCGGCGGACCGGACTCGTGCCACGCCTGCGGTCGGGACAGTTCGCCGACAAGCTCCGCGCGGGTGCGACGCTGGTGCTGGACTCGGTGCAGGAGATGCTCGATCCGGTCGGCGAGCTGGCCGCGCGGCTCGAGCACGACCTGCGCGAGCGCATCCAGGTCAACCTGTACGCGGGCTGGGGCAAGACGCACGGCTTCGAGGTGCACTGGGACGACCACGACGCGCTCGTCGTGCAGATTTCCGGGCGGAAGCGCTGGCGGATGCACGGCGTGACCAGGCCGGCCCCGCTGCAGCGTGACGTGGAGCTGCCGCCGCGGCCCGAGGGTGAGCCGGTCGACGACTTCCTGCTCGCCGACGGCGACGTGCTGTACCTGCCCCGCGGGCAGTGGCACGACGTGTCCGCCATCGGCGAGGAGTCGCTGCATCTGACGATCGGGTTCAACCGCGCCACCGGGGTCGACCTGGTCGCGTGGATGGCCGACCAGCTGCGCGCCGAGGGTGTCTTCCGCGCCGACCTGCCCCGGTTCGGCACTCCGGAGGAACGCCACACGCACGCGGCCGCGCTGCGCGCGCGAATCCTCGAGATGGCCGACGACCAGATCGTCGCCCGGTTCCTCGGAGACCGGGACGCGCAGGCCCCGGCCCACCCGCGGCCGGGACTGCCCTGGTCGGCGACCTCGGACCTGCTGCCGCCCACCGACGATGTCGAGGTCCGGCTGCTGACTCCACGTGCCGTGCTGACCAGGCAGAACGGAACGGTCGCGCTCGCCGCGGACGGCAAGCGGCTGGTGTTCGCGGAGGCCGCGGCGCCGGTGTTGGAACTCCTGCTCGGCGGGCTAGCCCATCCGATCAGCGACATCCTCGCGGCCGCACATTCACTGGAACGAGTGACCGTGCGCGCCCTGTTGGGCGAGTTGGCAGAACAGGGAGTGTTAGCCGCCCGCTAAACGGGGTACACTTAGGTATGCCTTACCTGACTCAGAGCGCTGGGGCTGGAGGTCCGCTCACCCAGAGCGGCACTCCTGGTTGCGCGACCGTCGCGCGGCTGATGGGCGGAGACCCGGTCGGCACGGCCACACACATGACGTCCTGGCTGCTCATCGAGCAGCCAGGTGCGTGGTCGGCGACCGCACTCGAGTCGACGCTGGCCGGTGTGCTCGACGACGCCCGGTTGCACGCGCTCCGCGAGGCCGGGATGCGGCCGCTGCTGATCAGGGGACCCGGCAAGCACGCGCGCGGCGACGAGGGGCCGGTCACGGTGTTCGCTGGCAGCGGATGGCCCGGCACGCACTGGCTCGAACGGATCGAGCTGGCCGACACCTCGCAGGTGGCCAGGCTGGATCTCGAAGCCGTCGCCGCGGGAAGGCCCGGGCACGGAGAGCCGGTCGACGGGCCGCTGTTCCTGGTGTGCACGCACGGCGCGAAGGACCTGTGCTGTGCCGTGCTCGGGCGGCCGGTTGCGAAGGCGCTGGCGGAGGACCACCCCGACCGGGTGTGGGAGGTCAGCCACGTCGGCGGCGACCGGTGGGCCGGGAACCTGCTGGTCGTGCCGGACGGGTTCCTGCACGGGCAGCTCAGCCCCGACGACGCCCGGCTGGTGACCAAGGCGGCGCTCGCCGGACAGGTGCGGCCCGACCACCTGCGCGGCCGTACGTCGGCGGTCACCGGGTGGGAGCAGACGGCTGAGGCCGCCGTGCGCAAGTACACCGGCTTGACCGGCATGGACGACGTCGTGGCGATTCACGTCCGGTACGACGACGCCGACTCGCGCACCGTGGTGGTGCGCGCCCGTGACCGGGAGTTCGAGGTCGTCGTCCACCACCGGGAAGCCGTCACCGCGGACGGGAACCGCTGCACCGGCCACCTCGCCCTCGCGGGCTTCTCCACCACCGAGATCCGGCCTGGCGCCTAACCCAGAGCCTGGCGGTAGGCGGCGACGGTGGCGTCGGCGCAGCGGCGCCAGGTGAAGCCTGCCACGTGGGCGCGGCGCTCGATCGACTTCGACGCCGTGCGCGGCTCCGACACGGCCTCCCGCAGCGCGTCGGTCAGGGCGGGCACGTCGTTGTAGGGCACCAACTTCGCGTAGCCGCCCGAGATCTCGCGCAGTGCGGGCACATCCGTGCAGACCACGGGCACGTCACAGGCCAGCGCCTCCAGCACCGGCAGCCCGAAACCTTCGTCACGCGAAGGCAGCACGAGCGCCGACGCGCCCGCGACTACGTGCCGAAGGTCCACTTCGGACACATAACCGAGGTGTCGCGCGCGGTCGGACACCGGGAAGAAGCCGGGCCCGGTGAACACCAGGGGCGGCAGGTCTGCGGCGGCGGCATGCGCCTGGAGCAGCCAGTCCAGCCCCTTGCGTGGCCCGGCCGCGCCCAGGAACAACAGGTAGTCCTGGGGCAGCCGCAGCCGTTCCCGCATCTCCTGGTGCGGCGACCGCCCGGTGAACCAGGCGGCGTCCACACCCAGCGGGGTCACGACGATCTTGTCCCGGTCGACGTCCAGCCGCGACGCCACCGCATCGGCCACCGCCGCCGTGGGCGTGCAGATCGCCTTCGCGCGCGCCGCGCCCCGCCGCACGAGCTCGGGCAGTTCGTGGTCGCTCGGCGCCAGCTCCTGCGGTGCGTCGAGGAACGCCAGGTCGTGAATGGTCAGCACACCCGCCGCGCGGATCGTGCCCGGCAACACGAAGTTCGTGCCGTGCACGACATCCGTGCCGCCCGCGAACAGCTCCACCGGCGGGAACGACGAGCGCAGCCACGCCTTCCGCAGCAACCGTGCCGCGACCGGCATCCCGCGCGCCCGCGCCCCGTGCGGCAGGACATGCCGCAACCGCCGCCAGCCGCGCAACGTGAACGCCACCGCGCGCATGTCCACATCGGACCGCGAAGCCAGTTCTTCGCCCAGTGACGCCGTGTACCGGCCGACGCCCGTCCGGTTGCCCAGCAGCGGGGTGCCGTCCAGCAGCACACGCAGCGCCCGTTCAGCCACGGCGGAATGCCACCTTTTTGAGCCGGCCCGCGACGCGCCGTGCGAGCTCCTTCGGGCCGCCGTCGGTCAGGTATTCGCGGACGAGCGCGATGTCCCGGCGCACGAGTTCGGCGCCCCGCAAGGGGTCCGACACCACGAGGTCCGCGGCGCCGGGCAGCCGGTCGGCCGCCGGATGCGGGTCGCGGCAGAACTCGACGAGCGGCGCCAGCGCTTCCGGCCACGCGAACAGCTGTGCGACTTCGGCGATGTTTTCCTTGCAGGAAGCGACGAAGTCGCTGTCGTAGAGCGCTTTCTCGAGCCCGTCGGCAAGCGCTTGCTCGTCCTCCGCGGGCACCACGACGCCCAGCCCGCGCGCCCGCACCAGATCGGCGAACGCGTCCCCGTCCGTGGTCACGATCGGCAGCCCCGACCACAGGTAGTCCAGCACGCGGGTGCGGAACGCGAACGTGGTTTCGACGTGCTCGAAATGCGTGGTGACACCGCAGTGCGCGTCGAGCAGCCAGTTCTGCCGCTCGCCGTAGGGCACCCACTGCTCGTTGAAGAAGACGTGCTTGCCGGTCAGCCCCAACCGGTCGGCGAGTTGCATCGTGCGCGCGCCGATGTCCATCTCGGCGACCTCGGGATTGGGATGCTTCATGCCGAGGAAGACCAGCCGGACGTCGGCCCGCCGCTGCCGCAGCTCGTCGATCGCGCGCACCAGTGTGAGCGGGTCGAACCAGCTGTACACGCCGCCGGCCCAGATGATCACGTGATCGGTCGGGGCGATGGCGTCCAGCGCCGCGCGCAGACCGGGCCCGGTGCGCGCGGGCGGTTCGGCCGGCAGTCCAAACGGGACAACCGACAGCAACGACTGTGTCGTCGGGTCGGCGTCATACAGCCGCGGCGTCAGCCGGCCCGTCGCGGCGAGGTGCCCGAGCCAGAAATGCCGCTGCCGCTCGGATGCGCACAGGAAGAAGTCGCCGCGCTCCAGTTGTGCGTCGAGGACTTTGGTGACGCCGACGAGATCGGCCGCGCGCCGGTCGTCGGGGGCACTCTTGCCCTGTTCGAGCAGTTCGAGGTGCATCGGGTCGTACAGATCGCAGACCACGATCTTGTGCGACTCCTTGAGCGCGGGCGCCATCTCCAGCACGTGGCCCTGCAGGATCACGATGTCGGCCCACGCGATCGGCTCGGTCAGGTCGCGCTTGCGGGCCGAGCCGACCGGGAACGGCGCGGGCGGCGGAGCGGCCAGCGGGTTCACCGTGACCAGCCGCACGTCGTGCTCGGCGGACAGCGTCGTCGCGATGTTCCAGGCGCGGATCGCCGGGCCCGCCATCCGGTCGGTGATCGCGTCGCCGGTGATGACCAGGATCTTGCGGCGCTGCCCGAACGCCTTGTCGATCCCGAACGCCTCGACCAGGATGTCGTGCGCCGCAAGATACCGGGGCAGCGGATACGCAGGCTCCAAAGCCTTGCGCAGCAACGGAATCAGGTCGGCGTCGGTGCGCACCCGGGCGTCCTGCTCCACTTGGCGCGACTCGGCCAGCGACGGCAGCAGCTCCACGAACTGGTCGACCGCGAGCATTCCGGCGAGCGTCGTGCGCGGCACGGCGACCGGGGAGGTGTCGATCGGGCCGACGCCCTTGGCGAGGTCGAGCTGGGTGGCGTCGAGGTCGCCGCGCGCGGTCGCGCGGCGAATTGCCAGCGCCAGCGCCGCGGGTAGCGCCTTGGCGAGCGTCGCGTCGGAGGCGTTCTTGTACAGCGCTGCCAACGCGTTGCGCTCCAGCAGGAACGTCTCGCGCCCGGTTTCCGGAGCGTCCACTTCGGACATCGTCGCGTGGTGCCGGTGGTAGGCGAGGCAGCCGGGTACGTACCGCACACGCCAGCCGCGCAGGTTCAGCCGCCAGCCGAGGTCGACGTCCTCGTAGAACATGAAGAACCGCTCGTCGAACCCGCCCAGCTCGGCGAACACCGACGCCCGCACGAACATCGCCGAGCCCGTCGCGAACAGCACGTCCTTCGCCGTGTCGTGCTCGGCCGCGGGCACGTCGGCGAGCGCGCTCCCCGCGTGCCGCTTGTATCCCATGCCGAACCACGTCAGGCCGGCGTCCACGAAGTCGACCCCGGTCCCGTCCCAGTCGAGCACCTTGCTGGCGACGGCGGCCACGGTCGGGTCGGCGGCCAGCGCCGCGACGGCGGCTCGCGCCCAGTTCTTCTCGGGCCGGGCGTCGTTGTTGAGGAACGCGAGGACGGTGCCCTCGGCGTGCCGGGCGCCGAGGTTACAGCCGCCCGCGAAACCCAGGTTCTCGGCCGAGGAGATGACCTGGACGCCGGTCTCCTTGATCCGAGCGACGTCGTCTCCGCCGGAAGCGTTGTCCACGCAGATGATCTCGAGCCGCGGGTAGTCCAGCTCCGTGGTCAGCGCGCGCACGCAGGCGACCGTGTCGTCGGCGCCGCGGTAGTTCACCACGATCACCGAGACCAGCGGTAATGGTGCGTCCCCCTGAACCACGCCGACCTCCCTGTCATGCGGGACACCCGCACCCGGTCGGCGCGCACGAGCAGGCTTCGCAATTGTCGCCCATGCACGCCTCGGTACTCCGAATGCGCCTGAGCTTAATGGGGTGTCCAGTTTCTCCAGATCTCGCGTCGCCCGACGGTCGAGCGTCGGGTGATGGCGCGCCGGTCACGCAGCGTCGCGGGAAGCCGGAGCGCGACCTCGCCGAGCACGCGCAGCCGTAACCGTACCCGGAAGTTTGCCGCGTCGGGCACGGGCCGCCGCACCGGCAGCAGCGCTGTGATCGCGGCGAACCGGGCCAGTTCGCGCGTCGCGACCCCGGCGGGAGCGCAGCGGAGCAGGGTCAGCAAGCGGTTGCGTTCGTTCCACAAGTGGAACAGCGCCGACCCGGGCCTGGTGCTGGCGCCGTGACGGTGCGTCACGCGGGCGGCGGGGACGTTGACGACGTCGTGCCCGGCGAGCCGGAGCCGCCAGGCCGTGTCGGCGTCCTCGTAGTAACAGAAGAAGCCCGCCGGGACACCTCCGACCGCGCGCAGCACGTCGGTGCGCAGCAGCGCGGCCCCGCCGCAGAACCCGAACGCCGGCACCGTCGAGGCGTCCGCGCCGTGACCGTCCGCGGTGAGCCGCACCCCGAGCGACTGTGGCGTCCCGTCCGGGTGGTCCAGCCGGGCGCCCGCCGCGGCGGCCGGGCCGATCGCGTCCTCGAGCGTGCCGAGCCACGACGGTTCCGGTGCGGCGTCGTCGTTGAGCCAGGCCATGAACGGGGTGTCCACACGCGACAGCGCGGCCGCCATCGCGCCCGCGTAGCCGACGTTGCGCGGCAGGCGCAGGACCTGGGGTTGCGACGGGTGCTTCGCGAGCAGCGAGGCGGTGCCGTCGACGGACGCGTTGTCCACCACGAGGGTCCGATGTGGACGTCCCTGGGCGGCGAGGGCGTCGAGGCACGCGGTGATGTGCTCGGCCCCCCGCCACGTCACCACCACCACGGTGGAACCGACCTCGGGCACGCCGAGCACAATACGGGCCGTGCCGGAACTCGTGGTGATCGCCGAGCAGCTGCTGGCGCCCGTTCCCGGCGGGACGGGCCGCTACACCGCCGAACTGCTGCGCGCGCTCGCGGCGGCCGCGCCGTCCGGCTGGGAGGTGTCGAGCGTCGTCGCCCGGCACGCGGATGTGTCCGCTGCCCAGGTCGAAGGCGTCGCCGGGCCTCGGCGGCTGGCGCTTCCGCCGCGCGCGCTGGTCGCGGCGTGGCAGGCCGGACTGCCGTACTGGCCCGGTGGCGACGCCGTGCACGCGCCCACCCCGCTCGCGCCGCCGCGCGGGCGGGTGTCGGTGACGGTGCACGACACGGTGCCGTGGACCCACCCCGAGACGCTCACCCCGCGCGGCGTCAGCTGGCATCGCACGATGATCGATCGGGCGGCGCGCCGCGCCGCGGGTCTGGTCGTGCCGACGCGCGCCGTCGCGGCTGACCTCGAGCAGTGGGTGAGGGTCACGGCGCCGGTGCGGGTCGCGGGCCACGGGGTGACGGCCGCGCTGGGATCCGGTACGTCGACGCTCGACCTGCCGGACCGGTACGTGCTGGCGGTCGGCACGATCGAGCCGCGCAAGGGCATCGACGTGCTGATCGAGGCGATGGGTGAACTCGACGTGCCGCTCGTTCTGGCCGGGCAGCCCGGCTGGGGCGGGCTCGATCCGGTGAGTCTCGCGGGCGACCGGGCGGACGTGCGCGTGCTGGGAAGGCTGTCCGATGCGGACCTCGGGACGGTGCTGCGGCGGGCCACCGTACTCGCGGCTCCCAGCCTCGCCGAGGGCTTCGGCCTGCCGGTTCTCGAAGCGATGGCGGCCGGCGTGCCCGTGGTGCACTCGGACGCTCCGGCGCTGGTCGAGGTGGCCGGGGGCGCGGGCCGCTGCGTGCCCCGCGGGGACGCGAAGGCGCTGGCCACGGTGTTGCGGAAGGTACTGGGCTCGCCGGAGTGTGCCGCCGAGCTGGCCGGTGCGGGCCGGGCGCGGGCGGCGGACTTCTCGTGGCGAATCGCGGCCGAGGCCGTGTGGAACATTCACCTGGTTCGCTGAATTGTGAGTTCCTTACCATGCGGACTTCGATCAGTCGTACTCTGCACGAGTGGGAAGAGGCGAACCGAGCGTCCTGATCGACGCTACGGCTGTGCCCGCGGACCGGGGTGGGGTCGGTCGCTATGTCGACTCGCTGGCGCAGGCCCTCGACCAGGACGGGGCGCCGATCACGATCGTCTGCCAGCCGCGGGACGTCCGGCTCTACCACGAGCTCGCGTCGCGGTCGCGGATCGTCCCGGCGGGACCGTCCACAGTGACCAGGACGGCGCGGCTGGTGTGGGAACAGACCACACTGCCCGCGCTCGGACGGCGGCTCGCGGTGGACGTCGTGCACTCGCCGCACTACACGATGCCGCTCACCACCGCGACCGCGTCGGTGGTGACGCTCCACGACGCGACGTTCTTCACCGACGCGGTGCTGCACTCGTCGGTCAAGGCCCGGTTCTTTCGCACGTGGACAAGGACGGCGCTGAGTCGGGCGACGATGTGCGTCGTGCCCAGCCGCGCGACGCACAACGAGCTGACGCGCGTGACGAAGATGCGGGCGCGGGCGTTGGAGATCATCGAACACGGGGTCGACGTCGAGCGGTTCCATCCGCCGTCGCCGGACGAGGTCGCCGCGGCGAAACGGGCGGTCGGGCTGGGCGGCACGCCCTACGTCGCGTTCCTCGGCGCGCTCGAGCCGCGGAAGAACGTGCCCGCGCTGATCCGCGGTTTCGCGAAGGCCGTCGAGCACCGCGAGTCGCCGCCGGCGCTGGTGCTCGCGGGGCAGCCGGGTTGGGACACGCAGGTGGAAAAGGCGCTCGACGCGGCGCCGCGTCGGCTGCGCGTGATCCGCGCGGGGTACCTGCCGTTCGAGACGCTGGCGGGATTCCTCGGCGGTGCGGAGCTGGTCGCGTACCCGAGCCTCGGGGAAGGCTTCGGGCTGCCGGTGCTGGAGGCCATGGCGTGCGGGGCGTGCGTACTGACCACGCGGCGGCTTGCGCTGCCGGAGGTCGGGGGCGACGCGGTCGCGTACTGCGGCGTGGGCGCCGGCGACGTGGCCGCCGCGCTGTCGGAGCTGCTGGACGACCCCTCCCGCCGCGCGGTGCTCGCCACGGCGGCGATGCGGCGGGCGAAGGAATTCTCGTGGTCTTTGAGCGCGGAACGGCACCGCGAGGCATACGGCAAGGCGTGGCTGGCGCATCGTCGCGGGTAGCGAGGTCGGGGACCGCGGTTTTCCCGGCCACGCCGCGTTCGTCCGGTCGTGTGGTTCGGGTCGGTCTCCGGGTAGCCGCCGCGGTTCGGCACAATGAGCCGGGTGACCGAGCCGACACGTTATGGCGATGGGCTCGCCGTGGTCGTGGTGACCTACTTCCCCGGCGACGACCTCGAGCGCTTCCTCGAGACACTCGAGAAGGCGACCACCCGCGACGTGCGGGTGGTGCTGGCCGACAACGACTCCGCCGACGACGCCCTGGACAAGGCCGCCCGGCGCAAGAACGTGCACCTCCTGCGCATCGGCGAGAACCTCGGCTACGGGGCGGCCGCGAACCGGGGGGTGGCGGAACTCGACGACAGCTATGGCTGGGTCGTCGTCGCCAACCCGGATCTCGAGTGGGAACCGGGTTCGCTCGACGTGCTCCTCGACGTCACGAAGCGCTGGCCGCGCGCGGGCGCTTTCGGGCCGCTCATCAAGGATCCCGACGGCACCGTCTATCCCTCGGCCCGGCTGCTTCCGTCGCTCGGACGTGGCATGGGGCACGCGGTGTTCGGCAAGGTATGGCCGGCCAACCCGTGGACCCGCGCCTACCGTCAGGAACGTGAACCCGTCGAGCGCACCTCGGGCTGGCTGTCCGGCTCGTGCCAGATGTTCCGCCGCGAAGCCTTCGACTCGGTCGACGGCTTCGACCCGCGCTACTTCATGTACTTCGAGGACGTCGACCTCGGCGACCGCATCGGGCAGGCGGGCTGGCTGAACGTGTACGCGCCCTCGGCCGCGGTGACGCACATCGGCGGCACAGCGACTTCCCGGGCGCCGAAGAAAATGCTGGCAGCGCACCACGAAAGCGCCTATCGCTACCTGGCCGACCGCCACCGCGGGCTAGCCTGGAAACCGGTGCTCGCCGCGGTCAAGCTCGGCCTGAACCTGCGTCTCCGCCTCGAGACGCGAGGCCGGTGACTCAGAAGCCCTCGAGGCGGCGGGAAAGGTCGGAGCGACCGGTGGACTGCGTGGTGGTGGGGATGAGCCCGCCGACTTCCTGCTCCTCGGGCGCGGGTTTGGGCCGCGGCGGCGCGACCGGGCGCATGCCCACCCGGGTGCCGGGCTTGGGGTCGGCGGCGATGCTCCGTTCCACGGAGTCGATCACCGACGACGGCACGACGGCCGTGGTTTCGCCGTCGTCCCCCTTGTCGATGCGCGCGACGACGGATCGGGGAATCTGCTGGGTGTTGGAGGCGTCCATGGGCGAGATGGCGTCGTCCGGCGTGACCACGAACGCACCACGCGCCCGCGCTCGCGCCAGCAGCGCGTCCGCTCGCTCGCGGGGGTCCATCCGCTCGGCCTCCCGACTCGACCCGAGGCCCTCTCCGATCGGGGCCACCCGTGTGCTGTCTAGGGTAGGCCCTCCGGGCCGCAACCGTCATTGTTTCCACCGGCTTGTCGCCCGGCCGGTTCGTGTTACCGATCCGACCGAAAGTAGGCGGACACGGTCCGAAGCCAACCTGCTGGCAGACACCCGTTTCCGCCGTGGCTGCCGTCGGGTTGGTAACGAACGGCACAGTAATGGAGGGACGTTGTGACAGTCGACGCGGTCGTGCTCGTGGGTGGCAAGGGAACCCGCCTGCGCCCCCTCACCCTGTCGGCCCCGAAACCGATGCTGCCCACGGCCGGGGTGCCGTTCCTGACGCACCTGCTGTCCCGGATCAAGGCGGCCGGCATCACCCACGTCGTGCTCGGCACTTCCTATCGTGCCGAGGTTTTCGAGGAGTACTTCGGCGACGGCGCCGAGCTCGGTCTCGACCTCGAGTACGTCGTGGAGGAGGAGCCGCTGGACACCGGCGGCGCGATCCGCAACGTCTACGACCGGCTGCGCGCCGACAACGCGGTGATCTTCAACGGGGACATCCTCTCCGGCGCCGATCTCGGTGCACTCATCGGAACGCACCGCGACACCGGCGCCGACGTGACCCTGCATCTGCAGCGCGTCGCGGACCCCAGCCGGTTCGGTTCCGTGCCCACGGATTCCGACGGCCGGGTCACGGCGTTCCTCGAGAAGACGCCCGACCCGCCGACCGACCAGATCAACGCGGGCTGTTACGTGTTCCGCCGCTCGATCGTCGAGGGCATTCCCGCCGGTCGCCGCGTGTCGGTCGAGCGCGAGACCTTCCCGGGGCTGCTGGGGCGTGGCGCGCACGTGCACGGTTTCGTGGACGCGTCGTACTGGCTGGACGTCGGCACGCCCGAGGCGTTTGTGCGCGGCTCGGCCGATCTGGTGCGCGGGGTCGCCCCGACGTCGGCGCTGCCGGGACCGGTCGGCGACGCGCTCGTGCTGGACGGGGCCAAGGTGATGCCGGGCGCCGAGGTGACCGGCGGCGCCACGATCGGCGCCGGATCCGAGGTCGCGGCCGGTGCCCGCGTCGCGGGATCCGTCGTCTTCGAGCGGGTTTTCGTCGACGAGGACGCCGTTGTCGAGGATTCGGTGCTCGGCGCGGGCTCGCGCGTCGGCAAGGGCGCGGTCCTGCGGGGCGTGGTGCTGGGCGACGGTGCGTCGGTCGGCGCGGGATGTGAGCTGCTGCTCGGCGCCCGGGTGTGGCCGGACATGGCGCTGCCGGATGGTTCGATCCGGTTTTCCGCCGACGCCTAGTAGGAGGCGCGCATGAGCGACAATGGCGAAGCCTGCTCATGCGTGCCGACCGGGTGCGGGTGTCCCGCATGACACTGGAGGCGCGCATGAGCGACAATGGCGAAGCCTGCTCATGCGTGCCGACCGAGTGCGGGTGTCCCGCATGACACTCACAATGCGGTACCGCCCACCGTTCACTGTGGACCTCGGCGGCGTGCTTGCGCCGCTCCGGCGGGGCAAGGGCGATCCGTGCCTGCGGGTCACCGATGCGGGCGTTATCTGGCTGACCGGAAACACCGCGGACGGGCCCGGCACGCTCGCGCTGCGGCGGTTCGCTGACGGTGCGATCGAGGCGGAGGCGTGGGGGCCGGGTGCCGACCGGCTGCTCGACGGGGTACCGGCGCTGCTCGGCGCCAACGACGACGACAGCGAGTTCGTCGCGCATCACGACGTGGTCGCCGAGGTCCGGCGCCGGATGCCGGGCCTGCGCTTCGGGGCGAGTGGCCGGGTGTGGGACGCGTTGATCCCGGCGGTGCTGGAGCAGAAGGTCACCGGCGTCGAGGCGCGGCGGTCGTGGCGGGAGCTGTGCCGCTGGTACGGGGAGCCGGCGCCCGGCCCGGCGCCCGCGGGGATGCGGGTGCCGCCGACGCCGGAGGCGATCATGTCCATTGTGGACTGGAAGTGGCACCGGGCGGGCGTGGACCTCACGCGCCGCCGCACCCTCGTGTTCGCGGCGCAGGTCGCGCACCGGCTCGAACACGCGGCCGAGCTGGGCGGCGAGCAGGGCCGGCACCGATTGCGGAAGGTGCCGGGCATCGGCGTGTGGACCGCGGCTGAAGTGGCGCAACGCGCCTGGGGTGACGCGGACGCGGTGAGCTTCGGTGACTTCCACATCCCGACGGTCGTCGGATATGCCCTGCTCGGCGAGCCCTTGGACGACGCGGGGCTGGCGGAGGTGCTGGCGCCCTACGCCCCGCAGCGGCAGCGCGCGGTCCGCTACCTGGAGGCGGCGGGTTTCTCACGTCCGCGCTTCGGCCCCCGCTACCCCGTCCGCGACTACCGCGCGATGTGAAGTGCCGCCTTGACGATGCCCAGTGCTTCGTCGGGGGAGAGGCCGAGAGAGTGGCAGGTCTCGGCGTAGGTGGCGGCGGCGTCGCGGGCGCGGCGCAGGGTCTCGTCGCCCGAGGCGCCGACGAAGCTGCCCGCCCGGCCGCGCGTCTCGATCAGCCCCGCCTCTTCCAGCTCCCGGTAGGCGCGGGCGATCGTGTTCGGCGCGATGCCGACGTCCGCGGCCAGCTGACGCACCGTCGGCAGCTTCGTGCCGACCGCGAGGGTCCCGTCGTTGATCTGCCGCGCCAGTGACGACCGCACCTGCTCGAACGGCGGCACCCCCGAGCCCGCGTCGACCTCGACGATCACAGCGCCGACCTGACGAGTCCGGCCAGGTCTTGCGAACCGGGCGGCAGCGCGTCCACCGGCCACCAGCGCAGATCGTCCGACTCGTCGCTGCGGACGGGCTCGGCGCCGCGCGGCGCGTGCACCGTGAACCGCACGTCGAAATGGCGCGTCGGCACGCCGAGCGAGCACGTGATCGGGTGCACGTCCAGGTGCACCGGCCCGGGCTCGATCCGCAGGTCGGCGATCCCCGACTCCTCGCGCGCCTCACGCAGCGCGGCCTCCGCGAGCGTGGCGTCCGCGGGCTCGCAGTGCCCGCCCAGCTGCAGCCACCGGCCGACCCGCGGGTGCAGCGTCAGCAGGACGTGCGAGGAGTCGGCGTCGAGCAGCACGGCCGACGCCGTGAGGTGGCCCGCCGCGCACGAGCGGGCACAGGCGTCGTCGCGCGCGGCGAGGAAACCCAGGAACGCGTGGCGCAACGACTCCTGCGCGGCGGAAGCCGGCCGCCATTTGTCCAAAGTGGATGTTGCCTCGGCGTGCAGGCTCACAGTTCCACCAGCCCCTCGCCGAGCGAGCCCCGCGGCCCGGGCTGGCCGGCGGGATGTCCGATCGCGACCGCGCCCAGCGGCTGCCAGGACGGCTCGAGTGCCAGCACGTCACGCACCAGGTCCGCCGCGAAGATGGTCGAGCCGATCCAGCACGACCCGAGTTCCTCGGCGGCCAGCGCGACCAGCAGGCCCTGCACCGCCGCGCCGCCCGCGACGGTGAACATGGTGCGCTCGCAGTCGTTGCGGCGTTCGTCCGGATAGGCGTGCGCCCCGTCGGGCACCAGGAACGGCAGGACGACCTCGGGCGCGTCGAACAGGATGTCGCCGCGGCTCACGCGCTTGGCGATCTGCTCGTCGGTGAACCCGTCCCCTCGCAGGTCGGCACGCCACGACTCGCGCATCGCCTCCAGCAGCTTCGTGCGCAGGCCCGGATCCCGCAGCCAGACGAACCGCACCGGATGCGTGTGGTGCGGCGCGGGCGCGCTCAGCGCGGATTCGACCGCACGCCGGATCGCGGACGCGGCGACGGGTTCCTCGCTGAACGACCGCACCGAACGCCGTGCGGGCACGGCCTCGCGGCGGCCCTGCGCGATCGCCTCGGCGGTGCCGAGCGAGAACAGGTCCTCCTCGGCGGGACGCACCAGGTCCCGCGCCGTCGACCCGTCGTCCACAAGGGACATTCCACGCACCACGGCGACCGGCGTGGCCCGCAGCTTGCCCTTGACCAGGTCCGCGGCCGCGGCGATCTCGTCGGCCACCGCGATCTCGGTGACCAGCAGCTCGTTGCCCTGCTCGTCGACCACGCCTTCGTAGGAGTGCAGCACCGTCAGCCCGGACGACCCGATCGCCGCGTCGGTCTGCCCGAGGCGCCAGGTGCGGCCCATCGTGTCGGTGACGACCACCGCGACCTCGACGCCCAGCCGCTCGCGCAGCCCGTTGCGCAGCGCGAGCGCCGACGCGTCCGGATCGACGGGCAGCAGCGCGATCTCGTCCCCGGCCACGTTCGACCCGTCGACGCCCGACGCGGCCTGCACGACGCCGATCCGGTTCTGGGTGATCAGGGTCCGGTTGAACCGCGCGAGCACCCGCACGGCCTCCTCCTCGACCAACTTCCGCCGCGCCTCGTCCCGTAGCTCGGGGTCGGTGGGCACGCGCACCAGCCTGCCCTCGATCTTCGACACGACCTTGCTGGTCACCACCAGAACATCGCCGGAGCACAGCCAGCGGGCGGCATCGGCGATCGCGCCGGTCAGGTCGTCGCCCGGCCGGAACTCGGGCAGCCCTTCGACCGGCAGGATCTCGAGGCGATCGGACCAGTGCTCAGCCATGGTCGACTCCAGCGAGCTCCAGAGCCGCGCGCGCCATCGCCGCGGTGGCGTCCACATCGGACATCAGCAGCGGCATGGCGCGCACCGCGACACCCGGCACGTGCACCGTCTCACCTTCGGCGACCAGCCAGCCGTCGAGCAGACCCGAATCGGACGTCTGCCGCGAGCCGTAGTGGGCGCCGACCGCCGCGGCCGACGTCTCCACACCGATCGCGGTCAGGCACGCGTCGGCCATGCCCCGCACCGGCTTCCCGCCGATGATCGGCGACACGCCCACCACGCCGGCCGCCGTCTTGCGCAGCGCTTCGCGCACGCCGGGCACGGACAACACGGTGCCGACCGACACGACCGGATTGGACGGCGCGAACAGGATCGCGTCCGCCTCGGCGATCGCGTCGAGCACACCGGGCGCCGGCTTGGCCTCCTCGGCGCCGACCGGGACGATCGAGTACGCGGGCAGCTCGGCGCGGTAGCGCACCCACCATTCCTGGAAATGCAGCGCCTTGCGCTGGTCCGGGTTCTCCGGGTCGTCCACGACGACGTGCGTCTCGACTCGGTCGTCGGTCATCGGCAGCAGCCGGATACCCGGCTTCCACCGCGCGCACAGCGCCTCGGTGACCGCCGAGAGCGGGTAGCCGGCGCGGAGCATCTGGCTGCGGATCAGGTGGGTCGCGATGTCCTTGTCACCGAGGCCGAACCAGCTCGGCTCGGCGTCGTACGCCGCGAGTTCCTCCTTCACCACCCACGTCTCGCCCTGGTGGCCCCAGCCGCGTTCGGTGTCGATGCCGCCGCCCAGGGTGTACATGCACGTGTCCAGGTCGGGGGCGATGCGCAGGCCGTGGAGCCACACGTCGTCCCCGGTGTTGACCACGGCGGTGATCTCGTGCGGGCTCTGTCCGGGACCGATCGGCGGGAGTCCGAGAGCGGCCTTCACACCGAGGAGGAAGCGGGCGCCGCCCACCCCACCGACTACTACGACAACCTTCACAGGGAGCGATCCTCGCACGCCGGAACCCAGTACCGATACCGATGGTGTTCGGTGAACCCGAGCGCCTCGTACAGCGCGAGCGCGGGCGTGTTGCCGACGGCCACCTGCAGCACGCACCGGGTCGCCCCGCGCCCGGCGGCCCAGGGTCCGCACGCCGCCAGCAACGCCGTCGCCAGGCCCCGCCGACGGTGTTCGGGCCGGACCGCCAGCCGCGCGATGTGCAGCACGTCACCGACGACCGCCGCGCGGACCGCGCCCGCCGTGATTTGCGCCACCCCAAAGCCGATCTCTCCTGTAGTAAGCACATGGCGCTGCGCGGGCGTCGGATCCGCGTTTCCGGCGGCCAGTTCCCACCAGTCGCGGGTCGGCTCCGGCAGGATTCGCACCCCTACCGGCACCCGGGTTTCCAAGGGGCCGACGAGCACCGAAACGAGGTGCCCGGCGGCGTGCCCGGCGTTCGGCACCCAGCCCGCCGCGGCCACGTCCCGCTCCGCCGGACTGTCCGCGACCGCCTGCGCCACGGCGGGAATGCCCTGGTCACGGGCGAATTCTCGGACACGGGTGAGCGCCTGGGTGACCGGCATGCCCGAGTCGCCGACGGCGAGCGCGCTGTTCGCGCGGCCGGTGAATCCGTCCGCGGCGCGCAGCCGCCAGTCGCCCATCGTCTCTTCGGTCACGGCGCGCCAGGCGTCGGCGCAGGCGAGCTCGAGTGTTTCGCGGGCGTCCACGGGTACCATTCTCCGGAAGGCATCGTGCTAAGGGTGCCCTTATCTGGGATTGGCCGGGTACGGCCGCGTAATCTTCGGGTCGTAGCTGGATCGGATTACACAGCAGGAGAGCGCAGTGACCTACGTAATCGCCGAGCCCTGCGTCGACGTTCTGGACAAGGCGTGTATCGACGAGTGTCCCGTCGACTGCATCTACGAGGGTGAGCGGATGCTCTACATCCACCCCGACGAGTGTGTGGACTGTGGCGCCTGCGAGCCGGTCTGCCCGGTCGAAGCCATCTACTACGAGGACGACGTTCCCGACGATTGGTCGCAGTACACCAAGGCGAACGTCGACTTCTTCGACAAGCTCGGGTCCCCGGGTGGCGCGTCCAAGGTCGGCAAGACCCCCGACGACCCGCAGTGGATCAAGGACCTGTCCCCGCAGGGCGAATGAGGCTGGGCAGCTCCGCACTCCCGGACTTTCCCTGGGATTCCCTCGCCGAAGTCAAGGCCAGCGCGCTCGCGCACCCCGGCGGCATTGTCGACCTCTCGGTCGGCACGCCCGTCGATCCGGTGCCCGAGCCGATCCGGGCCGCACTCGCTTCGGTTTCGGACATTCCGGGCTACCCGACCACGCACGGCACGCCTGAGCTGCGTGCCGCCGCCGTCGGCGCGCTGCGCCGGCGGCACGGGGTCGAGGGCATCGAGCCGGACGCCGTGCTGCCCACCATCGGCTCCAAGGAGCTGGTGGCGTGGCTGCCGCGGCTGCTCGGCTTCGGCCCTGGAGACACGGTGGTGATCCCGGAACTCTCGTACCCGACGTACGAGGTCGGCGCGTTGCTGGCCGGTGCGACGCCGCTGCGTGCCGACAGCCTGCTCGCGCTGGGCCCGCAGCGGCCGGCGATGATCTGGCTGAACTCGCCGTCGAACCCGACCGGGCGTGTGCTCGGCGTCGACCACCTGCGCAAGGTGGTCGACTGGGCGCGGGAACGTGACGTGCTGGTCGTTTCCGACGAGTGCTACCTGGCGCTCGGCTGGGAACGCGACCCGCTTTCGATCCTGCACCCGTCCGTGTGCGGCGGCAGCGCGCAGGGCCTGCTCGCAGTGCACTCGCTGTCCAAGTCGGCGAACCTGGCCAGCTATCGCGCCGGTTTCATCACCGGCGATCCGCGGCTGGTCGCCGGCCTGCTCGAGGTCCGCAAACATGCGGGCATGATCGTGCCGCGGCCGGTGCAGGAGGCGATGACCGTCGCGCTCGCCGATGACGATGCCCTCGCCGTGCAGCGGGAGCGTTACGCCCGCCGTCGCATGGTGCTGCAGAAGGCGTTGCACGACAACGGTTTCCGCATCGACGACTCGGAGGCCGGGCTGTACCTGTGGGCGAGCCGGGGCGAGGAAGCCTGGCAGAGCCTCGCGTGGCTCGCCGAGCGCGGCATCCTCGTCGCGCCGGGCACGTTCTACGGCCCGCGCGGCGGGCAGCACGTCCGCGTCGCCCTCACCGCCACCGACGAGCGCGTCGAGGCGGCGGCGGAGCGGCTTTCTCAGTAATCCGTGCCGTTCAGGCCCCGGTAGACGAACCTGGTCAGCGCCTCGATGACCTCTTCATCGGAGCGGTCGTCGTGGCCAACCTGGGAGGTCGGTGGCCTGGTCCCGACGCGACGCGTTCAGCTTGCGCCTGAACTCCTCGTTGACCAGGGCGGCCTGGCGCAGCGCGTGCATCGTGGCCTCGTGTTCGCGGTGAACCTTCCAGTACATGGCGATGTGGAACCGCATGGCCGCCGGATCCGCGAAGTCCGGATTGTGGGCCGCGCTGTCGGCCTGTTCGTCTGCGGCCGCGTCGATGTCGGCCAGTAACGCCTGGAGCAGTTCTTCCTGCCGCCTTCTCCTTGCGATTCACGACACCTCGGCGTCATCAAGGGCGATCGGACTCCCGACGCGCCGGTGACCAGCGCGAACGGCGAGAACGTGCGGCTGTTCGACCTCGTCCGCGGCCCGCATGCGACGCGGCTCGGCGTGCCGGACGGGTACGTCGGTGCGAGCTGAACGTGACGTTCAGCCCCTTCCGGCGAGGCTAGTCGTTCGCGTGGAGGGCGGCGTTGAGCTCGACGGTCGCGCCCGCGCGGGGCGTGACCTCGACGGCGCCCGTCGCGGAGTTGCGGCGGAACAGGGCGTTCGAGACGCCCGACAGCTCGAGGGCCTTCACCGACCGGCCCTCGACCAGCACCTTCGTGCCCGCCGTGACGTACAGGCCGGCCTCGACGACCGAGTCGTCGCCGAGCGAGATGCCCACCCCGCCGTTCGCGCCGATCAGGCAGCGCTCGCCGAGCGAGATGACTTCCTTGCCACCACCGGAAAGCGTGCCCATGATCGAGGCGCCGCCGCCGACGTCGGTGCCGTCGCCGACCACGACGCCCGCCGAGACCCGGCCCTCGATCATCGACGCGCCGAGCGTGCCGGCGTTGAAGTTGACGAAGCCCTCGTGCATCACCGTGGTGCCGTTGGCCAGGTGCGCGCCGAGCCGCACGCGGTCGGCGTCGCCGATGCGCACTCCGGCCGGCATCACGTAGTCGACCATCCGCGGGAACTTGTCGACGCTGTACACGGTGACGTGCCCGCGCGCCCGCAGTCGCAGCCGGGTCGCTTCGAAGCCCTCCACCGGGCAGGGGCCGTGATTGGTCCAGACGACGTTGGCCAGGAGGCCGAAAATGCCGTCGAGGCTCTGCCCGTGCGGCTGCACCAGCCGGTGCGACAGCAGGTGCAGGCGCAGGTAGACGTCGTGCCCGTCCTTGGGCGCGTCGGCGAGGCGGCCGATCGTGGTGCGCACCGCAACGACCTCGACCCCCCGGTCGGTGTCCGGCCCGAGCAGCGCTGCCGCGGCCTCGCCGAGCACCTCGACGGCCTGCTCGCGGGTCAGCCGCTCGGTGCCGCCGGTGCCCGGCTCGCCCAGCTTGGGATGGGGGAACCAGGTGTCGAGCACCGTCCCGTCGGCGGTGACGGTGGCAATCCCGACGCCGTGCGCGCCGGTGGTCTCGGGGTTCGGGGTCGCTTCGCTCACCCGCTCACGCTACCAATCCGACCAGAAGTAGGCCGACCCCGAGCTGCGCGTAACCCCGCTGCTGCGCAAGCCGGATAGCCGTGCCTGTGGTCGGACTGGTAGCGAACGGCACAGTCCGAGCGCGGCTCAGCCGGTCGCAAGCTGGGTATCGACGATCTGCTTGACGTCCTTGAGCGTGGTCGCAATGTCGGTCAGCGCCAGTGAGCAGGGGTTACCCGGCGTGGTGACGCTGTCGCAGTGCGCGTTGCGGTAGGCGCCGATGGTGTGGTCGAGCGTGTCGGACAGCGTGGCCAGCCCCGGGTGCTTCGAACCCGCCTGCTGGCGCACCATGCCCACCGTGCTGGCCAGCTCGGTCACGTACTTCTCGCAGCCCTGCGGGATCTGCCGGTCCGGAGCCAGGAAACACTGGTCGGTGGTGTACACCCGCAGCTTCGTGGCGAGCGCTTCCGGCGTGTCCGCCTGCTGCGGGCCGCCGCCCTGGGGGGTGGGCCCCGCTTCGCTGCTGCAGCCCGCGAGGACGAGCGCGAGGGCCAGGACGCCGAAGGTCTTCCGCACGAGTGTCACCGTACGCTGCTGGTATGGCACCCCTTGACCTGACTGCGGATCCGGTGGAGATCACCTGCGCGCTGGTGGACATGCAGAGCGTTTCGGGCGAGGAGCGGGCGATCGCCGACGCGGTGCTGGTCGCGCTGGAGGGACTCGGGACCCTCGAGGTGGTGCGCAACGGGGACGCGGTGCTCGCGCGCACGAACCTCGGGCGGCCGTCCCGGGTGATCCTCGCCGGGCACCTCGACACCGTGCCGGTCAACCAGAACCTGCCCCTGCGGCGCGAGGGCGACGTGCTGCACGGGCTGGGCACGGTCGACATGAAGGGCGGCGACGCGGTGTTCCTGCATCTGGCCGCCACACTGCGCGAACCGCGGCACGACATCACGTTCGTGTTCTACGACAACGAGGAGGTCGAGGCCGTGCGCAACGGCCTCGGCCGCATCGAACGCGAGCTGCCGGACTGGCTGCGCGGGGACCTCGCGATCGTCGGCGAACCGTCCAACGCCGTCATCGAGGCCGGCTGCCAGGGCACCATGCGTGTCGAACTGCGCCGCACCGGCCGACGCGCGCACACCGCCCGCGCCTGGATGGGGGACAACGCGATCCACGCGCTCGGCGAACCGTTGCGGCGGCTGGCCGAATACACTGCGCGCGACCACGTGGAGATCGACGGAATGCGGTTCCGCGAGGGCCTGCAGGCGGTGCGGATCTCGGGTGGCGTCGCGGGCAACGTCGTGCCCGACGAGGCGGTGCTGACGATCAACTTCCGGTTCGCACCCGACCGTTCGCCGGAGCAGGCGGAAAAGCATGTGCGCGAAGTGTTCGACGGATTCGATCTGTCCGTTGTGGACATGTCGCCGGCCGCGCTGCCGCGGTTGTCCGAACCGGCGGCCGCCGAACTGGTCCAGGCCGCGGGCGGCAGGGCCGCGGCGAAACTGGGCTGGACCGACGTGGCCCGGTTCGCGGTGCTGGGCATGCCCGCGGTGAACTTCGGCCCCGGCGATCCGACCATCGCGCACACCCGCGAAGAGCATGTTCACGTGGCGGAAATCGGGCAGGTGGCCGGTGTCCTGCGGAAGTTCCTCGGGGGTCGGTAACCTCGCAGGCGTGACGATGGACCAATCCGACGAAGCCACCGAATACCCGGAGCATCCGCGCGAGAAGCATCTCGGCCCGGTCGTGCTCAGGCGGGGCCGCGGCGTCGAGGACACCACCACCGACCAGCGGCTGCTCGACTCGCGTGGCCCCAGCGACTGGGTGCACACCGACCCGTGGCGGGTGCTGCGCATCCAGGCGGAGTTCGTCGAGGGGTTCGGTGCGCTCGCGGAACTGCCCCGGGCGGTCACCGTGTTCGGTTCCGCACGCACGCCGCGCGACCATCCCGAGTACGAGCTGGGCCGCAAGATCGGCGGCGCGCTCGCGGACGCGGGCTTCGCGGTGATCACCGGCGGTGGGCCCGGGTCGATGGAGGCCGTGAACCGGGGCGCGTCGGAAGCCGGCGGGCGGTCGGTCGGGCTCGGCATCGAGCTCCCGTTCGAGCAGGGCCTGAACCCGTGGGTCGACCTCGGCGTCAACTTCCGGTACTTCTTCGCCCGCAAGACGATGTTCATCAAGTACGCGCAGGCGTTCATCTGCCTGCCCGGCGGGTTCGGCACGCTCGACGAGCTGTTCGAGGCCCTGACTCTGGTCCAGACCAAGAAGGTCACAAAGTTCCCGGTCGTCCTCTTCGGACGGTCCTACTGGGGCGGGCTGTACGACTGGGTGCAGAGCACCGTCTGTGCGGAGGGCAAGATCGGGGAGCAGGACCTCGCGCTGCTGCACGTCACCGACGACATCGACGACGCGGTGCGGGTCGTCCAGGAGGCGTACAAGGCCTGGGAGGACACCCACTAGATGCGCCGGATCTGCGTGTTCTGCGGCTCGTCGACGGGCAAGGATCCCGTGTACACCGAGCAGGCGGCCGTGCTGGGCAAACTGCTCGCCGACCGGGGCATCGGGCTGGTGTACGGCGGTGCGGGTATCGGCCTGATGGGCGCCGTCGCCGACGCGGCGCTCGCCGCCGGCGGTGAGGTGATCGGGGTGATCCCGAAGCACCTGATGCGCGCGGAGGTCGCTCACCCGAACCTCACCGACCTGCTCGTGACCGCCGACATGCACGAACGCAAGGCGAAGATGGCCGAGCTGTCGGACGGTTTCGTCGCGCTGCCCGGTGGCGCCGGCACGCTGGAGGAGCTGGCGGAGGTGTGGACGTGGGCGCAGCTCGGCCTGCACCGCAAGCCGATCGGGCTGGTCGACGTCGCCGGCTACTACCGGCCGCTGCACGAGTTCGCCGACCACATGGTGGCCGAGGGCTTCCTCCGCAAGCAGCACCGGGAGCTGCTGCTCTTCGACGAGGACCCGGCGGCCCTGTTGGACGCCTTCGCCGCCTACCAGGCGCCCGACGTCGCCAAGTGGGGCAACTGAGTATTCAGGCCACAAGCCGGCTCTTGACGTCGGGCAGCTCGTCGAACCTGGCGTGGGCGTCTGTCGTGACGAGCTCACGTTTCGAGGCGACGGCTGACGCTGCGATCATCAGGTCATGTGGACCACGTTTCTGCCCAGTGCGGCGTGTATGCGCCAGTAGCGCCGCGTGGACGGCCGCCACTTCCTCGGTGTAGTCGATCACTGGGAGGACGGCGAGCGCGCGCTCGAGAAAGTCGCGCTGGGCGGCGGTGCGACCAGGATCGTGATCTTGTAAGACTCCGGCGAGGTATTCGGCGACCGCGACGGCTGGGACTGCCAGCTCGTCCGAAGCCGGCCATGAACCGAGGTCCAGCTTGCCCCGAACCGCCCCGATCAGAACGCCGGTGTCGAGGATCAGTCGCGCCATGGATCCTCGTCCAGGTCCGAGTGCGCAGATTCCCGTGCGGCGGCAACGTTTGCGGCGAATGCGTCGTCGAGAGCAGGATTTTCGCCCCACTCGGCGACAAGGTCGCGGAAGGCTTCCACGGTGGCCCGCGGCGCCGGCGCGATCATGGCAACTCGATGCCCTTTGCGTCGCACGACAATGGTCTCGCCGCGCTCGACCGCGTCGAGCAGCTCGGAGAAGTGTCGAGAGGCCTCCGCGGCGGACATCTCACGCATGCACTCAGATTATCAGATCAGCACACTCGTCACGCTGCTTCTTCGGGACGCTTGTGGTAGCTGTCGACGTACTCGGCGCCCGAAAGCTCGAGGATCGCGTACATGATCTCGTCGGTCACCGCGCGGCGGATGGCGGGCGACGACTCCAGGCCCTCGTAACGGCGGAAGTCCAGCGGCTCGCCGAAGCGGACCGCGACCTTCGCCAGGCGGGGGAAGTGCTTGCCCCGCGGCAGCATCTTCTCGGTGCCCGACAGTGCGACCGGCACCACCTTCGCCCCGGTCGTCAGCGCCAGCGCGCCGACGCCGGTGTGCCCGCGGTGCAGCCGCCCGTCCAGCGAGCGCGTGCCCTCGGGATAGATGCCGAACGCGCCGCCCCGCTCCAGCACCTTGCGCGCCGCCTCGAGCGCGGCCATCCCGGCCATCGCGTTGCCCCGTTCGACGGGCACGTAGTTGAGCCCCCGCAGGAACGCCGCGACCACCCGCGCCTTGGGGGAGCGGCCGGTGAAGTACTCGGCCTTGCCGAGGAAGGAAACCGGGCGCGGGGTGACGATGGGGATCACGAACGTGTCGACCACGGCGCGGTGGTTCGCCGCGATGATCACCGGTCCGGTCAGGGGCACCTTGTGCGCACCCTCGACGCGCGGCCGGTAGATCAGGCGCGCCAGCGGTGCGAGCCCTCGCCGGATCAGCAGCTGTAGCAAAACCCCTCCCAGGTCCGTCCTCCCCAGTCTGGCACGAGCACGTCACACGCCGGGAACTACGATCGTGCAGGTGACGACCGCGCTGATCTACCTCGTAGTCATGCTGCTCGTGGCCGCGGTGGTGTTCCTGCTCGCCGCTGTCGTGTTCGGGCGCGGCGAAGAGCTGGCGCCGCTCCCGCCCGGCAGCTCGCCCACCCGGCTGCCCGTTCGCGACATCACGGGCGACGACGCGCAGTCCGTGAAGTTCCAGCTCGTCCTGCGCGGGTACAAGATGTCCGAAGTGGACTGGGTGGTGCGCCGGCTCGGCGACGAGGTCGACACGTTGCGTAGCCGGGTCGCCGAGCTGGAGGCGGAGCGCGCAGGACAGAACAGCGGCGCTGATCGCCACCGTTGAGGGCGGTGGCGGGAGAGGGGCAGGCCCCGATGACCGACCTGGTCTTCTCGGTCGACGTCCGCGCGCCCGCCGGCACGACGTGGCTCGCGCTGACCGACTGGCCGCGCCAGCGCGAGTGGATGCTCGGTACCGAGGTGCACGTCATCGCCGGTGACGGGCGCAGCGTCGGGTCCCGGCTGGCCGCGTTCACCGGTATGCGCGGCGTCGGTGTCACGGACACGATGGAGATCACCGCGTGGGAGCCGCCGATCCGCTGCACGGTCCGGCACCTCGGCCGGCTCGTGCGCGGCAGCGGCGCGTTCCATGTGCACCCGAACGGCGCGCAGGACTCGACCTTTGTCTGGTCGGAGAGCCTGGACATCCCGTTCGGCGCATTCGGGCGGCTCGGCTGGCCGGTGGTGCGGCCCGCGTTCTCGTTCGGGCTGCGGCACTCGCTGCGCCGGTTCGCCCGGTTCGCGGAGAACTACACGATGGGGGTCTGATGAGCGACCTGCTGGGCGTGGACGGCATTGCCCGGTGTCCGTGGGGAAACTCCACACCGGACTACGCCCGCTACCACGACACCGAATGGGGCGTGCCGCGGCACGGGCAGGACGAACTGTTCGAGCGGCTGTGCTTGGAGGCGTTTCAGTCGGGCCTGTCGTGGCTGACGATTCTGCGCAAGCGCGAAGGCTTCCGGCGCGCGTTCGCGGGGTTCGTGCCCGCGAAGGTCGCCCGGTTCGGCGACGACGACGTCGCGCGCCTGCTCGCGGACGCGTCGATCGTGCGGAACAGGGCCAAGATCGCGGCGGCGATCACCAACGCGCGCGCCGTCGAGGACCTCGACCAGCCCCTCGACGACCTGCTGTGGTCGTTCGCGCCGCCCGGTCCGCGGGCCCGCCTCGCGACGCTCGCCGACGTCCCGGCGGTCACGCCCGAGTCGAAGGCCATGGCCAAGGAACTGAAGAAGCGCGGGTTCGCGTTCGTCGGCCCGACCACGTGCTATGCGCTGATGCAGGCGACCGGCATCGTCGACGACCACATCGAGGGTTGCTTCCGCGTGGCGTGACCCCGTCGCGAGCCGCATACCAGCAGCGATGCGGCTGGAAAAGATCGGTCCGCGTTCACGCGCCCATGCTGATGAGGGAGAATGACGCATGACACCCGGTTGGCTTGGACAAGCGCGACCCGGGCGCGCCGGTTGAGACGGAGGGAGCACGCTATGGCGGCCATGAAGCCCCGGACCGGAGATGGTCCCCTCGAAGTGACTAAGGAGGGGCGGGGCCTCGTGATGCGCGTTCCGCTCGAGGGTGGCGGGC
>DATFHB010000040.1:0-134952 GCA_035248845.1 Amycolatopsis sp. | reverse complement strand
GCTCGGTCACCGCATTCCGCTTCGCGGCGAGTTCGTTCACTGGGACACAACCACCTGAGAGGTCCACTTATCCGGACAAGACACGAGAAACCAGCCTACCGATCCACGATGAGTGAAGGCACAGCTACGCGTTCGTAACCGGCGGCCACCCGCACGCACTAGCATCGCAGCATGTCTGGATCGGCGGGTCGTTCCGGCGGGGCGAAGCGACGCCGGTCGCGACGCCGCCGCGGCAGGCGGATGACCACGGTCGACGAGACCTCCGCGGGCGGCCTGGTGGTCGACGGGGATCGGCGGCAGGCGGTACTGATCGGCCGCCTCGACCGGCAGGGCAAGCTGCTGTGGTCGCTGCCGAAGGGCCACATCGAAGGCAGCGAGACGATCGAAGAGACCGCGGTGCGCGAGGTGAAGGAGGAGACCGGCATTTCCGCACGCGTGCTCACCTCGCTCGGCAGCATCGACTACTGGTTCGTGGCCGAACGGCGCCGCGTGCACAAGACCGTGCATCATTTTCTGCTGGAAGCGGTCGGCGGGGAGCTCTCCGACGAGGACCTCGAGGTCACCGAGGTGGCCTGGGTACCGATCGCCGAACTGGAGACCAGGCTCGCCTACACCGACGAGCGGGCGCTGGTCCGCAAGGCCCGGCAGCTGTTCGAGGGCCGGGCGGCGACCGAAGGAGTCGGAGAGTGAAGCGGTTCGCCGCCTTCGTGCTGGCCGCGTTCCTGGTAGTGCTGTCCGCGCCGCTCGCGGTCGCGGCCGAGCCCGCCACCGACACGCCCCGGCTGCGGCTGACCGTCGCACAGATGTACCCGCGCGTGATCACGTCGGCGTCCACGACGCTCACCGTCATCGGCACGGTGACCAACATCGGCGACCGGCGGATCAGCGATCTGCAGGCCCGGCTGGAACTGGGCGAGAAGCTGACCACGGAACGGCAGGTGCGCACGGCGACGTCGGGCACCGCCGCCACCGGCTCCTCGATGTCGCGGTTCCTCGACCTCGACCCGGCCACGCTCGAACCCGGTCAGAGCGCACCGCTCACGATCACCGTGAAGCTCGACGGGACGGCGGGCAACCTGCGGATCGGCAGCGCCGGCGTGTACCCGCTGCTGGTCAACGTCAACGGCACACCGGACTACGGCGGGCAGGCGCGGCTGGCCTCGCTCAGCATGCTGCTGCCGGTGCTCGGCGCGCCGGGCAAGACGACCACGACGACCCCGGCGAAGCCCGCGCCGGTCACGATGCTGTGGCCGGTCGCCGACACGCGGCCGCGTGTGGTCGCCGCGCCCTACGGCGGGCAGACGGTACTCGGCGACGACGTGCTCGCCGCGGAACTGCGCCCCGGCGGCCGGCTGTACGCGCTGGTCGACTCGGCGCTGGCCGTGCGCGACGATCCACAACTGAGCAGGGCGCTGTGCTACGCGGTCGATCCGGATCTGCTGGACACCGTGGACGCGATGACGCGCGGCTACCAGGTCCGCACCGCGTCGGGCACCGTCGCGGGTTCGGGCGCCGACGCCGCGAAGACGTGGCTGGAGTCGCTGCGCCGGCTGGTGGCGAACCAATGCGTGATCCAGATGCCCTACGCCGACTCGGATCTGCCCGCGCTGGCCGGCGTGCACGACGGCGACCTGACGGGTTACGCGCTCAACACGACGCAGCGCGTGCAGGCGCTGCTCGGTGTGCGGCCGCAGGCCGGCGTGCTGTGGCCTGACGGCCCCGGCGACGACAGCGCACTGAAGGCGCTCGGCGCGGCCGGGGTCACGACGGTGATCGCCGAGCCGTCGGACCTGTCCGGTTCCGTGTCCGGCGGGGTCACGCTCAAGGGCACGTCGCTGCGCGCGGAGCCCGTTGATTCCCTGGTCACCACGGGGTTCAACGGCGCGAGCACTACGTCGTCCCCGTCGTCCACCCCGGTGGACGACCCGGCGATCGGGACGCAGAACGGACTCGCGACGCTGATCTACCGCGGGATGAGTGGCGACACCGGTGAACCGGTCCTGGTCGCGCCGCCCCGGCGGTGGGACGTTCCGGAGAGCGAGCTGACCCAGCTGCTGCAGACGATGAGCGACCTGGCCGGCCGGAAGATGGTGACCGGTGTCGGGCTGCCGCAGGTCCTCGCCGCCCCGGTCACCGGCACCTCGACGATGAACTACACCGCCGAGGACGTGGCGGACGCGACGCCGGCGTCCGTGACCGACGCGATGGCCGCGATGGAGACCACGATGGCGGACGTGCGGAGCGCGATGACGGTGGATCCCGCGGCGCAGGTCGACCCCGACCAGCTGCTGCTGCCGCTGCGGTACGGCCTGGTCCGCAACACCTCGACGGCCTGGCTGCCGACGAAGGGCGCCGCGGAGGTGTCGGCCGCCGACTCGCGCACCGAACTGGACGCGCTGCTGCGCGGCGTCACCGTCGACACGCCGACCGTGCCGATCTCGATGGCGTCGGGTTCGTCGCCGTTGCCGGTGTTCCTGCACAACACGCTGCCGGTGCAGGTCGCGGTGCGGATCGCGATGAACAACAGCACCGGGCTGCGCTTCGGCGACTCGCCGGACCAGCTGCTGCCCGCCGGGCTGAGCCGGAACATCCCGATCCAGGTCGAGGCGCTGCGCGCCGGCCGGTTCAACGTCATCGTGTCGCTGATGACACCGGGCGGCACGCCGCTGGGCAACCCGGCCCGCTTCGAGCTGCGCTCGAACGAGTATGGCGTGGTCACGCTGGTGCTGACCATCGCGGGCGGCGCCGCTCTTGTGTTGCTTTCCGGGCGGCAGATTTATCGCCGGATCAGGGCGCGCGGCACGAAGTGATTACCCTTGGGTGCGAAATCGACCGCTGACGATGGGGCACACGTTGGACAGAGACCCGGGGTGGCCACCCGAGCGTCCCGCCGAACGTGTCGCGCGGCGACCGCCGCCTGAGCACACGCCGCCGCCCGACCAGCCGGCTCGCCGCGTGCCGCCCGCGGCCAACGGTCGTCGTCCGCAGGTCCCTCCGCGTGGCCAGCAGCCTCCGCCGCCGCGCGTGCGGCAGCAGCCACCGCCACGGCAGGCCCCGCCGCAACCAGCACCGCCGCGGCGGCAGCAGCCCGTGCGCCCCTGGCGCCAGGAACGCGAGCAGCAGGACAGCATGCCCTTCGGGGCACCGCCGCTGGCCCCGAACGACCCCGACGCGACGATCTTCATCCCCCGCGTCGGCGGGGTGCCGGCGAGCTCGAAGTGGCCGGTCGCCGACCCGGACGCGCTCCGTCCGTACGACTCGCTCGCCACCCGGATGCTGCCGCGATTGCCCAGCTCCGCGCCCGCCGACACGTTCGGCGAAGGCCCCGGTCTCGACGCGACCGGCTACATACCGCGCGTCGACAAGAAGGCGCCGCCCTCGATCGCCAAGTCCAGCAGCAAGATGGCCGTCGCCTCGCTGGTCAGCCGCATCACCGGCTTCCTGTGGAAGATCCTGCTGGTCTGGGCCGTCGGCACCGGCGTGGTCAACGACTCGTTCAACATCGGCAACACGCTGCCGAACCAGGTCTTCGAGCTGCTGCTCGGCGGTGTGCTGACCAGTGTCGTGGTGCCGCTGCTGGTGCGGTCGCAGGACGATCACGACGGCGGCGCGGCCTACACGCAGCGGATGCTCACGGTGGGCCTGGTCGTGCTGGGCGTCGGCACGGTGGCCGCCGTGCTCGCCGCGCCCGCGCTCACGTCGCTCTACCTGGACCGGGGCGGCGAGGCCAGCTCGGAGCTGACCACGGCATTCGCCCGGCTGCTGCTGCCCGAGATCTTCTTCTACGGCGTGTTCGCGCTGCTCTCGGCGGTGCTCAACGCCAAGCACATCTTCGGCCCGACGGCCTGGGCGCCGGTGATGAACAACGTGGTGGTGATCGTCACGCTCGGCCTGTTCATGCTGCTCCCGGGCGAGATCAGCTACAACCCGGTGGAGATGGGCCAGCCGAAGCTGCTCGTCCTCGGCATCGGCGTGACGCTCGGCATCGTGGTGCAGGCCGTGATGCTGATACCGCCGCTGCTGCGCAGCGGATTCCGGTTCAAGTGGCGCTGGGGCCTGGACAGCCGGACGAAGGAGTTCGGCGGCCTGGCCGTGTGGATCCTCGGCTACGTCGGGATCAGCCAGATCGGCCTGACGATCAACACTCGCGTGCTGACCACCGGTGACCCGGGCGGCGTGACCATCTACTCCAACGCCTGGCTACTCTTCCAGCTGCCCTACGGCGTGATCGGCGTGTCCCTGCTGACCGCGATCATGCCGCGCCTGTCCCGCAACGCCGCCGACGGCGACACCCACAAAGTGGTCGCCGACCTGTCGTACGCGTCCCGCATCTCGACGGTGATGCTGGTGCCCATCGCGGCGGTGATGAGCCTGGTCGGCTCGTCGATCGGGATCGCGCTGTTCAGCGGCGGCCAGAACACGGTCGCCGAGGCGCAGCGGCTGGGCGAGGCGCTGGCCATCTCCGCGTTCGGCCTGCTGCCGTATGCGCTGGTCATGCTGCAGCTGCGGGTGTTCTACGCAATGAAGGACGCGCGCACGCCGACGCTGATCATGCTGGTGATGACGCTGGTCAAGATCCCGCTGCTGTACCTGTGCCCGGTGCTGCTGGACGCCCGCAACATCGTGCTCGGCACCATGATGGTCAACTCGCTGACCTTCGTGGTGGGCGCGATCATGGGCCAGGTCTGGCTGTGGGTGAGCCTGGGCAACCTGCGCAGCAAGCGGGTGCTCGGGGTGATCCTGTTCACCATCGTCGCGAGCGTGCTCGGCGTGGTCGCGGCCTGGCTCGCCGGCGAGATCGTGCCGGATGTAGGCGCGCGCCTCACCGCGTGGCTCAAGCTGATCGTGCAGGGCCTTGTCGGCCTCGGGGTGTCGTTCGGCGTCCTGGCGGCGCTGAAGGTCGAGGAACTCGCGCCGGCCACGAAGCGGTTCACCCGTTTGGTGAAGCGCGGGTAACAATCGACGCACGGATAACACAGATTCACGGGTCGTATTCACGTACGCTCGAGCTCAGGTGCGTGAAAGAGAGCGTGGGGTGAACGAGAAGCGGAGCGACCAGTCCGGTGCTGCCCGGGTGGGTGTCCGTGCGAGGGGCGGATCCCTGGCGCCGGGCAGTGTCGTCGGCGACGGCAGGTACCGGCTGCTGGCCCAGTTCGGCATCGACGAGCGGGCGGGCGCGCATCTGTGGCGTGCCCGGGACGGTCAGCTGCGCCGCGATGTCGCGCTGACGCTGCTGGTCGGTGACCCGGCCGACGCCGAGTCCGCGCGCATGGCGCGCCGCACGCTCGAGCGCGCCGCGCACGCCGCGAAGTTCACCCATGAGGGCGTGGCCCGGGTCCTGGACGTACTCAGCCTCGGCAGCGGCATCACCTCCGGTGAGGGGCTGCTCGGCGTCGTCGTCACCGAATGGACCAAGGGAACCGACCTGATCGACCTGGTCGCGGAGCACCCGGTCGCCCCGCTGACGGCGGCTCGGATGGTGCACAAGCTGGCCGAGGCGGTCGAGCGGGCCCACCACTCGGGCCTGGTCCTGGGCCTCGACCACCCGCAGCGGTTGCGGCTGACCACGGACGGCACGCTGCGGCTCGCCTTCCCCGGCCCGCTGCCCGACGCCACGCTGCGCGACGACGTCAAGGCCATCGGCGCGGTGCTGTACCTGCTGCTCACCGGCCGGTGGGCGCTGCCGGGCGGGCCCGCGGCCATCCCGTCGGCACCGCATGCCCCGAACGGCCGGCTGGTGCCACCACGTTCGCTGCAGCCCGCCGTGCCCGCCGAGCTGTCGTCGCTGGCCGTGCGCACCATCGAGGACGGCGGCCACGGCGGCATCCGCAGTACCGCCGCCATCCTGCGTGCGCTGGAAATGGCGGCGGAGGCGGAGGAACGCACCCAGCTGATCAACGCGCAGGGCCCGAAGCCCGACGACGACGGCACGATCTGGACCACGAAGAAGCCGGTGAAGGACAGGGCGCGGCGCCGCAAGCTCGCGCTGGGTGTCACCGTGCTCGTCGTCGCGGCGGTCGGGATCCTGGCGTGGCTCGGCATGCTGGCCATCAGCTTCTTCCAGGACAGCCCCAATTCGGGTGGCCCCGCGATCAACGTGGCGGCCCCGAGCAGCACAGCGGCACCAGCACCGACCAGCGCCGCGGCCCCGGCGCCCACCTCTCCCGCCGGCCAGTCCCAGGTCGGTGCGGCGGTCGAACCGGCGAGCATGACCGTCTACAACCCGGACGGCGACGGGGACAACACGAGCCGCGCGAAGAACACCGCCGACGGCGACCCGGGCACGACCTGGCGCACCGACCAGTACAACCAGCAGTTTCCGACCGTCAAGGAAGGCGTCGGACTGCTCGCCACCTTCGACAACCCGATCAACCTGGCGAAGATCACCGTCGCGGCGAACAGCCCCGGCACCGTCGTGGAGATCCGCGTCGCCAACTCCCCGAACCCGGAGCTGAGCGACACCAGGGTGGTCGGCACCGGGACGCTCAACGGGACCACGACGGACATCACGCTCGCCCAGCCCCAGCAGGCGCGCTACGTGATCGTCTGGATCACCCAGCTGAGTAAAACCGGCTCGAAGTACCAGTCGCAGATAGGCGAATTGACGTTCTTGTCCGCCCAGTAAGGTCACCGAGGTGACCGCAGCTGCACCGACGGACGCCGATCTCATCGCGGCACACGCCTCGGGGGATCCGCACGCCTTCAGCGAACTGGTACGGCGGCATCGAGATCGCATGTGGGCGGTGGCGTTGCGCACGCTGCGCGACCCGGAAGAGGCGGCCGACGCGCTACAGGACGCCTTCATCTCGGCCTTCCGCGCCGCCGGCAAGTTCCGCGCCGAATCGGCCGTGACCACGTGGCTGCACCGGATCGTGGTCAACGCCTGCCTCGACCGGGTCCGCCGCAAACAGGCGCGGCCGACCGTGCCGCTGCCGGAGACCGGCTTCAACGAGCCCGCCGCGCCGCGTGATTCGATGGCCGACCGCGAGACTCGGATGGTCATCAACGAGGCCCTCGACCAGCTACCGGAGGAACAGCGGGCACCGATCGTGCTGGTCGATATCGAGGGGTACTCCGTCGGCGAGACCGCGCGGTTGCTCGGCATCGCCGAGGGCACGGTCAAGAGCCGGTGTGCGCGCGGTCGCGCCAAACTCGCCAAGGTTCTCGGTCACCTGCGGAACCCCGATGCGATTGCGAACGTCCGAGGTTCCGAAAGCAAACGGCCGCCGCGGGAGGGACGATGACAGACGAAAGCCGGGCGATCGGGGCAGCCGGTCCGCCGTGGTCTGTCGACCTGCTCGCCGATCTGCACGCGGGGGTGTTGGACGAGGCGCAGGCGGCGCAGTTGTGGCCGCGGGTCCAGGCGGACCCTGACGCGCGCGCGATCGTCGAGGCCCTCGAGGCCACCAGCGCCGACCTGGCGAACCTCGGTGCGGCCCCCGCCCCGCCGATGCCCGCAGATGTCGCCGCGCGGATCGACGCAGCCATCGCCGACGAGGCCAGGCAGGCGTTTTCGCAGGTAGCGCCCGTGGTCAGCATCGACGCGGCCCGCCGTCGCCGGAACAAGCGCATCGGCTGGGCCACCGGCGTCGTGGCCGTGGCGGCGGCCGCCATCGTGGCCGTGGCCATCGCTCTCCCGAAGAACGAGACCACGTCGGGCACGCCGGTCGCGGCCGCCCCGCCGTCCACCGCGCCGGTGGGCAGCGGCACGCCGCTGGCGCTGCGCAGCGACCAGCCGCAGGCCGCCGTCGGCCAGCTCTCCGGCGGGGTGAAGGACTACGGCTCGCTCGACACGCCGCAGGCGCTCGACGCGTGTCTGAAGGCCGCCGGGTTCCCGGGTGGGCAGTCGCCGGTCGGGGTCCGGCCCGGCACCGTCGACGGCAAGCCGGCCATCCTGGTGCTGCTCACCACGGGCAAGATCGCCGAGTTCCGGCTGGTCGCGCTGGCGCCGTCGTGCGGTGCGCAACCGCTGCTCGACACGGTGATCGGCAAGTAGCGCTCCACCAGGCGCGACGCCCGTCACCGCTGGGAACACCTCACCCTACGATCGTGTTGAGCCTGGTAGCCAGGTCACGACGAGCGGAGGTCACGGGTGGCTGCAGAAGACGTTCGGAACCTGATCATCGTAGGGTCCGGACCAGCCGGATACACGGCGGCCGTCTACGCCGCACGCGCACAGCTGGAGCCGCTGGTGTTCGAGGGTTCCCAGTTCGGTGGCGCGCTGATGACCACCACCGAGGTGGAGAACTACCCAGGTTTCCGGGACGGCATCCAGGGCCCGGACCTGATGGAGGAGATGCGCAAGCAGGCGGAGCGTTTCGGCGCCGAACTGCGGCCCGAGGACGTCGAGCAGGTCGAGCTGACCGGTGCCGTCAAGTACGTGACCGCGAACGGTGTCCGCTACGCCGCCAAGGCCGTCGTGCTCGCCATGGGCGCCGCTCCCCGGTACCTGCACGTGCCGGGCGAGCAGGAGCTGCTCGGCCGCGGCGTGTCGTCCTGTGCCACGTGTGACGGGTTCTTCTTCCGCGACCACGACATTGCGGTGATCGGCGGCGGCGACTCCGCGATGGAGGAGGCCACGTTCCTGACCAAGTTCGCGAAGTCGGTCACGGTCATCCACCGGCGCGAGGAGTTCCGGGCGTCCCGGATCATGCTGGAGCGTGCCCGCGCGAACGACAAGATCCGCTGGGAGCTGAACAAGCAGGTCACCGAGGTGGCCGGCGACGGCAAGGTCGAGGGCGTCAAGCTGCGTGACACGGTCACGGGCGAGGAGTCGACGCTGGACGTGACGGGCTTCTTCGTCGCGATCGGCCACGACCCGCGCAGCGACCTCGTGCGCGGCCAGGTGGATCTGGACCCGCAGGGCTACGTGCTCACCAAGGGTCGCACCACGTACACGAACCTCGATGGCGTGTTCGCGGCCGGTGACCTGGTGGACCACACCTACCGGCAGGCCATCACCGCGGCCGGCTCCGGCTGTTCGGCGGCGATCGACGCCGAGCGCTGGCTCGCCGAGCATGCCGGCTCCGAAGCCGCCGAATCCGCGCCGGAACTGGTCGGCGGCGGCTACGGCGCCACCAACTGACAAGGCTCCCACAACGAAGGAGAGAATATGTCCGACACCGTCAAGGTGACCGATTCGTCGTTCGCGGACGATGTGCTGACCAGCGAGACGCCGGTCCTCGTCGACTTCTGGGCGACCTGGTGCGGACCGTGCAAGATGGTCGCGCCGGTGCTGGAGGAGATCGCCGCCGAGCACAAGGGCAAGCTCAAGATCGCGAAGTTGGACATCGACGAGAACCCGGGCACGGCGCGTGACTATCAGGTCATGTCCATCCCGACGCTCATCCTGTTCCAGGGTGGTAAGCCCATCAAGCAGATCGTCGGCGCGAAGCCGAAGGCCGCCCTGCTCTCGGACCTTTCCGACGTTCTCGCCTGAGCAAGGCAACCGGAACCCGGGGGCAGGCGTCTTTCACTGGAAGGCCCCCGGGTTTCTTGCTGCCCTCGAAACGGCTCGGTAACGCACCGACCGGCCCTGCGTGGTCACGGAAAGTCCACAGGGCAGAATAAGGATCCGGGTTCGACACCCGAAAACTGTCTGTGCCGCACCGGATTTCGGCTCCGGTGCCCAAGGAGGAGCGAGGAGTGCATGCGGGTACTCCGCCGCGGTGACGCCGGGGAAGACGTCGCTGAGATCCGGTCGATGCTTTCGTCCGTTGGCCTCATCGGCGCCGTCGGCGAGGCGGACGGCCACACGATCTTCGACCAGGAGGTCGAGCGTGCCGTCCGCGGTTTCCAGCAGCGCCGGGGCCTGATCACCGACGGAGTCGTCGGCCCGGCCACCTACCAGGTGCTGCGGGGCGCGACCTACCACCTGGGCAGCCGGCCGCTCGCGTACCTGATCTCCTCGCCCGTGCACGGTGACGACGTGTTCGCGCTGCAGGACAGGCTCACCGAGCTGGGCTACGACGCGGGTCGGCCAGACGGGCTGTTCGGCGGCCGCACGGAGAAGGCCCTGCGGAACTTCCAGCGCGATTACGGCCTGGTCATCGACGGGATCTGCGGCCCCGCCACGATCCGCGCGCTGCGCCAGCTGTCGCCCCGCGCCCGCGGTGGGCGTCCGGTGTTGCTGCGTGAGCAGGAGCAGGTCCGGCAGGCCGGCCCGCGGCTGCGCGGCAAGCGCATCGTCATCGACCCTGGTCACGGCGGGGACGACCGTGGTGTCGAAGTGCCCGGGGTGCGCGAGTCGGAGCTGGTGTGGGACCTGGCGCGCCGGCTCGAGGGCCGAATGAAGGCCACCGGCATGGAGGCCCTGATCTCGCGCGGGCCCGAACACGGCCCGTCGGAGTCGGAGCGCGCGTCGTTCGCCAACGAGGCGGGCGCGGACCTGTTCCTGTCGCTGCATTGTGACGCGAACTCGTCGCCACATGCCGAGGGCGTCGCGACGTTCCATTTCGGCAACGGTCTCGGCACCACGTCGACTGTCGGTGAGCTGCTGGCCGGCTACATCCAGCGCGAGCTGGCGGCGCGCACGAGCCTGCTGGACTGCCGGTCGCACGCCAAGACGTGGGAGATCCTGCGGCTGACGCGGTGCCCGGCCGTGCGCATCGAAATCGGCTACCTGACGAACCCGAACGACCGGGCCCGGATGTCCGACCCCGCGTTCCGCGACGTGGTCGCCGAGGGGCTCCTCGTCGCCGTGAAGCGCCTCTATCTACTCGGTGAGGGCGACCAGCCGACAGGCACCTTCACCTTCGCCGACGTGCTGGCTCACGAACTCGCGAAGGCCGAATAACTACGGCGGCGGGAACAGCACCGCCACCTCGGTCGCAGCGTCCATCGCGTCCCCATCGGGACGCCCGCTGCCGGCCGCTGCCTCGGAGATCACGGTGAGCGAGCCACGCCGATCGGAGCTGTAGTACAGGCCGGTCAACCTCACGTCACCGAGATGCAGCGCAGCCGACCCGAGCGGGGCGATGCTGCCGGTGCCGTCTGTGTCGGCCAGGTCCTTGAGTCGTTCCGCGGCGTCGGCGCTCCCCATCCGCACCCAGGCGATCGAGACGACGACCGTGTTGCCTTTGTCGTCGGCGACGGCCAGCAAGTCTCGCTCTAGCGACTTGCACGGATTGCGAAGGAAAAATTCGCGCACCTGGCCGTAGGAGTTGACCGCACAGTCCAGTGCGTGTTCCGCCTTGTGCTGCAGTTGCTTCCAGCCTATTCGCGCCCAGGCCTGCGTCGTCTGTCCCTTGCGGGCTTCCCGCTTGCCGTTCTCGGTGCGCAGGCTCTGACCGGCGGCAGAGTCGGTCGCCGTGCCTCCTGCGCCTGCACCACCGAGGCCGCCGGCCCCGAACGCGACAACACCCGTCAGCACGACCGCGGCAGCCGCGATGCCGCCCTTCTTCGGCGTGATCGGGTACTTCGAGCCATCCGGTCTTGATCGAAACTCAGGCACGACCGTCGATGATCGTCAACCCAGTGGTCAGATCACGAAGAAACCGGCGCAAACCGCCTGAATGGAGCAGTCCACAGCTGTGGACAACCTTGGGTGATCTTCCACAATCTTGTGGATAAGTCAGGCGCGGACCGTGCTCGGTTCCGCCGTGGAAATCGTCACCTGGCCGAGTAGCCGCTCCAGCGCGGCCTCGACGTCTTCCTTCCACGAGATCGCCGAGCGGATCTCCAGGCGGAGCCGTGGCCACTTGTGGTGCGGCCGGACGGTCTTGAAACCGACCGCCGACAGGAAGTCCGCCGGGACGACACAGGTGTGGCCCATCGCGTCGTTCTCGACCGGGTCGGGCGACGCGTCGCCGAACGCCTCGATGGCGCGGACGCCGCGTCGGGTCAGGTCCTTGGCCACGGCCTGGATCAGCGTGCGGCCCAGCCCGCCGCCCCGGAACTCCGGCAGCACGTGGAAACCGGTCAGCAGCACGGCATCGGCGCTTGGCGGCGACGTGGGGAAGGCGTTGGCCCTCGGCACGGCGTTGGGCGGGGCGTAGAGCACGAAGCCGACCGGCAGGCTGTCGCTGTAGATGAGGCGGCCGCAGGAGCCCCACTCCAGCAGCACACTCGAGACCCAGGCCTCCTTCTCGACCTCGGTCTGCCCGAACTCCTCCGCCTGCGCCTTGACGTGCGGCGCGAGCTCCCAGTACACGCAGCGCCGGCAGTGCTTGGGCAGCTGTTCCAGGTTGTCCAGCGTGACGCCTACGACGCGACGCGACACCCCGACCTCCCAGAAGTTTTCCGTCACTGGCCGAAGGGCGCGACCGACTGCCGCAGCCTTTGTGACCGCCTCCGAGGGTAGGCCCCTGTGATGCACGCCGAAAGGCCGCGAAAGTCACAAGACCGGGTGGTTACACTCGACAGACTGCCCGCCGACACGCTTGCGAAGTGCCATGACTGCCTTGCCACCCGAAAGAACAGGCCGCCACAACCTCGATCCACATCTTGCCCGGTACGCCGCGCGTACCGAGGGGATGACGGCATCCGAGATCCGAGCGTTGTTCGCGGTGGCCAGCAGGCCCGAGGTCGTGTCGCTGGCGGGCGGCATGCCCAACCTGGCCGCGCTCCCGCTGGACAGCCTTTCCGCCCAGATCGGCGAGCTGATCGCCGCGGACGGGCTCGTAGCGCTCCAGTACGGCTCCGCGCAGGGCATCCCGGTACTGCGGGAGCAGATCTGCGACGTCATGGCGCTGGAGGGCATCTCAGCCCACCCTGACGACATCGTGGTGACCGTGGGCTCCCAGATGGGCCTCGACATGGTCACCCGGCTGTTCTGCGACCCCGGCGACGTTGTGGTCGCAGAGGGGCCTTCCTACGTCGGGGCGCTCGGGTCCTTCGCCGCTTACCAGGCCCAGGTCGTGCACGTTGCGATGGACGACAACGGTCTCGTGCCGGAGGCGCTGCGCGAAGCGCTGATCCAGGCCGAGAAAGCCGGCCGGCGCGTCAAGTTCCTGTACACGATCCCGAACTTCCACAACCCGGCCGGGGTGACCCTGGCGGTCGAGCGGCGGGCGGAGATCGTGGCGATCTGCCGCGAGCACGGACTGCTCGTCGTCGAGGACAACCCGTACGGGCTGCTCGGCTTCGACGGCCAAACGTACCCGTCGCTGCGCTCGCTGGACCCGGACAACGTGGTCTATCTCGGCTCGTTCTCCAAGACGTTCGCCTCCGGACTGCGGGTGGGCTGGGTTCTCGCGCCGCACGCCGTGCGCGAAAAGCTCGTGCTGGCGGCCGAATCGGCCACATTGTGCCCGCCGACGCTGAACCAGATGATCGTCTCACGCTACCTGGCGACGCACGACTGGAAGGGCCAGATCAAGACCTTCCGGGAGAACTACCGAGAGCGCCGCGACGCGATGATCTCTGCGCTCGAACAGCACATGCCCGCCGGTTGCAGCTGGACGCATCCCGACGGCGGCTTCTATGTGTGGGTGACGGTGCCCGAGGGCGTCGACACCAAGGCGATGCTGCCGCGCGCGGTCACCGCCCGGGTGGCGTACGCGTCCGGCACCGGCTTCTACGCCGACGGGTTCGGCAGCAGGCAGATGCGTCTGTCGTACTGTTACCCCACGCCGGACCGTATTCGTGAGGGCGTGCGCCGGCTGACCGCCGTGCTCGAGTCCGAAATGGACCTTGTCCGGACGTTCGGCAACGTCAGCATGAAACCGATCTCCGGGCCGGAAAATCCGTCCCCGGACACGGCGTGACCAAGCGTCCACTGTAGACATTAAAGGGGAGTACGGCGTGGTGTTGGCAAGCGTCGCAGTTCTCGCGGGCGGGCTGTCGCACGAGCGCGACGTCTCCCTGCGTTCCGGACGGCGGCTTTCCGCGGCCCTGCGCACCCAGGGCCTGACCGTCGAGGAGTGGGACACCGACGCGGGCCTGCTCGACCGCCTGCGCACGCAGCGGCCCGACGCCGCGGTGGTCGCCTTGCACGGCGGCGAGGGTGAGAACGGTTCGGTGCAGACCGTGCTGGAGATGCTGAAGGTGCCGTTCGTCGGCACCAGCTCGCACGGGTGCCGACGCGCGTGGGACAAGCCCACGGCGAAGTCGCTGCTGGCCAAGGCGGGCTACTCGACGCCGGGCTGGGTCGTGTTGCCGCACAGCACCTTCCGCGAGCTGGGCGCGCAGGGCGTGCTCGACGCGATCGTCGACCACCTCGGGCTGCCGCTGATCCTGAAGCCGGACCAGGGCGGGTCGGCGCTGGGCACGCAGGTGGTGCGCGAGGCTGCCGAGCTACCCGCCGCGATGGTCGGTTGCTTCGCCTACGGCGACACCGTGCTGGCCGAACAGCTCGTGGACGGCGTCGAGGTCGCGGTGACGGTCGTCGAGCGCGACGGTGGGCCACGGGCGCTGCCGGCCGTCGAGATCGTGCCGGAGAGCGGCGTCTACGACTACACGGCCCGCTACACCGCGGGGCTGACGGACTTCTTCGCGCCGGCGCGCCTTTCCGAGGAGGCCGCGAAGGCGGTTGGGGAGCTGGCCGTCGCGTCACACAAGTTGCTGGGCATGCGCGACATCTCGCGCACCGACGCGATCGTCACCGCCGACGGCACGGTCCAGTTCCTCGAGGTGAACTCCTCGCCCGGCCTGACCGAGACATCGACCGTGCCGATGGCGATCGAGACGTCCGGTGCGTCGCTCGGTGAAGTGTTCACGGACCTGATCAGCCGCGCGGTCGCCCGCCCCGCCTGAATACCACGAAAATCCCCCTTCGCAGCACGCGAAGGGGGATTTCTATTCATCACCGTGACGAAATACCCGGGTGTCATTCATCATCGGATTGACGTGTCCGATTTGCCGCTTCCGGCGCCATGAGGGAGACAATTCGCTCGAGGTCGTCGACCGAGCCGAACTCGACGACGATGCGGCCCTTGCGCCGTCCGAGGTCGACCTTGACCCGAGTGTCGAACGTGTCGGACAGGCGAGTGGCCAGATCCTGCAACCCGGGCGCCTGCATCGCCTTGCGCGGTTGCGTCTTCGGCTTGGCGGGGGCCTCGCTCTTCTTGAGCGTGACCGCCTCCTCGGTCGCGCGGACCGAGAGGCCCTCCGCGACGATGCGCGTCGCCAGGTCTTCCTGCGCCTCCGGATCCTCTAGCGACAGCAGCGCCCGCGCGTGACCGGCCGACAGCACCCCGGCCGCCACCCGCCGCTGCACCGGGAGGGGGAGCTTCAGCAACCGGATCGTGTTGGTGATGACCGGGCGGCTACGCCCGATCCTGCCTGCGAGCTCCTCGTGCGTCACCTCGAACTCGTCCAGCAACTGCTGGTACGCGGCGGCCTCTTCGAGCGGGTTCAGCTGGACCCGGTGAATGTTCTCCAGCAGCGCGTTGCGCAGCATCGCCTCGTCGGCGGTCTGCCGCACGATGGCGGGGATGGTCTCGAGTTCCGCCTGTTGCGACGCCCGGAACCGCCGCTCGCCCATGACGAGCTCGTACGTCGGTTTTGGCTCCAGCCCGTCTTCGAGGGGCCCATCCCCGCCCGTGCCTGCCAACTCGCGGACGACGATCGGCTGCATCAGCCCGAACTCGCGGATCGAGTGCTCGAGCTCGGCCAGTGCCTCCTCGTCGAAGACCTGGCGCGGCTGCTTCGGGTTCGGCTTGATGGCGTTGACCGGGATCTCCCGGTACACCGCGCCGGCCACCTCGCCGCCGTGCTGCGGCTTGACCGAGTTGTTCGCCGCGAACCAGTCCCTGTCACCGTTACGCGAGGACGCCTCGGACTTGACCTCGACGGTCGCACCGTCGGGGACGGACGGCCCGGTAGGGATCAGCGCCGCGAGGCCGCGGCCGAGTCCTCCTCTGCGCTCGGTCATAATGTTCCGCTCCTCGATCCGTTGGTGCTTCCGCGTTCGGCGATCTCCCGCGCGGCGTCGACATAGCTCATCGCGCCGCGGGAACCGGGGTCGTACGCCAGGACGGTCTGCCCGTAGCTGGGGGCCTCCGAGACCTTCACGTTGCGCGGAATGACGGTCTTCAGCACGACATCGCCGAAGTGGCCGCGTACCTCGGCCGTCACCTGGTCGGCCAGTTTGGTGCGGCCGTCGTACATCGTGAGCAGGATCGTGGACACGGCGAGTGCCGGGTTGAGGTGCTGCTGCACCAGGTCGATGTTGCTCAGCAGCTGGCCCAGCCCCTCGAGCGCGTAGTACTCGCACTGGATTGGGATCAGCACTTCGCGGGCCGCGACCATCGCGTTCACCGTGAGCAGGCCGAGTGAGGGCGGGCAGTCGATGAAGACGTAGTCGACGCCGATCTCGTCGATCGCCTCCGCCGACAGTGCCTCTTTGAGCCGGGACTCCCGGTTCGGCATCTCGACGAGCTCGATCTCGGCGCCCGCGAGGTCGATCGTGGCGGGCACGCAGAGCAGGTTGGGGGACTGTTCGGACACGGCGGTGGCATCGGCAAGCGACACCTCACCGAGGAGCACCTCGTACACCGAGGGGGTACCGGACCGGTGCTCGACGTTGAGTGCCGTACTCGCGTTTCCTTGCGGGTCGAGGTCGATCACCAGGGTCTTGAGGCCGTGCACCGCGAGGGCTGCGGCCAGGTTCACCGCAGTCGTGGTCTTGCCGACGCCGCCCTTCTGGTTCGCGACAGTCAGGACCCGGCGGTGATCGGGTCGGGGGAGCGTGTTGGGTTCGGGATGCAGAACGCGCGCCGCGCGCTCGGCTTCTTCGGCGATGGGGGTCCAGTCTGACGAAGGCGGGGTCACCAGCCGAGCCACCTCTCTGGTATCGACGCTTGATCCGCGCGGCGACGCGGTTTCACGTGGAACATGGGCATCTTTTCATCCCGCCCGCTTCGAGTGCGCGCGGACTCGATCGACAATGACGACGGTGGTGGGAGTCTCCAGAAGGCCCACTCCACACTCGGAGACAGTGGGCTTGCTACCGCCGGCACGGGCGACGGCGACCGCATCGCGGGTCACTTCGTCCCGCGCACTGGCCCCCTTCACTGCCAGCATCATGCCACCTTCGCGCACCAGCGGCAGGCACCAGGCCGCCAATCGTGCGAGCGGCGCGACCGCGCGCGCCGTCGCTACGTCGACCAGGCCAAGCCGACGCCGGATCGTGCGCTCCTCGGCGCGTCCGCGCACGACCGTGACCGCCATCGACAACTCGTCGACCACCTCGTCGAGCCACTCAACGCGACGCGCCATCGGCTCCACGAGCGTGATCTCAAGATCAGGCCGCGCGAGCGCCAGCGGAATACCCGGGAGGCCGGCACCCGAGCCGATATCGACCACCGACGCGCCGGCGGGGACTCGTTCCGCGATGACCGCCGAGTTGAGGATGTGCCGATCCCACAGCCGCTCCACCTCCCGCGGACCGATCAGGCCGCGCTCGACCCCGTGCTCCCGAAGGAGCTCGGCGTACCGAACGGCGCCGTCCAGACCGTCGCCGAACACTCGGCCTGCCACCTCGGGAACCACTTGTCCTCCGTTTCACGTGAAACTGCCAACGGATTCGATTGTCCCCGACGTGGACATCAGGAGGGGGAGGCGGATGCGTTTCACGTGAAACAGGCGCCAAAAAAGAAGCGCCCCGCCGGTCTTGCTCCGGCGGGGCGCTTCTCGTGCCTGGCTGTCAGTCTTCGCCGTCCGGGAGGACGACCACCCGACGCTTGGGCTCCTCACCCTCGCTCTCGCTGTGCACACCGTCGACCGCCGCGACAGCATCGTGCACGACCTTGCGCTCGAACGGGCTCATCGGCTGCAGTCGGACCTTCTCGCCACTCTCCAGCACCGAGTCCGCAGTCGATCGGCCGAGCTCACGCAGCTCTTCCCGGCGACCCGCGCGCCAGCCGGCGATGTCCAGCATCAGCCGGCTCCGGGTGCCCGTCTCCTGCTGCACGGCGAGCCGAGTCAGCTCTTGCAGCGCCTCGAGTACCTGCCCGCGGTTGCCGACCAGCCTTTCCAGGTCTTCGCCCCCGTCGATGCTGATGACCGCCCGGCCCGCTTCGACATCCAGGTCGATGTCACCGTCGTAGTCCAGCAGGTCCAGCAGGCGCTCGAGGTAGTCCCCGGCGATATCGCCCTCCTGCACCAGCAGTTCGGCTCCCGAGGGCGCGCCCTCCTCGTCCGCCGACTGGTCCTGCTCGGTGTCGATCGCCTCGACCGTCTCCGACATCATTTGCCTCCTCTCCCGGGACTCGCGTCAGCGACGCTTCTGTCCCGAGCCTTTCTGTCCTGAGCTCTTGCCCCCAGAGGCCGGCTTCTTGCGTCGCTGCGCCGACCCGTTCTGCGGCTGTTGCGCGAACTTGTGGGGGGATCCTGCCTTGCCGTTCGACGCCCGCGCGTCGCCCGGCTCGGTTTCGGTCGTGTCAGTGCCCTTGGTCTGCTGGACCGGCTTGGCACCCGGCTTCGGCTTCGCCCCCGGCTTCGGGGCGAGCGCGTCGCGCTTTTCCTTCGCCTCGGCCTTCTTCTCCGCCTCTTCCTTGTCGATCTTCGTGTAGACGAGGCGTTGCTGCATCAGGGTCCAGCTGTTGTTCGACAGCCAGTAGATCAGCAGCCCGATCGGGAAGAAGGCACCGAAGACGAGCACACCGAGCGGGAAGATGTACATCGTCAGCTTTTGCATCATCGCGGCCTGCGGGTTCGCCTCGGTGGCGGCGGCGCTCTGCCTTGCCGCCGAATGCCGCGCCGTGAGGTGCGTCAGGATGCTCGCGAGAATCATCAGCGGGATGGCCACCGGCGCCACGTTCCAGTTCCAGCCGCCGCCCTGCCCGCCGAGCACCGAAGCGTGGTGGATCGCGTCGCCGATGTTGACGCCGAAGAGCTTCGCGTGGATGTAGGAATCGACACCCTGCTGGTTGAAGAAGTAGTTGTTGACCTTCGGGCTGCCGTCCTTCGGCTGGATACTGAACGCGCGCAGCACCCAGTTCAGGCCGATGAAGGCCGGGATCTGCAGCAGCATCGGCAGGCAGCTACCGAGCGGGTTGACCCCGTGCTCGCGCTGGAGCTTCTGCATCTCCTGCGCTTGGCGCTGCTTGTCGCTCGCGTACTTCTTCTGGACCTTCTTCAGCTCCGGCGCGAACTCCTGCATCTTCTTCATCGACCGGACCTGCTTCACGAACGGCTTGAACAAGATGCCGCGGATCGTGAACGTCAGGAACATGATCGCGAGGATCCACGCGATCGCGTTGTTCTCACCGAGTACGAACCCGAAGACTTTGTGCCAACACCACAAGATGAAGGACACGGGGTAGTAGATGAAGTCGAGCACTCGCTACTCCTCGATTGACATATCAGGTGTGGTGCGGCGCCAGGAGAACCTCTCGGGCACCGGATCGCGACCGGGCGTCGTCCACGGTCCGCAGCGCAACAGACGCCGGACGGCAAGGTACGAACCGCGCGCGGCGCCGAAACGGGTCAGGGCCTCGACCGCGTACGTGCTGCAGCTGGGATAGAAGCGGCAGCTCGGCGGGAGGTAGGGAGAGATGAACTTGCGGTAGAACCGGAGCGGGAGCAGCAGGACGTACGCGACCGGGCCCGGCCGGATCACTTCGCGGGGCTCGTCGCCGACCGCGGTCGTGGCTTCTTTCACACCGGTGGCCCATCGTGCTCGTTCTCGGCCGGGCCGGACGTTCGCCGGTCCGGGAGCAGGCGCAACCGCCGCAATGCGGCGTCGAGGTCGGCGGCGAGTTCGCCGCTCGTAGCCTCGGCTGCCGGCGGAAGGGCCCTTATGACCAACGAGCTGCCGTCCGGAACAGTTCCGAGGCGGTCCGCGACGAGATGGCGGAGCCGCCGGCTGACCCGGTGCCGCACGACGGAGTTGCCGACGGCCTTGCTCACCACAAAACCCGCCCGTGCGTTGTGCGCGGGCGGGTTCGAGGCCGGCAGCGCGTGCACCACAAGGCGACGCCGTCCCGCGCGGGCCCCGCGTCGCATCACTGCGCGGAAGTCCTCACTTCGCCGCAGACGTGCGGCCGCGGGCAGCATGGCGCGCCTGGCAATGCTGCGTTGTCAGGCGGACAGCTTTTCGCGGCCCTTGCGACGACGGGCCGCCAAGATCGCCCGGCCGGCACGGGTGCGCATGCGCAGCCGGAATCCGTGCGTCCGGGCGCGTCGGCGGTTGTTCGGCTGGAAAGTGCGCTTACCCTTGCTCACGACTCTGCTTCTCCTGGTCTCGACATACCGGGCAGCCAGGCATGGCTGACACCGTCAGGTCTGGGGTCTCCCCGCTATCACGGACGCACAAAGTTGCCCACCTGCGGGCGGGAGACCTTACGAGAGTACGCAGTCGCGTCCGCCGCCCGAACACCGGCCCCCGATCAATACGCGCGACGTTCGACTGGCGACGCCCTGTAGAGCATGAAATCCTTGTTCGACCGGCGTCTTGTGGGACAGCGCCAACCCTTGTTAGCGTGTCTCCTCTTAAGTCACCCGGTCGTGGTGTGCGGCGCCGGCGTCAGAAGGTGTGGTGGCTCTGGCTGGCGTAGGTTGCAACCCGCAGATGGAGGCGCTGCGGTCCGCCGTACATTAGTGCACAGTTGTGGACAACTCTGTGGATGACCGCTGCGCGTGGTGACCATGGGGAACCGGTAACGCCGCTCGTTGGAGTGGGGCAGGCGACCGGCGCGGGTGATTTCGACCGTTGCTGATGCGCAGACGGTCGGCCGATCGGCCAGCCAGGGGCAACGAGGGGAGGGGAGCTACAGCGGTGTCCGAACACCAGGTCAATCTGGGGGTTGTCTGGGAGCAGGTCGTCCGGGAACTGTCCGACGGGACCCTGTCGCCCCAGCAGCGCGCGTGGATGCGGGTCACCCGCCCGATCGGCCTACTCGACGGCACCGCCCTGCTCGCCGCGCCCAGCGACTTCGCGAAGGAAGCGATCGAGCGCGCGCTGCGCGAACCGATCACTCACGCACTCTCGCGGCGGCTCGGGCGTCCCGTCTCGCTCGCCGTCAAGGTCGACAGCGCCGAGGTCGCGCCCGCGCCGCCCGCCGCGCCGCAGTACTCACCGTCACCTGCCGTCGCGGGCGGCGCCGTCTCGCCCGATCCGGTCGGCCGGCCCACGATGCCGCCGCTCGAGGAAGGGCTGCTGCAGCCGACGCGCCGCGCGCGCGTCCAGGCCGAGCCGGTACGCCCGGTCGCCGGCGAGGACGACGGCGACGAAGAGGTCGACGAGGAAGGCGAGGCGCTCGCCGCGGCCCACGAGATCTGGCCCATGTTCAACGGACAGCCCATCGCCGGGCAGCCCTACACCGCACCGGCGCAACCGCAGACTTCCAAGACCCGCCTGAACGAGAAGTACACGTTCGATACGTTCGTCATCGGCGCGTCGAACCGCTTCGCGCACGCTGCCGCCTTCGCCGTCGCGGAGGCGCCGTCGCGGGCGTACAACCCCTTGTTCATCTGGGGCGAGTCGGGACTGGGCAAGACCCACCTGCTGCACGCGGTCGGGCATTACGCGCAGCGGCTGTTCCCGGGCATGCGCGTGCGCTACGTGTCGACCGAAGAGTTCACCAACGACTTCATCAACTCGCTTCGGGACGACCGCAAGGTCGCCTTCCAGCGCCGCTACCGCGACATCGACATCCTGCTCGTCGACGACATCCAGTTCCTGGAAGGCAAGGAAGGAACTCAGGAGGAGTTCTTCCATACCTTCAACACGTTGCACAACGCGAACAAGCAGATCGTGGTGTCGTCGGACCGACCGCCGAAACGGCTGGAGACGCTGGAAGACCGGCTGCGCACGCGGTTCGAGTGGGGCCTCATCACCGACATCCAGCCGCCCGAGCTGGAGACCCGGATCGCGATCCTGCGGAAGAAGGCGGCGCAGGATCGGCTGGCCGTGCCGGGCGAGGTCCTGGAGTTCATCGCGTCCCGAGTGGAGGCGAACATCCGCGAGCTCGAGGGCGCGCTGATCCGGGTCACCGCTTTCGCTTCGCTGAACCAGCAACCGGTCGACGTGGGGCTCGCTGAGATCGTGCTGCGCGATCTCATTCCGGACTCCCAGGCGCCGGAGATCAGCGCGCCGACAATCATGGCGACCACGGCCGAGTTCTTCGACGTGACGATCGACGATCTGTGCGGGCCGGGCAAGACGAAGGCACTCGCCACCGCGCGGCAGATCGCGATGTATCTGTGCCGCGAGCTGACGGACATGTCGCTGCCGAAGATCGGCCAGACGTTCGGCGGCCGCGACCACACCACCGTCATGCACGCGGACAAGAAGATTCGCAAGGAAATGGCCGAGCGGCGACGGATCTACGACCAGGTGCAGGAGCTGACGTTCCGCATCAAGCAGCGCGCGCGTCAGTAACCGCTACTCCGCATATATGGGCGGCACACCGCGGTGTGCCGCCTTCTTCGTGTCAGTGTCCATCTAGGACGGTCGCACACGGCGCCGCGCTTCTTCCTGCCACAGCGCGGTAGTTGCGCCCCTTCGGCTTGTGATCCCAGTAACGACAACGCATCGAAAGAAGATCTCGGTCGCTCACAGGAGTGAAGTCGAGAGGTCCGCTGCTGCGCGCGTCCCTGGGCACAAACGCGCCCACAGTTGGGGAAGGTTGTGTGGACAACTGTGGATGAATGTGGATGGACTGTGGGGAGGCCGAAACCATCCACGTCCCGCCGAAGTTGTCCACCGGGAGCAGTCCCCACATGTCCACATGCCGCCGCGCGGTCGGACCTGCGCGAACGACGGCTGTCCACACAACCCACAGCCCCTATTACTGTCACTGCCTTTCTTGTCCTCAAGAAAGTCTTTCCAAGCAAAAACAGGCGGCTGTGGACATGGGGACAACCCGCTCCGACCCCGGTGTCTTATCGACTTGTCGATGCCTGCCCCGGATGACGCGGGGCAGGCGGGCGTTCTAACGTGGGTATCCACACCCAAGCCCGCAGGTCGTTGGCGACACCGGCACCGGGCCCACACACCGACGAGATCCCTGCGCACGGCTTGCGTACCCGGCCGTAGGGCCAGTTGGCGATCTTGCAGAGCCGTAGGGGGCTCGGCTGTCGAAAGGATGGGCGCATGAAGATCCGAGTCGAGCGTGATGGGCTGGCCGACGCCGTCGCTTGGGTGGCGCGCAGCCTGCCGTCCCGGCCACCGGTTCCCGTCCTCGGCGGGGTGCTGCTCGACGCCGGCTCGGACGGGACCACCGACGCGCTGACCGTGTCGGGATTCGACTACGAGGTCTCGGCCACGGTGGGCGTCCCCGCGACGATCGCCGACGGCGGCCGGCTCCTCGTGTCGGGCCGGCTCCTGGCCGATATCACCAAGGCGTTGCCCGCTCAGCCGGTCGAGATCTCCGTCGACGCGGCCCGCGCATCGATCACGTGTGGCAACGCCCGCTTCAGCCTGCCCACCATGCCGGTCGAGGACTACCCGGCGCTGCCGGCGCAGCCCGCGCTCGCCGGCGAGGTCACCGGCGACGCGTTCGGTCAGGCGGTCACCCAGGTCGCCGTCGCGGCGGGCAAGGATGACACACTGCCGATGCTCACCGGCATGCGGCTGGAGATCGCCGGCGACAAGCTGACTCTCGTCGCGACCGACCGGTTCCGGCTCGCGATGCGTGAGTTCTCCTGGAAGCCCGCCGAAGGAATGGCGGACGCCGCCGTGCTCGTGCCCGCGCGCACGCTCGCGGAGGCCGCGAAGTCGCTCGGCGCCAGCGGCGCCACCGTCTCGCTCGGGCTCGCCGGCGGCGAGGGCCTGCTCGGTCTGTCCGGCGGCGGCCGCTACACAACCACGCGACTGCTCGACGCGGAGTTCCCGCCGTACCGCCAGCTCCTCCCGGCTCAGCACTCGTCCCGTGCGGTGATCGAGGTCAGCGTGCTGTCCGAGGCGATCAAGCGCGTGTCGCTGGTTGCCGAGCGGGGTACTCAGGTGCGGCTGGAGTTCGCGGATGGCTCGTTGCGCCTGTCCGCGGGCGGCGACGACGAAGGCAGCGCGGAAGAAGAGCTGCCGGTGGAGTACGAAGGCGAGCCCGTGACCATCGCGTTCAACCCGGGCTACTTCGTCGACGGGCTGGGCGCGCTGCACGCCGACCGCGCCGAGCTGACCTTCACCACCCCCAACCGTCCGGCGCTGATCAAGCCGGCCAACGAGCAGGGCCAGGTCATTCCTGGCTACCTCTACCTGTTGATGCCGGTCCGGCTGCCCGGCTGACCGGTCGCGCCAAGACTGAGGGGAGTTCCCATGGTTCAGCTCGGACTCGTCGGCCTCGGCCGGATGGGCTTCAACATGCGCGAGCGGCTGCGTGCCGCCGGGCACGAGGTCGTCGGCTACGACCGCAACGAGGCGGTGAGCGATTCTTCGTCGTTGGCCGACATGGTGGCCAAGCTCAAGGCACCGCGGACCGTCTGGGTGATGGTCCCGGCGGGCGGGCCGACCCGGGACACCGTCGCGCAGCTCGGCGAGCTGCTGTCCGAAGGCGACCTGGTGATCGACGGCGGCAACTCGAAGTTCACCGACGACAAGCACAACGCGGACGAACTGGCCACGCGCAAGATCGGCTATCTGGACTGCGGTGTGTCCGGTGGCGTGTGGGGCAAGGAAGACGGCTACGGCCTGATGGTCGGCGGCGCGAGCGAGGACGTCGAGCGCGCGATGCCGATCTTCGACACGTTGCGCCCGGACGGTCCGCGCGAGGAGGGCTTCTCGCACGCGGGCTCGGTCGGCGCCGGGCACTACGCCAAGATGATCCACAACGGCATCGAGTACGGCGTGATGCAGGCGTTCGCCGAGGGCTTCGAACTGCTCGAGGCCGCGGACGTCGTCAAGGACGTGCCCGGCGTGATCAAGGGCTGGCAGCGCGGCACCGTGGTCCGGTCCTGGCTGCTCGACCTGTTGGTGCGCGCACTGGACGAGGATCCGGAGCTGGACGATCTCGAGGGTTACGTCGAGGATTCGGGTGAGGGCCGGTGGACTCTGGAGGAGGCCATCAACAACGCGGTGCCCGCGCCGGTGATTTCGGCGGCGCTGTTCGCGCGGTTTTCCTCGCGCCAGAAGGATTCCGCCGCGATGCGGGCGGTCGCCGCGCTGCGCAACCAGTTCGGTGGGCACGCGGTCAAAAAGGCTGGTGAGTAGGCCGGCCTTGTATCTCCGTCATCTTCAGGTCACGGACTTCCGGTCGTGGGAGCACGTCGATCTGCCGTTGACGCCGGGCCCGACCGTGCTGGTCGGGCAGAACGGCCGGGGCAAGACCAACCTGCTGGAGGCCGTGGGCTATCTGGCCACGCTGGGTTCGCACCGCGTGGCCACCGATGCGCCGCTGGTCCGGCACGGGTGTGAGCGCGCCTTGGTCCGGGCGGCCGTGGTCAACGACGATCGCGAGCTGACCATCGAGCTGGAGATCACGCCGGGCAAGGCAAACCGCGCTCGGGTGAACCGGGGCGCGGTCGGCAAACCGCGCGACATCCTCGGCATCCTGCGCACGGTGCTGTTCTCTCCGGAGGATCTGGCGCTGGTCCGTGGCGACCCCGGCGAGCGACGGCGTTTCCTCGACGAGCTGTTGGTGCTCCGCGCGCCGCGGTGGGCCGGCGTCCGCGCGGACTACGACCGGGTGCTGCGGCAGCGCAACGCGTTGCTGAAGACGGCGGGTAAGCGAAAGGGGACGCGCGAGGATCCGTACGCGCTCTCGACTCTCGAAGTGTGGGACAACCACCTCGCCGCGGTCGGCGCGCAACTGCTCTCGGCGCGGCTCGATCTCGTGGCGGACCTCGCTCCCCACACCGCGGCCGCCTATCTGGGGGTCGCGCCGGACTCACGGCCGGTACAGATCCGCTACCGGTCGAGCCTGGGCGAGTCGCTTCCGGAGGGTTATGGCGTGCCCGGCGCGGACCGCGCCGATCCGGACAAGCTTGCCGATATCCTCGTGCAAGCGCTGGTGGACGTCCGGCAGGCCGAACTCGATCGTGGGGTCAGCCTGGTGGGTCCGCACCGCGACGAGCTGGACCTGATTCTCGGCGAGGCGCCCGCGAAGGGGTACGCCAGTCACGGGGAGTCGTGGTCCTTCGCGCTCGCGTTGCGGCTCGGATCGTATGAGTTGCTGCGTGGCGAGGCCGGTGAGCCGGTGTTGTTGCTGGACGATGTGTTCGCCGAACTCGACCGGAAACGGCGGGCGCGGCTCGCCGAGGTGGCGGCCGGTGCCGAACAGGTGCTGGTGACGGCCGCGGTGGAGGAGGACGTGCCCGACGAGTTGGCGGGCACGCGGTTCGCGGTCGCGAACGGGGAGGTCAAACGTGTCTGAGAAGCCTTCGCGCCGAGTGGGCCAGCCACATGGAGTGACCGGGGACACACAATTTACCCACCGATCTGGGGATAACCCTGTGGATAGTGTGGATAACGCGGTGATCGAGTTATCGCCGCGAGTGATCAAGCGGCCGAACGAAGCATCTTCGGATTCTCGATCGTGGGGTAACCCGGCGGGCGAGACCGTACCCGCGACGGACAGTGAATCGGCTGGTGCGCCGAACGGGGAACGGGAACCGGGGCGCGATCTGGCCCGCCAGGCGCTCGCCGCCGCGCAGGCGAAGGCGAAGGCCCGCGGCGTGGAACCCGGCGTGCGCAAACCACGCAAGGCGAGTGAAATCGGGCAGAATCCCCGACGTCGTCGCTGGTCGGGAGCCGGCGCTGATGCGCGTGATCCACAACCCCTGGGCCGCCTGGTGTCCCGGCTGTCGGCCGACCGTGGCTGGGCGCCGCGGCTGGCCCACGGGCAGGTCTTCGGTGAGTGGGCCCGGCTGGTCGGCGAGGAGGTGGCCGAGCACGCCCAGCCGGTCACGCTCAAGGACGGCGAACTCACCGTGCGTGCCAGTTCTACTGCCTGGGCCACCCAGCTCCGCCTGCTCCAGGGGCAGCTGCTGAAGAAGATCGCCGCCGCGGTCGGGCACGGGGTCGTCAAACGTATGCGCATCCACGGGCCGACGGCGCCCAGCTGGCGCAAGGGTGTGCGGCACGTTCCCGGGCGCGGACCCCGCGACACTTACGGCTGACACGTGAACGCGCCGTGATGCCTCGGCATGACGCAGAGCCACCTCGGCACTCGTCTGGGTCTGAGTTCGTGGCTCTGTGACGAAATCAGGGGTGTCCTTGCCGCATGTCAGCGAAAGTGGCCAAGTAGAATGAGATGGGGAGCGGGGTCCCGAGGGCGAGACTGAGGAGAAAGCAGGCCTGTGGCAGCCAAGCAGAACGACTACAACGCGTCCTCCATCACCGTGCTCGAGGGGCTCGAGGCCGTCCGGAAGCGTCCGGGTATGTACATCGGCTCGACCGGCGAGCGTGGTCTCCACCATCTTATCCAAGAGGTGGTCGACAACTCGGTCGACGAGGCCATGGCCGGGTTCGCCACCCAGGTCAAGGTGACGTTGCTGGCGGACGGTGGCGTGCGCGTCGTCGACGACGGCCGCGGCATCCCGGTCGAGGAGCATCCCGTCCACAAGAAGTCGACGCTGGAGATCGTGCACACCGTGCTGCACGCGGGCGGCAAGTTCGACAGCGAGAGCTATGCCGTGTCGGGTGGTCTGCACGGGGTGGGTGTGTCCGTGGTCAACGCGCTGTCGGTCGCACTCGACGTCGAGGTCTGCCGTGACGGCAAGATCTGGCGTCAGCACTACGACCGGTCCGAGCCGGGTGAACTGATCGAGGTCGGCGAGACCGACCGGACCGGCACCACCACCACGTTCTGGGCCGACCCCGACATCTTCGAGACCACCACCTACAACGCCGAGACGGTCGCACGCCGCCTGCAGGAGATGGCCTTTCTCAACAAGGGCCTGTCGATCACCCTGCGGGACGAGCGGGTCAGCGAAGAGGACACCGAGACCGACGTCAGCGGTCAGCAGGCGCGGGTCAAGGAGCGGGTCTACCTCTATCCGGGCGGTCTCGAGGACTTCGTCAGGCACATCAACGGCAGCAAGGATCCGATCCACGCCAGCGTGATCTCCTTCGACGCCAAGGGTGACGGGCTCGAGGTCGAGGTCGCGATGCAGTGGAACAACTCGTTCACCGCGTCGGTGCACACCTTCGCCAACACCATCAACACGCACGAGGGCGGCACGCACGAAGAGGGCTTCCGCGCCGCGCTGACGCGTGTCGTCAACGCGTACGCGCGAGACAAGAAGCTGCTCAAGGAGAAGGACGAGAACCTCTCCGGCGAGGACGTGCGCGAAGGTCTCGCCGCGATCGTGTCGGTCAAGCTCGCCGAACCGCAGTTCGAGGGTCAGACCAAGACCAAGCTCGGCAACAGCGAGGCGAAGTCGTTCGTACAGACCAAAACCGGTGAGTGGCTCACCGACTGGTTCGAGCGCAACCCCACCGAGGCCAGGACCATCATCAACAAGGCGGTGTCCAGCTCGCAGGCGCGGATGGCCGCCCGTCGCGCGCGCGATCTGGTGCGCCGCAAGGGTGCGATGGACATCGGTGGCCTGCCGGGCAAGCTGAAGGACTGCCAGTCCACCAACCCGGAGGAGTGCGAGCTCTACATCGTCGAGGGTGACTCGGCCGGCGGTTCGGCCAAGGAAGGCCGCGAGTCGCGGTTCCAGGCGATCCTGCCGATCCGGGGCAAGATCATCAACGTGGAGAAGGCGCGGATCGACCGGGTGCTCAAGAACACCGAGGTCCAGTCGCTGATCACCGCGCTCGGCACCGGTATCCACGACGACTTCGACGTCTCGAAGCTGCGGTACCACAAGATCGTGTTGATGGCGGACGCCGACGTCGACGGGCAGCACATCCGCACGCTGTTGCTGACGCTGTTGTTCCGGTTCATGCCGCAGCTCGTCGAGCACGGCTACGTGTACCTCGCGTGCCCGCCGCTGTACAAGATCAAGTGGCCGCGGTCGGAGCCGGAGTACGCGTACTCGGACAAGGAGCGTGACGGGCTGATCGCCGCGGGTGCGCAGGCCGGGCGCAAGCTGCCCAAGGACGACGCGATCCAGCGCTACAAGGGTCTCGGCGAGATGAACGCCGAAGAGCTGTGGGAGACCACAATGGACCCGGCGCGCCGGCTGCTGCTGCAGGTCACGCTCGACGACGCGGCCGCGGCCGACGAGCTGTTCAGCGTGCTGATGGGCGAGGACGTGGAGGCGCGCCGCTCGTTCATCACCCGAAACGCCAAGGACGTCCGCTTCCTCGACGTCTGACCGCCAGCCGCAATATCCACAGTGGACATACTGTGTCTGTCGCTTTGAGAAGGACCCCATGACGGAAACCTTGCCGCCGGATCACGACCGGACCGAACCGGTCGACATCCAGCAGGAGATGCAGCGCTCCTACATCGACTACGCGATGAGCGTGATCGTGTCGCGGGCGCTGCCGGACGTGCGCGACGGCCTCAAGCCGGTGCACCGGCGCGTCCTGTACTCCATGTACGACTCGGGTTTCCGGCCGGATCGTGGCTACAACAAGTGTTCCCGCGTCGTCGGCGACGTGATGGGCAACTACCACCCGCACGGTGACTCCGCGATCTACGACGCGCTCGTGCGGCTGGCACAGCCGTGGTCGATGCGCTACCCGTTGATCGACGGGCAGGGTAACTTCGGCTCGCCGGGCAACGACCCCGCCGCGGCCATGCGGTACACGGAGTGCCGGCTGGACCCGCTGGCGATGGAGATGCTGCGGGAAATCGACGAGGACACCGTCGACTTCTCCGACAACTACGACGGCCGGACCCAGGAACCGGACGTTCTGCCGGCGCGGATTCCGAACCTGCTGGTCAACGGCACGTCCGGGATCGCCGTCGGGATGGCGACCAACATCCCGCCGCACAACCTGCGCGAGGTCGCCGAAGGTGTCGTCTGGTCGCTGGACAACCCCGAGGCCGGCGAGGACGAGCTGCTCGCCGCGCTGCTGCAGCGGATCAAGGGACCGGACTTCCCGACCAAGGGCCAGATCCTCGGCACGTCCGGTATCGAGGACGCCTATCGCACGGGCCGCGGCTCGGTCCGGATGCGCGCCGTCGTCGAGGCCGAAGAGGACGTCAAGGGCCGCACCACCCTGGTCGTCACGGAGCTGCCATACCAGGTCAACCCGGACAACCTGGTGGAGAACATCGCGTCCCTCGTGCGCGACGGGAAGCTGACCGGGATCGCGGACATCGCGGACGAGTCGAACAGCCGCCGCGGTATGCGGATCGTCGTCACGCTCAAACGGGACGCGATCGCGAAGGTCGTGCTGAACAACCTCTACAAGCACACCCAGCTGCAGTACAACTTCGGCGTCAACATGCTTGCCCTGGTCGACGGCGTGCCGCGCACGCTGCGGCTCGACCAGGTCGTGCGGCACTACATCAAGCACCAGATCGAGGTCATCGTCCGGCGCACCCGGTTCCGGCTGCGCAAGGCCGAGGAGCGGGCCCACATCCTGCGTGGGTACGTCAAGGCGCTGGACATGCTCGACGAGGTCATCGCGCTGATCCGCCGGTCGGACACGGTGGACATCGCCCGCACCGGCCTGATCGAGCTGCTCGACGTCGATGAGATCCAGGCGAACGCGATCCTGGAGATGCAGCTGCGGCGCCTGGCCGCGATGGAACGTCAGAAGATCATCGACGAGCTGGCCAAGATCGAGCTCGAGATCGCCGATCTGAAGGACATTCTCGAAAAGCCCGAGCGGCAGCGGCAGATCCTCAAGGACGAGCTGACCGAGATCGTCGACAAGTACGGCGACGACCGGCGCACCCAGATCATCCCGTTCGACGGGGATGTCTCGGTCGAGGACCTGATCGCGGTCGAGGACGTGGTGGTCACCATCACCCGTACCGGGTACGCGAAGCGGACCAAGACCGACCTGTACCGGTCGCAGAAGCGTGGCGGCAAGGGCGTGCAGGGCGCGCAGCTCAAGCAGGACGACATCGTGCAGCACTTCTTCGTGTGCTCCACGCACGACTGGATCCTGTTCTTCACCAACAAGGGCCGCGTGTACCGGGCGAAGGCGTACGAGCTGCCCGAGGCCAACCGCGCGGCGCGTGGTCAGCACGTGGCGAACCTGCTGGCGTTCCAGCCGGACGAGGAGATCGCGCAGGTCATCCAGATCCGCGACTACGAGGTGGCGCCGTACCTGGTGCTGGCCACCAAGCGCGGCCTGGTCAAGAAGACCAAGCTCAGCGACTTCGATTCCAACCGCTCCGGCGGCCTGATCGGCGTCAACCTGCGCGAGGGCGACGAGCTGGTCGGCGCGGTGCTGGCCGGCCCGGAGGACGACCTGCTGCTGGTGTCGGCCGACGGCCAGTCGATCCGGTTCCATGCCACCGACGAAGCGCTGCGCCCGATGGGCCGCGCGACGTCGGGTGTGCTCGGCATGCGGTTCAACGACGGTGACGAGCTGCTCGCGCTCAACGTGGTCAAGCCGGACAAGTTCCTGCTGGTCGCCACGGACGGCGGGTACGCCAAGCGGACGCCGATCGAGGACTACCCGGTGCAGGGACGCGGCGGCAAGGGTGTGCTCACCATCCAGCACGACCGGAAACGTGGCAGGCTGGTGGGGGCACTCATCGTCGACGTCGACGATGAGCTGTACGCCATCACCTCCAGCGGCGGCGTCATCCGCACTGCGGCGGAGCAGGTGCGCAAGGCGGGCAGGCAGACGAAGGGCGTGCGCCTGATCAACCTCGGGGAGGGCACGACCCTGCTCGTGGTCGCGCGCAACGCCGACGAGCCGTCAGACGTCGCTAATGGTGAGGGCAACGGTGAAGACGAGACCGGCGCCGTAGAGCCGCAGTAAGGACTGAAACCAGTGACTTCGCCCGAGAACCCGGAACAGCCGGCCGGCACCGGTGACGCGGCAACGCCGCCGTGGCAGCGGCTGAGCAAGGACACGCGCAACGGTACGACTGAGTTGCCGACCGCCCAGGCCAGGGAAGATGTGCTGTACTCGGAGCAGAACGGTGGCCCGCGGCCGGTCGTCACCGGCACGGCGGCGCAGGGGTTGTTCGGCAACCCCGCCGAGCCGCACGAGGACGGGCTGGCTGGGCTGAGGGGGCAGGAGACCGTTCGTGCCGGCGCCGGCACGAAGGGACGCTCCGCGCCGAGCGCCCTGCGCCGGCCGGGCCGCGGCCCCCGGCGAGCGAGCCTGCAGGTCAAACGGTTCGACCCGTGGTCGGTGCTGAAGCTGTCGCTGGTGCTGGGCGTCGCGATGTTCTTCGTGTGGCTGGTCGCGGTCGGCGTGCTGTACACCGTGCTCGACGGCATGGGCGTGTGGGACAAGCTGAACGGCACCTACTCGTCCCTGGTCTCCGGCGAAGGCGCCAACGCCCCGGCCGAGCCACTGATCAGCGCCGGCCGCGTCTTCGGCATCGCGGCCATCCTCGGCGCGATCAACATCGTGCTGCTCTCGGCATTGGCCACGGTCAGCGCGTTCATCTACAACGTGTCGGCGGACCTGGCGGGTGGTCTCGAGGTCACCCTGTCTGAAAGGGAGTAGAAGGCATCCTGTAGTCTTCTGTTCGTTCCCAGGGCCCATAGCTCAGGCGGTTAGAGCGCTTCGCTGATAACGAAGAGGTCGGAGGTTCAAGTCCTCCTGGGCCCACCCCGATTGCCATTCGGCGACTTTCGCCACCTTCGCGAATTCTCGTTGTGTAGCCCGTCTTGGTGACCTATGTTACGCGCGGCCGTGGCTCTTTTCCCTGGTTGACTAGGGTCGGGTAAGGGTCCGACGAGGATGGGAGTCGCGATGTTCGGCCGCTTGCTGCGCAGAGATGGCCATCAGGGTCAACCGGTCACCTTCGACGCTGGTGCCGGGCTGGTGAGCGCGCGCGTCCGCGACGAGCAGGGGCGTCCGCTCGCCAACGCCGAGATGTCGTTGCGGCACAAACGCTCGCAGCGAACGACGACGGTCCGGGCCGACGACTTCGGACTCGCCGTGTGTACCGCCTCGGCCGGCACTTACAACGTGAGCGTCACCACGGGCGGATACCGCGAGTCCAGCCACGTCGTCGACGTCGCGAGCGGGGACCACACGGCGCTCGGTGATATCGAACTCCTGCCGGACGCCGGCCTGCGGCTGCCCGATCCGGGCGAATGGACCATCGACCCCGACCACTCGTCCATCCGGTTCGTCGCACGGCACATCGGGCTCTCGCATGTGCACGGCCGGTTCACGAGCTTCCGCGGCCGCATCGGCGTGGGCGAGCGGATCGAGCAGTCCTCGGTCGAGGTGGTGATCGACGCCGCCAGTATCGACACGGCCGCCGAAAAGCGCGACGAGCACCTGCGGTCGGCGGACTTCCTCGACGTCGAACGTTTCCCGAAGCTGCACTTCTACAGCGACCAGGTCCGCCAGGTCGCCGGGGACCGATGGCAGTTCGACGGCACCCTGAACCTCCGCGGCGCGAGCCGAGGGGTGCGGCTGGAGGCCAGCTACCTCGGCCTGCGGTCCTGGAACGGAGACCGGCTCGGCGCGCTCGCGACCACGGAGCTCCACCGTGAGGATTTCACGATCAACTGGCAGCAGACGATCGCCAAGGGCCTGGTCGTGGTCGGGTCGACCGTCGAGATCCAGCTGGACATCCAGGCAGTGCGGGCCTGACCTGTTCCACGTGGAACGGACTCATGCGGCGGACCGTCCGAGTGGGCGATGAACGGCGTGCAGTAGCATCGTGAGGTCAGCCGGAACTCGAAGAAGGGGCCTCAGGTGAAGAAGCTGTTGGCGCTCGCGGTCATCGCGGGTGGTGTGCTGTTCGTGATCAAGCGCAACAAGGACGCCAAGGCCGAAGCCGACCTGTGGCGCGAGGCGACCGCTCCCACGGACAAGGCCTTCGGCACCGTCTCGGCGAACGGGTCGACCCCGGCCAAGGCCGCCGGCGCGGGCCAGAACAACTGAACTCTCGCAGGCGCACGCCGCCCGCGTCCGGGGCTGTAGCTCAATTGGTAGAGCGCTGCTTTTGCAAGGCAGAGGTCAGGGGTTCGATTCCCCTCAGCTCCACAGGGTCTGAACAGCGAAAATTCGCGCATTGCGCAAAAGTCATCGGGGCATTGCTCGCTTGAAGTCGGAGCATGGAACGCCGCGACGCGTTAGCGTCCCCACCATGGCACCGAGAATCGATCTGACGCTCGACTGCGCGAACGCGCGGCTCATCGCCGAGTTCTGGAAGACGGCATTGGGCTACATCGACGAGCCGCCGCCGGCTCCGTTCACCACACGCGACGAGGACTTCGAAGACGCCGACTCCACGCAGGCCGCGGCCGCCTACGCGGCGCTGGTCGAGGAGCAACGCCTGGCCGGCGAAGCCATCGCCGCCGCCGGCCTCGACGACACGTGCGTCCACAACGGACAGAGGTTTTCCGTCCGGTTCCTCTGCCTGCACCTGCTGCAGGAGTATGCCCGCCACAACGGACACGACGACCTGCTCGGGGAACGCATCGACGGCGTCACCGGCGCATGAGCAGGCGGCGCAAGCAGGCCGGTCCCGTCCCCGGCGAGTATCCCGTCCGCTTCGGTACCGCGGAACTGCTCGCTGACGCGGACCGGGCCGGCGGCTGGCTGCTCAGCGTCGACGGCATCGCACAGTCCTATGTGGATCTTGCCGACCCGACCCACCTCGAGTTCGATTACGTGCGTCGCATGGGCGACGTCGTCGATTCCGTGCCCGCCGGGCCGCTCGAGGCGCTTCACCTCGGCGGCGCCGGGTGCACGCTGCCGCGGTACATCGCGGCGACTCGGCCAGGGTCGCGGCAGCTGGTGTTCGACGCGGACGGCGAGTTGATCGACCTGGTCCGTGAGCACCTTGACCTCCGCAGTGTGGCGAACCTGCGGGTGCGCATCTGCGACGCGCGGGCCGGCGTCGGCACCCGGCGCGACGACTCCGCCGACCTCGTCGTGACCGACGTGTTCGAGCGTGCCAGCATGTCCGGCAGCGTCGCGACCGTCGAGTTCACCGCCGCCGCGGCCCGCGTGCTGCGGCCGACCGGCACGTATCTGATCAACATCGCGGACGGGCCTGGCCTGCTGTTCAGCCGCCGCGTCGCGGCCACCGTCACTGCCGTGTTCCCGCACGCGCTGCTGCTCGCCGAGCCGGGCGTGCTCCGCGGCCGCCGGTTCGGCAACGTCGTGCTCGCCGCCGCGGCCGGCGAACTCCCGGTGCAGGCCGTGGCCGCCCGCGCGGCGTCCGCGGCGTTTCCTGCTCGGTGCGTCGCCGCGGCCGACCTCAAATCCTTTGTGGGCAAGGCGAAGCCGCTGACCGACGAGTCGCCGATGCGCGTGCCGGAACCGCCGCGTGACTCGTTGGGCCTCAAGCACTAGCCCACGAGGGTGCGGAACCGGTCGGCCGACACGTTGCCGCCGGAGACGATGACGCCGAGCCGCTTGCCCGGCCGCCGCACCCGGCCCGACAGCAACGCGGCGACACCGACCGCGCCGCTCGGTTCCACCACGATCTTCATGCGGTCGAACAGGAATCGCATCGCCTCGACGATCTCCTCGTCGGTGACGGTGGCGACCTCCGACACCAGCTTCTGCGTGATCGGGAACGTGAGCTCGCCGGGAACGACCGACATCAGCCCATCCGCGATCGTGCGCGGCACGTCGATCGTGACCCGCTCGCCCGCCGCGAAGGACCGGCGGTGGTCGTCGCCCTCGGCCGGCTCAACTCCGACCATCTCGACGCCCGGCAGCAGCGCCGTGGCCGCGAGCGCGCTGCCCGACATCAGTCCACCGCCACCGAGCGGCGCGATCAGCGAGTCCAGCGTCTGCGCGTCCTCGACGAGTTCCAGCGCCGCAGTGCCCTGACCGGCGATGATGTGCGGGTGGTCGTAGGGCGGGATCAGCGCGCGACCCTCCCGTTCGGACAGTTCTGCGCCGAGCGCGATCCGGTCCTCGGTGTAGCGGTCGAACTCGACAACCTCGGCGCCGTAGGAGACGACCGCGTCCTTTTTGGACTGGGGAGCGTCGGCCGGCATCAGGATCTTGGCCTTGGCACCGAGCAGGGACGCCGCGAGCGCGACCGCTTGGGCGTGGTTGCCCGACGAGTAGGCGCACACACCGCGCGCCAGCCGGTCCGCCGGCAGCCGGGACACCGCGTTGAAGGCGCCGCGGAACTTGAACGCGCCCATGCGCTGGAAGTTCTCACACTTGAGCAGCACGTGCGCACCGGTCCGCTGGTCGAGCGTGCGGGAAGTCAGGATCGGGGTGCGGTGCGCGTGCCCGGCGACGCGGTCGGCGGCCGAGCGGATGTCCTCGAGGTTCACTCAGACAGTATGTCAAACACTCAGACTGTCTGTCTGCAGTTTTTAATGTGGGCATGCGACGAGTCGTGCTTGCCGTCGGGCTGACCGCCATGCTCGCCACAGCCTGCTCCCAACCCAGCCCGGCGCCGGCGGCGCCCACTTCCACGACGGTGGCCCCGCCATCGTCCTCGGCCGTCGCGCTGCCGCCGGATCCGCAGCCGGCCGGCAGCGGACCCTGCCCGTATCTGGACACCTCGTTCGTCGCGGACGCCAACGGGCAGCACGTCTCTAAGGTCCAGACCTCTGCCGACCAGCCGCACCCGGCGTGCTTCTTCTACGCGCTGAACGGAAAACTCCAGCTCACCGCGCGGGTCTACGTCGGGGACGCAGCGGTCGCGAAGGCGTTGGTGGACAAGGCCGCACCGGTCGGCACGAGCAGCCCGGCGACCGACCCGGCCGGCTGGCAGGGCGGGTACCAGCAGACCGGCACGGGCGCGGTGTATGCCGTCGCGAAGGGCGGCTCGGCGGTCGTCGTGACGACCAACCAGCAGCAGACGGTCAAGGCCCGCACGGTCGCGAAGCAGGCAATTTTCGCGCTGGGGCTGTAAACCCGACGCGATGAACTGTCAAATCGATCTTGTACTACGCTGACGCCACCCGCGGCCGGGGAGGACCAGCACCCGGGGTCGGGCTGCCTAGGGGCTGTGGGTGAGGACCCTGTACTCCAACGTAGAAGAAGGAAAACATCCGTGGCTGACACCCTCAAGGAAATTCTGCTCGACTCCAGCAGGCGCCCGTCCGTCGTCACCGACCTGGAGACCCTGGTCGACGCGGAAGTTTCGGACAAGGGCGGTGTTTCGGGTGCCGTGATCAAGACCGGTTTCGCGGCCGTCAAGAAGGTCAAGCCGGGCATCATCGGCTCCGCCGTCGACAGCCTGCTCGACGACTTCACCGCCCGCCTCGAGCCGTTCTACGCCGACTTCAAGGGCCAGGGCGGCGGCGACTTCGGCGCCTACCTGACCGGCCGTGGTGACCAGGCCGCGGACGCGCTGCTCGCGGTCACCGACGAGCGCGCGGAGACCAGCAGCCGCGACAGCATCAAGAAGGTCTACGGCAAGCTGCGCCCGAACGGCAAGAAGAACGTCGAGGAGGCCCTGCCGCGCCTCGGCCAGCTGATCGACAAGCACGCCGCCACCGCCTGATCCAGGCAGGCAGCACGAAGGCCACCACCCGAGGCGGGGTGGTGGCCTTCGTCATTGCTAGCTCTTCTTCTGCGCGGGCGACGGGGTGGCTGCCTGCCCGTTGTCGCTCGGTGTGGCCTCGGCGGGTTTCGGCGCGGCGCGCGGCGGCTCGGCGGCCACCGGCGGCTCCGGCTTGGGGCGCAGCGCCGCGAATGCGGCGCCGCCCGCGACGACCGCGATCCCCAGCAGCCACGGCCACTTGCGCCGCTTGTGCTCGCCCTTCGCGGCCGCCTTCGCCTCGATCAGCGCGGCCTTGAAGTCCTTCTTGGCGGCCTTGAAATCCTTCTTCGCCTTGCGCTTGGACTCACCGGCCGCTTTCGCGGCCTGGATGGCGGCCGCCCGTGCCTTGCGGCCGGGCTTGCGCATCTCGGCGAGCCGCCCGGCTGCCTCCTTGCGTGCCTGCTTGCTTGCCTTGGCCAGCTGCTTACGCGCCTTGCGACCGCGCACGGCGGCCTCCTTACGGGCTTCCTCGGTGTTCTCCGCGAGCAGTTGCTCGGCCGCCAGAGCGGCTCGGCCGGCCGCTTCGGCGCCCGCCTTCCCGGCCTCCGCAGCGCGTTTACGCAGGCCCAGCAAGCCGGTCTTGACCGACTCACCGACCGAGTCTGCGGCTCGGGTCATGGCCTTCACCTCGTCAATCGTTCGGTTTACCGTTGTTTCCCCGTTACCTATCCTGCCCGTTTCCCGGCGATCTCGCTGTGGATGGCACGATGAACCGCGTGACTGAGAGCAATGAATCCCTCGTTGGTGCGAAGGTGCGAGCCGTTCTGCACACCAATCAAGGTGCGATCCGGCTGAACCTTTTCCCTGATCACGCACCCAAGACCGTGGCGAATTTCGCCGGCCTGGCCGACGGAAGCAAGGAGTACCGCCAGCCGAACGCGAAGGGCGAGAGCTCCGGACCGTTCTACGACGGCTCCGTCTTCCACCGGGTCATCTCCGGCTTCATGATCCAGGGCGGCGACCCGACCGGCACCGGTCGCGGCGGCCCCGGCTACCAGTTCGGCGACGAGTTCCACCCGGAGCTGCAGTTCAACCGGCCGTACCTGCTGGCGATGGCGAACGCGGGCCCGGGTACGAACGGGTCGCAGTTCTTCATCACGGTCGGCCCGACCACCCACCTGAACTTCAAGCACACCATCTTCGGCGAGGTGGCCGACCAGGAGTCGCAGAACGTCGTCGACACGATCGCCAACACCGCGACCGGCGTGGCCGACCGTCCGCTGTCCGACGTGGTCATCGAGCGGGTCGAGATCATCCGCGAAAGCTGAGCCCCGGTAGGTTGGAGGCATCGTGACTGAGCCTCCGACTTCGCATACCCCGGCGGCGCTCCCCGGATGCTGGTGGCATCCGAGCCGCCAGACCGGCCTGAGCTGTGTCCGCTGCGGGCGGCCTGCCTGCCCGGACTGCCTCCGTGAGGCGTCCGTCGGGTACCAGTGCGTCGACTGTGTGCAGACCGCCCGCCGCGAGACCCAGACCCAGCGGCGGCAGTACCGCGCGGCGGGGTACGGCACGCGCACCGTTGCCGGTGCGCGGCTGCCCCGGCGCGTCGTGGTGACACCCGTGCTGATCGCGCTCAACGTGCTGATCTACGTGATCACCGCGGCGCAGGCGGGCAGCCCGATGCAGAACCAGGCGGCGCCGCTGTTCCTGGACTGGGTGCTGTGGCCGGCGTCGATCGCGCTCGACGACCAGTGGTGGCGCTTGCTCACCGCGGGTTTCCTGCACTTCGGGGTCATTCACATCGCGGTGAACATGTTCTCGCTGTACATCATCGGCCGTGAGGTCGAGGTGCTGCTCGGCAAGGTCCGCTTCGTCGCGGTGTACGTGTTGTCGCTGCTGGGCGGATCGGCGGCGGTGTACGCGTTCGGCGACATCAACCAGACCACGGCGGGTGCGTCCGGCGCGATCTACGGCCTGCTCGGCGGGATCCTGGTAGCCGTGCTGCGGCTGAAGCTGAACCCCGCGCCCGCGATCGGCATCATCGTGCTGAACCTGGTCATCACCGTCTCGATCCCCGGGATCTCGCTGCTCGGGCACCTTGGCGGTCTCGTCACGGGCGGGCTGGTGACGGCGGCGATGGTCTACGCACCGGAGAAGGGGCGCACGCAGTGGCAAGTGGCGGCCGTCGTGGTGCTGGCGGCCGCGCTGGCCGGTCTGGTGCTGTACCGCGACTCGCAGCTCGCCGATCTGGCCTGCGGGTACGTGCGCGGCCAGGTGGTCTGCTCTACCTGAGCCGGTTCAGTTCGGCGAGCACGTCGGCCGGGTCGGCGCCCAGTTCGACCCAGCCGAAGACGAACAGGTGATCGCCGGATGAGATCTCGAGCGTCTTGCTGTCTCGTCCCAGGCGTTTCGCCGTGCGGAGCAACGTCAGGGTGTCGGGCCAGCTCAGGTCGAGCGTGCCGTGCAGGCTGCGCACGCGGAGGCCGCTCGCGTCCGCGGTGAGCCGGGGCCGGATCAGCAGGCCGTGCAGCGACAACATGACGAGGGCGAGCGCCGCGATGGCGAACAGCACGGTGCCCGCCCGGTCTGCGGACACGACCGCCGCCACGATCGCGGCGGTCGCACCGCACCAGCCGACGGCGACCAGAGCGGGGCGCGGAGCCCAGCTCACAACCAAGTTATCCACAGGCGTTGTCCACATTGGGGATGAGTCACACCGGTGTAATTAGGTGTCAATCGGCTGTTCGGAGTAGCTTGATGAACTTTTGACGACCTAACGCCAACGCATGGTCATCAACAGACCGGTGATCATGAGGGCGAAACCGACGGCGAAGTTCCAGTTGCCGAGACTGGCCATGAACGGGATCTTGTCGCCGGCGATATAGTTCACCACCAGCCACGCCAGGCCGATCACCATCAGCCCGAACATGACGATCTTGTAGATCGGGTGCGACGGCCCCGCGGCACGCACCTTGACCGGCGTGCGCCGATCGGCGGGCGGCGTGTATGCCGTCTTCTTGCGGACCTTGGACTTGGGCATCGGAACCTCACGTGCTCGGAAGATCACAGGCGGTCACGGCGTGCTCTCGCGCACCCGCCTTCACCCTCACACGTTAACGTAAGCGACGACACGGGAGGAGCAGGCGTGGCGATCCTGAACGCACCACCGCCCCCAGCGTCGCGCGGGCGCGGTGCCAAGGCCGTTCGCACGGTCGGCGAACTACTGATCACCGCCGGTCTGATCGTCCTGCTGTTCGTCGCCTACGAGCTGTATGTCACCGATCTGTTCTCCGCCCAGAAGCAGGCCGGCGCCACCCAGCAGCTGGACCAGGACTGGGCGGCCGATCGCCAGCTGCATCCCGAGCTCATCGACGGCAAGGCCTTCGCGAAGCTCTACATCCCCAGCTTCGGCGCCGACTACCACTTCACGATCCAGGAAGGCACCGACGCGGCCGCCCTCGAGGTCGGACCGGGCCACTACAAGGGCACCGCGTTGCCCGGCGAGCCGGGCAACTTCGCGGTCGCCGGGCACCGGGTCGGCAAGGGCGCCCCCTTCAACGACCTCGACCTTCTCGGCTCGTGCGACGCGATCGTGGTCGAGACCCAGACCGACTACTTCGTCTACCGCGTGCTGCCGCACGACGACGAGATCGCGAACTGGGCCACGGGCAAGGGCAAGCAACCCCAGTGCGCACACGTCAGCACGCTGCGCACCGTCGCGTCCGACGGCGGTCCGTACGCCAAGACCACCGGTCGGGAGATCGTGCTCCCCACCGAGGGTGACGTCGTCGCACCGGTACCGCACCAGCCCGCCGGCATCCTGCCCACGGCACAGCAGGTGTCGTTGCTCACCCTGACCACCTGCCACCCGCAGTTCTCCGACCGCCAGCGGCTCATCGTGCACGCCGTGCTGACCAACCAGTACCCGAAGACGCCCGGCGCGACCTACGCCCAGCTCCTGCAAGCGATTGGTGAGGCATAGATGTACGGCTGGATCTGGCGCCATCTGCCCGGCCCGGTCGCCGCGAAGCTGGCGATCTCGGTCGTGCTGGTCCTCGCGATCGTCGCGCTGCTGTTCTTCGTGATCTTCCCGTGGCTGGACCCGTTGCTGCCGTTCAACCAGGTGTCCGTGCCCAACTAGTAGTCTCACCGTATGCGGGTTCTGGTCGTCGACAACTACGACAGCTTCGTCTACAACCTCGTGCAATACCTGGCGCAGCTCGGCGCCGACTGCACGGTGTGGCGCAACGACGTCGTCGACCTCGAGCAGGTCAGCGAGTTCGACGGGGTGCTCGTCTCGCCCGGCCCTGGCACGCCGGAGCGCGCGGGCCAGAGCATCGACGTCGTCCGCCGGTGCGCCGACACGAGCACGCCACTGCTCGGCGTGTGCCTCGGTCACCAGGCGATCGGCGTCGCGTGGGGCGCCACCGTCGACCGGGCCCCCGAGCTGCTGCACGGCAAGACCAGTCAGGTGCGGCACACCGGCGCCGGCGTGCTGGCCGGGCTGCCTGATCCGTTCACCGCCACCCGTTACCACTCGCTCACCGTGCTGCCCGAGACGATCCCGGACGAGTTCGAGGTCACCGCGCGCACCGAGTCCGGCGTCGTGATGGGCATGCGGCACCGCGAGCTGCCCGTCGAGGGCGTGCAGTTCCACCCCGAGTCGGTGCTCACCCAGCGCGGGCACAAGATGCTGGCGAACTGGATGGCCGGCGCCGGCCACCCGGTCGAAGCGTCCACAGTGGACGCACTGGTCCGCGAGGTCGAGGCGCTGCAGAAGGCCGCGGTTGCGTGACCGCGCTGCTCCGGCTCCACGGGGTCGCGGATCGTGCTGCGCGGCTCGGGCAACGGTGACCGGACGGCGGGCTGGACGGCGGAGCCCGGCGTGGTGCGCGTGACCGGCGACGGCGAGCGCGTCCCGTGAGCTGGGGGCCGCTCCTCACGGGACTGCTCACCTCAGCCGTCGTGTTCGGCGATCAGCCGCCGGGGATCGGGAAGCCGCGGCTGCTCGATGTCGGCGAGCTGCTCGTAGTGTTGTTGTTGCCGTTGTTTTCGCCGATGAACAGCGTGACCGTCTGGTTCTTCGGGATCTGCGTGCCCGCCGTCGGCACCGTCCGCGTCACCTGGCCCTGCTGGTTGCGGTCGTTGACCTTGTCGGCCTGGTAGCTCAGCTGACCGCCCCAGCCCGCGGCCTGCAGTGCGGCTTGCGCCTGGGCGGGCGTCATCCCGGTCAGGTCCGGCATCGTGATCTGCGCCAGCGACCCGTCGGACACGTACAGCGTGACCGTGCTGCCCACCGGCTGCTGGCCCGCGTTCGGCTTCTGGTTCTCGACCTGGCCCGCCGGGTCGGCCGACGCCTGGTTCTGCTTGACGACCTTGAAGCCGGCCGCCTTCAGCGCGGCCTCGGCCTCCGTGACCTGCTTGCCCGTGTAGTCGGTGATCTGCACCATTTGCGGCGTCTTGCCGATCGTGACGGTGACCGTCGTGCCCTCGTCGACACTCGAGTTCGCCGCCACACTCTGCTTCATGACCTTGCCGTACTGGGTGGGGTCGGTGGTGTCGGCCTGCTGCACGTTCTGGTCCAGGTACAGCCCCGCCTGCGTCAGCGCCTGCTGGGCGTCCTGCTGCGACTTGCCGGTCAGGTCCGGCACCGTCACCTGCGCCGGCTTCACGCCCACGCTGAGCTTGATCTCGGTCGTGGTGCTCACCGACGTGCCCGACACCGGGTCGGTGGACAGCGCCCGGCCGACGTCGTCGGGGGTGCACGCCGCCTGCCCGGTCTGCAGCATCTTGCACGCCACCGTCACCGGGGTGATCTTGGTGAAGCCGGCGCGCTTGAGCGTGTCGACCGCGGTGTTCTCCAGCTGGCCCTTGACGTTGGGCACCGACGCGGTGGCCGGTTTCGTGTCGAACGCGCCGGCCAGCCACATCACGAACGCCACCAGCGCGACGCCGATGATCGCGAAGATCGCCGCCGTCCACAGTCGCCTGCGGCGCCGCGCCTTCGGGTCGCCCTCGTCGTCGCCGTAGTCCGAGGGGTATTCGTCGTAGTCGGCGGCGTGCCCGCGCGGCGCGCCGCCCGAGAGCACCTGGGTGCGCTCGTCGGCCGTCATCACCATCGGCGCCGACGGCCGCTGCCCGGACAGCACCCGCACCATGTCCGACCGCATTTCCGCGGCCGACTGGTAGCGGTTCGCCGGGCCCTTGGCCAGCGCCTTCAGCACGATCGCGTCCAGCTCCGGCGACACCGCCGGGTTCACGCTCGACGGGGCCTTCGGGTCCTCCCGCACGTGCTGGTAGGCCACGGCGACCGGCGAGTCACCGGTGAAGGGCGGCTCTCCGGTGATCAGCTCGTACAGCACGCAGCCCGCCGCGTAGACGTCCGACCGCGCGTCCACACCCTCGCCGCGTGCCTGCTCCGGCGACAGGTACTGCGCCGTGCCGATCACGGCCGCGGTCTGGGTCATCGCGGCCTGGCCGTCGTGCATCGCCCGCGCGATGCCGAAGTCCATGACCTTCACGGCGCCCTGGTTGGTGATCATCACGTTCGCCGGCTTGACGTCGCGGTGCACGATGCCGTGCCGGTGCGAGAAGTCCAGGGCGGCGCAGACGTCGGCCATGACCTCCATGGCGCGCTTCTGTGCCATCGGGCCCTCGGTCTTGACGATGTCCCGCAGCGTCCGCCCGTTGACGTACTCCATCACGATGTAGGGCAGTGGACCGTATTCGGTCTGCGCCTCACCGGTGTCGTACACCGCGACGATCGCCGGGTGGTTCAGGGCCGCCGCGTTCTGTGCCTCACGCCGGAAACGTTCCTGGAACTGGGGGTCCCGGGCGAGATCGGCGCGAAGGATCTTCACTGCGACCTCGCGCCCGAGCCGGACGTCCGTTCCGTGGTGAACCTCGGACATGCCGCCGTAGCCGAGCGTGTCGCCCAGCTCGTAGCGGTCGGAGAGCATTCTGGGTGCGCTCATCGGAGAAAGCCTGTCCATTCCGTCCAAGGTGTGCTCATCATGCCCTGTAGAAGCTTCCGACGGTGGGAGGGACCTGCAGGCGGCCGGGCACGGTGTTGCTCGTGCCTGCCGGGGGCTGCGGTCTCGGGTCGTCCGGCGAGCTCAGCCAGCGAGGCAGCAGCACCAGCGCGGCCACGACCAGTCCCACGAACACCACCGCGAGCAGCACCCAGACCGCCGTCAGGTTCCGGCGTCGCGGTGCCGTCGCCATGGGCACGACACCACTCGGATGGCCCATCGGCGGCGGGCTGACCGGCCGCATCGACGGGTATGAGCCCGGGTTCGGGGCGTACGCCTGGACCGCCAGCCCGGACGGGGTGGGCAACGGGTGCCCGGTGCGGACCGCGGCGACCGCCGCCGCGAACTCGCCGCCGGTGGCGTAGCGCTGCCGCGGGTCCTTCACCAGCGTCGCCTCGACCAGGGCCCGCGCCGGTGGCGGCACGTCGGGCGGCAGCGGCGGCGGCGTGTCCCGGATGTGCATCATCGCCACCGTGACCGAATGCTCCGACAGGAACGGGCGGCGCCCGGCGAGACATTCGTAGCCGCACACGGCCAGCGAGTAGACATCGCTCGCCGGCTCGGCGTCGCGGCCGAGCGCCTGCTCCGGCGCGATGTAGTGCGCGGTGCCCATCACCATCCCGGACCTGGTCACGGGCGCGGCGTGGGCCGCCTTCGCGATGCCGAAGTCGGTGATCTTGACCGTGCCGGTGGGCGTGACGAGGATGTTGCCCGGCTTGATATCGCGGTGCACCAGCCCGCGCTCGTGCGCGGCCTGCAGCGCGTTGCCGGCTTGTTCGAGGATGTCGAGCACTCGGTCGGCCGCCAGCCTGCCCTCGCGCGCGAGGATTCCGGCCAGCGGTACGCCCTCGACCAGCTCCATGACCAGATAGGCGATGGAGTTGTCGTCGGCCGAACTCTCGCCGTAGTCGTGCACGGCGGCGATGCCCGGGTGGTTCAGCGACGCCGTCGTGCGTGCCTCCGTGCGGAACCGGTGCAGGAACTCCGCGTCCCCGGACAGCTCACCTTTCAGCACCTTGACGGCGACCGTCCGGTCCAACCGCGTGTCGCTGGCCTGCCAGACCTCGCCCATTCCCCCGACGGCGATGCGGCTGACCAGTCGGTAACGCTCTGCCACGAGCTGACCGGTGGACAGCATCCGCTACCCACCCCCGAGCTGGGCGTTGATCGCCGCACGGCCGATTTCGGCGGCCACTGTGCCACCGGTCGCCTCCAGCCCGCGGTTGCCCCCGGACTCGACGATCACCGCGACCGCGATCTGCGGGTCGTCGGCCGGGGCGAAGGCGGTGTACCAGGCATGCGGCGGGGTGTTCTTCGGGTCGTTGCCGTGCTCGGCGGTACCCGTCTTCGAGGCGATCTTGATGGTGGCCTTCTTGCCGCCACCGGCGGTGTTGGCCTCCGAAGCCTGCATCATCTGCTTCAGGATCTCGGCGTTCGACGCCGACAGGGCCGGCTCGCCGGTCAGTTCCTCCGGCGTGAAGCCCTGCAGGTCGGACAGATCGGGCGCGAGCAGCTTCTTGATCAGCTGGGGCTTCATCGCCATGCCGCCGTTGGCGACGGTGGCGGCCAGCATCATGTCCTGCAGCGGGGTGAGCCGCACGTCCCGCTGGCCGATACCGCTCTGGTACAGCGCGGCCTGTGAGTCCAGCGCGCCGAGCCCGGACGCCGCGACCTTCTGCGGGATCGTCAGGTCGGTCATGCCGATGCCGAAGTTCGCCGCGGTCTGGCGCAGCTTGTCCGCGCCCAGTTGGCCCGCGAATGTCGCGAACGGCACGTTGCACGAGTGCGCGAGCGCGTCGGCGAACGTGGTACCGGGGCAGGTCTCGCCGCCGTAGTTCTCCAGCGTCGTGCTCGTCCCGGGCAGCGTCACGTTGGGCGCGTTGCTGACCGGAGTGCTCGGTGTGGCGCCGTTTCCCAGCTCAGCCGCCGCCACCACCAGCTTGAACGTCGAGCCCGGCGGGTAGGTCTGCGAGATCGCCCGGTTCAGCATCGGGTTCTTCGGGTCGTCGGTGTAGTTGTTCCACGCGGTCTGCTGCTGCGTGCCGTCGTGCGACGCCAGCGGGTTCGGGTCGTACGACGGGGTGGACACCATCGCCAGGATCTCGCCCGTCTTCGGGTTCATCGCCACGACCGCACCCGTGTAGCCCTTGGCCGTCATCGCGTCGTACGCGGCCTTCTGCACGGCCGGGTTGATCGTGAGCTGCACGTTGCCGCCGCGCGGGTCACGCCCGGTGACCATGTCGGACAGGCGCCGTACGAACAGCCGCGGGTCCGAGCCGTTGAGGATGTCGTCCTCGGCGCGCTCCAGCCCGGCCGAGCCGTAGCGCACCGAGTAGTAGCCGGTGGCCGGTGCGTACATCGGCCCGTCGACGTAGCGGCGCTCGAACTTCAGCTTGTCGTCGGTGGCCTGCACGTCGGCCAGCACCTGGCCGTCGTACTGGGACACGATGCTGCCGCGCTGGCGGGCGTACTCGTCGAGCAGCACCCGCTGGTTACGCGGATCGGTGCGGTAGCTGTCGGCCTTCACGACCTGGATGTAGGTGACGTTCGCCAGCAGCAGCACCACCATGACGAGCATGGCGATGCCGACGCGCCGCATGGGCTTGTTCATTCCACACCCCCCGATCCGGTTCCGCCCGCCGACGGCCGCTGCACCATCACGGTGTGCGCCTCGGCCAGCGGCGCCTGCTGGTGCGGGCCGCGCGGGCGCGGTTTCGGCGCCGGCCGGCGGGCCGCGTCCGAGATGCGCAGCAGCAGCGCCACCAGGATGTAGTTGGCCAGCAGCGAAGAACCACCGTAGGACAGGAACGGCGTCGTGATGCCCGTCATCGGGATCAGCTTCGTCACACCGCCGACGATCACGAACACCTGCATGACGATCGAGAACGAGAGGCCGCAGCCGAGCAGCTTGCCGAACGTGTCGCGCACCGCCAGCGCGCTGCGCATCCCGCGGGTCGCCAGGATCAGGTACACCACGAGCAGCGCGGCCAGGCCCACGAAGCCCAGCTCCTCGCCGAGCCCGGCGGTGATGAAGTCGGTGTTGGCCTCCGGCACGATGTCCGGGCGCCCCGCGCCCAGCCCCGTGCCGCCGACGCCCCCGGTGCCGAGCCCGAACAGACCCTGCGCGATCTGGTAGCCACCGCCCGGGTCGTAGTAGGTGGCCAGCGGGTCGATCCAGTTCGCCACCCGCTGCTCGACGTGTGTGAACAGCTTGTACGCGATCAGGCAGCCGACGATGAAGAACCCGAGTCCGGTGACCACCCAGATCGCGCGCTCGGTGGCGACGTAGACCAGCACCAGCACGATCGAGAAGAACAGCAGCGACGTGCCGAGGTCCTTCTCGAACACCAGCACCAGCAGGCACACGGCGGCCGCGATCAGCAGCGGGCCGAGGTCACGGGCGCGCGGCAGCTCGACGCCGAGCACCTTCCTGCCCGCGACCATGAACAGGTCGCGTTTGGCCACCAGGAACGCGGCGAAGAAGATCATCAGCAGGATCTTCGAGAACTCGCCGGGCTGGATCGAGAAGAACGGCAGCTTCAGCCACACCTTCGCGCCGTTGACCTCGGACAGCGAGCTCGGCAGGATCGCGGGCAGCGCGAGTGCCGCCATCCCGATCAGGCCCGCGGTGTAGCCGTAGCGGGTCAGCGTGCGATGGTCCTTGACCAGGATGAGCACCGCGAGGAACAGCGCCAGTGCGAGCGCGGTGAACAGCACCTGTTTCGGCGCCGCCGAGGTGTAGTCGTCACCGCTCTGCGTCGCCTTCTCGGCCATTGCCAGGTCGATCCGGTAGATCATCACCAGGCCGATGCCGTTGAGCAGCGCCACGCACGGCAGGATCAGCGGATCCGCGTAGGGCGCCCACCGGCGCACCGCGACATGAGCCACCGCGAACAGTGCCAGGTAGGCCAGGCCGTACCAGATGATCGAGAACGAGAGTTCCTGCTCCTGGTTGGCCTGCACCAGTACAAAAGCGCAGGTCACGATGAACGCGGCGAAGCCGAGCATGGCCAGCTCGGTGCCTCTCCGCGTGGGCAGTTCCCGTTGCGGGTTGCTCTGGTAGATCGCCGCGGCCTGTTCGGACAACGGTGGCTGGCTCATCAGCCACCGCCGCCCGAGGGGGTGCTGCAACCGCTCGCGGTCGACGTCGTGGTGCTGGAGCCCGGAGTCTGCTGGGTGCAGTCCTTGAGCGTCTTGTAGCGGAGGAAGTTGTTGATGTAGTCGCGCGCGCTCTGCAGACTGTCCTTCTTGACGCCGCTGCGCACGGCGGTCTGCGCGTCCTGCTGCAGCTGCGGCACCGTCAGCACGTCACACAGCGAGCTGCCCGGCGGGCACGAGCCCTCCGCCTGCTCGTGCAGCTGGATGCCGAGCACGCTGCCCGGGACGCCGCGGAAGATCGCGACCTCGGAGTTGGCGCCCTCGCCCACGTAGTACTGACTGAGCACGAAGTAACGGGTGGCGATCGCACCCGCCGCCAGCAACACCAGCACCAGCACGATCCCCACGATCCAGCGCCACCGCCTGCGGCGCTTGGCCTTGGGATCCGCCGGCGGCTCGGCCAGTTGCGGCTGCGCTTGCGGTGGCGGCGCGGTGAGCGCTCGCGCCCGCGCGGCGGGGGAGTCTCCCTGGTGGTACTCGTCGCTGCCGTCGCCGGCGGCTCCGCCCACGATCGGGGCGTCCTCGCCGAAGTCCACATCGACCACGTCCGCGACGATCACCGTCACGTTGTCGGTGCCGCCGCCCTTGAGCGCCAGCTCGATCATCCGGTCCGCGCAGTCCTGCGGGTCCGGGATCTGGATCGCTTCGGCGAGCGTCTCGTCGCTGACCATGCCGGACAAGCCGTCCGAACACAGCAGGTAGCGGTCGCCGGCCCGGGCCTCGCGCACCGTCAGGCTCGGCTCGACCTCGTGCCCGGTGAGTGCCTTGAGCAGCAGCGAACGCTGCGGGTGCGTGGCCGCCTGGTCGGCGGTGATCCGGCCCTGTTCGAGCAGTTCGTTGACGAAACTGTCGTCGCGGGTGATCTGGGCGAACTGGCCGTTGCGGAGGAGGTAGGCGCGCGAGTCGCCGACGTGCACCATGCCCATCCGCGCCCCGGAGAACAGCATCGCGGTGAGCGTCGTGCCCATGCCGTCGAGGTCGGGATCGTTGGCCACCAGCTCGGAGATCGCCGCGTTGCCGCCGCCGACCGCCTCTCTCAGCTGGGACAACAGGTCGTCGCCCGGCTCGTCGTCATCGAGCGGGGCGAGGGAGGCGATGACCACTTTGCTGGCGACCTCTCCCGCGGCATGGCCACCCATGCCGTCGGCGAGTGCGAGCAGGCGGGGTCCCGCGTACACCGAGTCCTGGTTGCTCGAACGCACCAGGCCGCGGTCACTGCGAGCCGCGTAACGAAGGACGAGTGTCATGGGCGAAGCTCGATCACCGTCTTACCGATCCGGATGGGGACCCCGAGTGGAACTCGGAGCGGTGCAGTGACCTTAGCCCGGTCGAGGTAAGTCCCGTTTGTGGATCCCAGATCTTCCACGTACCAGTCCGCTCCGCGCAGCATGAGCCGGGCGTGCCGGGTCGAGGCGTAGTCGTCATCGAGTACCAGAGTGGAGTCGTCAGCCCGGCCAAGCGTGATCGGTCTGCCGTCGAGCGCGATGCGCGTACCCGCCAGCGCGCCGTGCGTGACGATCAGCTGCCGCGGCTGCTTGCTCGACCCCCGGGGCCGCTGCTTGTCCTTGGTGCGCCGCAATCCGGGAACAGCCACCTTCAGCCCCGAGGCGGCGTACAGGTCCGAACGCACCACCCGCAAAGCGGCCAGCACGAACAGCCAGAGCAGGACGAGAAAGCCCACCCTGGTGAGTTGAACGACCAGCTCTGGCACCTGTTGTGTCAGCTCCCGCCTTCTGTACTCCCGCCCGTGACGCTGGTGCACCACGAGGCCCCGCGGACAATTCTGCGGGATAGGGGATACCAGCTTCGCAGGGGCTACGCCAACCGCAGGTGGCAGGTTCTGGTTACGGCGTGGGTCAGCCCTGGGTGCGGAAGACCAGCGACGAGTGACCCACCCGGATCACGTCACCGTCCGCCAGCTGCCAGGTCTGCACCGGGGTGCCGTTGACCGTGGTGCCGTTGGTGGAGCCGATGTCCGCGAGCGTGGCGCTCTGCCCGTCCCACGTGATCTCCAGGTGACGGCGGGACACGCCCGTGTCCGGCAGCCGGAAGTCCGCGTCCTGGCCACGGCCGACAACGTTGCCGCCCTGCTTGAGCGAATAGCTGCGGTTGGAGCCGTCGTCGAGCTGGAGCGTCGCGTTCAGCTGGCGGTTGCCGCCCTGCACCGCGGGCGGCGCGTAGCCCTGCTGCGCGTACGGATCCGCCGCCTGCTGGGGCGGGTAGCCGCCCTGCTGCGGGGCGCCGCCGTAGCCGCCGCCCTGGGGAGCGCCGTAGCCCTGGTCGTAGCCGCCCTGGGCCGGGGGCTGGGGCTGGGCGTAACCGCCCTGGTCGTAGCCGCCTTGCTGGGGCTGGCCGTAGCCCTGGTCGTAACCGCCCTGCTGGGGCTGGCCGTAGCCCTGGTCGTAACCCGGCTGGCCGCCGTACCCGCCCTGGTCGTAGCCGCCCTGGGCCGGGGGCTGCTGACCGTAGCCGCCCTGCTCGTACCCGCCGGGCGGCGTGCCCGGTGCACCCGCGGGCTGGCCGTACTGGTCGTAGCCGCCCTGCTGCTGGCCGTAGCCCTGGTCGTAACCCGGCTGGCCGCCGTACCCGCCCTGGTCGTAGCCGGGCTGGCCCTGCTGTCCGTAGCCGTACTGGCCGCCATGCTGGCCGTACGGGTCACCCTGGTCGTATTGGCCGTAGCCGGGGGGCTGGCTCATTGCTGGGTCTCCTGCGTTGCTGGGTCGTGCTGGCCGTCCTGGATCCCTGCCGCCCTGCGCACGGGCGTCCGGATCGACGGATGAACGGGTCTTGAATTGTCCAGTATGCAGCGCCTCGTTGCGCTCGAACGAAACTACGACGTCACCATAGGTGTCCCAGCCGAGCTCGGCGAGGTGCTGTGACACCGCTTCCGTGAGCACTCTGGTGACTCGCTGTTGGTCGCCGGCCAGCCGGTCATGGTCGGCGGCACCCAACGAGACGATGTAGTGGTTCGGGGCCAGCAGCCTACCGCCGGCCAGCTCCCGTACGTTGTCCTCGCTCTCTCGCTCCAGGGCCAGCGCCACTTCCTGAGTGACGACGTTGCCGCCGAACATCCGCGCGAAGGTGTTGCCCACCAGGCTTTCCAGGCGTCGATCAAACCGTTCAACGCGGCCCACCGGGGATCGGTGCCTCCTTCGTGCGTGTGCTTTCGCACCCGATCCTATCGACATCCGGCCCCCTGGACACTGCCCCCGGCAAAACCCCTCATGACCGCCTGATACGCTTTGCGGGCTGTCAGAGAGAAGTGCTCGGGCGAGTGGCGGAATGGCAGACGCGCACGGTTCAGGTCCGTGTGTCCGTAAGGACGTGAGGGTTCAACTCCCTCCTCGCCCACTTTGTTCAGTGGTCTTGGACCACTTTCCCGCTGGTCCTCGGGCGATTCGGTCCGCTTGGCCCTCTTGGCTGTGGGTCAGATCACATGCTGTTGCGGGGTCCAGTCGATGTTGGCGCCGCAGAGCACGATGCAGGGAAGATCACCGGGGATGGCGCCGCTGAGCCAGGCGGCGAAGGGCACCGCCGCGGCCGGCTCCACGGCCAGCCGGAACTCGTCCCACAACCGGTTCCGCGCGTCGACGATCTCGTCCTCCGTGACGACCAGCGAGCGCACCGGGTGGCTCGACAGGACCGCGAACGGCACCTCGCCGACCCGTGTCGCGCCGAGCGCGGACGCAGCGATCGACTCCACGTCGACATCCACGGGTCCGCCCGCCGCGAACGCCGCGTGCAGGCACGCACAGCGTTCCGGCTCGACGGCCGCGACCAGCCGGTCCTCGCTGCCGAGCGAGACACCCGCAGCCAGCCCGCCGCCACCGACGGCGACCGCAATCGTGTCGACGTCCGGGGCATCCTCGACGAGTTCCGCCGCGACCGTGCCCTGCCCGGCGATCACCGCCGGGTCGTTGTAGGCCTCCAGGTACCGGACGTCGGGCTCGCCCGCCGCCTCGCGGGCCGCCGCGGCCGCTTCCGCGTAGGTGTCGCCCGTCCGGACCAGCCGCGCCCCCGCGCTCTCGATGCGCCGCGCCTTGCCGGGCGGCACCGAGGTCGGCACGTACACCGTGGCGGGCAGACCGAGGATGGCGGCGGCAGTGGCCACCCCGATGCCGTGATTGCCGCCCGAAGCAGTCACGACAGCGCTCGGCCGGGCGCCGGTCAGCAGCGCGTTCACTGCGCCGCGCAGCTTGAACGAGCCGGTCCGCTGAAGGTGCTCGAGCTTGAGGACCAGCGGCCTGCCGTCCACCTCCGCGCGCAGGAGCGGCGTGTGCCGCACGTGGGGACGGATGCGATCGGCGGCGGCCGCGACCTCGGTCGCGAAGGTGGCTGTCATACCCCCACTGTGCCCGCTACCCGACTTCGACCAGGTCGACGACGAAGATCAGGGTCTCGTTCGGCTTGATGACACCGCCCGCACCGCGCTCGCCGTACCCGAGGTGCGGCGGGATGACCAGCTTGCGCCGCCCGCCGACCCGCATGCCCTGCACGCCCTGATCCCAACCGGGGATGACGTGGCCCTGGCCGAGCGGGAAGCGCAGCGCTTGGCCGCGGTTCCACGACGCGTCGAACTCCTCGCCGGTCGAGTGCGCGACGCCGACGTAGTGCACGGACACGACCTGCCCGGCGGCGGCCTCGGGCCCGTCACCGACGGTCACGTCGGTGACCTCGAGCTCAGCCGGTGGCGGGCCGTCGGGCCGGTCGACGTCGGGCTTTTCCAGTGCCATGGACACTCCTCGTTACCAATTCGACAAAGTAGGCAGACCCCGAGCAGCACGTGACCGCTACCACGCAAGCCGGACAGTCGTGACTGTGGTCGGATTGGTAACAAACGGCACAGCATCGGGATGCGCCACGGTAACAACAGTGTGAGGAGGCGGCATGACGGACTGGTCCCCGCGCACGAAAGCGGTCGTGACCGGCCGGCCGACCGGTGCGGGAGCGCCGTTGAACACGCCGATCGTGCCGGCCAGCACCTACGCCGCCGGGGGCGACTTCACGTACGCGCGGGAGGACGGCACGCCGACGTGGGTCGCATTGGAGGAGGCCGTCGGCGCGCTCGAAGGTGGCCGGGCGGTCGCGTTCGCCTCCGGGCTCGGGGCCGTTGCCGCGGTGCTCGACGTGCTGCCCGCCGGCACCGAGGTCGCCGTGCCCACGTTCAGCTACTCCGGCACCCGCGGCCTGCTCGACCATGGCGCGAAGATGGGGCGCCTGACCGTGCGACGCCTCGCCCCTGGCGACCGCGACGGCTGGGCCCGCGCGGCGGAGGAGACCGGCCTGCTCTGGATCGAGTCACCCACCAACCCGACGCTCGAGCTGATCGACATCGCGCCGCTCATCGGTAGGCGCGCCAGGGTCGTCGTCGACAACACGTTCGCGTCGCCGCTCGGCAGGCAGCCGCTCGCCGAGGGCGCGGACGTCGTGGTGCACAGCGCGACCAAGCTCATCGGCGGCCACAGCGACCTGCTGCTCGGGCTCGGCGTCGCGGCCGACGAAGGCTTGGCCGGCGAACTGCGCGACGCCCGCACGCGCGGCGGCGCCACCCCCGGCGCGCTCGAAGCGTGGCTCGCGCTGCGCGGCCTGCGCACGCTCGGCGTCCGCCTCGCCGAGCAGACGAAGACCGCCGCATTCCTCGCGGAGCGGCTGGCCGGGCATCCGCTCGTCCGGGACGTCCGTTGCCAGGGCACGATGATCGCGTTCGAGATGCCTGACGCCGGGTCCGCTGATCGCGTGTGCGCCTCGGTTCGGCTGGTCATGCACGCGACCAGCCTTGGTGGCGTGGAAAGCCTGCTCGAACGGCGAGCGCGCTGGGCGGGCGACTCGCACGTGCCGCCGGGGCTCATCCGGTTCAGCGTCGGTCTCGAAGACCCCGACGACCTCTGGCGCGATCTCGAACAGGCGTTACGTTAGGCCACTTTCCGGTTGTACTGCAGCTGTTCGGGGTCGAGGTGCCAGCTGTTGACGCGGCGCGGATGGATGCGGATCACCTCGCGGCTGAACCAGCTGCCGCCGTAGGGCGGGTCGTGGTCGGTGAGCAGTTCGGCATGGCCGCGAATCTCGATGCCGCGGCCCCAGCCGGGCCGCACTTCGCCGGGTTCGTCCGGTGTCATGTCGTCGACCAGGAACGACACCGCCGGGTTCTTCTGGAGGTTGCGCCACTTCTGGCTCTTGGCGTTCTCCGGGCCGCCGATGTCGATGGTGCCGTCGTCGTTCAGGACGAACCCGGTCGGCCGCACCTGGGGGCCGGCGGGTCCGATCGTGCCCAGCCGACCGAGGTGCTGCGACCTGAGATAGACCAGCTCACGTTCCGTGAAGATCATGCCCTCCACGCTAAAACCTCCAGTTAACTAGAGGTCAAGGCTGTTCCACGGGAAACATTGACAGAGACTTCCGGCGACATCCGAGACATCCGGGGTCGGGGTGTCACATCGGACGGCTGCAGCATTCGAAGGAATTCCGGGCCCGCAGCGCCCTCCGGAGGTGTAAACGGCGGCGGAACTTGAGACCATCGTCGCATGCGCATGGTCTACACCGGGGCGGACGAAGAGGACTTCATCGACGCTCGCCAGCGCCTGCTCGACGAGCTGGACGCGTGGTCGCAGATGCGGCAACGACTGGTGGATCCGGTCGTCGCCGGTGCGATGCTGGACTACCGGTACGAACGCGACGGGCTGCTCGGGCGCTGGACCCGCGACGTGCTGCGGGGCGCGCTCCTGCTGTGGTTCCCGCGCAAGGTGGTGCTGCTCGACCCGCATTCGAGCGCGGTGCTGGTCACGGTCGAGGCGCTGATGGACTTCCTCGACGACGCCGACCTGTTCGACGAGCGCAGCGAGCCGCCGTCAGTGCTGCGGTCGTTCATCAGGGGCATCGCGCCGCAGTTCGACGACGCGATGAACGAGCGGTCGAACTACGGGCTCGCCAAGTTCTGGGCGGTCGCGATGGCCGAGCGCGGCATCGACCCACTCGACGAGGCCGAGGCGCACCAGTTCATCGATCGTGTGCAGCACGGTGAGTTGGACGTCGACCAGGCGCTGCTGCACGAGATCGCGTTCCGGCACTACGAAGGCGACCCCGATGTCGAGGCCGTCGAGCCGACACCGGTGTTCGCGCTGGCCTCCGACGCCGACCTCGCTGCCGCGGCCGCCGCGACCCCCGTCGTGCGGCGGTTGCGCCGCTTCGCCGAATGGGTGGGCGACGGGAAGGACCTCGCGGCCAAGGGCAGGCTCGCCGAGGCCGATGTCCGTGACCTGGTCGAACGGCTCGCCGTTGCCGACCCGGCCGAGCTCATGTCGCTCGCGAAGACCGCCGGGGTGGTCCGGGTCCTCAAGGGCAGGCTGGTGCGGGTCAAGCGCGCGACGCCGCTGCTGCGGGACGCGCTCGCGCTGTGGCGGGCCGCGGTGCCGCACGTCGTCGCCGGCTACGGCGAGCCGGTGCGACGCCGCTCCGCTGAGCGCCATCTGGCGTACGAGCTGCTCGAATGCGTCCAAGCCGACAACGACTGCGCGACGCTCCCGATGCTGGTGGAGGTCCTCGACGACCTCCGCGACCTGGCGTGGCGCTCGGCCGACGCCGGTCCGGTGCTGCGGGTCGTGCACCGGCTGGCGGACTACGGCCTGGTGGAGGTGCTGCCCGCGGCCGAGGAGCATTACGAGGACCTGCTCGACTTCGCCGGGGTGGACTCGGTGGAGCAGGTGCCCGAGGACGAGCGGCAGGTCGTGCGGCTGCTGCCGCTGGGCACGCGCGCCGTCTACGACGCGCGCACGGCGGCGGACGTGCCGGCGCTGACGCTGGCGGACCTGGCGGGCGAGACCGCCGAGGTGTTGTTCGCCCGCATCGGCCCGATGTCACGCGAGGTGTTCGACGAGGGCGCCCGCCTCTGGCTGCAAGCGCGGCAGCCCGGACGGTCGATTCTGGAGCTGTCCGAGGTGGCCCGGCGCACCGACGACTTCGAGCACCGGATGTTCGCGTTCCAGCTGCTGGCCGAATGCGGACAGGAAGGTGTCGCCGCGATCGCGGGGATGCGGGACCACTCGGCGGCGGGCCCGGCCGCGCTGAGCTGGCTGCTCGACGCGGGTCTCATCGACGCGAGCGAGGTCAGCGGCCGCGAGCGGACCTACACCATGGTGGACGTGCTCGCGGCGGGCATCCGCTCGGCGGGCCGGAAGAAGGCGCTGGAGGACTTCGCCGCGCAGCCGCGCCAGGCGCAACTGCTGTTCCTGGCGGACGCGACCATCTGCGGCCACCCCCGCACGCGCGAGGTGCTGGAGTCGATGGTCGTGGCGCACCCGGACCGGATGGTCTCCAACGCCGCCCGCAAAGCGCTCGACTGGCTCCACGACGAGGCGGACGACGCTTGACCTTCGCCACCTCAAGTGCCGATCGCGTCGGCGAGGCTCAGGATGCGGTGCGCGTTGTCGACATGCAGGTTCTCGATCATCCGGCCGTCGACCGTCACCACGCCGCGCCCCTCGGCCTTCGCCTCGTCGAACGCGGCGATGATCTTGCGCGCGTTCGCGATCTCCTCTTCCGATGGGGAAAACGCGCGGTTGCACGGCTCGATCTGGCCCGGGTGGATCAGCGTCTTGCCGTCGAAGCCATACTGCCTGCCCTGCAGGCATTCGGCCTCGAAGCCTTCCGCATCCTTCACGTCGTTGTAGACGCCGTCGAGGATGGCCTTGCCGGTGGCGCGCGCCGCGAGCAGGCACAGTGACAGCCCGCCCAGCAGCGGGCCACGGCCGGGCACGAACTCGGCGTGGAGTTCCTTCGCGAGGTCGTTCGTGCCCATGACCAGCACGGTCAGCCGGTCGCTCGCGCCCGCGATCTCCTCCGCGTGCAGCATCGCGACGGGCGTCTCGACCATCGCCCAGATCTTCGTGTCCTCCGGCGCGCCGCCGAGGTCCAGCGCACGCTCGATGTTGTGCACGTCGCGCGCCGAGTTCACCTTCGGGACCACCACGGCCGCGGGACCGGCCTGCGCGACGGCCCGCAGGTCGGCGTCGTGCCATTCGGTGTCCAGGCCGTTGACCCGGATCGTCACCTCGCGCGAACCGTATTCGCCGAGCATGCCGCACACGCGTTCGCGGGCGGCTTCCTTCGCGTCGGGCGCGACGGCGTCCTCGAGGTCGAGGATCAGCGCGTCCGCCGGCAGGGCCTTCGCCTTTTCCAGCGCACGTTCGTTCGCACCGGGCATGTACAGCACAGATCGGCGGGGCCTCACTGCAGCGCCTCCTTCGTGGCTTGGTCATAGGCCCGGTCATAAGCACTGGCCAGCTCGGGGTCGCGTTCGGCGAGTTTGTCCGCCAGTTCCGCGACGACCCGGCACTGCTTGACCGAGGCGTCGTCCTGCATTTTCCCGTCGATCATGACCGCGCCGGTGCCGTCGCCCATCGCGGCGATCACCTTCCGCGCCCATGCGACGTCCTTGGGTTCGGGGGAGAACACCCGCTTGGCGATGTCGATCTGCACGGGGTGCAGCGTCCACGTGCCGACGCAGCCGAGCAGGAACGCGTTGCGGAACTGGTCCTCGCACGCCACGACATCGCGGATGTCGCCGAACGGCCCGTAGTACGGGAGGATCCCGTGCATCGCACACGCGTCGACCATCCGCGCGACCGTGTAGTGCCACAGGTCCTGCTGGTAGGTCGTGCGCCCCGCGTTCAGGTCCTCGCCGACCGGGTCGGTGCGCACGAGGTAGCCGGGGTGCCCGCCGCCGACGCGGGTGGTCTTCATCCGCCGGCTCGCGGCGAGGTCGGCCGGGCCGAGCGAGATGCCCTGCATGCGCGGGCTTGCGCCGGCGATCTCCTCGACGTTGGCCACGCCGCTGGCAGTCTCGAGAATCGCGTGCACCAGCAACGGTTTCGTCAGCCCGGCGCGGGCTTCGAGCTGGGCGAGCAGCCGGTCGACGTAGTGGATGTCCTGCGCGCCTTCGACTTTCGGCACCATGATCACGTCGAGCTTGTCGCCGATCTCGGTGACGAGCGTGATCAGGTCGTCGAGCACCCACGGCGAGTCGAGGCTGTTGATCCGCGTCCACAGCTGGGTAGCACCGAAGTCGGTGGCCTTCGCGATCGACACCAGGCCGTGTCGCGCGGCTTCCTTGCGGTCCGCGCGGACCGCGTCCTCGAGGTTGCCGAGCAGGACATCGACCTGCTTGGCGATGTCCGGGACCTTCGCCGCCATCTTTTCGTTACCGGGGTCGAAGAAGTGGATCATCCTCGACGGCAGGGCCGGGATCTCCTGTACGGGGTCCGGGGCTCCGACCGCGAGCGGCGCGAAGAAGTCCTTCGGCGAACGCATCTATCCTCCAAGCAGTGACCTAACCAGCGAGTAACCCTAACCTCCACGCCCCGGAAACCGCAGCGGCGCACGTCACCTCGCCGCATCGATCGTCCACAGTGGAAGACGAGCCGGGATTGCGCCGTTTGGCCGTACGGAAATCGCCTGAGTAGAGCCGTTCGCCTCGTCCTCACCCGTTCGGTCGCAGGGTCGGGCTGAAGTCCGGTTACCGCTTATCGACCGGTCACCGACCGTTCGGCGCCGTCGATCGCAGCTGGTCCGCCAACCCGGCGACCAGCGGCACTCGCACTGGTACTCAAGTCGTGTGCCACTTTTCACGAGCGGCACGCGGCACGCAGGCAGGGCGAGAAGGAGGCGGACTCGTGGCGGTAACACCAGGGCACACCGGCGACGCGGTGGTGGCCGGCGGAACCCGGTCATTTCCCACCCGGGTTGTTCCGCCCGTCGAGCTTCCCGCCAGCACGTCCTACCTGGCCGGCGCCGCGGCACAGCAACTCGGCTGGAAGGGCGTCGTGCTGCCGGAGGTGACGATGCTCGGCCGCCGCGTGTGCGTCGTGGCCCGCCTGCGCACGGACGTGCACGCCGAGCGGATCGCCTGCGGCCTCGGCCCGGTCACCGACCGGACCACCGTCGCCACCTGGACCTGGCCCGAGTTCGCCATGACCGCGCCCGCCCCGGCGGCGGAGATCGTCGGCGTGCTGTCCGTCGCGCGCCACTGGCGTACCGCGATGGCGGCGACCGCGCCGTTCGCCCGCTACGCCGACGCCGCGATGGTGCTGCCGACTCCTGCGCTGCTGACCAAGGACTACGTGGACAACTGCCTGCCGCGGGCCCGTCGGCACGGTCTGTCGATCGTGTCCGCCGATCCCGAGGCCGCCGTCGCCCTGGACCTCGAAGCCACCCGCGAGCAGCTGCTGCTGCCGCAGGATGCGGTGTGGCGCTGGATCAACGAGATGGTCTACGAGCAGCTGCTCGCGAGCTACGACCTGCCGGTGGGCTGACTCAGGCCACCGCCGCCCTCAACCGAGGCGCTCCGCGCCGCAGTACCCTCTCGGGCATGCGAGTCGTGATCGCCGGAGGGCACGGGAACATCGCGCTGCGCCTGGCGCGTCAGCTGGCGGCCAACGGGGACGAGGTGGTCGGCATCATCCGCAAGGTCGAGCAGGCCGCCGATCTGCGTGATTCGAGCGCGGAACCGGCCGTGCTCGACCTGGAGATCGTCGATGTCGCCGACGTGGCGGAGATCCTCAGGGGCGCCGACGCCGCGGTGTTCGCGGCGGGAGCGGGACCGGGCGGCGGCGCAGCGCGCAAGGACACTGTGGACCGTGGTGCAGCGGTCCTTTTCGCGGCGGCGTGCGAGCAGGCCGGGGTCCGACGGCACATCCAGATCGGCTCGACCGGAGTCGGCCGGCCGCCGCGTGCCGGCGCGGACGAGGTGTTCGGCGCATACCTGCTGGCGAAGGAAGCGGCCGAGGCGGATCTGCGCGCGCGGGACCTGGACTGGACGATCCTGCGGCCGGGACGCCTCACCGACGAACCCGGCACCGGCGAGGTGCACCTGGCCGAGTCGGTCGACTACGGCGAAATCCCCCGCGACGACGTGGCGTCGGTGATCGTGGCGCTGCTCGAAGAGGCGCAGAGCTTCCGCCGCACACTCGAACTCGTCGGCGGCCACACGCCGATCGACGAGGCCGTTATCCGGATCTGACCGGCCCCAGCACCCGGTCCAGGTACGGGTTGGTGAACACACCCGCCGGATCGGTTTCCGCGCGCACGCGCAGGAAGTCGTCGAAATGCGGGTACAGCTCGCGCAGGGCGCTCGCGGCCAGCGGGTGCATCTTGCCCCAGTGCGGGCGGCCGCCGGCCTGCGCGGCGATCGCGGCGAACTCGGTGAAGTACTCCAGGTACGGCATGCCGGCGAACTGGTGGATCGCGATGTACGCCGAGTCGCGGCCCTGTGCGGTGGACAGCCAGATGTCGTCCGCCGCCGCGACTCGCACTTCCACCGGGAACGCGACCGGATCCGCCAGGCGCGGTACGAGTTTGCGCAGCTCACCCAGCACGTGGTGGACCGACTCGCGCGGCACCGCGTACTCCGACTCCACGAACCGCACCCGGCGACGGGTCACGAACACCCGGTGTGACACGTCGCTGTACGCGCGCGCCGACAGCACCGCCGACGCGAACCGGCCCAGCGGCGGCACCAGCCACGGCGCGGCGCGGCCGATCCGGCACAGCGCGCCGAACGCCGCGTTCTCCATGACCTCGTAGTCGTAGAACTGCCGCGCCCGGCTCAGCGGCTCGGCGACCGCGCCCGACGGCAGCCGGTTGTTCCGTTTGACCAGCGCGTTGCTGCCGTAGGGGAACCAGTAGAACTCGAAGTGATCGTTGTCCGCGGCGAATGTGTCGAACCCTGCCAGCACCTGCTCCAGTGGCTCGGGGCGTTCCTGCGCCGACAGCACGAAGGACGGCTCGCACTGCAACGTGACCTGCGTGATCACGCCGAGCGCACCCAGTCCGACCCGGGCCGCGGCGAACAGGTCGGGCCGCCGCTCGGCTGAGCACGCGACGACCGACCCGTCGCCCAGCACCATCTCGAGCCGCGTGATCTGGGTGGCCAGCCCGCCCAGCCGTGCGCCGGTGCCGTGGGTTCCGGTGGAGATCGCGCCCGCGATGGTCTGCGCGTCGATGTCGCCGAGGTTGGTCATGGCGAGGCCGAGCGCGTCGAGTTCGCGGTTGAGGTGGTGCAGCGGCGTGCCCGCGCGCACGGTGACCTCGTTCGTGTCGAGGTCGACGGAGGAGATCCCGGTCCAGCCCGTCAGGTCCAGTGCGTCCGAGTCGGCGACGGCGATGGGGGTGAACGAGTGGCCGCTGCCTCGCGGGCGCAGCCGGCGGCCGTCGACGGCGACATCAGTCACGACCTTGGCGATCTCGGCCACGTCGCGCGGCGTGTGCACGCGGCCCGGCTCGGCCGTCGCGGTGCCGGCCCAGTTGCTCCACCGGTTCATGGGGCCTCACCTGTTCGGGTCAAAGTGTGCACACCGTAAGTGAAAGATATTCGCTTTACAAGTTCTGGTGACGTACCGTTGTCAGCATGACTACGCCCAGCGAGGCGGCTTATGACGTGGCCACAAAGGATCTCGATCCGCCACTGGCCATCATCGACCTCGATGCGTTCGACGCGAACGCCGACGACCTTCTGCGTCGTGCCGCCGGCATGCCCGTGCGCGTGGTCAGCAAGTCCGTCCGCTGCCGCCAGCTGCTCGACCGCGCGCTCGCGAAGCCCGGCTTCGCCGGGCTGATGTGCTACTCCCTGGCCGAGGCGTTGTGGCACGTCGAATGCGGGACGAGTGACGACATCCTGCTCGCGTACCCGACGGTCGACCACGGCGCGCTGCGCCGCCTCGCCGCGGACGAGCGCGCCCGCGCGTCCATCACACTGGTGATCGACTCGACCGCTCACCTGGACATCGTCGACGCCGCGGCGGGTCTTGGCCATCCCGACATCCGGGTGTGCCTGGAACTCGACGCGTCGTGGCGGCCACTGCGGCTCGCGCACGTCGGCACTCGCCGGTCGCCCGTGTTCACCGCGCGGCAGGCCGGCGACCTGGCGAAGAAAGTCATGGCGCGCAACGGTTTCCGGCTGGTCGGGCTGATGGCCTATGAGGGGCAGATCGCGGGGCTGCCGGACCGGACCGGCAGCCGCGGGGACGGGGCCGTGCGCTGGATGCAGCGGCGATCGGTGCGCGAGCTGGCGTCGCGGCGTGCCCAGGTGGTGCGTGCCGTGCGCGCGGTGGCGGATCTCGAGTTCGTCAACGGCGGCGGGACCGGCAGCCTGGAAAGCACCAGCGCCGAGGCCGCCGTCACCGAGGTCGCCGCCGGGTCGGGGTTGATCGGCTCGACGCTGTTCGACCGCTATGCGCGATTCCGGCCACGGCCCGCCTTGTTGTATGCGCTGCCAGTTGTCCACAAGCCCACCCGTGGTATCGCGACCGTCTTGTCGGGCGGATATATAGCGTCCGGACCGCCGTCCGCGACACGCCAGCCGGCCCCGTTCCTGCCGTCGGGGCTCGAGCTGACGAGGTTCGAGGGAGCCGGCGAGGTGCAGACGCCGGTGACCGGACAACCGGCCCGTGACCTGCGGTTGGGTGACCGGGTGTGGTTCCGGCACGCGAAGGCCGGGGAGCTCGCCGAACGGTTCACCGAGTACCACGTCGTGGTGGACGGCCGGGTGGTGCGGACCGTGCCCACCTACCGCGGCGAGGGCCGCTGCTTCGGCTGATCGGGATCCACATATCCACAGCCCTGTGGACTACTCGCCGAGCCGGCTCGCGAGGTATCCCTTGATGAGGTGCTTGGCCTCGTCGACGATCTCCTGATCGCCGTGACCGTCCCGGTGGAACGCGAGCTTGAGCACGGCGTCGGCCGCCTCGATGGCCACCGACATGGTCAGCGGCAGCTTTTCGCCCGGCATCGAGACGTACTTGCGCACCAGTTCGGTCAGCGAGTCCGCGATGACCTTGTTGTTGTCACGGCTGTCGTCGAGCAGCTGGCGGTCCACGACGTCGCCGAAGTGGACCTTGGAGAAGCCGGGCACGGATCGGTGCATGTCGAGGTAGATGTCGAGCACCGAGTCGACCAGGTCCCACCAGTGCCCGGGATCCTCGGTGGCGAGCCGGTCGCTGACCTCGGTCATGAACCGGTCCAGATTGCGTTGGGTCAGCGCCTGCACGACGGCGCGCTTGTCGGGGAAGAACTGGTAGAGCGAGCCGACGGCGACCCCCGCGCGTTTCGCGATGAGCGTGGTGGTCAGGGCGTCGTAGCCGACCTCGTCGATGAGGGCCGCGCTGGCATCGAGCATCAGCTCGACACGCTTGGCGCTGCGCTGCTGCACAGGCTGCCGACGCAGTGGGGTCGCCTGGGTCTCCGACACAGTGGCTCCTCCTGATGCTCTGAACTGCGACTTTAGCGTGCCCAAACGCTTCCCCCCAGACGAGGGAACGGCTATTGTTTGAGAAATTTTCATGTTTACCGGACGGGTCCAGCGGCGCAAAGCAAGATCATCGCGGACAGTCACCGAGGCCGCTACTCCGGGTACTTTGTCGATCGGGTGAAAGTAGAGGTGGCCCATGACCGGCACGCAGCTGCCTGCCGCGCTGGCGGAACCGACCGTCCGCGTGCGCCGCGGCTGGACGAGCCTGCTGGTCGTCGCCAACGTCGGACTGTGGCTGGGGATCTACGCGCCGATTCAGGTGCTGCTGCCGAGCAGGCGGAACTGCTCGACGCGGCGAACAAGGAACTCGTGTTCGGCGTGGTCACCGGCGTCGGCGCGGTGGTGTCGCTGTTCGCGAACCCGCTGGTCGGGCTGGCCTCCGACCGCACGCGCTCACGGTTCGGGCGCCGCCACCCGTGGACGCTGCTCGGGGCGGTAGCCGGCGCTTTCGGGCTGGTGGTGCTGGCGCTGGCAGGCGACGTCGTGGTGATGACGGCCGGCTGGTGCCTGGTGCAGGCCGGCTTGAACGGGATGCTCGCCACCCTCACGGCGGCGGTCCCGGACCGCGTGCCGGTGGAGCAGCGCGCGACGATCGGCGGGCTCGTCGGGATCAGCCAGATGCTCGGCACCGTGCTGGGGGCGGTGCTGGTCACGGAGTTGATCACGAGCCTGCCCAGTGGGTACGCGGCGTGTGCGGTCGTGGTCGTGCTGGGTGCGCTGGTTTTCGTCCTGCGCACGCCGGACCGCGCGCTGCCGACGACGTGGCGGCCGTCGAATCGCTGGCGTGACGTGCTCGCCGAACTTCGGGTGTCTCCGCGCGAGCACCCGGATTTCCGGTGGGCGTGGGGCTGCCACTTCCTGATCATCCTCGGCAACGCGCTCGGCACGTTCTTCCTGCTGTTCTTCCTGAAGGACGCGGTGCATCTCGCGGATCCGGACACCGGTCTGTTGATCATGATGGGTCTGTACGGGGTGGCGCTGGTGATCGGCGGCCTGACCGTCGGCGCGTTGTCGGATCGTTCCGGCCGTCGCAAGCCGTATGTGCTGCTGGCGGTCGTCGTGATGGCTGCGGCGGCGTTCATCCTGACCGCGTGGCAGACGTGGCCGGCCGCGCTGGCGGCGTCGCCGCTGCTGGGCGTGGGCTTCGGCGCGTACTGGGCGGTCGCGCTGGCGATCCTCACCCAGGTGCTACCCGCCGCGCAGGACCGCGCCAAGGACCTCGGTGTGGTCAACATCGCAAACCTGCTGCCGCAGGTCATCGCCCCACTCGCGGCGACGGTGATCCTCGCCCACTTTGGCGGCTACCGGGGCCTGTTCGCCGCGGCCGGCATCGCGACCCTGGCCGCCGGCGTGCTGATCACTCGGGTGCGGTCTGTGCGGTAGGGGCGATCGGGGGCAAATGGAAACCGCGGGCCGATGCCGGTCGGGGGAGGGGAGTGCTCGGCATCGGCCCGCGGAGTATCGGGGCCGCAGAGGGCGTCGTCGCAACCTGCGGTCTGCAAATTCGCAGGCAGCGGATTCGTGATCAAGATAGCGGTGGATTAACGGTTCCGCCAGGGGTTGAGCATCACATTATTCGATTAATCCGCGACCTCAGTGGGTCGCGACCTGCGGGATGAGCGCGTGCCGGCCGGTGGCCTCGGCGCTGCGTTGCTGGGTGGGCACGGCCGCGGGCCGGCGACGCGACGGGCGGCGCAGGTTGTGCTGCGGCGCGAGCCCGCCGGCGACCAGATGCTCGTGCGCGACCTGCCAGACCGGGCACGGCGCCTTGCAGCGGTGCCACCGCGTCGAGCAGGTGGGGCAGTCCCCGCGCTCGTCGGGCTCGTGCTTCTCGAGCATCGCGCGCCAGCCTTCGGTCAGGCGGGGCAGCTCGGAGCGGGCCACCGAGACGAGCGATTGGGCGTCCGCGCGAGTGGCGAGGTCGGCCAGCATGTCCAGCCGTTCCCATACCGCGTCGCGCAGGACCTTTCCCAGGATCGGATCCACGGAGAAACTCACCGTTACCTTTCAGCCAGCTTCGCGGCTTCGTTGAGCGCCGCCCGCAGCTGGCCGAGCTGGCCCGCGGTCAGTCGCGCTGTCTCCCCGGGAGGTCCGACGAGCACCACTTGGTCGTCCTGCACGAGAACGGTCACGCACCGCTCCCGGTTGATCATGTCGCCGCACTGCACGCGCCACACCAGTTGGCCGCCTTCGTAGCGCCGCACCTGCGCGGCACGCGGGTCGGTCACGGCCGGCACCGCCGAGCGGGCCGCCAGGGCAGGATGACTGGCGGGCCGCACCGCACCCCTCATGGCCTGTGCACGTGCTGCCGGGATCGAGTCCACGAACTCCACCGCGTCAACTCCGCTCTCGTCGGTCGGCACTCGCCTGTTGCGAATCTCGTTGCTCTCTGTGTTGCTCTCTGTGATCGCGGGCGGTGCCCGATCGCTCACGGAGAACTGAGATCTAGATTGCGGTGAACCAGACCGGAAGAGAAGCCGAACCGCCGTCATAGCGGCGACCGGCTCGGGTTCCACGGTAAGCGGTCGGGAGAGTTCGGCCCGGCCGATCAGACTCGGCAAACGGCGTTTCGCGCGGTTGAATGGTGATGCCTACGCTGCGAATCGACGCCCAAGGTGGACTGTGAGGGGGCGCATATGGACGCCAGTAGCGCTGCGGAAGCCCGGCAAGGGCATCCGATCTCTGCTGATGTCTGGGAGAAGCGCGAGCTGCGGGAAGCACTCGCGGCGCGCGAGATCAGCGCCGTGTACCGCAACCTGCGGAAAGAGGGCATCTCCCAGCGCCAGATAGCCGCGCTGACCGGCCAGTCACAGTCCGAGGTGTCGGAGATCCTCAAGGGTCGCCAGGTCATGGCCTACGACGTGCTCGCACGGATCGCCGACGGCCTTGGTGTCCCCCGGGGATACATGGGCCTCGCCTACGACGAGGCCACCGAGATTCAGGTCGTCGGCGCTGCCGACGAGCAGCAGGCTGAGGAGGACGAGTCCGTGAAACGGCGGGACTTCCTCGCGCATGCCGCCCAGGTCACGATGGGGGCGGCGGTCTTCGGATCGTCCCCGCAGGCCTGGGGGGCGAGCCCCGCGAGGACGCCGGCACCGGGGCAGATCGGGATGACCGACGTGCGTCAGGTGGAGGCCGCGACGAAAGCGTTGCGCGCCCTCGACTACCAGTACGGCGGTGGTTTCTGCCGCGACGCCGTGGTGGCGCAGCTGTCCTGGGGCCAGCAGATGCTGGACTCCTCGGGCACCACTCCGGTCAAGTCGAGACTGTTCGTCGCGCTGGCGGACCTGCACAGCCTCGCCGGCTGGACCTCGTTCGACACCGGGCTGATGGACTCCGCCCGCGGCCACTTCGCGAAGGCGCTGGAGCTGGCCAAACAGGGCGGCAACGACCCTCTCGTGGCGAACATCCTGTACCGGATGGGCCGCGTCTACCTGCACCAGGAAGCGCCGAACGACGCGCTCAAGCTGTTCCAGCTCGGCCAGATCGCGGCGCAGGAGTCCGGGTCCGAGCTCGCGATCGCGGTGCTCGCGGCCAACCAGGCATGGGCCTACGCGATGATGCAGAACGAGGATCAGGCGCTGAAACTGCTGGGGCTCGCCAAGGACGAGTTCGCGCGGGCGAACCTGGCCGAGGCCGAGGACTGGGTCAAGTTCTTCACCGAGACCGACGTCTACGCGATGATCGGCACCGTGCACACGGTGCTCGCGCGCGGCGTGGACCTCAGGCACACCAAGTACGCGATCCCCGCGCTGACCAGGGCGATCGACGCCTACGACGAGACCATGCAACGCAGCAAGACGTTCAACCTGAGCGCCCTGGCCACCAACCACCTGCTCGAGGGCGACATCGACCACGGTGCCCGGGTGGGCCGGGCCGCGCTCGAAGCCGCCGAGGGCCTCAAGTCGGCGCGCATCAAGGACCGGATGCTCCCGCTCAAGGACGAGGCGGAGAAGCGCAAGAACAACCCGGACGCCCGCGACCTCGCCGAAAAGCTCGGCGTGTTCTTCGCCGCCTAGGTTCTCCGGGGGCACCCGTGACCACCGAGAACGCTCGCCGCAGGCGCCGCGAACGGGGTGTGCGCGCCCCCGGGTTCCGGGTCGAGGCGGCGCCGGTCCGCCGCGTCCGTGCCGGGTGCGCACCAGGCCCGGCGCCGGCCGTCGACGGGCGGTTCACCAGGGAAAAGCTCGACGAGGCGCTGGCACAGACGTGTGCGCTGCTCGGGCTCGACCATCGGGGCGCGCGGCTGCTGCGGTTCACCAACAACGCGGTCTACGCGCTGGCCGACGCGCCCGTCGTGGTGCGGATCGTCGGGTCGCGCACGTTGCGGCACCGGGTGGACAAGGTCGTCGCCGTGGCGCGCCACTTCGAACGCCACGGGATCCCCGCGATCCGCCTGCTGCCGGGCGTGGACCAGCCGCTTTATGTCGGTGGGCAGGTCGTCACGGTGTGGCGGTACGTCGAGCCGACGGCTCGTCGCGCGACCGCCGAAGACCTCGGGCGGCTGCTGCGCCAGGTGCACGAACTGCCTGCTCCGGACGGCCTAGGAGGGTGGGCGCCGCTCACCGACGTGCGTGCCAGGGTTGCGGACGCGGAGGAACTCGACGTCGACGACCGGCGGTTCCTGCTGCGCCGGTGCGCGGAGGTCGAGGCGGCGCTGAGCGGACTGGAGTTTCCGCTGCGTCGCGGGCTGATCCACGGCGACGCGCACCCGGGCAACGTGATCGTCGGCGCGGCCGGGCCGGTGCTGTGCGACTTCGACTCCGCGGCGTTCGGCCCGCGCGAATGGGACCTGACGCCGCTGGCCGTCGGCCGCGAGCGCTTCGGTGACCCGGCGGGCCGGTACCGGATGCTGGCCGACACCTACGGCTTCGACGTGGCGGCCTGGCACGGGTTCGGCGTGCTCAGGGCCGTCCGCGAACTGAAGCTGACCACCAGCGTGCTGCCCATCCTGCGCAGCCATCCCGAAGTCCGGAATGAGCTGCTGAAGCGGCTGGAGGACCTGCGCAGTGGCCGCAGCCGCGGCGACTGGACGCGTTACTGATCCGAACGAAAGCAGGTTGACCCGATCAGCCGGAACCGGTGGCGTTCGCCGCTCGTTCATTACCGCTCATCGCTTGTGCATCTGCACGTGCATTGAGTAGAAAATTCGGCTCAACTAGTCACCCCGCAACAGCCGATCTTCACTCTCTCGATGCAATTTGCAGCTACCGATCGTTATGACACCGGGGCTCGGGTCAGGACCACCGCGAAGCCGAACGCGAGTCCCATCACCATGAGTTCCATGCTCGCCCACGTCGCGAGCGCCGTCCGCTCGTGCCGCATGATCCGCGGCATGAGCCGCCAGCGCAGCGTCGCGCCCAGCGCGCCGATCGCCACCACGCACGCGATCTTGAGCAGCACCAACCTGCCGTAGGCGGTGCCGAACAGGCCGTGCCAGAACCCGATCGTCGGGTTGACCAGGATCTCGACGCCGGCGTTGAACAGGCCGGTCAGCACGGTGAGCACCAGGCACAGGGTGGCCAGCTTGGAGAACCGAGGCAGCGCGTACGCCAGCAGCGTCCGGTTGTAGACGAGCAACACCGCCATCGCGCCGAGGCCACCCATCCAGGCGACGGCGCTCATCACGTGCAGTTCCATCGAGATCATCGTGTAGTCGTGGTAGCTCCAGTTCGCCGCGTGCCCCGTGACCGGCAGTGGGAGCAGCGCGAACAAGCCCAGCCCGACGCGGACCTCGGCCGGCACCTGCTCGCCGTGCCGCAGTGCGAGCACTCCGAGCACCGCGTGTGCGAACGCGAGCACCGCCACGACGAGGAGCGCCTTGCCCGCGCCGATCTGCACGATGTAGTCCGCGAAGTCCCGGAAGCCGATCGTGCTGGAGCCCGGCCGGAACTCCGCGGTCTGCAGTACCAGCGTGACCAGCGCCGCGACCGACCACACCAGCGCGCTCGCGACCGCGGCGGGCCGGGCCAGCGCGAGCACCGGTTCGGTCAGCTTCGGCCGGTCGTATCCGACGAGCACCGACAGCAGCGCGAGCCCGATCGTGGTCACGGCCGCCAGGTCCATCAGCACGTGCACGATCGGGATCGAGACCGAGACCACCTCGCTCACCTCGGCGACGCCGGGCACCGGCGCCGCCGCGGTCAGTGCGATGCCGACGAGCACCGCGGCGAGTGCCGCGGTGACCGCGGTGACGATCGGCGGGTAGTTCGCCCGCGAGGTGGTCCCGGCCTTGGTCATCCCGCGTTCCTGCCCATCCGCAGCGCGACGGTGAGCCCGAGCGCGAGCAGCACGACGGCACCCACGATCCAGACCCAGATCGGCACGCCGCCGGAACCGCCGGTCGCCGTGGCGGCACCGGTCGCCGTGCCTGCCGTGGCGCTGGCCGTGGCCGGCGTGCCGGTGCCCGCCTTGGTGAGGGTGAAGGTGTACTCACCCTCGACGGGGTGCCCGTCGGCGGAGAGGACCCGGTACCCGACGGTATAGGTCCCGGCGGGGCCGAGCGGTCGCACCGCGGTGGTGACCACGTTGCTGCTGATCTCCACCATGCCCTCGGCCCACTGCGTGTTGCTGGGACCGAGCACGGAGATCTGGTTGATGTCACCGCCCTGGACGGGCGCGTCGAACGTGAGCGTGATCCTGGGCGGCCCGGTTTCCAGCGAGGCGCCCTTCCCGGGATCGGTCGAGATCAGCACGTTGTGCGCCAGGGCCGGGGTGGCCATGCCGAGCATGGCCACCGCCGTCAGCGCGAACGTCAGCAGGACCTTACGCACTGGGCTTACCCGCTTTGCGCGAACGCAGGATCGCGCCCCCGCCGAAGCCGAGCCCGAGCGCGCCGGCGATCAGCCCGGCACCGCCCAGCCACCGTGCAGTGTCGTCGGTCGAGTCGGTGGTGGAACTGCCGCTGCTGGACCCCATCGCCGTGTCACCGTCGCCGGTGGACGCGGCGGCGAGTGCGACGGTCGGCGCCGGGTGCTCCGGCTCGGCCCCGCCCATCGACTCCTGGTTCCAGCTCACGACCTCGCCGCTGTCGTAGGTCTGTTCGGCCGGCAGTACCAGCGTGTCCACATTGGATGGCAAGGTGGACGCGGTGATCTCGAACTCCTGGAACTGGTCGGCGCCCTTCGCGAGGCCACCGCCGGGCTGCGCGGTGAACACGATCTTGGTGACGGGGTTGGCGACGTCGAGGTTCTTGCCGTTCTTGACCGGGGCGGGCAGCTGGGTCTTGGTGACTTCCGCGGTCCAGCCCGGGACGGGCTTGTACCGCACGGAGGAGATCGCGTACTCCGGCTTGAAGTCCAGCTCGACCTTGACGGTGCCGGCATCCGCCTCCTCGTTGGGTACCCGGAGGACGATGACGCCGTTGCCGCCCTTCTGCGGCTGGGCACCGTAGATGTTCGCGGTGACATGTGCGGACGCGACGCCCGCGCCCAGCAGCCCGGCGGCGCCGAAGGCGACGGTGACGACGGTCGTACGCACTGCACGGTTCATAGACATGTGGTGATGCTCCTGAATGTGATGGGGCCAGCGCGTTGCGCTGGTGTAAGAGGCAGATCTCAGGAGCAGCGAGGTGGGCCGCGACGGCCGTGGACGCGACTCAACACGACCGACGCGACAGGTGCGTCCGGCGGGCGGGGAACCGGCGACGGGACCGGGCCGGCGGGCACCGGCGCCTGCCGCCACGCGACCGGCAGCCACACCCGCAGGCGCGCCACCGCGATCCGCAGCATCGCCTCGGCGCGCGCGACGAGCACGGCGGTCACCGCGGTCGCGGCGGCATGGGCGAGGTACATGTCCGGACTGCTGTGGTGCATCGAGCCGGCGAGGTCGGTGAGTACGACGTGCATGCCGAGTTGGGCGGTGCCGAGCACGGCGAGGACGCCGAGCGCGCTGCTTGTCTTCTCGGCCAGTGCCGAGCCGGTCCAGCCGGCGAGCGCGGTGAGCAGGACGGTCAGCGACGCGTCGGGCAGGCCGCCGCCACCGAGGGCGTGCGCCGTGATCGCCAGCCCGGCGGAGCTGAGCGCGAGCAGCCAGCCACGCACCGTGCGTGACAGGTCATACGACCGAGGGTGTCTGCTCACCCGCACAGGTTAGAAGAACGACCGCGAGCGCTCGACCCCGTCCCACGTGGCGGGTTGCTTGTTCACAGATTTTGCGAAACGGTGGGCAAGTCGTTCACCAAACTGTGTTACGCCGAATGATCGGGAGGGAGGGCGCGCCGAGTGAACCTCTTCGACTATGTGGCGGACCGCTGGAGCAGGCTTTCCCTGCAGGGCTGGCTGCACGTGAGTGCCGTCGTGCAGGCCACGATCATCGCCGCGGTGATCGGGGTGCTGATCGGGGTGGCTGTGTACCGCAGCCCGATCGGGTCGGCGCTGGCCACCGCGCTGGCCAGCACGATCCTGACGATCCCGTCGTTCGCGCTGATCGGGTTGCTGATCCCGCTGGTCGGGCTGGGCGTCGCGCCCAGCATGATCCCGCTCGTCGTGTACGCGCTGCTGCCGATCGTGCGGAACACGATCGTCGGCCTCGGCGGGGTCGATCCGGCCGTGACGGATGCCGCGAAGGGCATCGGGATGAGTCGGTTCGGCGTGCTCAGCCGCGTCGAGCTGCGGCTCGCGTGGCCCGCGATCCTCGCCGGAATGCGCGTGGCGACGCAGATGCTGATGGGCATCGCGGCGATCGCCGCCTACGCCAAGGGCCCCGGGCTCGGTTCGGAGATCTTCTCCGGGCTCACCCGCGCCGGCAGCGCGAACGCCACCAACCAGGCGCTGGCCGGCACGCTCGGCATCGTCATCCTGGCGCTGATCCTGGACGGTATCTACGTCCTCATCGCCCGCTTCACCGTTCCGAGGGGTGTCCGTGTCTGAAACCGTGGAAAGCACAGCAACCGCACCGCCTTCCGACGGCGCGGTGTCCGGCGTCGAGATCCAGCTCGAGAACGTGACCAAGCGGTACTCGGGTTCGCGTGAGCCGGCGGTCGACGACGTCACGATGACCATCCCCGCCGGGGAGATCGTCATCCTGGTCGGCCCGTCGGGATGCGGGAAGACCACCACGATGCGGATGATCAACCGGCTGATCGAGCCCACCTCGGGCAAGATCACGATCGGCGGCCAGGACGTGCTCAGGCTCAACCCGGACCGGCTGCGCCGCACGATCGGCTACGCGATCCAGCAGGCCGGGCTGTTCCCGCACTTCACCGTCGCGCAGAACATCGCGGTCGTGCCGGGGTTGCTGGGCTGGGGGAAGAAGAAGATCAACGCCCGGGTCGAGGAGATGATGGAGCTGGTCGGGCTCGACCCGAAACAGTTCCACCAGCGCTACCCGCGCCAGCTCTCCGGCGGGCAGCAGCAGCGGGTCGGGGTGGCGCGGGCGCTCGCGGCGGACCCGCCGGTGCTGCTGATGGACGAACCGTTCGGCGCCGTCGACCCGATCACGCGCGGCAACCTGCAGGACGAGCTGATGCGGCTACACGCCGAGCTGCGCAAGACGATCGTGTTCGTTACCCACGATTTCGACGAGGCCGTCAAGCTGGGCCACAAGATCGCGGTGCTGGGCAACCAGTCGAAGATCCTGCAGTACGACACCCCGGACGCGATCCTCGCCAACCCCGCCGACGACACGGTGGCCGGGTTCGTCGGCGCCGGCGCCTCGCTCAAGCAGCTCACCCTGCTGCGCGTGCGCGACGTCGAGCTGAGCGAGGCCCCGATGACCGCGTCGGCCGGCGACTCGCCGTCCTCGGTGCGGCAGCAGATGACGGAGAAGGGCGTGACCTACGCGTTGATCCTCGACGACCGGCGGCGCCCGGTGCGGTGGGCGCACGTCCGCGATCTCGCCGGCGCCACGTCACTCGCGGCGGCGGGCAAACCGCTGGGCGACCTGGTCAGCACCCAGTCGACGCTGCAGGACGCGCTCGAGGCGATGCTCGTCGAAGGCGGCAGCGTGCCGGTGACCGGTCCGCGCGGCGAGTACGTCGGCACCATCCAGCTCGACACCGTGATGGCGACCATCCAGCGCCTGCGCGAGGAGCACAGCGAATGACGACGGTTGAGCAGGCATTCTCGACCGAGTCCGGGTCCCGGCGCGCCGACCGGGTACGGCTGTTCGCGCAGCCTGCGGCCGTCGTGGTCATCGTCGCCGCCGTGCTGATCTGGGCGCTGACCAGGAACAACGACGCCATCGAGGCGGAGAGTCTCAACTGGAGCACGCTGCTCAACGACACCTGGCACCACCTGCTGATCACCATTGCGGTCGCCGCGATCGTGGTCGTGGCGGCGGTGCCGCTGGGCATGATGCTCACGCGCAGGTGGGCCCGTCCCGTCGCGCCGGTGTTCCTGACGATCGCCAACATCGGCCAGGCCGCGCCCGCGCTCGGCATGATCGTGCTGTTCTTCCTCTGGACCAGCTGGGAAGGCTTCTGGTGCGCGGTCCTGCCGATCGCCTTCTACTCACTGCTTCCCGTGCTGCGCAACACGATCGTCGGTATCGACGCGGTCGACCCGGCGCTGACCGACGCCGGCCGAGGCATCGGGATGGCGGGCACCGGGGTGCTGTTCCGGATCGAGATGCCGCTGGCGATGCCGCTGATCCTGGCCGGCCTCCGCACGTCGCTCGTGCTCGCGGTCGGCACCGCCACGCTGGCGTTCTTCGTCAACGGCGGCGGGCTCGGTGAACTCATCGACACGGGATACAAGCTCAACCGGACCCCGGTGCTCATCGTCGGTGCGGTGCTCGCGGTCGGGCTGGCGCTGCTGATCGACTGGCTGGGCGCCGTGCTCGAGGAGATTCTCGGACCGAGGGGGCTGTCATGAGGAAACTCGTCGCGATCGCCGGCGCGGCCGTGCTGACGATGTCGCTGACCGGGTGCGGGCTCAACGTCAACGCGGCGCTGCCCTACGACGTCAAACCCGGGTCGATCCGGCCGGTGCCGAGCCTGCAGGGGATGAAGGTCACGGTCGGCTCGAAGGACTTCACCGAGAACATCGTCCTCGGCTACATCGCCGAGCTGGCCCTGTCCGCGGCGGGCGCGGACGTCATCGACATGACCAACATCAGCGGCTCCAACAGTGGCAGGCAGGCGCTGGTCAACGGGCAGATCGACCTGATGTGGGAGTACACCGGCACCGGCTGGATCTCCTACCAGGGCAACACAGACGCGATCCCGGACGAGCGCCAGCAGTACGAGGCGGTGAAGGCGGCCGACGAGAAGAAGAACGGCATCACGTGGCTGGACTACTCGCCCGTCAACGACACCTACGCGTTCGGCACCCCCGAGGCCTACGCGCAGGCGCACAACCTGAAGACCACTTCGGACATGACTGCGTTCCTCAAGCAGCACCCCGACCAGGCGGTCTTCTGTGTGGAGACCGAGTTTGCGTCGCGTCAGGACGGGTTTCCGGGAGTGCAGAAGACGTACGGCTTCCCGGCGACGAACGTGAAGACGTTCGGCACCGGCGCGATCTACTCGGCCGTCGCGAGCGGCAGCTGCAACTTCGGCGAGATCTTCACGACGGACGGCCGGATCGCGGGCCTGCACCTGCGGGCGCTCGAGGACGACAAGAAGTTCTTCCCGCAGTACAACGCCGCGGTGACGATGAAGACGTCCTATCTGCAGGCGCACCCCGCGCTGGCCGACGTGCTCGTGCCGGTGGGCAAGGCGCTGGACAACGAGCAGATGATCGAGCTGTGCAAAGAGGTCGACGTCGACGGCAAGGACCCCGGTGAGGTAGCCCGCGACTGGATGATCTCCAAGGGCTTCATCCTCTAGACGTCGAGGTGGCGCAGGATCTCGGTTTCGAGACGCTCGAGTTCTTCGGCGACGGCGTGGTGGGCGGCTTTACGGCGCGGCGCGGGCATCCGTTCCGCAGCGTGCACGGCGGCCGTGAGCTGCTCGAGGGTGGCCTGCGAGTCGGCGGCGAACTTCCGGTCATCGTCCCCGGCGCGCGCGAGTTTGCGCAGGTCGGCGAGCGCGTCGGAAACGCCCGCGATGCGCGCTAGCAGGTGTGCGCCGCGGCCGGTGAACTCCGACAGCCGCTCGACCGGCACGCCGAGGCGCCGCGCCTGGTACCGGTCGTAGGCCTCGCGGACCGCCCCGGCGGCGCGAACCGCCATCGGCGCGAGCACCGGTACCACCGCGGGCACGATGATCTTGGCCACCGACACGGCGTTGCGCGCCTTCTTCGGTGTCAGTCCCTTGCTCTCGGCCTTGTCACGCGACATGCCATGAACTTACTGGTCGTGCCAAGGCCGGGCATCACGGACACGTGACCGGCGGTGACTTTTTGTCGGGGGGTGCTTCTAGAGTGGTGGTCATGGAAACACTGGTGCTGCTCGACGCCAGGGCACTGAGCCGGTGCCGTCGTCGCGTGCACCTCGAGCACGACCCGTCGATGCGGGAGGCGCCGCTGGCCCCGCCTGACCCGGCCGCCGAGCAGCGCATGGCCGACGCGGCGGCGCACCGCGCGGAAATCCGGAAGCGCCTTGTCGACGTGGTACCGGGCTCGTGGACCACGGTGCCGAGGGAGCTGCCCGCCGAGCAGCGCGTCGCGCTCACCGAGCAGGCGCTGGCCGGCGGCGTCAGCTACATCTGGGGTGCGTTGCTGCCGGCCGACCGCCAGGGGCACCGGCGTGGCGGCGCCGAACTGCTGATCCGGGTCGACGGCGGGTACCTGCCGATGCTCGTGGTGCGGCACCGGATCACCGACCCGGGCAGCGGTGCGGTGACCACGCCGCCCACGGATCTCGACCCGGCCCACGCCGTCGTCGACGAGACCCGCAAGGTCCGTTCGCAGCCGCGGGATCAGCTCCGCCTGGCGCACCTGCGTCGCATGTTGCAGACGCTGGGCCTGGCCGCGGCGCGCCCGCTCGGTGCGGTGCTCGGGCTCGACGCCGATGTGGTGGTGTGGCACGACCTCGATGCGCCCACGTGGCCGGGCGGACGCAGCGCGCTCGGCGAGTACGACGTGCGGCTTGCCGACCGGGTAGCCGTCGCGGAGGCGGCGCTCACCGGCGCGCCGGCCCTGGCCGAGCCCTCGCGGGTCCTGGAATGCCGCACGTGCCCGTGGTGGCCGACGTGCGAGTCGGAGCTGAACGCGATCCGCGACGTGAGCCTCGTCGTGCGCGGTGAGGACGCCGCGGAGCTGCGCCGGGTCGGTGTGTCCACTGTGGACAAGCTGGCCGCTCTGGACCCGGCCGAGGACGCGCCGATCCTGTGGACGTCGGGCACATTCGCGGACGCGGTCGCGCTCGCTCGCGCGTGGCTCGCGGATCTCACCGTGGTGCGCAAGGTGCCTCGGGTCGAGGTGCCGCGGGCGGACGTCGAGGTCGATGTCGACATGGAGAGCTTCGGCGAGTCCGGCGCGTATATGTGGGGCTGCCTGCTGTCGGGCGCGGACGTCGGGTTCGAGCCGGGCTACCGGTCGTTCGTCACGTGGGACCCACTGCCCACAGTGGACGAAGCGCGTTCGTTCGCCGAGTTCTGGACGTGGCTGAGCGAGGTCCGGTCCCGCGCGCTCGCGGCGGGGCTGACGTTCCGCGCGTACTGCTACAACGCGATGGCCGAGAACCGGTGGCTGTTCGGGTCGGTGGAGCGGTTCGGTGGCCGGCCCGGGATCCCGGTCAAGAGCGAGCTCCAGTCCTTTGTGGACTCGGACGAGTGGGTGGACCTGTTCCGTAGCGTGTCCGACCAGTTCCTGTGCTCTCGCGGCAAGGGTCTCAAGGTGGTCGCGCCCGTGGCCGGGTTCGCTTGGCGGGACCCGGAGGCGGGCGGCGAGGCGTCGATGCGCTGGTACCGCGACGCGGTGGGCATGAACGGCGACGCACCGGACGCCGAGCAGCGCGAACGTCTCCTTCGCTACAACGAAGACGACGTCCGCGCCACCAGGGTCCTGCGCGAATGGATGACAGGCCCCGCCAACGACATTCCGTTCATGGGGGACCTGTAGGCGTCACCGAGGGGCCATCCGGAGCGAGCCGTCGAGGCGGATCACTTCGCCGTTGAGGTAGTCGTGCTCGACGATGTTGAGGACGAGCTGTGCGTACTCGTCGGGCCGGCCGAGGCGCTTCGGGAACGGGACGCCGGCGGCGAGGCCGGCGCGGAACTCCTCGCTCACCGTCGCGAGCATCGGGGTCTCGATGATGCCCGGCGCGATCGTCATCACCCGGATGCCCTGCGACGCGAGGTCACGTGCCGCGGGCAGAGTCAGCCCGGCAACGCCACCCTTGGACGACGAGTACGCGACCTGCCCGATCTGCCCGTCGAACGCCGCCACCGACGCGGTGTTGATCACCACGCCGCGGGCGTCGTCCGCCAGGGGCTCGGTCTTGGCGATGGCCTCGGCCGCCACGGCGAGCACGTTGAACGTGCCGATCAGGTTGACCTCGATGACCTTGCGGTACAGGGCGAGGTCGTGGCGGCCCTTCTTCGACAGGATCCGCGCCGACGGGCCGATGCCCGCGCAGTTGACGACGGTGCGCAGCGGCACGCCGGACTCGGCCGCCTGGGCGACCGCCCGCTCGACCTGCTCAGGGTCGGTCACGTCGGTCGCGACGTAGGTCACGCCCGCCACGGCCGGGGCCTTCTCGATGCCCGCGGCGAGGTCGAACGCGAACACCCGCGCGCCCTTCGCGGCAAGCGCCGTCGCCGTCGCGTTGCCGAGGCCCGACGCGCCACCGGTCACGATCGCGGCAGTGTCCTTGATCTGCATAGGAGAGTCCTTCCTGACGAGGAATCCCCAGGTTAACGCTCGTTCAGGGAAGCCTTCGGTGGCCCTCCTCACCCGTAGCGTGGAGTATTCGGGCGCGACCCCTGCAGTTAGCGCGCCGGTCAACTCCGGGTGTCACCTTGCAACCATGGCCTCAGCTCGGATCGTCGTGATCGGCACCGGATACGTAGGACTCACCACCGGGGCCTGCCTGGCCAGTCTCGGGCACCAGGTCACCTGCGTGGATGTCGATGAGATCAAGGTGGCCAGGCTCTCCGCCGGTCAGGTCGACATCCTCGAACCCGGGCTGGAGGAGCTGGTCTCCCGCGGCCTGGCCACGGGCCGGCTCGGTTTCGTCGTCGGCTCACGGGGCGCGGTCGCCGACGCCGAGGGCGTGTTCCTCTGTGTCCCGACGCCGATGGGCGCGGGCGGCGCCGCCGACCTGCGCGCGGTCGAGTCGGTCATCGACGAGGTCGCCGACGCGCTGCCCAGCGGCTGCGCGGTGATCACCAAGTCCACCGTCCCGGTGGGCACCGCGCAGCGGATCCGAGCCATGCTCCGTCGCGACGACGTGCCGGTCGTGGCGAACCCCGAGTTCCTGCGCGAAGGCACCGCGGTGGGCGACTTCCTCAACCCCGACCGCATCGTCGTCGGCTCCGACGACCAGGCCGCCGCGCGCTGGGTCGCCGAGCTCTACACCGACCTGTCCGCGCCGAGCGTGGTCACCGACGCGGCCAGCGCCGAGCTGGTCAAGTACGCGGCGAACTGCTTCCTGGCGATGAAACTGTCCTACGTGAACGCCATCGCCGAACTGTGCGAGCGGCTGGGCGCGGACATCGAGTCGGTCACCGCGGGCATGGGCTACGACCGCCGGATCGGCCGCTCGTTCCTCAAGCCCGGGCCTGGCTGGGGTGGGTCCTGCCTGCCGAAGGACACGCACGCGCTGGTGCAGGTCGCCGAGTCGGTCGGCTTCGACTTCTCGCTCCTGTCATCCGCGATCGGAGAGAACATCGCCCAGCGCGACCGGATCGTCGCCAAGATCGCGGGCTCGGTCGGCGGCAGCCTCGCCGGGGCCCGGATCGGCGTGCTGGGCCTGGCGTTCAAGGCGGGCACCAACGACCTGCGCGACTCGCCGGCGCTGTCGGTGACGGCGATGCTCGCCGCGCACGGCGCCGAGGTCACCGCGTACGACCCGGCGATCGGCGGCGAGCTGCCCGGGATGCGCGTGGTGGACGACCCGTACCAGGTCGCGAAGGCGGCCGACGCGATCGTCGTGCTCACCGAGTGGGACGAGTTCCGCATGCTCGACTGGGCCTACGTCGCCGACATCATGCACGGCGACTCGGTGGTCGATACCCGCAACCTGCTGGACCCGGACACGATCCTGCGTGCGGGCCTGTCCTGGCTCGGTCTCGGCCGCCCACGCGCCGGTCAACTCTGCCAGAGCCAGAACTCGATTCCCTGGTTGTCGACGCAGTCGGCGGTGCGCCCGTAGGGGTGCTGCTCGACCTCCCCGGGCCGGCCGCCGAACTCCCGCACGCGCTCGAGCGCGGCTTCGAGGTCGTCGACCGCGTACATCAGCTTCCAGCCGACCTGCCGGCCCGGCCCGCCCCACAGGCCGCCCTGCAGCCCGTGGCCTTCGACGCCCCACGCGGTCGGGGTGGAGCCGGCCGTGTACCGCCAGCCGAGCACACCGCCGTAGAACGTCTTCGCGGGTTCGTCGGCGGGCACCTGGAACGTGAAGTACATGGCGTGGCCCTGCGGGACCGGCGGTTCCGGTGACTTCTCCGCGACGAGCCAGCGCTGGCCGAACGGATCCTTGATGGTGCCGCCGCGGCCGTACCCGCTGTCCTCGACGGGCCGCAGCAGCTCGGCGCCCCTGGCCACCGCGCGCCGCACCGAATCGTCCACACCGGACAGTTCAATGCGGATCTGCGCGCCGCCCTCGGGCGCGACCACGACGCCGATCTCGGGGTGCTCGTCGGCCAGCATCAGCACGGCATCGCCGATCGCCAGCTCCGCGTGCCCGATCCGGCCGTCCGGCATGACGATCGGGTCGCCGCGGCGGGCCGCGTCGAACACCTCGACGTAGAAGTCCAGCGCCCGCCGGGCATCAGATACGACGAGGTACGGCGTCAGCGCGCCGATCCGGCCGGGCTTGGTGGTGGTTTCGGTGGTGGTCATCTCTCCTCCAACTCCCAGGACGGCGCGACGCAGCCGCTCGCGCAGGCCGGTGGCGAAGTCCGGATCCGGGTCGGCGGGCCGCACAGGTTCGCGCAGGGCATCCAGCGGATCAGTCATCGCGGACCCACTTTTCGGTATATGCGGCACGGAATGCGGCCTTCGCCCGCGTCAGCAGGGCCTCGGTCGCGTGGACGGTGCGGCCCAGCAGGTCCGCGACGTCGGGGACCCGCAGGCCGTCGACGTAGCGCAACGTGAGGGCGGCCCGGTGGTGCGCGCCCAGCGACGCGAGCACCTCCCGGGCCAGTAAGGCGTCCAGCTCCTCGTCCCACGGATCGACCGCTTCGGCCTCGTGCACCAGGCGCAACCCGCGCTCCTCGCGCTCGTGGCGGCGCCAGTGGTCGACCAGCTTGTGCCGGGCCACGCCGATCAGCCATGCGGTGCTGACCGGCGGTGACTCGGATTTCCGGCAGGCGGACACCGCACCGAGGAACGTCTCGGAGGTCAGCTCCTCCGCGATGGTGCGGCTCCCGCAGCGGGCCAGCAGGTACCCGTAGACCTGCGGCAGCGCCGTCTCGTACAACGACAGCAGCGCGAAGGCCGGGTCCGGCTGTACCCGCGGTTCGCTCACATCCCCATCGTCGTCCGGGGAGGTGCCTTTCCGACGGGTCGAACCGGGATTTTTCAGCCGCGTGGGTGGGCAGCCGAGCACCGCGACGCTGGTACCGCACGTGTCGTAACCCAACAGCCGCCTCCGGACGGACGCGCAGGCCGCGGTCGGCGCCGTAGGTTGTGGGGCGTGTGGCGAACCCAGCGGGCCCCGTGGCTGACCGACGTGCTGCTGACGGTCGTCCCGTTGATGTTCGTGCTGGCCGCGACGACGGGCGCCGCGCGGTTCCAGGGGCACGGCCACGAGCTCGACGCGCTCGGCTACGGCTGGCTGGTGCTGGCGGGCCTGCCGCTGCTGTTCGCGCGCCGCTACCCGTTGCCGGCGTTCATCGTCTCGGCCGCGCTCACGATGTCCTACTACTGGGCGCACCTCGCGAACGGTCCGGCGATCCTGCTGCCGACCATCGCGTTGTTCGTGCTGACCCGGCGCCGCGGCCCGCTCGTCGCCGGGATCGCGGGCGCCGCGGCCCTGCTCGCGGCACTGCTGATCCACCTCGCCACCGGCGGCACGTTCGTCCTCGACGCGCGCGTGGGGCTGTTCGTCGTGTGGGTCGCGGCCGTGCTGGGCATCGGTGCCGCGTTCCGCAACCGGATCACGGCGGTGCGCGAGGCGCGGCAGCGGGCGGCCGAGCACCAGTACCGGATGAGCGAGCTGGAGCGGCTGCGCATCGCGCGTGAGGTGCACGACGTGGTGGCGCACAGCCTGGCGATGATCAACGTGCAGGCAGGGGTGGCCGCGCACGTCGCGGACCGGCGGCCGGAGCAGGCCGTCGAGGCGCTCCTGGCGATCAAGGAGGCGAGCGCGTCGGCGCTGGCCGACCTGCGTGCGACGGTCACGGTGCTGCGGTCCGGGCAGGGGCTGGGTCCGGCGCCGAGCCTCCGCCAGCTCGACGAGCTGCTCGACCACACCCGCGCCACGGGACTCACCGTGCGGGTGCACGGGTCGCCGGGGGAGCTGCCCGCGCCGGTGGACGGGGCGGCGTACCGGATCCTGCAGGAGTCGCTGACCAACGTGGTGCGGCACGCGAACCAGCCCAGCACCGTCGATGTCCACTTCGGACGGCGGGACGGCCGGCTGGAGCTGGTGGTGCGCGACGACGGCCGGGGCGCCGCGCCGCCGCGGCCCGGCAACGGGTTGCGCGGCATGGGCGAACGGGCGTCCGCGCTGGGCGGCGAGCTGACCGCCGAGCCCGTCGATGGCGGGTTCGAAGTTCGGGCGGAGTTGCCTGTGGAGGACCACACGCAGCAGGCGCGACGAAGGAGTCGCGGCGAGGCGGACCGGCCGGGTGCGGGCGGCCCGCAGGATACGGAGGAGCGATGACGATCCGTGTGGTGCTCGCCGACGACCAGGCGCTCGTGCGCGCTGGGTTCCGGGTGCTGCTCGAGACCGAGGACGGGTTCGAGGTGTGCGGCGAGGCCAACGACGGCGCCGAAGCCGTCGCGCTGGCGCAGCGGCACCGGCCCGACGTGGTCGTGATGGACGTGCGCATGCCGGGCGTGGACGGCCTGGAGGCGACGCGCCGCATCACCGGCGACCCCGAGCTGGCGGCGGTGAAGGTGCTGGTCCTGACCACGTTCGACGTCGACGCCTACGTCTACGACGCGCTGCGCGCGGGCGCTAGCGGGTTCCTGCTCAAGGACACCGAGCCGATCGAGCTGCTGCGGGCACTGCGGGTGGTGGCCGAGGGTGAGGCGCTGCTCGCGCCCACCGTGACCAGCCGGCTGATCGCGGAGTTCGTCAGCCGGCCGGAGAACCGGCGCGTCGACACCAGCGCGGTCGCCGAGGTGACCGAACGCGAACGCGAGGTGCTCGCGCTGGTCGCCGGCGGCCTGTCGAACGAGGAGATCGCCGCCCAGCTGGTCATCTCGAAGGCCACCGCGCGCACCCACGTCAGCCGCATCATGAGCAAGGTCGGTGCCCGCGACCGGGCCCAGTTGGTGGTGCTCGCGTACGAATCGGGCCTGGTCAGCCCCGGGAGCGCAGGCTAGCGACCAGCCGGACCAGGAACACGACACCGACGGCCGCGACCAAGGTGACCTGCCACCACATAGCGGTCCTCCTGTGTCTTGCGGGGCACCCCCGCACCCGGTCGGTCCTCCTCGCCGATGCTCCTTCGTCGCGCCGGCTGCGTGCGGGGCCTGTTCCCGCGATGATGCTCACCTCATAGGTCGTGCGAGGGTGGGAGGTCGTTGGTCCGACACGGCCCATATCACCTGTTAGGGCTAATGCGCCGCCTCGGGCTGGGGCGGGGCGCCGCATGCCTGCCGCCAGCCCGGGTAACCGCCTGCATCACGACCGTCTGCTCGCTCGGCGATTCCGCCGGGATCTCCGCGGTGACCTCCACGCTTTCCGGTTCGGGCCGCGGTGCAGGCGGGCGCTGCCGGTACGAGAGTTTCCGCGCCAGGGCGTGGCTCGGCCGCTCGACGAACCGGTAGCTGACCTCGACCACCCCGAACACCGCGACGATCACGATGATCAGCGCGATCGGCAGCGGCACCGCCGGGCGCAGCAGCTGCAGCAGCACGAACGTGACCAGCATGTGCAGCAGGTAGATCGAGTAGCTGCGTTCCGACAGCGCCGTCCACGCAGGGCGCTGCTTGAGCTTCGGCTCCGCGAACCAGCCCACCAGGAAACACAGCACGGCGAAGGCCATGGCGAGGTTGTACGAGCTGTCGACACGGCCGACGTTGATGACGTCCGCCAGCACGTACAACGACCAGGCGACGGCGCCGAACACCCCGCCGGTCCACAGTGGAATCTTCTTCGACGTGGTGGCCCAGATGATCTGGCCGATCATCATCACCGGCAGGTAGGACACGTTCACCGCGAACAGCGAGTACGACGGGCCGAGCTGGCTGCGGCTCATCAGCACCACGAAGATGAACGTCAGTTCCAGCGCGATCGCCAGCCACACCCACCGGCGCAGCACCGGCAGCACCGCCATCAGCAGCAGGTAGAAGATGATCTCCACGATCATCGTCCAGGCCACCGGCACCAGCACGACCTGCGGGTAGATGAGGTAGTTGACCAGCAGGGTGTTCGTCAGCACGGTCCACGGGGTCAGCTCCTGCGACTGGCCCGTCGACGGCGGGTGCAGGTGCGTGACCAGCATCAGCGCGGTCAGCAGCACGACGAACAGCGTCGGCGCGTAGACCCGGATGAACCGGTTCGCCGCGAACCGGCCGTACCCCTGGCGCAGCGCGATCGGCGTCACCACGAACCCGCTGACCAGGAAGAAGAACGGCACCGCGATCTGCCCGATGCCCTGCGTGCCCATGTGCATCGGGTCGCTGGTCAGCGACTCGATGAAGCTGATGTACGGGGCGTGCTCGCCCTTGGCGATCACCCACGGGTGTGCGATGTGGCTGTAGAAGACGAGAAGTGCGCCAAGACCCCGACCGATGTCGATGAAGACGATCCGGGATTTCGCGGCCACGGGTGGCTGCTCCACCAGCGCGATCACCCCCCACTTCTCGCCGCGACCCGGCCCGAGCAGGGTAGCGCGCCAAACGGAGTAACGGGATCGGGTACCGCCATATCCGAGAGGTTCGTTACTTGCCGTCGACAAGCAGTGACAAGCCCGCCCAGCGCGTATCATCCGAGGTCAGCCGACAATTTGATCAAGCAGGAGCCCGCGCTTGGTGATCACGCTCTCCCGGAGTGGGCGCTCCGCGGTCGCGCAGCTCGCCGGCGCGCTGCGTCCCGCGACGCCGGCCATCGTCGGTTACCTCGCCGTCCAGGTGCTCGGCCTCGCCGTGCTCGCGCTGCTGAGCGGGCGGACCGGCATGGCGACCACCGACCTGCTGGGCCACTGGGACGCCCAGTGGTACCTGGAGGTCGCGGTCCACGGGTACCGCCAGCATGTGACGGTCCTCGGCAACGGTGTACCCGGGCAGAACAGCCTCGTCTTCTTCCCGCTCTATCCCGCGCTGATCGCGTCGGTGATGGCGCTCGGGCCGTCCGCGTGGTGGGCTGCGATGATCGTGACGACGCTGGCGGGCGTCGCCGCGGCGTGGGGACTGTTCACGCTCGGCCGCGAGCTGTCCGGGCCGCGCACCGGCACCGTCCTCGCGCTGCTGGTGGCCGGCGGGCCGGGCTCGGCCGCGCTGCACATGGCCTACTCCGAGTCACTGTTCGTCGCGGTCGTGGCGTGGTCGCTGGTCAAGCTGCTGCAGCGCCGTTGGCTGCCCGCGGCCGGGTTCGCCGTGCTCGCCGGGCTGACCCGAGCAACCGCGGTGGCGCTCATCGTGGCGCTGGCGGTCGGGGCGGTGATCGCCGTCGTGCGCAGGCAGGACGGGTGGCGCCCGTGGGTCGCCGCGCTGCTCGCGCCGGTCGGCCTTGCCGGGCATCTCGTGTTCGTCGCGCTGCGCACCGACCGGCTCGACGGCTGGTACTGGCTCGAGGACGACGCCTGGAAGATGCGGTTCGACTGGGGTGGCTTCACGCTCGGCCGCATCGTCGACGGCCTCACGTCGAACCGGTCGGTCTGGGTCACGCTCACCGCGCTGGTCATCATCGGCATGCTCGTGCTGCTGGTCTGGTCCTATCTGGAGCGGCTGCCGTTGTTCCTGCATGTGTACAGCACGCTGCTGCTGGTGCCGACGCTGATGTCGTCGAACTTCCTGCAGTCACGCGCGCGGTTCATGCTGCCCGCGGTCACGGTCTTGATCCCGCTGGCGATGCTGCTGGCGAGGTTGCCGACGCGCGTCCTGGTGCTGCTGCTCACGGTCGGCGCCCTGCTCGGGTCCTGGTACGGGGCATTCCTGATGACCTCCGCCCACATGAATCCCTAGGCGGGCGCCAGCCACAGCGTCACGAAGGTCTTCTCGTCGGCGCGGGCAACGCCGATCAGCTCCTCGTCAGTGGCCGGCGTCTCGATGGGGCCGTCGTCGCCGACGATGGTGAGCCGGTAGCCGAGCGCCCGGTACTCCGCGAGCACCTGCGCCGGGTCGTCGCCCAGCTCCTCGATCGCCTCCGGGCAGAACTCGCACACCACGTGCGGCCGGTCGCGGCGCAGGATCGCGGTGAGCCCCGCCAGCGCGCGGTGGTCGCGCCCCTGCAGGTCCACCTTCACCAGGCCGACCGGCTGCGCGCCGACCTCCGGCACCAGCTCCAGGCGCACCGCCGGCACCTCGATGCCGGGTCCGTCGGTGCTGACCCGGTTGTCACCGCTGTTGTCGGGGGCGGAGTGCGCCAGGTGCACCACGCCGTCGCTGTCCCACGCGGCGACCTCCAGCACGTCGGCGAGGGCTGCGGTGTCGGCGGGCAGGTTCACCGCGAGGTTGCGGCGCAGGTAGGCCGCGTTGACCGGGTCGGCCTCCACCGCCACCACCCGCGACACCTCCGGGCAGGTCCGCAGCAGTCGCAGTGTGTGGTAGCCGACGTGGGCGCCGATGTCGAGGAACGCGCCCGGCCGGCGGGCGGCCAGCTCGGCCATCAGCTCGGCCTCGCTGTCCTCCCACGTGCGGTGGTAGACGATCCACGGCAGCATGACCTCGTCCACCGGCATCAGCAGCGCGCCCACGTCGCACGGGACGACGTCCGCGTCGCGCGGCACGGGGGCGTGCGCCATCCGGGCCGAGTCGCGGATCGCCGTGAACTCGTGCTTGACCTGCTGGATCGCCTTCTCGTCGTGGTCGAGACGCTGGTCGCGCTTCTCGAACATCTGGTGCAGCGACGTGGTGGTCGACTCGATGTCCTGGCCGAAGCCTTCGGCCAGCTTGCCGAGCTCGGCCTGCAGGTTGCGCAGCGCCAGGTCGGTGTCCGGGGTGCGACGCCGCAGCTCGTCCACAGTGGACTTCAGCGCGTCGAGCCGGTCCCCGAAACGGCGACCGGCGTCGGCCGCGCGATGTACGTCGCCGATGCCCGCCTCCAGCGCCTCCACCCGCGACAGCAGGCGCCGCAGGCTCTGCTCGGTGCCCTCGTGCAGCGCGCCCATCACCCGGCGCTGGTGCACGTCGTAATGGTCGATCGCGCGCAGCACGGCCTTGCGCATCGCCGGAGCGAGCGGGACGCGCGACGGCGCCGCCGCTTCCGGCCGCCAGCGCAAGGCTTCGGCGGCGTGGTTCATCGGCACCAGCGGATGCTCCGGCGGGGGCGCCGCGACCAGTCGCCGCGCCTGCCACGTCTCGTACGCGCCCTCGATCTCGCGCCGCATCCACGCCGCGGCCGCCTCCAGCGACCGGGCGCGCAGGATGTATTCGCGCGCCGCGCGTCCCCGCCGGGCCGACTCCTCGGGATCGTCCGCGACCTGACGCATCGCCGCCGCGGCCGCGTCCAGGTCGGGATCGGCCCACGACGCCTCGGGATGGTAGGGGTAGCAGCCCTTCCCGACCGGGATCATCCGGTACGGGACCGGCCAGCCAGTGGTGCTGTCGAGGAACTCGGTGGTGCTCGAGTAGTTCGTGGAGATCACCGGCATGGCCCGTGCCATCGCCTCCGCGACCGTCAGGCCGAAGCCCTCGCTGCGGTGCAGCGACACGTAACACGTGCTGCGCTCGTACAGATCGTGCAGTTCGGCCACCGTCAGGTAGTGCTCGACCAGCTCGATCCGGTCGTCGCCCACGACCGTCGCGCGCAGCCGTTCCGCGTCGTGCGGATGCAGTTTCGCGTTGATCGTCTTGACGGTCAGCCGCACGTCGTCGCGGCCGGGGAACGCACGCTGGAACGCGCCGACCACGCCCCACGGGTTCTTGCGCTGGGCGACGCTGTTGAAGTCGAACGCGAACAGGAAGCGCACCGGCTCGCCGGACTCGCGCGCGGGCGGCGACGGCTCACCCGGGTCGCGGACCGGCACCGGGATGGTCTTCACCGGGATCGGCGAGTGCTCGGCGATGGCCTTGCGGCAGAACTCGCTGACCGTCCACACCTCGTCGAGCATCCCGAACGCCTCGTGCTGCCAGTCCGGGAAGTCCTCCAGCTCCCACGCCCAGAGCCCGATCCGATAGCGATCGTGGCCGACCTCGGGGTGGTTGGTCAGGATGACCCGCATCTGGTCCGCGTTCACGGCGAACACGCTGATCGGGAACCGCGGGTCGCCGACCGTCGCGGGCCGCTGCATGCCGGTGCGGTTGGACACCGCGCGCTCTTCGAGCACCGACGCGACCGGGACGCCGCCGGCCTCGATCGCCGAGTGCACGATCCGGCCCATCTCGCCGAGCCCCAGCTCGGCGGTCAGGTAGCCGAGCAGGTTGACGCCGAACTCCTCGTCCGGCGGCCGCGACACGATCGGCCGGCCCGGCAGCGCCCACTCCGGCAGCCCGGCCTCGGCGACCCCGGAGCCGGCGCACCAGAACCGAAAGGCCTCCGCGTCGTCGCCGCATGGGTGCGGAAAGGCCATCTGCAGGTCGATCCGCGAAGCCCAGATCGCGTGCGTCAACCGGTTCAGCCCGGCCGCCGCCTGCGCCTGGTCGGCGGGCGTCGACAGCCACGCGCGCAGCGCCTCGCCACCGTCCTCGCCGTAGGCGTGCGGCGGCACCGGCGTGTTCTTGCGCTCCGCCTTGATCCAGCCCTCGCGGAACAGCCGCCGCGCGAGCTTCGGCAGCCGGGCGCCGTCGCCGAAACCGGCAAACCCGTACGGGATCGCGTCCAGCGTCTCGGCATACCCGTGCTCGCGCAGCGCGGCGCCGTAGGCGTCGCAGAGCGTGCGCAGCTCCGGGTTGTGCGACAACAGCACGCGCGGCTTGCGCGCGCAGTGGAAGGTCAGCATCCACGGCGACTCGGGCCGGTAGCCGCTGAAGTGGAAGAACCGCAGCACCGAGCCGCCGGCCCGGAGCACGCCGTCGCTGTCCCGCTCGACGTGCCGGTCGTGCAGGTTCCAGTAGGCGACGTTGAAACCGGGGTCGGTGATGACGTGATGCCCGAACAGCGCCGGCACCTGGTCGACCCACCGCTGGTCGGTGAACAGCTGCTGCTCGGGCGCGACGATCGCGTCGTGCTTGAGGCGCTGCGCCCAGAACTCGAGGAAGTCCTCGGAGCCGGGCCCGACCGCGATGAAACCGAGGTTGAAGACGCCGGTGCCCATGATGACCGCGTCGTCGGGTTCCAGCCCGTCCTGCGGTAGCGGTCGCAGGAAATGCGGGGTGAGCACGATGCCGTGCGCACGGGCCAGCTCCGCGATCTCCGGCATCGGGGCGAACACCCGGATATCCGGGTCGAGGTAGATCGCCACGTCGGCCTCGCCGCGCAGCTCGCGGAGCAAATACGGCTTGACCGACGTCGCGAGCTCGGTGACCGAGTACGCGGTGGCCATCCGCAGGTAGTCCTGCTCGGCGATGCCGAACGCGGCGGGCCCGACGACGCGGTACCCGTCCTCCTCCGTGACCTCGTCCCAGGCCGCGTCGATCACCGCGATGACGAAGCCGTTCTCCGGATGGTGGGCCAGATACGACTTCGCCAGTACCCGTGCCGCCGGCAGGTAGTTGCGGGCGACGATCGTGCACGCGGTGACGCGGCCGTCAGCCATCGGCAGGGAGCTTCTGCAGTTCACCGGCCAGGACGCTGTTGAAGTTGGTCTCCGCGGGCTGCAGGCCGTTCGGGCTCACGACCTCGAGCCGCACCACGACGTTGTGGTGCGCGTAGTGGCCGCGGACCTGGGCGGGCTGCCCGTTCTTGCTGTCGATGCCCGAGGCCAGCACGCCGGCCGGCACGTCGGTGAGCCGCGTGCCGCCGTTGCGGACCTGGATCGCCAGCAGCTGGCTCACCGCGTTCTGCGCGGCGGCCGGGCTGTTGACCTTCACCAGCATCATGATCGCGCGGCTGCCGTCGGGCAGGTTGTGTACGACGAACTTGACGTCGCTCGGCTGCGCGGTCTCGTACGCGGACAGCTCGTCGGAGTTGAGGTAGGTCAGGCCCGGGACCTGGCTGAACGTGGTGATGTCGTCGTGGAACTCGGCGGTGCCGGGGATGTCGGCCACGCCCATCGGGTCCGGCGCGGCCGGGCTCGCGGAACTCGCGGGCGCGGCCTGCGTGGTGGGCGCGGCCGTGCCGCCGCCGCTGTCGCGGCCCCACAGCACGTAGGCGCCGAACGCGACGCCGGCCAGCACGACGACGGCCGCGACGATCGCGCCGATCTTCGCGCCGTTGCCCTTCTTCGGCTTGTCGTCGAAGGCCTCGGGGCCCTGCAGCGCCCATTCGGAGCCACCGGAGGGCACGAGCGGCGGCAGGTCACCGGCACCCCACGGCGGGCTCTGGTCGGATTCCGGGGCGTTCCACGGCGCGGCCTGCGGGAAGCCGACGGCAGGCGACGCGGGTCCGGCCTGCGGGAAACCGCCGGGCGGCGAGTAAGGCGCCTGCTGGTGCGGCGCGGCCACGTACTCGGTGCGACCCGGGTCGACGGGCTGCTGTTGCTGGGGTTGCTGCCACGGCGGGACGGCCTGGGTGCGCTCCGCGCTGGTGTCGGCGAGCGGCTGCGGCAGTCCCTGCGACGGGCTGATCGGCGCGATGATCTGCGTCGAGTCGGCGCTCGGCCCGCTGGCCTGCTGCTGCGGCGGCGGGGACTGCTGCGTGTCGGGCTGCCCGACGGCCGACGACAGCACCTGGTCACGGCGTGCCCGGTAGTCGTCGGCGGAGAGTCGTCCGGAGGCAAGCTCCTCGTCCAGCTTGCGCAGCTCCTCCTGCCAGGACACCAGCGGCCCCCAATTCATTCGGCTCGGCAAACGCGACAGCAAATCGCGACCCGACGTGTGGTGCGACGTGCACATTGTGCACGGCATTGGCGATCTGCGGCCTCGCGGGTCGTTTTGTTATCAACTTACCGGACGCGGTGCTCAGCCTGCGGGGAAAGCGCTGGTCACCTGCTTGCGGATCTGGTCGAGCCGGGTGCGCAGCTGCGCCGGATCACCCGTCAGTGGCTGCGAAACACCCATTCCCACGGCCAGCGTGCCCGACGCATACCAGAGCGCCATGACACGTCCCGCGGGACTGCTTGCGGTGAAGGCCAGATCGGACTGCGCCTGACCCAGCGCCGACATGGTGAAGCCGCCGGCCGTCAGCTCCTTGCGCATCCCCACGGTGAGCTGGTCCGCCGCCGCCTTCGACGAGGCAGGCACGACGAGCAGCATGTCGCCGTTGGGGCTGTTCGCGGGATCGTTCGAGCCGCGGAAGATCACCTGACTCGCGCCGGCCGACTTCATGAGGTTGGCGTCGGCCTGCGAGATGAGCTGCAGGCCGACGGCCTGGTCGAGCGGCATCGTCGCGTTCCCGGGGTTCGCCGCGCCGGGCAGGGTCGGGACCTTGGCCGCGGCCATCTCGAGCGCGTCGGCCGGTGCGACCTGGGCCGGGGCGGCGGTGCCGGTGGTGTCGTCGCTTGCTTTGAGGAGGACCGTCGCGGCGATGATCATGGCGAGCACCAGGACCACGCCGACCGTCACGAACAGCCAGGTCGGCTTCTTGGCGGGCTTGCGGACGGGGACGGTGGGCAGCGGCGGAACGGTCGGGCGCCGAGGCGGCACCAGCCCGGGCAGCGGGCCGATCGCCCTGGTCACGACGGTGGGGGTTTCGGTGATGGGCGGGTACGGCATTCGCTCGGTCGCCCGCTGGTCGGCGGGGCTGGGCGCGCTGGTGGGCCGGTCGGAGGCGAGCAGCGCGGCCGAGGCGCTGGGTTTGGGTTCGGGCTGCGGCGGCGGCCGGTGGGCGGGGTTGACGCTCTGCGGGCCCGCGAGCGGGGCGGCGACCGGTGAGGGGGTCAGCCCGCCGGAGGCCGCGGCGAGGAGTTCTTCGCGCTGCCTGCGGTGTTCGTGCAGGGTGATCCGGCCTTCGGCCAAGGCGGCGTCCAGGCGGCGCAGCTCGTCCTGCCAACTCATCTGCTGCTCCTCGAGATCCGCCGTCAACCAGGCCACACGTTAGCGCGAACGGATTAACGGCGACCGCCCTACACTGGAAACATGGCGTGGTTCGGGATGGACAAGACCAAGCGGGTGTCGGCCGAGGGGGCGCTGCCCGGACGGGCGGAGCCGATCCCGGCGCCGGAGTTCCACGACGTCCACCCGGACCGGCGGATCAAGCCGCCGTTCCCGGACGGGCTCGAGACGGCGGTCTTCGGGATGGGCTGTTTCTGGGGCGCCGAGCGGCTGTTCTGGCGCACCCCCGGCGTGTACTCGACGGCCGTCGGCTACGCGGGCGGGCACACCCCGAACCCGACGTACGAAGAGGTGTGCAGCGGTTTGACCGGGCACACCGAGGTCGTGCTGGTGGTGTTCGACCTGGCGCAGGTCTCCTACGAGACGCTGCTGAAGGTGTTCTGGGAAGGCCACGACCCGACACAGGGCATGCGGCAGGGCAACGACGTCGGTACCCAGTACCGCTCGGCGATCTACTACGCCGACGACGGGCAGCGTGCCGCGGCCGAGTCGTCGCGCGAGTCGTTCGAGGGTGCCCTGGGCACCGCGGGCTACAGCGCCATCACCACGGAAATCGCGCCGCTGCGGCAGTTCTACTACGCGGAGGACTACCACCAGCAGTACCTGCACAAGGTGCCCGACGGCTACTGCGGCCTCGGTGGCACCGGGGTCAGCTGTCCTGTGGGGCTGGGTGTGTCCGGGTCGGAACCCTCCTGAATGGATGCCAGGCGTCCGGTTTCGCCACCGACTGGTGATCAAGTACCTCATCACCGAGGACCTCGTCGCCATCGCCATCGCCATCGCGTATCTCGTAGCCGGCGAGGAAGTGCGGATCCGGGACGCCGGCCTCGAGAAAATCGCTGGGGTACTTCGTGAATGGACAGCCTGAGTCTTCAGAACAGGGTCAGCGGTTCCGTCGGGATCGGCTCCGGCAGGGGCGCCAGGCCGGGCACGCGGGTGCGCACCTCGTCGTGGAAATGCCTGGCCAGGGCCTGCGCCTCGGCGTTGTCCGGGGTGTGCACGAAGACCGTCGGGGAGCGGCCTTCGCCCAGCCAGCCGCACACCGTCTCGACCCAGCACTGCCACCCCGCCACGGTGCGGGCAGGGTCGTCGCGGCCGATGTAGCGGACCACCGGGTTCGCCGTCAGGGCCGGTGACCGGCGCGGGAGCCGCGGCTTCTGCTGCCACGACTCGCGCTCCGCGTCGCTCGTCGGCGGGCTCGCGAACAGCGCCGTCGTGTCGAACGTGGCCCACTCAGCGCCCACCTCGCCCAGCACCCGTTCCAGCTCGCGCGGCTCCTCGAAGAACGCCGGATGCCGCACCTCGACGGCCTGCCGGTACGACCGTGGCACGCGGCGCAGGAAGGCCGCGAGGGTACCGAGGTCGCCGGGCCCGAACGAGGGCGGCAGCTGGATCCACAACGCGTGCACCCGCTCGCCGAGCGGTTCGATCGTGTCGAGGAATGCGCGCATCGACGCCGCGACGTCGGTCAACCGCCGCTCGTGCGTCACGGTGCGCGGAAGCTTGAGCAGGAAACGGAAATCCGGCTCTGTCTGCTCGACCCACGACTCGACCGTGGCCGCGGACGGCGTCGCGTAGAAGGTCGTGTTGCCCTCCACCGCATTGCACCGGCTCGCGTAGGTCCGCAGCCGGTCCCGTGGCGGCAGCTGGTGTCCCGGCCAGTCCGGGTGTGTCCACATTGCACACCCGACGTGCAGCTCCATCCGCTCAGCCTTCCGTGTCTTGCGGGGCACCCGCACCCGGTCGGTTTGAGCGAGCGGGGCTTCGCCGATTGTGGCTCGCTCAACCCTCTGTGTTTTGCGGGGCACCCGCACCCGGTCGGTTTGAGCGAGCGACGCTTCGCCGATTGTGGCTCGCTCAACCCTCCAGGTACGCCGCAGCCTGCAGGGTGAACAGGTCAGCGTAGTCGCCGCCCAGCGCCATCAGCTCGTCGTGCGTGCCCTGCTCGGTCAGCTTGCCCCGGTCCAGCATGAGGATCTTCTCCGCCTGTCGGACCGTCGAGAACCGGTGCGAGATGTACAGCGTCGTGCGGCCGGCGGCGAGCGCGCGCAGGCGGGTGAACAGGTCGTGCTCGGCCTGCGCGTCCAGCGCCGACGTCGGCTCGTCGAGCATCAGCAGCGGCGCGTCCCGCATGAACGCCCGCGCCAGCGCGACCTTCTGCCACTCCCCGCCGGACAGGCTCACACCCTGGTCGAACCACCGGCCGAGCGGGCTGTCATACCCCTTCGGCAATCGCTCGAGCCGCTCGGCCGCCCCTGCCCGGTGTGCCGAGTCGACGATCCGGTCGCGGTCGTCGAGCGCGCTCAGCTGCCCGAGCCCGATGTTCTCGGCTGCCGTGCCCTGGTAGGTCACGTAGTCCTGGAACATCGCGCTGATCTGGATGCGCAGCTCGGCCGGGTCGAACTCGCGGATGTCCACGCCGTCGAGCAGGATCCGGCCCGCGGTCGGGTCGTACAGCCGGCACATCAGCTTGAACAGTGTCGACTTGCCGGCACCGTTCCGGCCGACCACCGCCACCGTCTCGCCCGGCCGGATCTCGAAGCTCACGCTGTCCAGCGCCGCCTCGTCCGCGCCGGGATAACTGAACGACACGTCCAGGAACTCGACGTGCCCCCGTACGGTCGCCGGCAGCGGCCGGGGCTGCGGCGGCATCGTGATGCGGGGCCTCGTGCCGAGGAACTCATACAGCGTGTCCAGATACAGGTTGTTCTCGTACATCCCGGTGAACCCGGTGAACAGACCCTGCACCGACGTCTGCACCGCGGCCGCCGCGCTCGTGTACAGCGCCAGGTCACCGATGGTCAGCCGCCCGGCCACCGCCTCGAGCGCGATGTACAGCGCGATGCCCGACCCTGCCAGGGTCGACAGCAGGCCCCACGCCGTGCCGACGACGTTCCGGGTCGTGGTCAGCTTCCGCTCGCGCGCGTAGTAGGTCCGGCCCAGCCGCCAGAACCGGTCGACGAGGTAGTCGCCAAGCCCGAAGACCTTGGTCTCCTTGGCGTAGGTGTCGGTCGTGACCAGCGACGACAGGTAGTCCATCCGCCGCCGGATCGGGGAGATGTAGAGCGCCAGCATGAACGCGCGCGACCCGTACTTCGACTGCGAGACGAACGCCGGCAGCGGCGCCAGCAGCGCGATCACCGCCAGGAGTGGGCTCACCGCGACCAGCAGCGCGACCATGCTGGCGAACGTGATTCCGGTGCGGACGAGGCTCAGCGCCGACGTCATCATCGACACCGGCCGCGACGGCGCCTCCTGCGACGCCTGCCGCAGCAGGTCGTAGGACTCGGAGCCTTCGAAGAACGCCAGGTCCAGCTTCGCCGCGTGCGCCATCACCTGATGGCGGATGGTCAGCGTCATGCGTTCCTGGAGCAGTTGCTGTGCGACGTTGGTCAGCGCCGTGCTGATCGCGGTGAACGTGAACACGCCGAGCTGGAACAGGGTGATCTCGACAATCCGGCCGGTCTCGCCATGCCCCTGCACTGCCGCGACCACGCTGTCCAGCAACAGTTTCGCGATGTAGGCGGTGACCGTGGGCGTCAGCCCGCTGACCACTGTGGACAGTGCGATCAGGATGGTCATGGCCGGGCTGGCCTGCCACGTCAGGCTGGCCACCCGGGGCAGACCGCGCACGGTGCCCGTGACGTTGGTGCGCAGCCGGAGCCATCGCGCGCGCAAGTCCTTCGGCTGGTCGTCCTGCTTCGGGTCGGGAATGTCGATCGGGCCGGTCAAACCGCTGTCGGGCACCGTGCTGCTCGCCTGGCGCAGCCGTTTGCGCAGCCCGAGCGGCGGCTGGCCGCCGGTGTGCGTCATCTGGTCACCGCCCCGTGCAGGAACACGTCGATCAGCTGTGACACGTCCGGGGTGTGCTCGTCGCGGGCACGGTTGAACAGCAGCGCCAGGAACACCGCGGCCAGCTGCTGGGCGGGCAGGCGCAGCGTGTCCTGCTCGGGTTCGAGCAGCTCCGCGATCGCCTCGCGCATCGCGGCGACGGAGGCCGCGCGATCCCCGCCGCGGTGCCGTTTGCGGATGTTCCGCGCCTGCCCCGATTCGTGCAGCGACGCCATCAGCGCACCCATCCGCTCGAGGTGTGCGCGCAGAGCGCCCGCGGCCTCGGCGAGCCGGTCGGTCAGCGGCTGGTCGAGCGGGATCTCCCCGATGAGGCCGATCGCGGCGTCGGGGCGCAGTGCTTGCTGCACGCACTCCTCGATCAGCTCGTCCTTGTCCTTGAAGGCGCGGAAGATCGTGCCCTCACCGATGCCGGCCGTGCGGGCGATCTGCGCGGTGGTCACGGCGGTGCCGTGCTCCACGATCAGCGGCAGCACGGCGTGCACGATCATCTCCCGGCGCTGCTCCTGGCTCATGCCCGGCGCGCGCCGCCTGGTCCCCGGCGGGTTCATGGCGCCAGTGTGCGGAGTGAGTGCTCACTCCGTCAAGCGAATAGAACAAAGGGGAGCCGGAGCTCCCCTTTGCCTCAGTACGTGATGGCCATGGCCGGGTCGGCCAGCAGCGCGCCGACATCGGCCAGGAACTGCGAACCCTGCTGCCCGTCGACGAGCCGGTGGTCGAAGCTCAGCGCGAGCTGGAGCACCTTCCGCACCGCCAGCTCACCGTCCACGACCCACGGCATGTCCTTGATCGCGCCGAACGCGAGGATCGCGGCTTCGCCGGGGTTGATGATCGGCGTGCCGGTGTCGACGCCGAACACGCCCACGTTGGTGATCGTGAACGTGCCGTTCAGCATGTCCGCCGGCGGCGTCTTGCCGTCGCGGGCGGTGGCGGTGAGCCCTTCGAGCGCGACCGCGAGTTCGGCCAGCGACAGCGCGTCCGCGTCGCGGATCTTGGGAACCACGAGGCCGCGCGGGGTCGCGGCGGCGATCCCGAGGTGCACGTAGTCCTTGTAGACGATCTCGCCGGCGGCTTCGTCCCAGGTGGAGTTGACGTCCGGGGTCCGTTTCGCGGCCAGGCACACGGCTTTCGCCGCGAACGCCAGCGGCGTGAGCTTCACGTCCGCGAACGCCGGGTGCGTCTTGAGCCGGGCCCGGAGTTCCATCATCGGCGTGACGTCGACGGTCAGGAACTCCGTGACGTGCGGTGCAGTGAAAGCGCTTTCCACCATCGCCTGCGCGGTCGCCTTGCGCACGCCCTTGATCGGCACCCGCCGTTCGCGCACACCGGCGGCGGCAGGAGCACTGGGAGTACTGGGCGCCGCGGCACGCTCGACGTCCTCGCGGGTGATCACGGCACCGGCCGAGCCGGCCAGCGAGGTGAGATCCACGCCGAGGTCCTTTGCGAGCTTGCGCACCGGCGGCTTCGCCAACGGCACATACCCACCCTTCACCACCGGTACCGCCGGAGCGGCCTCTCGGCGCGGACGGCGTTTCGCGGTGACGGTCTTGGAGCCGTAGCCGACGAGGGGTTTCATCTCCTCCTCGGCCGGGGCGGAACCGTTGACCGCCGCGCCGGCCGGGTCGACGTCGATGGTGAGGATCGGCGCGCCGACCGCCACCGTCTGGCCGGGCTGAGCGAGCAGTTCGGTGACCTTGCCCGCCCACGGGATCGGCAGCTCTACGGCGGCCTTCGCGGTCTCCACCTCGACCACGATCTGGTTGACCGTCACGTCGTCGCCGGGCTGCACGCGCCAGCCGAGGATCTCGGCCTCGGTCAGGCCTTCGGCGGTGTCGGCGAGCAGGAACTGTTTGAAGTCCGGCACGCTCACCACCCCAGCGCGCGGTCGACGGTGTGCAGCACCCGGTCGAGGTCGGGCAGGTAGTGCTCCTCGAGCTTCGCCGGTGGGTACGGCGTGTCGAACCCGGCCACGCGGAGCACCGGCGCCTCGAGCGAGTAGAAGCATTCCTGCTGCACCCGCGCCGCGATCTCCGAGGTGATCGAGGATTCCGACGGCGCCTCGCTGACCGCGACGAGCCGGCCGGTGCGGCGCACCGACTCGAACACCGGACCCAGGTCCAGCGGCGAGATCGTGCGCAGGTCGATGACCTCCAGCGAGCGGCCTTCCTCGCTCGCCGCGGCGGCCGCGTCGAGGCACACCTTCACCGACGGCCCGTAGGCGACGAGCGTCGCGTCGGTGCCCTGCCGCAGCACGCGCGAGCCGAACAGCGGGCCGACCGGGTTCACAGTGTCCACTTCGGACTTGAGCTGGCCGTTGTGGTACAGCCGCTTCGGTTCGAAGAACAGGATCGGGTCGTCGCAGGAGATCGCCTGCTGGATCATCCAGTACGCGTCGGCCGGGTTGGAGCACGACACGACCTTCAGGCCCGCGATGTGCGAGAACAGCGACTCGGGCGACTCCGAGTGGTGCTCGACCGCGCCGATCCCGCCGCCGAAGGGCACCCGCACCACGATCGGCACCTTGATCCGGCCCTGCGTCCGGTAGTGCAGTTTCGCGAGCTGGCTGGAGATCTGGTCGAATCCGGGGAAGATGAACCCCTCGAACTGGATTTCGCACACCGGCCGGAACCCGCGCACGGCCAGCCCGACCGCGGTGCCGATGATGCCGGACTCGGCCAGCGGCGTGTCGAGCACGCGCTGCTCACCGAAGTCCTTCTGCAGCCCGTCGGTGATCCGGAAAACTCCGCCCAGCTTGCCGACGTCCTCGCCCAGCACGATGACCTTGGGGTCGGCCTCCATCGCGGCGCGCAGCCCGAGGTTCAGCGCCTTGCCGATGGTCATCGTCTGCACGGTCGACACCGCGTGGTCTTCTCGAGACTGTACCGGTGCGGCCATCATCGCTCACCTGCCATCGCGAAACCGTCCAGATAGGACAGATACTCCTCGCGCTGGGCCTCCAGCACGGGCGAGGATTCGGCGTAGACGTTGGCGAAAACCCGTTCCGGCGGCGGATCCGGCAGGTTGAACGTGTACTCGCGCAACTCCGCCGCGAACTGGTCCGACTCGGACTGCACCTGGTCGAAGAACGCCTGATCGGCCAGCCCGTTGCGGGCCAGGTGTACCCGCACCCGCTCGATCGGATCCTTCAGCTTCCACGCCTCCAGCTCGTCGGAAAGCCGGTAGCGCGTCGGGTCGTCGGTGGTGGTGTGCGCGTCCATCCGGTAGGTGAACGCCTCGATCAGCACCGGACCGTTGCCGTGGCGGCATTCCTCCAGCGCCCACCGCGTCACCGCCAGGCACGCCAGCACGTCGTTGCCGTCGACGCGGATGCCGGGGAAACCGTAGCCGCGGGCGCGCTGGTACAGCGGCAGCCGCGACTGGCGCTCGGTGGGCTCGGAGATCGCCCACTGGTTGTTCTGGCAGAAGAACACCAGCGGCGCGTCGTACACCGCCGCCCACACGAAGCCCTCGTGCACGTCGCCCTGGCTGGTGGCACCGTCACCGAAGTAGACGATGGTGGCTTCGTCAGTGTCAGAAGGCCTGCCGTCCCCGTCTGTGTTTCCTACCCTGCCCTCGAACTTCTGGCCCATCGCGTACCCGGTGGCATTCAGCACCTGGTTGCCGATGACGATCGTGTACGGGTGGAAGCGCGTGCCCTTGAAGTCCCAGCCGCCCTGGTCGGTGCAGCGGAAAATGCCCAGCAACTCCCGGAAATCGACCCCGCGGGTGTACGCGACGCCGTGTTCCCGGTAGCTCGGGAACGCCATGTCCTGGGGTTTCAGGGCCCGGCCGGAGCCGATCTGTGCGGCTTCCTGGCCCAGCAGCGGAACCCAGATACCGAGCTGACCCTGCCGCTGCATCGCGTTGGATTCGCGGTCCGCGCGGCGGACCAGCACCATGTCGCGGTACAGCCCGCGGAGTGCGGCGCCGTCGATGTCTTCGACGTAGGAGTCGAAATGGGGGGCGGGGACTCGTTCGCCTTCGGGGGTGAGCAGCTGAGTCAGCTCAGCGCCACCTTCGGTCGTTGCTCGCAAACCGGCGATCACCTGCTCCCGGGTCGGTTGTGCCGCTCGTGCGGCCGGGCCTTCCCCGGGCTCCGGGTGCGTCCACTGTTCGGGGGACGACATGCGCGTGCTCCTCGATGTCAGCGCCGTGAGGTCACTTGTGGCGACCCCGACGACTGGGGACCGGCGGCCACCGACGCATCGGGTCCGAAGCGCTCGGGTCACCGTCGGCCGTGACGGCTTACGTCGTTCATCCTGGCACGAACGGGGCCTCCCAGGTGAGGGACGAAAGTGGATTCGTTGCCGAAAAACCCCTCGTGAGCTGCGAAAATCGTAGGAAGCCCGATGATGGGGATGCCGAGAGTCGGGCATGCACACGGGGTGTGACCAGCCCGTTGTGTTTCCGGCACGCGCGGCGGTCCCGGCGACGGTGACCAGGCGTGACCTGTGCCACGTCCGAACGCTGGCAGAATGGGCCAGCCGCTTCCCCACCGCCACCCTCAACGGAGACGCTTCGCGCCGCTAGATTGGATCCCTGTGGAGCAGACAACCGTACGTGAAACCGTAGGCGACCTGTGGGAGAACGAGGTGCTCCCCAGCCTGTCCGAGCTGGTGCGGATCCCCGCCCTGTCGCAGGCGTTCGACCCGGGCTGGGCCGAGAACGGGCACCTCAACGCCGCCGTCGAGCACGTCCGCGGCTGGATCGCGGGCCGCCGCCTGCCCGGCGCGACCATCGACGTCGTCCGGCTGGACGACCGGAGCCCGGTGCTGCTGGTCGACGTGCCCTGCTCGCCCGGCGCCGAGGACCGCGGCACCGTGCTGCTCTACGGTCACCTCGACAAGCAGCCCCCGGTCGGCGGCTGGGCGGAGGGCCTTGGCCCGTGGGCCGCGGTGGTCCGCAACGGCAAGCTGTTCGGCCGCGGTTCGGCGGACGACGGGTACGCGGGCTACGCCGCCGTCGCGGGCCTGGAGGCGATCCGCGCGTCCGGCGGCGCGCACGCCCGGTCGGTACTGCTGCTGGAGACCGGCGAGGAGTCGGGCAGCCCTGACCTGCCGTCGTACCTCGAGCACCTCGCTGACCGGCTCGGCCCGGTGACGCTGGTGATCTGCTTGGACTCGGGCGGCAACGACTACGAACGGCTGTGGCTGACCACGAGCCTGCGTGGCATGGCGCAGGTGCACGTAACGGTGCGGGTGCTCGACTCGGCGCAGCACTCAGGGCTCGCGAGCGGCATCGTGCCCAGCTCGTTCCGCGTGCTGCGGCAGTTGCTGGACCGGTTCGAGGACGCCGAGACCGGTGAGATCAAGCTCGCGGAACTGCACGTCGACATCCCGGAGAACCGCCGTGCCGAAGCGGCGGCGACGGTGGAGGTCGTGCCCGGCGCGTTCACGTCGATGTTCCCGCTGCACGGCGGCACGCGGCCGGTCTCGGACGACGAGCTGGAGCTGGCGCTCAACAACGCGTGGCGGCCCACCCTGTCGGTGATCGGCGCGGCCGGGTTCCCGCAGCCCGCCGACGCGGGCAACGTGCTGCGCGACTCGACGACGCTGGCGCTGAGCTTCCGCCTGCCACCGACGGTGGATTCCGCGGCAGCGCTGAACACGATTGAGAAGGCGCTGACCACCGACGTGCCGTACTCGGCGACGGTGGAGCTGTCGGGGCTGGAGCACGCGACCGGCTGGAACGCGCCGGACCTGGCGCCGTGGCTGTCGAGCGCACTGCAGAAGGTCAGCGGGGAGGTCTTCGGCGCGCCGTGGCGGTCGACGGGCCTCGGCGGGTCCATCCCGTTCATGGGGCTGCTGGCGCAGAAGTACCCGCAGGCGCAGTTCCTGGTCACGGGAGCGCTCGGCCCGGACTCGAACGCCCACGTCCCGGACGAGTGGCTGCACCTGGGCCAGGCACAGCGGATCAGCGAGACCGTCGCCCACGTCCTGGACGCGCACGCGAACGGCTGAGCAGTCCCACGCGAGTTGAGGTTTCCCGGACGGTGAGTTGAGGTTTCCGGGCGGGCGGAAACCTCAACTCGGGCGCGCGGAAACCTCAACTCGCGAGGTTGGGGCCAACCGGGTCAGCTGCACCGAGACATCCAAAGTGGTGGAACTGCGCGCCCGCGTGCCCAGGACTCCGGTCTCAGCGCCGGATCGCGTAGGTGGACGGGGCGACGCGGAGCAGCCTGCTGGTGGAGTTGAGGGCGTTGCGCAGCCCTTCGCGCGTGATGGCCTTGTCGAGGCGGGCCCTGATCTCGTCGAGATGCAGCGGCCGGCCGGCGGCCTCGATGAGGCGGATCGCGTTGTCGGTGCTGGACACGCCGGGCCCGGTGTAGGGCTCGAGGTTCCAGCTCGCGAGGGCGAACGTGCTGGGTGCGACGCGGACGAAACGCGGGTCGGCGTTGAGCCGGTTGTACAGCGGACCTCGGCTGTAACGCCGCTCGAGTCTTCGGAGGATCTCGTCCAGGTGCAGCGGGGATTCCTGCTGCGCCAGCAGTTCCGCGACCGAGTCGGTGGCGGTCGGCCCGCGGGTCGTGCGCTTGCCCACCGACGTGCGCTCGAACGCGCGGTGCAGCGAACGGCGTGGCTGGTGCAGTTCGGTGGCCGTGGCGCGGTAGCCGCAGTGCCACAGCCACCGCACGAGCTCGTCGTCGGCGAGCCGGAAGCCGCGGGACGCCAGCATCTCGGCGGGGCTGGTGGCGGTCAGGGATACGGCGAGTTCGGCGATGGCATCCCTGGTCGTGGTGACGGCGCCGGCGAAGTCCGGTACCGCGGCCCAGTCGTCCTCGACTTCGAACACGCCGCCGAAGCGGGACAGCACGCGCCACGCGGCGACGTTCGGGGAGATCACCGGGTGCTCCAGCGCCGGCCAGCGCGCCAGCAGCTTGTCCAGCGGCAGTACCGGGGAGATGTCCGCGCGCAGCTTCGCGCACCATTCGCCGAGCGGCCCGCCCGCGGCGATCGCGCGGCGCACGGCGGCCTCGAACCCGGCTTCGATCTCGTGCCGCTCCTCGGGGGCGGCGGGCAGGTACTGGCCGAACCAGCGGTACGCGTCCTCTTCGTCCGCCCACAGCCTGCGACGGAGAGTGGCCAGCTCACCGTACGTCACCGCATCGGTGACCCGTCTCAGCTCCGCGAGGGCCTCCATACATACCGACGATAACCGTGTTGACCCGGCTGTTCAGCGGAACGGCGTGTACGGACGAACCGTCTCAGTAGGGTGGTGATCACTTGACGACAACGGGAGGACGGCGAATGGCGGGACCGGTCGAGCGTGAACTGGCACCACTCGACCCCTTCGCCGGTGTGCCGGACCTCAGGTACCACGTGGCGGCGAGTGAGCTGCTCAAGCCATTGCTGGAGCCGGGTGGCGGTGGTCTGCTGCGGTTGCGCCGGTCGGGGGGTAACGCGCCGATCGTGCCGGTGGAGAACGCCTACATCACGGGTGTGCTGGACTTGCGTGGCGCCGACCTGGACTACCTGTTCCGGTTCGAGAACTGCCGGTTCGAGTACCCGCCGGACGTGCGCGAGGCGAAGCTTCTGGGGCTGGTGTTCCGGCGGTGCTGGCTTCCTGGGTTGAAGGCGCGCAACCTGCGCAGCCGCAACGATGTCCGGCTCATCCGCAGTGTCGTGCAGCCCTTCCCGGGCGGCACGGAGGACGGCGAGACCGCGGTGCAGCGGGGCGACACGCGCGAACGCGGCGTGCCGGACGCGGCGATCAACCTCACGGATGCCGTCGTCGAGGGCTCGATCGTGTTGACCCGGACCAAGATCGCGTCGACGCACGGGCGCGCGTTGCAGGCCGACCGGTTGATCATCAGCGGCGCGTTCCTGGCGTATCGGCTCAAGGCGGACGGGCAGGTGCGGCTGCCGGGCATGCGCACAGGCGGCAACGTCAACTTTTCGGGTGCCACGCTGAACAATCCGGGCGGGTTCGCGCTGGATGGCAATGGGGTGCACATCGGCGGCAGCCTGCTGTGCGAGGTCGACACCTTCGGCGGCACGACCCAGCGGAAGCCGTTCAGCTCCCGCGGCATTCTGCATCTGCCCAGCGCGCGGGTCGACGGTGACATCGTGTTCCGCGGCGCGGATCTGGCGAGCCCGCAGGGTGGTCCGATCGCGGTGGATGCATGGGATTCCAGCGACCCCTACGTCGATCCGTGGCCCTCGCTCGTAGCGGATCGGTTGCGGGTGGACGGCAACCTCGAACTGTCCGACGGGTTCGCCGCGGTCGGCACCCTGCGCATGATCAACGCGCGGATCGGCGGCACGCTGCGGCTCGCGCGGGCGCGGGTGAAGGTCAAGCGCGGCAAGGTCGAGCCGTTCTACGACCGGGCGGTGCATCTCGATGGCAGCGAGATCAGCGGGGACCTGGAGGCCACCGGTCTGCGGGTGCCGGCCGGTCAGTTGCGGATGGCGGATGTGAAGGTCGGCGGGAACGTGCTGGCCGGGCGGGTGCACCTGCAGCACGCGGGCCGCGATGTGGTGTCGGCGCGCCGGATGAACGTGGCGGGCAACCTGCTGCTCTCCGACGCGACCGTCGAGGGCACGGTGCGGCTGCAGGGCGCCGAGGTCGGCGGGAGCATCGAGCTGTACGGCACCGACGTGGTCGCGCCGACGCTGCGTGGGGAGACGAGCTACTCGGTGGACCTGCGCACGGTGCGGGTCGGTCGCAACATCAGTCTCAGGGCGTCGCGGGACCGGCCCTTCCGCGCGATCGGCGGGGTCAACCTCGACGGTGCGACCGCGGCGCGCCGGGTCGACCTGGCGGGCGGGATCTTCGAATCGCTGCCGGGGCACGGCATCGCGCTCGACGCGAGCGACCTGAGCGCCGACGAGTTGCTGCTCACCCCGGGGCCGGTGCCGCGCGGCCGGATCCTGTTGCGCCACGCGCATTGCCGGACGCTCGGCGACAACGACGCGTTGTGGGCCAGCGAGGGCGGCATCGAGCTGGAGGACTTCCGCTACGACGTGCTGCACCGCCCGATCGAGATGAAGGACGACCGGGCCGTCAACGTGCGTATCCAGCAGCTGCGGCGCGCGATGGACGGCTACCGGCCCGGCCCGTACGACCAGCTGGCCACGATGTTGCGCAGCGCGGGCAACGAAGAACACGCCGACACCGTGCTGTTCCGCAAGCAGCAGTACCGCTACGAGGCGCTGGCGCAGGGCTACCGGGTCCTCGGGCCGGGCGTGCGGCTCTGGAGCTGGTTTCAGCGCTGCATGGTCGGGTACGGCTACCGGCCGGTCCGGGCGCTGGGCTGGCTGATCGGGCTTCTGGTCGTCGGCACGCTGTACTTCGGTCTGGGCGTCGACTCCTGCCTCGACGACATCCGCCAGGGAGCCAACGCGTTGCTGGTGGTCGGTCCCCGGTGCGTGATCAACTCGCAGGACAGCGGTATGCAGTGGAACCCGTTCTGGTACACGGCCGATCTCCTGGTGCCGATCGTCGACTTCGGCAACAAGGGCCGCTGGTACATGCACGGTATGGACAAGTGGGTCAGCGACGGCTTCATCGCGATGGGCTGGATCTTCGCGACCACCGTCGCGGCCGGCGCCGGCCGCATGATCCGCCGCGACGCCAAATAACGGTCAGCGGGTGTGGGGACGGGTGCCCCGTTCCTGCGTGGGTGGGGTGGTGACCGCCGGCGGGACGACCGGGGTGGGCAGGTTCGCCGCCTCGTAACGGGAAAGCGTGAGCGGGCCGGAGGTGTCGGGCAGCACCGGCGGCTTCGACTTGGTCTCGTTGAACCGGAACGCCGACGTCAGGTCGCCGAAGGTCGTGCGGCGCCAGTCGGAGATGTTGGTCTCCTTGACGCCGGTGACCTGCTCGAGGAACCGCAGCTGTGACGTGTGGTCGAAGTTCTCGCCGCACACCCAGCCGCCCGCGGTCCACGGCGACACGACGATGCACGGCACGCGAAACCCGCCGCCGACCCACAGGCCGTTGCCCTTGGTGCCGCCGTGCGATGTGCCGCTGACGAACTCGCCGGGCGTGCCCGCGGGCGGGATCGGCGGCACGAGGTGGTCGAACAGGCCGTCGTTTTCGTCGTAGCTGAGGATGAACACCGTCGTGGCCCACACCTCCGGGTCGGCGGCGATCGCGTCGATCTTGCTGGCGACGAACGCGGCGCCGTCGGCCGGCGTGTAGTTCGGGTGCTCGGACTGGGTACTGGTGGTGATGATCCAGGAGACGGCAGGCAGCTTGTCGTTGCGTGCGTCGTACTCGAACTGGCCTTCGGGCCGGTGGGTGAGACCGTTGTCGTAGAGCTCGGAGCCGGCCGCGGCCTTCTGGAAGCCGGCGAAGTTCTCCAGCATGTTGCAGCCGTAGGTGTCGTCCTGCTCGTAGACCTTCCAGCTCACTCCGGCCTCGGTGAGCCGCTCGGCGTAGGTCTTCCAGGTGTAGCCACCCCTGTGCACGGTGTTTTCGAGGATGGGGCCGCCGTTCTTGCCGTCGGGGTCGACGGTGCCGGTCATCCACATCATCCGGTTCGGCCATGTCGGGCCGAGCACCGAGCAGAAGTAGGAGTCACAAATCGTGAACGATTCGGCGAGCGCGAACTGGAACGGGACGTCGGCGCGCGTGTGGTAGCCCATGACGTACGGGCCGTTCTTGCCGTCGGCGGCGCGGTGCGCGGGCAGCCAGTTGTCCATCTTCCCGTAGTTGAGGGAGTCGTGCTGGACCTGCCACGCGTGCGAGGTGGACGGGATCTTCTGCGCGTTGGTGGCGTGCGTGTCGAGGTGGAACGGTAGTGCGTAGCCGGCGGGATTCTGCGCGTCGGGCTGGTAGAAGACGGACTTGCCGGTGGAGAGTTTCACCGCGTCCGGGTCGTTGAATCCGCGCACACCGGACAGGGTGCCGAAATAGTGGTCGAATGATCTGTTCTCCTGCATCAGGAGAACGACGTGTTCGATATCGCGGAGGGAGCCGCGCTGGGATGCCGGCTGCGTCAGTGCACGCTGCACGCTCGGAGGGAGCAGGGTGGCGGCCGCTGCCGCACCCGCGGCGGCACTGGCGCCGAGAACCCGCCTTCGCGTCACTTCAGCCATCGGCGATGCCTCCAGGGTTCAGGGAAGGGAATACCGCCGGAAACCCTTCATCAACCCTGACGCGAAACCCCTTCAACGAGGCAGCAACCACAATGGTGAACACTGGGAGGGGGCCCAGGAGGCGCGATGGCGAGCGCTCTCCGCGAGCACCTTCGTGCCCGCGTCGAGCGGACGACGGGATTCGAACCCGCGACCCTCACCTTGGCAAGGTGATGCGCTACCAGCTGCGCTACGTCCGCAAGCCCCGGTTAACCGGGACTTCGCCAACTCTATACCCTGCCCTTCGGGGGCGTGACAGGCACCCATCCGGAGGTAACCTCGTCACTGCCGGAGTACAAGGGGTGACGGCAAGCGTTTCGCTCCGTATGGTTGCTCCATTCAACCAAACGGGTTAGTCCCGCCCCGGGGAGGAGGTGCCTAGCCGGTATGACGCAAGAAGCGACGGTGCCGGAGCAACGCACGGCATCGGCGGACGAGCAGGATCTTCTGCGCCGACTCCGGGAGGGCGAGGACAGGGCCTTCAGCGAGCTTTTCGAGCTCCACGCGGCGGCCGTGCGGCGGCTGGCCCGCGGGATCGCCAATGATGCCTCCGAGGCCGAGGACATCACCGCCGAGACCTTCTTCCGCGTGCTGCAGGCATTGCGCCGCGGCGCGGGACCCCGTGATCACGTTCGTGCCTACCTGCTGACGGTCGCGCGGCGGGTGTCGTGGGAGTGGCATGGCGCCCGCCGGGACGTTCCGGTGACCGACGACGAGTTGACCGTGCGCGTGGGCGCCGGCGCGGACGCGCACGCGCGTACGGCCGAGCACAGCCTGATCGTGACCGCGTTCACGAGCCTGCCCGAGCGCTGGCGCTCGGTGTTGTGGCAGACCGAGGTCGAGGGTGAGCAGCCGGCCGTGGTGGCGCCGCATTTCGGCCTGAGCGCCAACGCGACCGCCGCGCTGGCGCGCCGTGCCCGCCAGGGGTTGCGCGCCGCATATCTGCAGGCGCACCTGGCGATGAACCGCATTTCCGACGTCGGTTGCCGTGGCGTTATCGAGAAGCTGGGTGGCTACACCGCGGGCAGTGTGACCGGCTCGGAGGCCGCCCGTATCCGTACCCACCTGCGTGGTTGCGTGTCGTGCCGTTCGATGCACGCCGAGCTGACCGACGTGTGCTCGTCGCTGCGGGCGCACGCCGGGGTGCTGGCGATGCTGGTGCCGGCCACGGCGGCGGCGGCCGGGGCCGCGTCCGGCTCCGGCTGGCTGACCACGCTCAAGGGCGTGCTGCTGTCGAAGCTCAAGATCGGCCTGGCGGTGGCGTCGACGGCGGCCGCGGGCGTGGTGGGCGTGACGGTCGGTCCCGCGCTGATCGACGGTCAGCACACCGAGGCGATCAGCCTGCCGCAGGGCGGTGTCGAGTTGCAGATCGCGCCGTCGGTGCCGTCGCTGATGAGCGCGCCGCCTGCGCAGCCCGTGGCACCCGGCGAGGCCGTCCTGAACTATCCGGGTCCCGCCGACACCAGCCCGTGGCGCGGCCGTACGCCGGCCCGCATCGACGCGGGCAACGGCGCCGTGGCAGCCGTTCCGGAACCGTCGCAGCAGCAGGTGGCACCGCGTGACGATGCCCCCGCGACCGAGCCGGTCAGCACGACGTCGACCATCCAGGCTCGGGACGACAGCGGCTCCGACGACCAGGGCAGTGACCAGAACCGGGACCAGAACCGGGACCAGAACCAGGGCAACGACACGACCACGCACTCGGTGAAGTCGAAGTCGAACAACGGCAAGCACGGGTCGAAGAACCAGTCGTGGCATTCGTCGCGGTCGGCCGAGCCGGACAAGTCTCAGGCCCCCGGCGAGCGTGCGTCGACGACGACGACCAGCACGACTACCACCACGACCACGCCGGACGAGCCGTCCGACGAGGCGGCGACGACCACCGCGCCCAGTTCATCCGGATAGTGTGATCTCGGGTCGGACCTCGCGCGGCGGTGTCCCGTCACGCTACCGTTGACCACGCTCACGAACGATCGAGCGTGCCGCGGGAGGCCAACACATGAACCGGCTGGTGCAGGGCGAAGACGGCCGGGAATGGGTCGTCCGGGCACAGATGGAGTGGCGCCGTCCGGTCACCGTTGAGGATTTCGAGCACGACGTAGCCGGCAGCCACACCCCGGGCATCGCGATGCTCGCGGTCACCCTCGCCCTCGCGGTTATCCTGGTGGCCTGGCAACCCGATGGGGTCATCGTGCCGGCATGGGTGATCTACGGCCTGCTCCTGATCGCGTTGTTCTTCCCGCTGCGGTGGGTGCTGAACCGGCCGTGGACGGTGGTCGCGGAGACCGAGGGCGACCTGCTGGTCGACCGGCCGCCGGAGCGCTGGGTGGGCATCGTGTCCGGCATGTTCCGGGTGCGGCGCCAGGTGGGCGACATCGCGAAGACCATCCACCGCGAGTCGCTGCCGGACTTCGACGGCCCCCTGCATCCGATGGAGTGAGCTGTGCCGGAGCTACCGGAGGTCGAGGCGCTGGCCCATCACCTGCGTGAACACGCGGTGGGCCGCACCGTCACCCGCATCGACGTCGCCTCGCTGTCGGTGCTCAAGACGGTCAGTCCGCAGTGGACGGAGCTGCACGGCCGCGAGGTCACCGGCGCGGGCCGGCACGGAAAGCATCTCGATCTGGACTGCGACGGCATCCATCTGGTGATTCACCTGGCCAGGGCGGGCTGGTTGCGCTGGTCTGACTCGCTGTCCCCCGCCCCGCCGAAACCGGGCCGCGGACCGCTGGCGTTTCGCGTGCACTTGAGTGAGGATTCGGCGCGAGGCGCCTCCGTTGAGGGTGGCGGTGGGCGACGGGCGGGCGGCCCCGGGTTCGACCTGACCGAGGCGGGCACGAAGAAGGGCCTCGCGGTGTGGATCGTGCAGGATCCGCAGGACGTGCCCAGCGTCGCGCGGCTCGGCCCGGATGCGCTCGAACTCGACCGGGCGCGGCTGGGCGAGCTGTTCGCGGGCCGCACGGAGCGGCTCAAGACGGCGTTGACCGATCAGTCGCTGATCGCCGGGATCGGCAACGCCTACTCCGACGAGATCATGCACGTGGCGAAGCTGTCGCCGTATGCGACGCCGGGCAAGCTCTCCGAAGAGGCGCTGGACCGGCTTGCCGCGGCGCTCCACGACGTGCTCACCGGCGCCGTGGAGCGCTCGGTCGGGCAGGCCGCGGCGCGGCTGAAGGGGGAGAAGCGATCCGGCCTGCGGGTACATGCGCGCACCGGCCTGCCGTGCCCGGTCTGCGGCGACACGGTTCGCGAGATCTCCTTTGCCGACAAGTCTTTCCAGTACTGCCCGACGTGCCAGACCGGCGGCAAGCCGCTTGCGGACCGGCGGATGTCCCGGCTGCTCAAGTAGTCCCGCAGATCGTCCACAGTGGACACCAACGCGCGGCCGTCAGAACGCCAGGCACGCGCGGTAACGGCGTCGAATCGGTGATTTCACCCGTTCAGCCTCAAACGGGACGGCCCACCCGTCGATCCGGCTGTCCTGTCGCTTTCGGTAAGGTTGGTCCTACCCCTGGGTGTCCGCTGCTACACAGAAAGTGCCCTTCAAGGCTTGCCTCCGACTGGCCGAACACAGAGCATTAACGCCGTGTCCGACTTGCCGATCGAGCAGATCGTCCCCTGGAGTGTCGCGGGGCTGCTGCTGATCGCCGTCGTCGTGCTGGTCGCGCGCTCGAGCAAACCGAGCACCTCCATCGACGACGCCGTGCTCGAAGCCGTCTACCACATGTCGAAGGCCACCCCGGACCTGCGCGAGGGATTCGACGAGGCTTCCGCCGACCGCATCACCTCGCAGCTGCTCGAACTGCTCAAATGCGTCGCCGTGGGGGTCACCGACCCGGAGGGCACGCTGGTCTCCTGGGACGGCGAGGCCAACGACCACTACGTCGACCTGACCCCCGCGGTCGGGCTCGTCATCCGCAAGCACCGCCGGGAGGTCGTCTCCCACGACGAAATGCCGTGCGACCACCGCGGCACCTGCAAGATGAAGACCGCGGTCATCGTGCCGATCCTCGTGGAGAGCGAGATCGAGGCAGTGCTGATCGTCGTCGGCCGCACCCGCGGCAAGCGGCTGGTGCAGATGGCCGACGCGGTCGCGCAGTTCGTGTGCACCCAGTTCGAGCTGGCCCGGCTCGACGAGTCGAAACTGCAGCTGCAGCAGGCCGAGATCAAGGCGCTGCGCGCGCAGATCTCGCCGCACTTCATCTACAACGCGCTGAACACGATCTCCTCGCTCATCCGCACCGACCCCGAGGAGGCGCGCGAGCTGCTGCAGGAGTTCGCCGACTTCACGCGGTACTCGTTCCGCACGTCCGGCATGTTCACGTCGCTGGCCGACGAATTGCGCAACATCGACCGGTACCTGACCATCGAGCGCGCCCGGTTCGGCGGCCGGCTCGAGGTGCGGCTCAAGATCGCGCCCGAGGTGCTGGCGGTCGTGGTGCCGTTCCTCATCATCCAGCCGCTCGTGGAGAACGCCGTGCAGCACGGCCTCGCCAACAAGCCCACCGGCGGCATGGTGACGGTGACCGCGCAGGACTGGGGCACCGAGGCACTGATCAGCGTCGAGGACGACGGCATCGGCATGGACCCGGCGCGGCTGTCGGACCTGCGCAACTCGCACCGCACCGGCGCGCACGTCGGCCTCGGCAACATCAACGCGCGGATGCGGCAGCTGTTCGGCGACGAGTACGCGCTGATGGTCGAGACCGCGCCGGGCGCGGGCATGAAGGTGACGTTGCGCGTGCCCAAGTTCGCCCCCGGCGTGCGCACCGAGCTGCCGGACTACTCCGCGAACGTGCCGCAGCCCAGCCGGAACGGCTCGCCTGCACATGCGCGGAAAGGCACGTAATCTCGCGGCATGACGAGCCTGAATGACCTGACGGACAAGGTCACCAGCCGAATCCCGCGGATCGGCGACCGTGGTGACCGCACCGACGTCGTCGCGGTGGTCAAGCTGCACGGCGTGATCACGCCGACCCCGTCGCCGCTGTCCCGCGGCACCATCAACCTCGCGGCCGTCGAGTCCGCGCTGACGAGGGCGTTCGGCCACGACCGGCTCAAAGCCGTGGCGCTGCTGATCAACTCGCCGGGCGGGGCGCCGACGCAGTCCGGCCTGATCGCCGAACGCATCCGGCAGCTCGCCGCGACGAAACCGGACGTGCCGGTGCTGGCGTTCTGCGAGGACGTCGCCGCGTCCGGCGGCTACTGGCTGGCCTGCGCCGCCGACGAGATCTACGCCCACCGCACGTCGCTGGTCGGCTCGATCGGCGTGATCAGCGGTGGGTTCGGGTTCACCGGCCTGCTGGAGCGGTTCGGCATCGAGCGGCGGCTGCACACGGCGGGCGAGAACAAGTCCCGGCTCGACCCGTTCAGCCCGGAGAAGGCCGAGGACGTCGAGTGGCTCAAGAAGATGCACGCCCAGTTACACGAGTTGTTCGTCGACTGGGTGAAGGAACGGCGCGGCGGCAAGCTTGTCGATACGGAGGAGTTGTTCACCGGCGACGTGTGGCTGGGCGGCAAGGCGCTCGAACTGGGCCTGATCGACGGGCTCGGCGCCCTGCGAGGCATCATCGCGCAGCGGTATCCGAGCGCGGAAATCACTGTGGCTGAGCCAAAGAAGCCGTTGCTGGCCAGGCTCGGGCTGGGTGCGCCCGCGGCCGCGAGCGCGGTGCTGGACGCGGCGACGCAGAAGGCGGCGTGGTCTCGGTACGGGCTCTAGCCCGTTCGCCCGTGTGCGGTATGGACTTCTCGGCGGGCACTAGGCAGGATGCGAGTCACTGTGAGTGCGCAAAGTGATACCCAGCCCCAACAGCTTGTCGTGCTGGCGGTCGACGACGAACCGCATGGGCTCCACCTGCTGGTGGAGAGTCTCCAGAACAACCGGCACATCAGCCGGGTCTTCGCCGCGGTCGACGCCGCCGAGGCGCTGCGCCTGCTCGCATTCGACGACCCCGAGCTGGCGGCACGCAAGGCGCGCGGTCTGCCGACCATCGACGCGGTGTTCGCCGACCTGCAGATGCCCGGACTGTCCGGGATGGAGATGGCGCGAGTGTTCTCCGCGCTCAACCCCGCACCGGTGCTGGTCTTCGTGACCGGGCACGCGGACGAGGCGGTCAACGCGTTCGACCTGGGCGCCGTCGACTACCTGCTCAAACCGTGCAACCAGAGCCGGCTCGACCGGGCGGTGGAGCGGGTGCTGGACAAGGTGGCGACCGCGGGCGCACCCGGCGACGCCGCCTCAGCGCACACCAAACTGGACGACGACGAGGTGATCCCCGTCGAGCTGGCCGGTACCACCAAGCTCGTGCCGCGGTCCTCGGTGCGCTGGGTGGAAGCGCAGGGCGACTACGCGCGACTGTTCACCACCGACGGCAGCAGTCACCTCGTCCGTATCCCGCTCACCCAGCTCGAGGAGCGGTGGGAAAAGGCGGGTTTCGTGCGGATCCACCGGTCGTTCCTGGTCGCGCTGAGCCTGATCACCGAGCTGCGGATGGGCCAGGGCGGCTACCAGGTGGTGATCGGCAACGAGGAGAAGCTGCTGCCGGTGTCGCGGCGGCACACCCGTGAGCTCAAAGACCGCCTGACCGGACGATGAACGAGCAGGACCGGGAACTCGAAGGGATCCGCACGCCGGACCCCACCTTGGGCAAGGGGTACCCGCACCACGTGCCCGCCAAGGTCGAGCGGGTGCCCGCGGCCCCGCCCGAGGCCGAACCGGAACCGGTGAAACCGCCCAAACGCCAACGGGTGGTGCTGGCCGACTCGCGGCAGAAATCCGCGCCGAAGCTTGGGGCGCGGGTCGAACTCGAGGAGCAGACCACCTGGGGCACGCTGCTGATCAACGACCTGGTCAAGCGCCAGTTCCGTGCCGGGGTCGCGCTCGCGCTGGTGGTGCTGGTGGCGCTGGGCGGGCTGCCGCTGGCGTTCTACCTGGCGCCCGGGTTCGCCGGTGCCCGCGTGATCGGTGTGCCGCTGGCGTGGCTGTTGCTCGGCATCCTGCCGTTCCCGCTGCTCCTGACCGCGGGGCTGACGTACAACCGCCTCGCCGAACGCCACGAGCGCGATTTCGTCGACATGATCGAGAGTTGACGGCCAGTGGCGCGCCCGGCCCGGCACGGTCCTGACACAATCTCGCCGTGCAGTTGAGTCCGTGGGCGCTGACCGGCGTGGTGCTGGTCGCCGCGGTGACCTACTACCTGGGTCACCGCTCGTCCCGGCTCGCCAACTCCACGCACGACTTCCTCGTCGCGCGCCGCACAGTGCGCTCGCGCCGCAACGCCGCCGCCATCTCGGGTGAGTACATCTCGGCCGCGTCCTTCCTCGGCATCGCGGGGATCGTGCTCAAGGACGGCGCCGACGGGCTGTGGTATCCGATCGGCTTCACCGCCGGCTACCTCGCGCTGATGCTGTTCGTCGCCGCGCCGCTGCGCCGTTCCGGCGCGTACACGCTGCCCGACTTCATCGAGGCCCGACTGGGGTCGGTGGCGCTGCGCCGGTGCGCGACGTGGTTCGTGGTATTCGTCGGCATCCTGTATCTGGTGCCGCAGTTGCAGGGCGCCGGGCTGGCGCTGAAGACGGTGCTGCCGGACTGGCCGTGGGCGGTCCCGGTCGGCGCGGTCGTGGTGGCCGTGCTCGTCGTGTCCAATGTGCTCGCCGGCGGCATGCGGGCGATCACGCTCGTGCAGGCCTTTCAGTACTGGCTCAAGCTGTTCGCGATCGCGGTGCCCGCGTTCGTGCTGTGTGTGGTGTTCGTCGCCGGGCAGCATCCCGGTCCGGCGGGCGCGCTCGGTTCAGCGGCGCCCCCGACGTTCGGCAATCAGACCACTGTGGACATTCAGGCGGACGTGGTGTTGCGCGTGGACTCGGTCACTCCGGTGCGGATCCTGCCGCCGGGCGGGGGTGCCGAGCGTGCCGCGGTGTGGGCCGGCGGCGCGACCGAACAGGTCGCCGCGGGCACGAAACTGATCTTCCCCGCGGGCACGCCGTCACCGACCGTCACCGACGCGGTGTCGTCCAACAGCGACTGGCTGCGCCCGGGGGCGGGCGGCGTGCAGGACATGCTGCAGACGTACTCGCTACTGATCGCCCTGTTCCTCGGCACGATGGGCCTGCCGCACGTGCTCGTCCGCTTCTACACCAACCCCGACGGCAAGGCCGCCCGCCGCACCGCGGCTCATGTGCTGCTGCTGCTCGGGCTGTTCTACCTGTTCCCGATCGTGCTCGGCGCGATGTCCCGGATGTACGTGCCGGAGCTGCTGGTGACCGGGAAGACGGACGCGGCCGTGCTGGAACTGCCGCACGCCATGCTGCCCGGCATCGCGGGCCAGGTGCTGACGGCGGTCGTCATGGCGGGCGCGTTCGCCGCGTTCCTGTCCACGTCGTCCGGGCTGCTGGTGAGCATCGCCGGGGTGGTGTCCACGGACGTGTTCAGCCGCGGCCGGGTGAGCGATTTCCGCTGGTCGACGGTGCTGGTGGGCATCGTGTCGGTGGTGCTCGCGCTCGGTGTGCGGCCGACCGACCTGTCGCTGAGCGTCGGCATGTCGTTCGCGCTCGCGGCGTCCACGTTCGCGCCGGTGCTGGTGCTCGGCATCTGGTGGCGCGGGCTGACCTGGCCGGGTGCGATGGCGGGGATGGTCGTCGGCGGTGGCCTGGTCCTCGGCGCGCTCGCGGTCAACACCGCCGGCCGCTACACGGGTAGCTGGGCGCCGTGGCTGACCGACCAGCCGGCGCTGGTGACGGTGCCGGTGGCGTTCGCGGTGACGGTGCTGGTCAGCGTCGCGACGCGGGCCGGCAAGCCCGCCGACGTCAACGTCGTCATGCTGCGCCTGCACGCACCCGACCCGCTCGGTTTCATGCGCGACCGCGCCATCGCCCGGTTCGGTCAGATCGACGCGTCCCGTGTCCGGGAGGGCCGCGGCCGGCACCGGCGGTAACCGTCCTTCACTGCGCCCGCACCACCGGGAATGCGACAATCGGCAGGTGACTATGGGTGAAGTGCCGGAGGCGTCGGTGTCCGAGCTGCCTGGCGACGGAATCACGCTGATCGACGTGCGCGAGCAGGACGAGTGGGCCGCGGGGCACGCGCCCGGCGCGGTGCACATCCCGATGGGCGAGCTGCCCGCCCGCGTCGAGGAGCTGACGCAGCTGCCCGACGACCGGCCGCTCTACATCGTGTGCCGCACCGGGGCCCGCTCGGCGCGCGCCGCGATGTGGCTCAACGCGAGCGGCTGGGACGCCGTCAATGTCGCGGGCGGCATGAAGTCGTGGCACAGCGAGGGGCGTCCGGTCGTCGCCGACGAGCCCGGCGCGGAACCGGAAATCCTCTAAGTGCAGCCAGGCCGGTACCACTTCCGTCCGCGCGTGCGGTGGGTCGCCGCCCCACCGCCTGGTGCGTTCGTGCCCCGGCGGGCCCGGCCGGCCGAGCGCTACACCGGCCCGCCCGCGTACCCCGCAATTCCGCGCTGGGGTTTCCCCAACCTGACGTGGCGCCCGCCGACGACCGTGCCGGGCACGCCGTCGAGCCTGCCGACGCCCGTCGAGCGGATGCGGATGCTGGCCCGCAACGCGGTCACGATCCTGTGGTTCCTGGTCGGCCTGGCCACCACCGCCGCCGTCGCGGAGTTCTGGCGGTACGCGCTGCTCGTCATCAGCCGCACCTCGGCGCTGCACACCGGCGTCGTGCGGATGTCGGACGCGCTGGAGGTGATCGCGGCGCTGCTCACGGTCGTGTTCGGGCTGATGGCGATCGGTTCGGTGTTGTGGTGGCTGCTGGTCGCGCGCCAGGCGGCGGCGCAGGAGTCGGGCCAGGAGCCGCCGCGCCCGTCGTGGCAGGTGGTCGTCGGCGTGCTGGTGCCGGGGCTGAACCTGGCGATGGCCGGGTCGATCCTCGCCGAACTCGAGCACGCGATCCTGCGCCGGCCCGTGGACCGGCGGCCGAAGCCGTCGCGGCTGGTGCTGGCCTGGTGGGCTGCCTGGGTGGCCAACGAGGTGCTGATGGTGCTCGTCATCGTGTGGCGGTTCCGCGACGGCATCCAGGCGGAGGCCGACGGCGTCTTCCTCAGCGGCCTGCTGGACCTCTCCGCCGCGGTGCTGGCGGGCCTGACCGCGTTGACCGTGCACCGGCTGACGACGCTGGTCGCGCCGGTGTCGCTCAGCCGGCTGCGCTTGCGCCGCGTGATCGCGGTGAAGGGCGCCCCACCCGCCACTACGAGGCCGCCGCGCCCGGCGGGCGCGGCACGCTGACACCGGCAGCGCGCGAAGCCCGTTGCGGCCCGCTCCGCGTTCTGCTGCCCCTCGACCCTCGCGGCGGGATTCGTTCGGTAGCGTCTGTCCACATGGGTAAGGCCTCGCGTAAGAAGAACAAGCCGCCGAAGGTGCGGGAGCAGTTCGTGGCGCAGCCGTTCGAAGGGCTGGCCGCGGAGCCGGAGCTCATCGCCTTGCGCGAGTTCGTCCCGTCGGGTACCGCGAAACTGTCCCTTGTGGACAGTGGCCGCGCCGTCACGCTGGCCACCGTGCTGCCCATGGCCGCCGCGGCTTTCGTGCGCTCCGACGGAGAGGTGTACGTCGGCCTGCAGGTGCAGACCCGCTCCTCCGACATCAGCCGCGACCTCGGCCGCTCGCTGCGGTGGGCGCTGGCGGCGCAGCCGGGTGACGTGCTGTCCGTCCCGGACACCACCACCCCGCCCGCCGAGGGCGAGCGGCTGCAGGACCTGCTGGTCGCCGACGCGGAGCTCGACGTCACGGTGCACCAGAACTTCGACTGGTGGCTGCCCGAGGACACCGACGCCAGCGGCGACGTGAAGGTGTCGCTCGAGCGCGCCAACGAGGCGATCATGCCCACCGAACGCCTCGGACCGGGTTCGTACTGGGTGCTGGCCGGCGAGAAGGCGCACCTGCGCTGGGTCCGCGGCGAGCCGGAGAACGCCCTGCTGCAGGCGCTTGCGCGGCTGTCCGCGGCCGGTGAGCTGGGTCTTGGCGACGGCTCCCGCTACGCCGGGTCGTTCCGCGCGCACGGGCTGCTCGTGCCGGTGTGGGACCTCGACACCGAGGCGCACGCGCGCGAGTGGACCGAGCCCGCCAAGCAGCTGGGCGCGCGCCTGGACGAGGCGCTCGCCTCGCTGGAGTCCGAGCCGCTGAACGCGGCGGAGCGCCGTGCCCGTGACGGCCTGATCGGGCGCCAGCTGACCCTGCGGTGATCCTGCACATCTGCCCGGTCGCGGACTGGGCCGGCGGGTTGTACCGGCCTGCATCGCTGGCCGAGTCGGGGTTCCTCCACTGCTCCGACCCCGGCACGACCACCCTGCCCGCGAACGCCCTGTACCGGGGCCGCACCGACCTCGTGCTGCTCGAGATCGACCCGGCGCTGCTGGGCGTACCCGTGCGCTGGGAAGAGGGCGACCCGCCCCACCCGGCCGGAGTCTGGTTCCCGCACGTCTTCGGCCCCATCCGGCCCGAGGCCGTCGTCGCGGTGCACCCCTTCCCGCCGGAGCCCGACGGGACCTTCCGGCTACCCGGCGCGATCGCGAATCGGTAACCCGAGCCAACGTGGTCCCCAGTCAGGCGTCCTCACATCGGGTGACGCCTGGAGACAACCTGAAGGGGCCGTCATGCGTGGTGCAGGCAGCGAAGGGGATGTGGCGGACAGACGCACCGCGGGAGGAGACGTTACGGTGACCACGACCGTTCCGGCCATTGCGAGCTGGCCGGTAGGGAGGGGGTCGCCGGTGGTTGGTGAGCTCGCGGACTTCGAGGAGTTCGTCCGGATAAGCCTTCCTGGACTCCTCCGGTACGGTCACGCGCTCACCGGCAATCCGCACGACGCCGCCGACCTCGTCCAGACGGTGCTGGAGAAGATGGGGTCCCGGTGGACCCACGTGCAGCGCAAGACCGGCGACCCGCTGGCCTATGTCCGCAGGTCGATGGCCAACGCGCACGTCAGCCGCTGGCGCCGGCTGCGGCGGGAGAGCCTGGTCGCGGAGGTGCCCGACGGGCGCACGGTCACCCAGCCCGACCCCTTCGAGCACGAGCCGCTGTGGCAGGCGCTTCGTGAGTTACCGCCGAGGCAACGCGCGGTCATCGTGCTGCGTTACTACGAGGGATTGTCCGAACAGGAGATCGCGCGGTCGCTCGGCATCAGCACCGGCACCGTGAAGAGTCAGGCCAGCAAGGCCATCGCCTCGATGCGCACGAAGATCGCCGGAGGGAGGGAAGTGGGTTGAGACCCGACGACGAGCTGGACCGCGAGTTGCGCCGGTTGTTCAGCGACGAGCGCCTGGACGTGCCGGCCCGCGCGGGCGCCGAGTCCGAGATCCTTGCGGGCGCACGCCGCGTCCGGCGCCGCCGCACCACGCTGACCGCCGCCGGCGGCGCGCTCACCGTCGCGCTGCTCGTCGGCGCCGGCATCCTCGTGACCGATCTGCGGTCGGGACACGAGCAGGTCGCCGCGCCGCCGAGCCGGCCCGACCTGAGCCTCTCCAGCACCACGTCGGCCCTGCCCCCGGCGCCCGTGCAGCCGGCGCCGGACACCTCTTCCGACGTCACCGCCTCCACGCCCGGCGCTACGCCGACGGCCCCGCCGTCCACGCCGGAGCGCACGACCCGGTCGTCCGCCGCGCCCACCACGTCGAGCCCGCGGATCGAGAGCATCCCGCAGGCCACCGGCCCGGTGCTCGGTCCCAACGGCTACGGCAAGCTCCAGCTGGGCATGTCGTTCGACGACGCGAAAGCGACGGGCCTGCTGACCGGCACCGACTCCGCGCCCAACGGCTGCGGTGACTACCGGCTGACCGAGGGGTCGTCGGCCGTCGGCGACGTCCAGATCTCGTCGACCTACGGCATCGTCGGCTTCCAGGCCACCGGCGCCCGCACGCCGGAGAAGATCAAGGTCGGTTCGACCAAGGACCAGCTCGAAACCGCGTACCCGAACCTCGCCCAGAGCGGCGACGGGTACACGGCCGCGTCCGGCTCAGGCGGCACGTACGCGTTTTCGGTCGCCGGCGGCAAGGTGACCGGCCTCAAGCTCGTCGGATCCGGCACCTGCTAGACCCGACCGCGCAAAGATGCCCGGGCTCCTCTGCGCCTTACAGCGCGCCGCCGGCGGCGCGGGGCATCGTCGGGTCCTGCGCTTCGCCACCGGCCGACTCGCGCGCCAGGAAGGCTTCCACCTCGAACAGGTTGCCGTCGGCCCGCTTGAAGATCTTCAGCAGCGTGGACATCTGGGCAACCTCCTCGATCTGCTCCTTCACGAACCACTGCATGAACTGCTCGCCCTGGTAGTCGTCCTCGTCGCGGGCGACCTTCGCGAGCGTCCTGACGTCGGCGGCGACCTCCTTCTCCTGTGCGAGCGCGAGCTCGATGAGCTCGATAGGCGCGGAGAACTCGTTGCGCACATTCCCGGTGCCCGGGATATCGACGTAATGGTCGGTGTCCATCATGTACTGCACGAGCGCGAGCGCGTGGTTACGTTCCTCGACAGCCTGCCGGTAAAAGAGCTTGGCGAGCTGGGGGAGGTCTTCGTGGTCGAACCAGACCGCCACCGCCACATATTGCTGCGAGGCATTGAATTCGTTGTGGACCTGCTGCTGTAGCAGCTCAAAGAACTTGGAACGCGGTTCACGCTTCTTGCTGGACATAGTTCAAAGATAAGGGAAAATCGATCCGGATTTCCACCTGGGGCTGGTGATCTCCGCCCTATATGGCTAGCCTTACCAATAGCTGGCAGAATTGATTTGGTAAGCCTTTCCTCATTCGATTACTCGATCGGGTTGCGCGCAATCGGGCACGACATGCAGCGTGGGCCGCCGCGGCCCGAGCCCAGTTCGGAACCCGCGATCGCCAGTACCTCGATGCCGGCCTCGGCCAGGCGCTCGTTGGTCTCGACGTTGCGTTCGTAGCCCACGACCACGCCCGGCGCGAGTGCGAGTGTGTTGTTGCCGTCGTCCCACTGCTCGCGTTCCGCGGTCACCGGGTCCAGACCGGTGTCGATCACGCGCAGTTTCTCGATGCCCATCGCCTCGGCCGCCGCGCGCAGGAACGGCTCCGGTCCCTCGACCCGGATCGACCCGTCGTCGCCCGGCCGCAGCGCGAACGCGACGAGCGAGTCCCGGGCCAGCGGGTACATCACCACCGCGTCGCGGTCGACCATCGTGCACACCGTGTCGAGGTGCATCGTGGCGCGTTCTTGCGCGATCGGCACGGCCAGCACCGTGTGCACGAGGTCGTCGGCGAACACCGACCGCGCGAGCGACTCCGCACCCGCCGGGGTCGTGCGCTCACCGACGCCGACCGCCAGCACACCCGGTGCCAGCAGCATCACGTCGCCGCCCTCGACGGGCGCGGAATGCGCGCCGTACGCGCGGGCGGCGTGCCGGAAACGCGGGTGGTAGGCGTAGATCAGGTCCAGCAGCGCCGTCTCCCGGCGCCGCGCGGGCAGCGCGAGCGACGAGATCGCCACCCGGTCGCCGATCCACACCGACGAGTCACGCGTGAACAGCAGGTTCGGCAGTGGGTCCACCGCGAAGTCGTGTGGGTGGTGCATCTTCCGCACCAGCGAGGTGCCCTCGGCGGCGGGCAGTTCCTCGAACGTCATCCCGGACGTGAGGATCTCCGTGAGCGTGCCGGCGTCCACACGCGACAGATAGGCGCGCAGCGAGTCGGCCAGATCCTCGCCCAGCCGCAGGTTGTCGACCGCCGCGTGCACACCGGCGGCATGCGCTCGGGCGTCCTCGAGCGCTTCGGGCAGCACCTCGGCCAGCAGCAACACCTCGACCCCGCGCCCGCGCAGCACGCCGGCGAACGCGTCGTGCTCCTCCTGGGCGCGGTCGACCCACGGGATCGAGTCGAACAGGAGCTGGTCGTTGTTGCGGGGGGTGAGCCTTTTGAGCTCGTTGCCCGGCCGGTGCAGCAGGACGGTACGAAGTGGCCCGACCTCGCTGTCGACCTTGGGTCGCGTGGTCATTCCCGCAGCTTACGGCAGGAAAGACAGGTGCCCTTTCAGCAGCGCGTAGCCCACGAACGACACGACGTCGAGCAGCGTGTGGGCGATGATCAGCGGCCACAACCGGTTGGTGCGCTGCCACAGCCTGCCGAACACCAGCCCCATGATCAGGTTGCCGACGAACCCGCCGAAACCCTGGTAGAGGTGGTAGGACCCGCGCAGCACGGCGGCCGCCAGCAGCGCGGTGTTCTCCCGGAGCTCGAGCTGGCGCAGTCGCGTCAGCAGGTAGCCGATGACAAGCATCTCTTCGGCGAACGCGTTGCCGAACGCAGCGAGGACGAGCGCGATCGGGCGCCACCAGGTGTCGTTCAAAGTGGACGGTTGGACGGCGAGGCTGACGCCGAGCTTCCAGGCGGCGAAGTACAGCGCGAGGCCCGGAATGCCGATCAGCGCGGCCAGTCCCGCGCCCCACAGTAGGTCGCGGCGCCGCCACGTCAGCCCGACGCTCGCGAGCCGGATGCCGCCGCGCACCAGCAGGTACCCGCCGAGCGCGCCCCAGCCCACCAGTTGCGCGACGCTCAGCAGCTGCGCGAGCAGGTCGAGCAGGCTGTGCGCCGCCTGGGGCACGTTGAGCGCCACGTGCTGGCTGCTCAGCGGTTGCGGCTTCAGCAGCGAGTCGAGCAGGGACACCAGGCTGCGCGCGCCGGACAGGCCGAGCGTGATGCCGAAGATGATCCAGATCTCGATCTTGAGCAGGCGGCGTTCCCCGGCGTCGGCGACGGGTTCCGGCCGGTCGGGCCGGTCGGGGCGCAGCCAGTCGCGAGCGAGGGACGTCACGTTCGCACGCTACCGTCTCGAACCATGGCACCGAAGATTGCGACCGCGGACCGGGTCGGCCGCGAGGAACTGCTGGAGTTCCTGCGTCCCCGGCACCGCGCCATCCTGATGACCGCCCGCGCCGACGGCACCCTCCAGCTGTCCCCGCTGACCTGTGGCGTCGATCCGGAAGGCCGGCTCGTCGCCTCGACCTACCCGAAGCGCGCGAAGACCGTCAACGCCCGCCGGAACCCGGCCGTGTCCGCCTGCGTGCTGTCCGACGAGTGGAACGGCGCGTGGGTGCAGATCGACGGGCAGGCCGAGGTGCTCGATCTGCCTGACGCGCTGGAGCCCCTGGTGGAGTACTTCCGCTGTATCTCCGGTGAGCACCCGGACTGGGACGAGTACCGCGAGGCGATGCGCAGGCAGAACAAGAGCATCATCCGCGTCACGATCCAACGCTGGGGCCCCATCGCCACCGGCGGCTTCCCGCCGGAGCTGGCGGAGGACTAGGCCGACCGGAGGAACGGGCAGCCCATCATCCGGCGCAGCTCGGCTGCCAGTTGCGGTGGGTTGTGCACCGGCTTGGCGAAGGCCAGCCGCACGTCGTGGTCGCCGGACTCCGCCTCGACGCGCAGCCGCAGCCCGAACCGGTCGAGGCCGAGTGGGCGGATGCGGCCGCCGCGCAGGTCCTCCGGGACGTGCCGGGACAGCTGCTCGATGACGTCGGCGTGCTCGGAGTCGAGGTGCCGAAGCCAGCTGCGCTCCTGGGCGTGGAACGGGTCGGCGGCGGCCGCGCTGAACATGAACGGCCGCAGCGACTGGGTGCCCTCGGCGTCGGCGAGCACGAGCGATGCGGGCGTCAGGCGCAGCAGCGCCATCCCGTGCCCGAGGTCGAGCAGCCGCGGGTCGGCGCGCGTCTTGCTGATCGAGACGGCCCTGGCCCGCGCGGCGGCGGCGCCCAGCGGACGCAGCCACCCGGTGATCCACAGCAGCCCGCGCACAGGCTCGCGCAGGTTGATCGGGGCGCAGTCGGTCAGCTCGAACATGACCGCCACCTCGGCCTCGGCGGCACGCTCGACCAGGGGGTGGTCGTCGGGCATGAGCAGGCTCACACTGCCTCCCGCGTGCACGTGGTGCAGGTGCGGGACGACGCGCTCGCCGCCGCTGCCGCCGGTCGGCATCAGGGCGCCCGGGCAGTCGCGGGATGCGATCGTCTTCGCGCGCTCCGCCGGGCTGGGCGCCGGCGGGCGGCGCACAGGAGTCTCGGTCATGGGCCCCTCCTAGTTAGGTGAGCCTAACCTTTCGTCGCGAAAAGGGGAAGCCGGACCGTTCCGCCAACTGCCCCAACGCGGCTGTGTCCGGCCTGCGGACCCGGTTGTCCGACTGTCGTACGCTACTAGCGTGTCCCTTGTGTCAAGCGCTGTGGAACTCACGCCCCCCGGCCCCCGCGGAATTCCTCCCCTGTTCGCGCGACTCGTCGACGATTCGGCGCTCTTCCCTCCCGGGACCGCGACCATGCCCGAAGCTCTGCGAGCGCATTTCGCGCTGCGTGAGGGGGGACGCTCGGGCTTGCTCGGCGTGTTCCTGTGCCAGGCGTCGCGCCTGCCGGAGTTGATCACCGAGCTGATCAAGCTCAAGCCGAAGCAGCCGCTGCCGCTGTCGCTCATCATCGACACCGGCCTCGGCGGCGTGCCCAAGGCGATCTCCATCGTCGAGTCCCGCAGCGAGCTGCTGTCGCTGCGCATGGTGGAGATGCCCGCGCCGTCCGATGTGGACGAAGTGTGGCTGGAGCGGGTCTCGGAGTTCGTGCCCGAGGACGTGGTCAGGGTGGTCGAGCCGCAGCGCGGAGTGGGCTGGCTCGACGGCGTTCGCAAGGTGATCGAGCACGGCAGCTGGCCGAAGATCCGCTGCGGCGGCGTGTCCAGCGAGAACTTCCCCAGCGTGGACGAGGTCGCCGACTTCCTGTCCGTGGTGAGCGGCGCCAGCGGCGCCTCCTTCAAGGCGACGAACAGCCTGCACCGGGCGGTGCGGCACGACGACCCGGGGTCCGGATTCGCGCACCACGGGTTCCTGAACCTGCTGGTCGCGGTGGCGCGCAGCCTGTCCGGCGGCAACGTGCGCGACGCGCTGTCGTCGACCGACGGGCCGGCGCTCGCCGAAGAGGCGCGCGGGCTGTCCGAGCAGGCGTGCAAGGCCGTGCGGGCGCTGTTCGCGTCCTACGCCTCGGCCACTTTCGACGAGCCGGTCACCGACCTCGAGGAGCTCGGCCTGCTGTGACGGCCGAGGGGTCGCTGACACTCGATCGCGGCCTCGCGCTGCTGCAGGCGGTGGCGGACGCCGGCGGTGACCCGGCCACGATCTCCGAGCTCGCGGCCACGATCGGCGCCAGCCGCGCGGCGGTCTACCGGCTGCTCGTGCCGCTGGCCGAACGCGGGCTCGTGCGCCGTGACGGCACCAAGGTGCGACTCGGTGTCGGCGTGCTGCGGCTGGGCGCCCAGGTACTGCCGCAGGTGCGCGAGGCGGCCCGGCCCGTCCTACGGGAACTGGCCGACCAGGTGGGCGCGACCGCGCACCTGACCGTCGCGCTGGGCGATCAGATCGAGTCGGTCGCGGTGGCGGAGCCGTCGTCGGGGGATTTCCACGTCGCCTACCGCGTGGGTGCCCGGCAGCCGACCGGCACCGGGGCCGCGGGCAAGGCACTCGCGCTGCGTGCGGGCGGCCGCGGGTGGGCCGTGTCCAGCGGCGATCCGCAGCGTGGCGTCACCGGGCTCGCTGCGCCGGTGCGGGGCGTGCCCGGGCTGCGGGCGAGCGTGGGCGTTCTCTCGCTCGGGCCGCTGCGGGGCGACGTCGTGGGACCGCGGGTGGTGGTGGCGGCGACCCGGCTGGCCGAGGTGCTCAGGCCGTGACCGCTTCCCAGATCGCGAACAGGGTGAAGGCGGCGAACGCGCACCCGGCGATGCGCTGCAGCAACTGGGGCCGGATGCGCGCGATCACCTTCTGCCCGATGAACACCGCGACGGCGGCCACCGCCACCAGCGCGAGGAAGGCGCCCAGGCCGACCGCCAGCGGCTCGTCGTAGCGGGCGGCGAGCCCGGCCGTCGCCAGCTGGGACGCGTCACCCCACTCGGCCGCGAAGAGCACGCCGAGCGACGTGGCCGCCGCGCGGAGGAACGAGACCGGGCCCGGGCCGGATCGGGCCGCGTCCTCGCCGGCGTCCTTGTCGGCCGAGAAGCCCTCGCGCAGCAGCATCACGGCGCCGAATCCGAAAAGCACGGCGACGATCGCCGCCACGAGCCCCTCGGGCAGCATTGTCAGCGCACGGCCGAACACGACCGCGATCACGCATTGGGCGGCAAATGCGACGGAGACCCCGGCGAGCACCGGCCAGGCGCGAAACCGAGTGGTGAGGACCAAGGTGGCGACAAGCGTCTTGTCCGGCAGCTCGACGGCGAGGACCAGCGCAAACGTGCTGGCGAGCGCTAGCAGTGCGGTACTCATCGCGGCTTTTCACCCCTCTCCCTTCAAAGGTAAATCGGGGTGTTTGAAAAATCCAGGAGATGGGATTCTCGAATTGCCCTTTTCGGCTGTGTGCGGAATTGTTTTCGGTGTGCCGAAAACAATAATCAGCCGCCGAGCATCTCCTTGATCCTGCGGCCACCGGGTGCGGAACGGGCGCCCCGCTTGTCCCAGGCGGGACGTTGGTCCCGTCAAGATCAGGACTCCGGGACCTGACGCCGTGACCTGCGGTTCGAGCAGACTGACCAGGTGGATGTACTCCAGTTGGCGCGGTGGCAGTTCGGGATCACGACCGTCTACCACTTCCTGATGGTTCCGTTGACGATCGGGCTCTCGGTGCTCGTCGCGGGCATGCAGACCGCGTGGGTGCGCACGGGCGACGCGCGCTACTACAAGATGACGAAGTTCTGGGGCAAGCTGCTGCTGGTCAACTTCGCGATGGGCGTGGTGACCGGCATCGTCCAGGAGTTCCAGTTCGGGATGAACTGGAACGCGTACTCGCGGTTCGTCGGCGACGTCTTTGGGGCGCCGCTGGCGATGGAGGGCCTGGTCGCGTTCTTCGTCGAGTCGACGTTCCTGGGCCTGTGGATCTTCGGCTGGGACCGGTTGTCCAAGCGGGTGCATCTCGCGTGCGCATGGGCGTTCTCGCTGGCCACAATCGTGTCCGCGTACTTCATTCTTGCCGCGAACTCGTGGATGCAGCACCCCGTCGGGGTGGACCTCGTCGACGGCAAGCCGACGATGCGGTCGATCTGGGCGGTGCTGACGAACAACACGGCGCTCGCCGCGATCCCGCACACGATCGCCGGGGCATTCTCGGTCGCGGCCGCGTTCATCGTCGGCGTCGCCGCGTGGCGCCTGTGGCGCAAGCGCAAGACCGGCGACGAACACCGCGCGGTGTGGCGGTCGTCGCTGCGGCTCGGTGCGTGGATCGGCGTCGTCGCGTTCGCCGTGCTGGCGCTCACCGGCGACGCGCAGGGCAAGCTGATGTTTCAGCAGCAGCCGATGAAGATGGCGTCGGCGGAGGCGTTGTGCCATACCGAAAAGCCCGCGAGCTTCTCCGTCATCGCGATCGGCGACGTGACCAAGCGGAACTGCGAGGACGTCAAGACGTTCACGGTGCCGGCGCTGCTGAGTTTCCTGGCACACAACGACTTCTCGACGCAGGTCACCGGCGTCGAGGACCTGGTGACCCAGTACCAGCAGAAGTACGGCACCAACTACCCGAACGATCCGGCGCTGGGCGAGCTGGCCGGCAAACCGATCGACTACGTGCCGAGCCTGCCGGTGACGTACTGGGGCTTCCGGGCGATGATCGGTTTCGGCGCGGTGTCGGCCGGGATCGGCGTGCTGGGTCTGTGGCTGACGCGGCGCGGGCGGATTCCGGACTCGAAGTGGTTCCCGCGCATCGCGCTGCTCGGTATCGCGACTCCGTACCTCGGCAACAGCGCCGGCTGGGTGTTCACCGAGATGGGCCGCCAGCCGTTCGTCGTGGCGCCGAACCCGTCGGGGGTGGACGGAGTCTGGATGTTCACCGCGCAGGCCGTGTCGAACCTGACGGCGGGCGAGGTGTGGACGTCGCTGATCGCACTGTCCACCGTATACGCCGTGCTCGGTGTGGTGGAGATATTCCTGATGCGCAAGTACGTCCGCGGCGGCATCGAGGGCGTGCTCCCGCCACCGCAGGAACCGAAGGAGGGCAACGATGCGCTCGCCTTCGCGTACTGACCTGTGGATGACTCCGGAAGGTGTGCACAACCCGGTGGACAACTGTGGGGAGCGCGAGCGATGAGCCTGGAAACCGCCTGGTTCTGCATTATTGTGGTCTTCTGGCTGGGCTACCTCTTCCTCGAAGGCTTCGACTTCGGCGTCGGCATGCTGCTGCCGATCCTGGGCCGCGACAACACCGAGCGCCGCGTCATGATCAACACGATCGGGCCGGTGTGGGACGGCAACGAGGTGTGGCTGATCGTCGCGGCCGGGGTGATGTTCGCGGCCTTCCCCGACTGGTACGCGTCGCTGTTTTCCGGGGCGTACCTACCGCTCCTGCTCGTCCTGCTTGCCCTGATCGGGCGCGGCGTCGCCTTCGAGTATCGCGGCAAGGTCGATTCGGAACGCTGGCGCCGCACCTGGGACCGCGTCATCATGATCGGCTCGTGGATCCCGCCGCTGGGCGTCGGTCTGCTGCTGACCACCACGGTGCTCGGCCTGCCCCTCGACCAGCACGGCAACCGCATCGGCTCGGCGTTCGAGGCGGTCCGCTGGGACACGCTGCTCGGCGCGCTCGCCGTGGTCGGGTTCTCGCTCGTGCACGGTGCCGCGTTCCTGGCCCTCAAGACCGCCGGCGAACTCCGGGACCGGGCGCGGCTGCTGGCCGTTCGGATCCTCCCGTTCGCGCTCGCGCCGCTGATCTCGCTGCTGGTGCTCGTGCAGGCGCGCGAAGGTGCACTGTGGACAGTGGCGCCGCTCGTCGTCGCCGGGGTGGCAGCCGCAGTCGCGTGGCAGCGGCTCGCGGGCGACCGTGACGGGCAGGCGTTCGCCGCGCTCGGCGTCACGATCGCGGCCGCGGTCGTCACACTGTTCGGCGCGCTGTACCCCGACGTGCTGCCGTCTACTGTGGACGCAGCGAACTCGCTGACCGTCACGAATGCGGCGTCCAGCCGCTACACCCTCGAGGTGATCAGCTGGGTCGGCGGGTTCGGTGCCCCGGCCGTGCTGATCTACCAGGGCTGGACCTACTGGGTCTTCCGCAAGCGCATCAGTGCCAGCCATATCCCGCCGGTGCACACCCCATGAACCTTCCCGGACGCTCCACCCTTCCCGCAAAAATGTCCACAACGGACACGCATGGGCGCCTGGGAATGGGGCCGCTCGGCGCGCTGCCTGCCCTGTCCGAGGCCGCGCGCCGGGCGCTCGTCCTTGCCGGTCTGCTGTCGCTGGTCAACGCGGCGGCGTTGGTGGCGCAGGCTTTTCTGCTCGCGTCGGCCTGTTCGGCGATCATTGACGGCCGTGGCCCCGGAGCGTTCGCGCCCCTGCTGGGTGTGGTCGTTGCCAGGGCATTCATCGCCTGGGCCATGCGCGTGGTCGCCGCCCGCGCCGCTGCCGGGGCGAAGGAGGAGCTGCGCGCGAAGGCCGTCGACCACGCGATGCGGCTGGGTCCGGAGTGGATCGCCGCGCGCGGCCCCGCCGAGTTGACCGCGCTGACCACCCGCGGCCTCGACGCGCTCGACGCGTACTTCACCGACTACCTGCCCGCGCTCGTGACCGCCGCCGTCGTGCCACTCGGCGCGGGCGCCGCGGTGCTGACCGCCGACTGGCCCTCGGCGGTCATCATCGCGCTGACCGTCCCGCTGCTGCCGCTGTTCGCGATCCTCGTCGGCCGCTACACAGCGACCCGCACGGCCGCCGCGACCGACGCCATGCACCGGATGTCCGGTCACCTGCTCGAACTCGTGCGGGCCTTGCCGGTGCTGGCCGCCTTCCGCCGCGCGGAGGCGCAGGCCGAGACCGTGCGGCTGGTGTCGGAGCGCCACCGGCGCGCGACGATGAAGACGCTGCGGGTCGCGTTCTCCTCGGCATTCGTGTTGGAACTGGCCGCGACACTGTCGGTCGCGCTGGTCGCGGTCGTGATCGGGGTACGGCTCGTGGCCGGCGACCTGCCGTTGGTCATCGGCCTCGGTGTGCTGATCCTGGCGCCCGAGTGTTACCAGCCGCTGCGCTCGGTCGGCGCCGCGTTCCACGCGAGCGAGGACGGGGTCGAGGCGGTCCGGCGGGTGGCGGATCTGCTGGCCGAGCCCGTCGAGCACGACGGTGTGCAGGTGCCGGGCCGCGGTGCGGTGCGGGTCGAGAACCTGCGGGTCGCGCGGCGCGGCGGGTTCGCGCCGGACGGCGAGTCGTTCTCGGTGCGACCGGGAGAGGTGGTGTGGCTGCGGTCGCCGAGCGGGGCGGGCAAGTCGACCACCCTCGCGGCGTTGCTCGGCTTCGTCCGGCCCGCGTCGGGCACCATCACGGTCGACGGAATCTCTGATATCGATATGTCGACATTTAGGCGGAGTATTGCCTGGGTGCCACAGTCGCCGGCGTTCTCCGGCGGCACCGTCCGCGACGAACTGGCCGGCGAGGAGGCCGAGGAGATCCTCGCCTCGCTGGACCTCGCAGGTCTCGCGGACCGGCCGGTGCACAAGCTGTCGCTCGGCCAGCGGCAGCGCGTCGCGCTCGCCCGAGCCCTGATGCGGTTGCGTGAAGGCGCGTGGCTCCTCCTGCTCGACGAGCCGACCGCGCATCTCGACGCCGCCAACGCCGCGCTGGTCGACTCCGCCATCGAGGACGCGCGCGCCCGCGGCGCCGCCGTGATCATCGCCGCGCACGAGCGGCCCCTCGCTGACCCCGCGGGCTCGCGCCGGGAGGGACCCCCTCCTGGCGCACACGACCATGAGGGGCTCCCTCACCGCAGTTCGGCGACTCCCAAGCTGAGGATCGATCGGCGGTTCGTGGCGGGGGCGGCGCTGGGGGCGCTCGCGCTCGTCGCGGGGCTCGCGTTGACCACCACCTCGGGCTGGCTGATCGCGAAGGCCGCGCAGCAGCCGCCGATCCTGACCCTGACCGTCGCGGTCGTCGGCGTGCGCGCGTTCGGGCTCGGCCGTGCCGGGATGCGCTACGCCGAGCGACTCGTCACACACGACGCCGCGTTCCGCACCGCCGGCGCCCTCCGGGTGGACACCTGGCGGGCCCTCGTGCGGCTGGGACCGGCGCGGAGCATGCTCCACGGCGAAGGGCAGCGGCGGCTGGTCGCCGACGCGGACACCGTCCGCGACCTGCTGCCGCGAGTCGTCACGCCGCCGCTGGTCTCGGGAATCGTGCTGGTGTGCGCGGTGGCTGTGCAGACCGCGGTGCTGCCCGCCGCCGGGCTCGTGCTCGCGGCCGCGGTGCTGACCGGCGCGATCGCCGCACCGCTGCTGGCATTGCGCTTCGAGCGGCACGCCACCAGCACGCTCGCGGACGGACGCCGTGCGGTCCAGGGGAAGGTGCTCGAACTGTTCGAGCGAGCGGCCGAACTGCTCGCGTTCGACTCCTACCGCCGCGGGCGCTCGAACCTCGCACGCACCGACGCCGACCTCGCTGCGCAGACCCGCAGGCAGGCGTTCGGCGCGGGCGCGGCAGAAGGCCTGATCACGCTGGTCACGGGGGTTGCGGCGGTCGCCGGCGTGTGGCTGGCGGCCGGACGCGTCGAGCCCACACTGGTGCCGGTGCTCGCCCTCGTGCCGCTCGCGCTCGCGGAGGTGCTCGCGCTGCTGCCACCCGTCGCGCAGCATTGGGACACGCTGCGCGCCGCGCGTTCCCGCCTCGAGATCCCCGAGCTGCGACCACCCCCCGTCGAGCGTGGCGAGGTCGCGCTCAAGGACGCCGACCTCGGCTGGCCCGGCGGTGAACCCGTGCTGCGCGGCGTGAACCTGGAGATCCCGCGCGGCACGTACGTCGCGGTCACCGGACCGTCGGGAGCGGGCAAGTCGACGCTGCTCGCGGCGCTGCTGGGCTTCCTCGACCCGGCGCGCGGGAGCGTGCGCGTGCCGGCCGAAGTGGCGTGGGCGCCGCAGGATCCGCAGCTCGTGTCGACGACGGTCGCCGAGAACCTGCGCCTCGCCGATCCGCACGCGACCGACGAACGGATGGCCGAGGCCCTGCGGTTGGCCTGCCTGGACCTGAGTCTCGACACGATGCTCGGCAGCGCGGGCACCGGCCTGTCCGGCGGCCAGGCCCAGCGCCTCGCGCTCGCCCGCGCGCTGCTGTCCGACGCGGACCTGCTGTTGCTCGACGAGCCGACCGCGCACCTCGACGAGGCGACGGCGCGCAAAATCCGGGACACGCTGCGCGAAACCGGGCGCACCGTCGTGCACGTGACGCATCACCCTGAGGAAGCGGCCGGCGCGGACGTCGTGCTGGAAGTCCGTGAGGGCCGAGTACTCGTACCAGAGGGCGTCTACCCTTGATACCGCTCATGGAACCCACTCTCGCCGCGCACGCGCTGTCCGCGGCCACCGAGATCACCACCGCCGCGCTGTCCGGCGACGAACCCGACGCCGTGCTCGCGTCGGTCGTGCGCAAGGCCGTCGAGATGGCGCAGGCGGACCTCGGCCTGATCATGGTCCGCGCCGACGACGGCAGCGTGTCCGTCGAGGCTGCCGACGGGGCGAGCACCGACGTGCGCGGGCTGCTGCTGCCGCCCGAGTCCGCGGCGGGCCGTGTCGCGCGCGGCGGCGAGGCCGTGGTGACCGCCGACTTCACCACCGACCCCCGCACCGCCCCCTACGTGCCGGACGAGCTGCGCCACTACGGCCCCTACGCGGCCACGCCGTTCGGCGCGGGCGGCCGGGTGCTGGGTGCGCTCGCGGTGTACCGGCTGCGGGGCTCGCCCGCGTTCTCCTCCGCCACTGTCGACGTGCTGACGGCGTTCGCCGCGCAGGTCGGGGTGGTGCTGGCGCTGGCAGAGGGCGCCAACGCGCGGCACGAGGTGACGCTCTACCAGGAGCGCGAGCGGATCGCCCGCGAGCTGCACGACGTGATCGTCCAGCGGCTGTACGCGGCCGGGATGCAGCTCGACCGGGTAAGGCGGCGGATGCGCAAGCGGTTCGCGACCACCGACGCGGTCAAGCTCGGCGAGGCCGTCGACCAGCTGGACCAGACGATCGAGGAGATCCGCGCGACGGTGCGGAGCCTGCGGTCCCCGGCGCCCGAGCGGCAGCCCGACCCGGCGACCGACCTGGCGCAGTCCGCCCGCGACGAGGTCCGGATCGCCGAGGAACTGCTCGGCTTCCCGCCCACGCTGGAGCTCTCCGGCGACCTCACCGACGTCCCCGCCGAACGCGCCGACCACATCCGGGCCGCACTGCGCGAGGCACTGTCCAATGTGGTCAGGCACTCGGGGGCGAGCGAGACCCGGGTAACTCTGCACCGGGACGCCCGCCAGGTCCGCCTTCGCGTGCGCGACAACGGTGCGGGGGTGCCTCAGGGCGTCGCCACCCGCGGCTTGCGGCACCTCGCCGAACGGGCCGAGAGCGCCGGCGGGAAGTTCTACCTCAACTCCTCACCCAGTCTCGGCACACTCGTCGCGTTCGACCTGCCGCTGGACCAGACACCCAAGCGCGCCTGAGGCCCCAGCGAGCGAAAATCGGCGGAGCCCCGCTCGCTTCAGGCCGATCGGGTGCGGGTGCCCCGCAGGACACCGACTACTTGCTGTGCCGCGCGATCCACGCGGCGGCCTGCGTCCGGCGCTGCATTCCGAGCTTGGCCAGTACCGACGTGACGTAGTTCTTCACGGTCTTCTCGGCCAGGAACAGCCGTTCCGCGATCTCCCGGTTGGACAGCCCGTCGCCGATCAGCTCGAGCACGCTGCGCTCGCGCTCGGTGAGCTGGGAGAGTTCGTCCGCCTCGGCGGGATGGCGCAGCTTGTCCAGCACCCGCGCGGTGGTCAGCGGGTCGAGCAGCGACCGCCCGGCCGCGACCTCGCGCACGGCGTTGACGACGTCCTGGCCGCGCACCTGCTTGAGCAGGTAACCCGAGGCGCCGGCCATGATCGCGCCGACCATCGCCTCCTCGTCGTCGAACGCGGTCAGCACGAGGCAGTGCGGGGGGTTCGGCTTCGACCGCAGCTCGCGGCACAGCGTGACGCCGTCCCCGTCGCCGAGGCGCACGTCAACCACGGCGACGTCGGGCTCGAGCAGCATCGCCACGGCCAGGCCCTCCTCGGCGCTGCCGGCCTCGGCGACCACCTCGATGTCCGGTTCGTCGCTGAGCAGGTCACGGAGCCCCCGGCGGACAACCTCGTGATCGTCGACGAGTAGCACCTCGATGGCCATACCTCGAGATTACGGGAGAACCGGTTCCCTAACGCTTCGGTTCGCAGGCGACGCCGTCGCCGTCGCGGTCCAGTCTCCCGCTGTAACCCGGTTGACCGCGCAGCAGCGGGGCCTTGCCCGCGGCGCGGACCTCCACGCAGTTGCGGTACGTCACGACATCGGCGTCCTGCTGCGGGGACGTCGTCGCGGGTGGCGGAGGTGAAGTGGGGTCCACGGTCGTCGGCGCGGGCGCGGCCGGCGCGGGTGGAGGTGTGCTCGTGCCGGGCTGGGGGACGGGGGCGGGGGCGTCGATGGTGCCGCCGCAGGGCGGGCCCCACAGGCCCGTGCCGGCGGCGCGTGCCGACGTCTCGGCCGACTGCAGTGCCGCCGCGTACGTGGTGTCCGCGAAATTCGCGAGGTACTTCGCGTGGCCGCTTTCCAGCGCTGCCGCCGCGTAGTCGGTGCCGTCCGAAAGCGTGAGTGCGGTGGTGGCTACCGTTGACTGGCTGAATTCACGGATGGTTACTTGTTGACCGTTCAGGTACCCGGTTGCCCATTGCGCGGTTTCCGGGCTGTAGCAGTGACCGGCGGTCGGTGCGTCGATTCCCGCGGCCCGCACCGTTTTCGGCACGCCGGTGGAATCACGGAGGTAGATCTGCTCGCCGTCGAGGACATTCGTGACGGTGTAGGTCAGCGCGGGCCGGCCGGCCTGCGTCGCGGGTGCCGCCGGCC
>DATFHB010000039.1:0-52146 GCA_035248845.1 Amycolatopsis sp. | reverse complement strand
TGCCCCATCCGGTGGTACGCGGACAGCCCGTTGGGGCTGGCGAACACGACGTTGCCGCTCCCGTCGAGACGGATCAGCCCGTCCCCGACACGGGGACTGGTGTGCACGTCACTCTGCGAGTCCGGGCTCGGGAACGTGCCGTCGACGATCATCTGGCACAGGTCACCGGCGCTGCCGAGGTAAGCCACCTCCAGTGGGCTGGGCACGCGTGGCGCGGCCAGGTTCGTCTCGCGGCTCAGCACGGCGATCACCTCGCCGGCGAACGCGACCGGTACGGCTTCACGGCGCATCGGCAGGTCGCGGTACCAGTGCGGGTCCTCCTCGCGGCAGATCTTCACCTCACGCATCGCGCGCGCCAGCTGCGGGTGCTCGCCGACAGTGAACCGGGTGCCCACGACGTCCTCGGGATGGGCGGTGGGCGCCGTCGTCGGCCGGGCCTGCGCGACGCACACGAAGTCACCGTCCTGCGCGTTCAGCTCCGGCGAAACCGGAACCCACATCAGGAAGTCCGCGAACGACAGGTCCGCGAGCAGATGCCACTCGGCCACCACGGCCTGCAGGTGATCGGCCGCCTCACCCGGCAGGCCCGTGTTCTCGGCCAGCAGGTCGGAAAGTGTGGTCACGCGCTACTCCGTCAAGCCCCGTCGCACCCCGGTCTGGGCGCGAAACACAGCATGACACACTGGCAGGAGCATTAAACTGAGGAGTTGAGATGTCCAAGCGTGCCCGTAAGCGCCGTGACCGCAAGAAGAACGGCGCCAACCACGGCAGGAAGCCCAACGCCTGATCTGGGCAGCGTGACAGGGCCCCGGCTTTCCCGCCGGGGCCCTGTCACGTTCAGTCCTTTTCGAGCCGGACTTCGGTGCGCTCGATGGTGATGCCGCCGCGCTTCTCGACGGTCTTGTGGATCGACGCCCGCAGCTTCTCCTTGAGCTGGTCCGGCGCGTGGTCACCGCCGCACTTGCGGGCCAGCAGCTGCTTGAGCTGGTCGTCGATGCCGTACTCCTCCAGGCAGGGCGGGCACTCCTCGATGTGCCGCCGCAGCTCGGCGTCCCGCTCGGGGCTGCATTCGCGGTCCAGCAGCAGGAAGATCTCGGCCAGCGCCTCGTTGCAGTGGACCTTGTCCTTGTCGGATTCGGTGCTGCTCATCGCGCTACCTCCTGCTGAGCGCCACGGATGAAACCGCGCTCGCGCGCAACGTCGGCGAGCAGGTTACGGAGCTGAGCGCGGCCCCGGTGCAACCTGGACATGACCGTGCCGATCGGAGAGTCCATGATCTCGGCGATTTCCTTGTACGCGAAGCCCTCGACATCGGCAAGGTAGACCGCCAGGCGGAACTCCTCGGGCAGCTGCTGCAGCGCGGCCTTGACGTCGGAGTCCGGCAGCCGGTCCATCGCCTCGACCTCTGCCGAGCGCAGCCCGCTGGACGTGTGGCTCTCCGCCTGGGCGATCTGCCAGTCGGAGATCTCCTCGGTGGGCTGCTGCACGGGCTGCCGCTGACGCTTCCGGTAGCCGTTGATGTAGGTGTTGGTCAGGATGCGGTACATCCACGCCTTGAGGTTGGTGCCCGCCTTGAACGAGGCGAAGGCACCGTAGGCCTTGAGATAGGTCTCCTGCACCAGGTCCTCGGCGTCCGCCGGGTTGCGGGTCATCCGCAGCGCGGCCGAGTACAACTGGTCCAGAAGCGGCATCGCGTCCCGCTCGAAACGCTCGGCGCGTTCGACCGCGTCCTCCTGCTCGGAGCCGGGTTCCGGCCTCGCGTCGTCCTGCGTGCTCGGCAAACCTTTCCCTTCCCCATCCGCTGCGAAACGGGTCGCGCGCGTAGTCGGGTGCGCATATGACGACTTCGAGCTTACGCGGGTGGGTTCGGCCTGGCCGGGCTGACCAGGACGCGTGAACACGGTCACCTGGTCCGTCGGATGAGCAAGTTTGGTCATCACGTGTGGAGTAACGGCCTGCGGGGCGTAGGCATTCCCCGCCGTAGGATCCGCGGGTGGCTGGAAAGGGAACCCCGGCGACGGCGCTGCTCGGGAAGCGCAAGATCGCGCACACGCTGCACACCTACGAGCACGACCCCAAACACGAGTCCTACGGCACGGAGGCCGCCGAGGCGCTCGGCGTGGCCGCGGCACGCGTGTTCAAGACACTCGTCGCGGACGTGGACGGCAAGCTCACCGTCGGCGTCGTCCCGGTCACCGGTCAGCTGGACCTCAAGGCGCTGGCCGCCGCCGCGGGCGGGAAGCGGGCCCGGATGGCCGACGCGACGGCGGCGCAGCGCGCCACCGGGTACGTGCTCGGCGGGATCTCGCCGCTGGGCCAGCGGAGCCGGCTGCCGATGGTGATCGACGCATCGGTGCGGGACTTCGAAACGGTGTTCTGCTCCGGCGGGCGGCGCGGACTCGAGGTGGAGCTGGCCCCGTCGGCACTGATCGAGCTGACGGCGGCGACCGTTGCCGCCATCGCCGCCTAGGACAAGGGGCGTAGCACGCGGCTGAGCCATTCGGTGACGGCGCGCGAGAGCCCGTCGAGGTCCTTGTCCAGCGCGTGCGTGCCCGGGATGACGACCACCTCGCGGTGCGACCCCGCCTTCGGGCGGCCGAACGGGTCGGTCTCACCCTGGACGACGAGCGCGGGCACCTCGACGGCATCCAGCTCGCCCTGGCGCGACTTCTCCGGCCTGCCCGGAGGATGCTCGGGGAACGCCAGGCACAGCACGGCGACCGCCTGCCCCGCCTCGGCCGTGCGGCATGCCACGCGCGCGCCTGAGGACCGGCCACCGAACACCAGCGGCAGACCGTCGAACCGGTCGGCCATCTCCTCGGCGACCGCGAGCCAGGCCGTGTCGAGCTGTTTGGCCGGTGCCGGCGCGCGGCGGCCCGCGACGCGGTACGGCTGCTCGACGAGCGCGACGTTCACGCCCGCGGCCTGCGCCGCCCGCGTGACCGCGACCAGGTCCTTCGCTTCGATCCCGCCGCCGGCGCCGTGCCCGAGCATCAGCACGGCCGCGTCCTCCTCCGCGCAGTGCAGCTCGGCACATGCCGGGCCGTGCGGAGTGGGGATCTCGATCCTGGTCATTTCGGTAGGTCGAACAGTGCCGCGTCGAGATCGGCCTGCTCGGCCTCCACCCGTTCGAGCAGTTCGGGACCGTTGTTGCGGACGTTGTTGACCTTGTCCGAGATCGGCCGCAGCTCGAGGGTGTCCACCAGGTCGCGCGGCGGCGTGAGCAGGTCGGCGACGTCGGACCGGTCCGGGTCGAGCCAGTTCGCCCAGGTGTCCCTGGTCATCAGCAGCGGCATCCGGTCGTGCACATCGGTCAGCTGGCCGATCGCGTCGGTCGTGATGATCGAGAACGTAATCAGAGGATCGGCGGTAGGGTCCTCTGAGTCCTTCTTGCCGTCCGTCTTGGCGCGCCAGCTCTCCCAGATCCCGGCGAACGCGAGATCCGGACCGGTCATGAAGAACGGTTCCTTCTTCTTGCCGTCGCGTCGCCACTCGTACCAGCCGTCGGCGGGCACCAGGCAGCGGCGCTTGGCCAGGGCGCGCTTGAACGCGGGCTTCTCGGTGGCCGTCTCCGCGCGGGTGTTGATCATCCGGTTGCCGACCGAGGGGTCCTTCGCCCAGAACGGCACAAGTCCCCACCGCATCAGGCGGAGACTGCGCACGGCAGGCTCGTCTTCGAGCACCGTGCCCTCAGCGTCGCGCGGATGGCGCTGCACCACGGTCACGACGTTCTTGGTCGGGGCCACGTTGTAGTCGGCATCGCGCGCCTGGCCACCCGTCTCGTCCAGCGCCTCGAACTCCTGCACCAGGGCCGCGGGGTTCTTCGTCGCGGCATAGCGGCCGCACATCTCGCCCAACTCCTTACCAATCCGACCGGTAACAAGCGGCACTGTATGCCTCGGGCATCCATCGTGACACAGATCGGGGATCATCGTGTCGGACGGGCTCAGCACACACGAGGAGGACTTTTGGCGGGCAGGGACTGGCGCAGGCTCGACGAGAGCGACGTCCGGGTGCGGCCCGGGCGCGGCTCACGGCCCCGGAGCAAGCGCCGGCCCGACCACGCCGACGCCGTCGTCGCGATGGTCACCGTGGTCGACCGGGGGCGCTGGACCTGTGCGGTGGACGGCGATCCCGAGCAGGTCGTGGTGGCGATGCGGGCCCGGGAGCTGGGCCGAACGCCGGTCGTCGTCGGCGACCAGGTCGGCCTGGTGGGGGACGTCAGTGGCAAGGCGGACACGCTGGCGCGGATCGTGCGGGTCGAAGACCGCACCAGCCTGCTGCGCCGCACCGCAGACGACACCGACCCGTACGAGCGAGTGGTGGTCGCCAACGCCCAGCAGCTGCTGATCGTCAGTGCGCTCGCCGATCCACCGCCACGCACGGGTTTCATCGACCGGTGCCTCGTCGCCTGCTACGCGGGCGGGCTGCGGCCGGTGCTCTGCCTGACGAAAGCGGACTTGGCGAGCCCGGACCAGTTGTTGGAGCGGTACGCCGACCTCGACGTGCCGACCCTGGTGACCAGGCACGACGAGGATTCGCTGCCGCTGGCCGACACCGTGCGCATGCGCCTGTCGGCGCTCGTCGGGCATTCCGGTGTCGGCAAGTCGACACTGGTCAACCGGCTGGTGCCGGACGCTCAACTCGCGACCGGCGAGGTCAGCGCGGTGGGCAAGGGCCGGCACACGTCCGTGGCCGCGGTGGCGCTGCCGCTGCCCGAGGGCGGCTGGGTGATCGACACCCCGGGTGTGCGCTCGTTCGGGCTGGCGCACATCACGGCCGACGACATCGTGTCGGCATTTCCCGAATTCGCCGAGGCCGCCGAGGAATGTCCACCGGGATGCGGCCATCTGGGTCCGCCGGAGGACCCGGACTGCATGCTCGACGAGGTCGGGGAAACACGCAGATTGCGATCTCTGCGAAGGCTGCTGGCGTCACGCGCCGGCATGGAAGTGTGAAGCCGTGGCTCAACAGCGATCTGCGGCGCACTGACCCCCGGCGCACCGACCCCGGCCCCATTCAGCCCATGTGGGGGTAGCCGATTTCTGTTGGGGCGTCGAAGGTTTCCTTGATCGAGCGGGGGCTGGCCCAGCGCATCAGGTTGAACATCGAGCCCGCCTTGTCGTTCGTGCCCGAGCCGCGGCTGCCGCCGAAGGGTTGCTGGCTCACGATCGACCCGGTCGGCTTGTCGTTGACGTAGAAGTTCCCCGCCGCGAAGCGCAGTGCCCGGTGCGCCTGCTGCACCGCGGCCCGGTCGTCCGCGAACACCGCACCGGTCAGCGCATAAGGCGAAGTTCCATCGACCACGCCGAGGACCCGCTCGTAGTCCGCGTCGTCGTAGACATGCACCGCGAGGATCGGGCCGAAATACTCCGTCGCGAAGATCTCGTGGCCAGGGTCCTCACACAACAACACCGTCGGCTCCACGAAGTAACCGATCCCGTCGTCACAGTGCCCGCCCACGAGCACGTTCAGCGCCGGATCACCGTCCACACCGGACAGTAAGCGTGCGTGCTTCGCGTACGCTCTGGCGTCGATCACCGCACCACCGAACAACGAGAAGTCCGTGATGTCGCCGAATTTCACGGTCCTGGTCAAGTCGGCGAGTTCGTCCCGGAAACCGCTGTCCCAGATCGAGCGCGGAAGGTAGGCGCGCGAAGCCGCCGAGCATTTCTGGCCCTGATACTCGAAAGCGCCTCGTACGAGCGCGGTCAGCAGCTTGTCCCGGCGCGCCGAAGGGTGCGCGACGACGAAGTCCTTGCCGCCGGTCTCCCCGACGATCCGCGGGTAGCTCCGGTATGCGTCGAGGTTCTCCGCGATCCGCCGCCACAGCAGCTTGAACGTCGCCGTCGAACCGGTGAAGTGCAGCCCGGCGAACCCGGGGTCGGCCAGCGCGACCTCGCTGACCGCCTGCCCGTCGCCGGTCACCAGGTTGATCACGCCCGGCGGCAGGCCCGCCTCTTCGAACGCCTGCATCGTGTAATGCGCGGCGAGCTGCTGCGTCGGGGTCGGCTTCCACACGACGGTGTTGCCCATCATCGCCGGCGCGCTCGGCAGGTTCCCGGCGATCGCGGTGAAGTTGAACGGGGTGATCGCGACGACGAACCCGTCCAGCGGCCGGTACTCCATCCGGTTCCACGTGCCGGCCGCCGAATTCGGCTGCTCGGCAAGGATTCGCCGCGCGTAGTGCACGTTGAACCGCAGGAAGTCGATCAGCTCGCAGGCCGCGTCGATCTCGGCCTGCTGCACCGATTTCGACTGGCCAAGCATGGTCGACGCGTTGAGCGTGTCCCGGTAGGGGCCCGCTATGAGCTCGGCCACGCGCAGGAAAATCGCGGCGCGCTCGTCGAACGGCAGCTTGCGCCAGCCAGGCGCGGCGGTCTTCGCGGCGGCGACGGCGTCGGCGACGTCCTCGCGCGTAGCCTGCGCCGAGACTCCCAGCACATGCCCGTGATCGTGCGGCGCGACGACGTCGAACGCGTCGCCACCCGCCAGCCGGCGATGCCCGCCGATCGTCTGGGGCAACTCGTGTTTCTCGGCCGCTAACTCGGCGATCCGCCGCTGTAGCGACTCACGTTCGGGGGCGCCGGGCGCGTAGGTGTGGACCGGCTCATTACGGGGCTGGGGCACGTTTGTGACGGCATCCATGCAGCCACGTTAGAGCAGCTCCAGCAGGAACGGCAGCTCTTGCGGCGCGTACCAGGCCAGATCGTGGTCCTCGGCCTCGCCGAGGGTGAACTCCGCGTCCAGGTCGCCAAGGTCGGCGGCGTCGATGATCGCGGACGCGGCCCGCACGGCGTCCTCCGCCTCCTCGGCATCCACGTGCACCGCCGCGACTTCGTCCATCACGATCGGCCCGGTCAGGCGCACCACGGCGGCGTCCAGATCGGACCGGATCGTCGCGTGCTCGACATCGGCGGAGATGACGACCCGCCGCGGCCGCTCCTTCTCGTCGTCGGCCAGCAGCCGCAGCGAGGCCCGCGCGGCATCCAGCAGCGCCGCGTACTCCAGTTCCTCGGTGGAGCCGCTCATGTAGGACTCACGCAGTGCGGGGGTGAGCGCGAAACCGGTGCCGCCGAGCGGCTGCAGCTTGCCTTCGGCAACGAGCTTGCGCAGCATCCCGATCGTCGCGGGCAGATAAACCCTCACCAGTGCGCACCCTTCAACTCGTCCAGCGCGTCCTCGACCATCGCGGCGAGGTTCCCCACATCCCACATCGCCTTGCGGTCCCCGTTCAACCCGAAATACACACTGCCGTAGTACGACGTCACGCCGATGGCCAGCGCCTGGTTCCGGGCCAGCGGGATCACCGGGAACATCTCCGTCATCCTCGCCTGCCCCGCGTACAGCGGCTGCTGCGGCCCCGGCGAGTTGGTGATCACCAGGTTGAAGATGCGCCCGGAGAACGACCCGGCGGCCCGCGCCGCCAGCGAGTGCATCGTCGCCGGCGCGAACCCGCCCACCTTCAGCATGGCACGAGCCGCCACCGATCGACGCGAATCGGTGTAGGCGCGCATGGCGTGGCTGACGTGCTGCAGCCGCAGCACCGGGTTCGGCTCGCCGACCGGCAGGTCCACCAGGTGGGCCTCGACCTGGTTGTTCACCAGCCCCGCCGGCGAGAACACGACCGTGTCGGGCTCCAGCACGGCCATCGGCACCAGCGCCCGGATCGTCGCGGTCGGGGACACGGCGTCGCGCGAGAGCAGCCATTCCCGCAGCCCGCCGGTGATCGCGGCGAGCACGATGTCGTTCACGGTGCCGCCGTGCTCGGACCGGATCTTGCGGAAATCCTCCAGCCGCGTCCGCACAACCGCGAACACGCGCCCACCCGAGACGTGCGCGTTCAGCGGCCCGGCCGGCGCGGGACGGATGAGCGTGCGCACCGTGGACGCCACTCCCCCGAACGTGTCGGTGATCTTCTCCACTGTCGCGGTGGCGTCGCCGATCACAGCGCGCACGTTCTCAGCCAGCTCGCCCGGCCGTTGCACGGTCTCGCTGACCGCGTCGAGCACCAGTTGCATGGACGACGGCGGGCGGCGCGGCGTCCAGGTGTCCTCGTGGGACTCGTAGGTCTGGGGCGACGCGTCGAGGATGAGCTGCCCCAGCTCGACCGTCCCCACCCCGTCCACCACGGCCTGGTGCGTCTTGGTCACCAGCGCGACCCGGCCGCCTTCCAGGCCCTCCACGAAGTAGGCCTCCCACAACGGCCGCTCGTGGTCCATCGGGCGCGCCATCAGGCGCGCGACCAGGTCGAACAGCTGCTCCTCACTACCCGGCGAGGGCAGCGCGGAGCGCCGGACGTGGTAGTTGAGGTCGAAGTCGACGTCGTCGACCCACACCGGGCGGGCCAGGTGCCCCGGCACGTTCAGCACCCTCTGGCGATACCTCGGCAGGTACCCGAGGCGCTGCCCGATGAGGGCGAGCACCTGGTCGTAGTCGAAGCCGTCGCGAGGGCGCTCGAATACGGCGACCGCGCCGACGTGCATCGGCGTCGCGGCGTCCTCCAGATACAGGAAGGACGCGTCCAGCGCGGAAAGGCGGTCGGGCATGACGCGATCCTGGCACACCCTGCTGTACTGGTGCTGTGCACGAAACCAACACAATTTCCCCCAAAGATCGCTTCCTGACCGTCTACGGCCGCAAGCCTGTACTGGAGGCGCTGGGCGACCCGGATCTGCACGTCGACAAGGTGATCCTGGCCGACAACGCCCGCGGCGACGGTGCGGCGGAGATCCAGCGCGCGGCCCGCGCGGCGGGAGTCCAGGTGCAGCGCGCGAGCGCGCACCGGGTGAAGGTGCTGGCGGGCAACGGAAAGCAGGACCAGGGTGTGCTGGCCGACGTCGTGGCGCCACGGATGCGCCCGCTGCGCGCCGCGCTGTCCGCGGACCGCGTGCCGGAACGGGTGCTGGTGCTCGACGGCATCACCACCCCGGCGAACGTCGGGATGATCCTGCGTACCGCGACCGCGGCCGGGGTAGCCGGCGTTGTCGTGCCCCGGCGTGGCGTGGCGGCCCTGGATCCGCTGGTGGTGAAAGCTTCCGCGGGCGTGGCGTTTCGCGCGCCGATGCTGCGCTGCGCGACGGCGGGCGAGGCGGCGGAGATGCTGGCCGAGGCCGGCCACCGGCTGTACGGCCTCGGCGTGTCCGACGGCTCGTCGTTGTTCGACGCGAAGCTGCCGAAGCGGGCCGCGTTTGTGCTGGGCGGGGAGACCGCCGGGGTATCGCCGGACGTGGCGCGGTTCCTCGACGGCTGGCTGTCGATCCCGATGCCCGGCGGGGTCGAGTCGCTGAACGTGTCGGCCGCGGCCGCGGTGCTGTGCTTCGAGCTGGTCAGGCGGGAAACGACCCACTGACACCGACGATCGACGTCACCGATTCGGGGGCAGTTCGCCCGAATCGTCCATCTCGTCCCCTCCTTCAGGACGCACGATCCGACCACATTTTGGGGGACTTCGGGATGCAGGCTGCCGCATTGAAACCGCTGAGGCCGTACGAACCGTGCCGCAACGGGTACCGCTTCGCCGGCCCGGCCGGGCAGTTGACATTCGACCTGCCGGCGACGCGGATCCCGCGCGCGCGCCCGGCGACCGCCACCGAACCGCTGCCCGCCTCGCAGATCCGGACGGTGTTCACGGCCATTTTGGACGCACGGACGGGAGTCCGACCGTTGAGCCAGCTGCAGGGCTTGGTCCACCCCAGGCTGTACCGGCATCTCGGGCGCTCCCGGCCACTCCACGGTGTTCGCTTCACGCTGAAAAGCGTCCGGTCATGCCGCGTCGCGCCGGACGCCTACGAAGCGTGCGGCACGGCGCACACGGGCCGCCGCAGCTACGGCGTGGTGGGCCGCTTCGAACTGCTCGAACCGGGGCGTCGCTGGCGCTGCGTCCTGTTCGACCTCGTCCGGGCGCCGCTGCGGCGGACGTGACACCGCACCTGGGCCCCGTTCACCACGGGGCCCAGGTGCCGGGGGAGTCTCAGCGACCGCGCTTGGTCTTCTTCGCCTGCTCCCGCGCTGCCGCACGGCGCTCGCGACGGGTGCCGCTGCCGGCCGAACCCGCGCCGGCCTTCGCCGGCTTCTCCGCGCCGTCGCCTCGCGACTCGACCCCGCCCTGCTCGCCGGGGCCGGAGAAGGTCAGGCCCTGCTGACCGCCGCCGTTGTTGTTGCCGAGCCCCTTGCCGCGCAGCGCGGACGGCACCGCGTCCTGCTGCTGCTGGGGCTGCGGCGGGCCGGGCTGCGCGTGCCTGCCCGCGACCTCGGCAGCCGCGGCACCGGCGGTGGGCAGCGCCGCGGCAGGCTCGGCCGCCTGCTGCGCCGGTTCCGCCTGCTCGACCTGCAGGTTGAACAGGAAGCCGACCGCCTCTTCCTTCAACGACTCGAGCATCGCCTTGAACATGTCGAAGCCCTCGCGCTGGTACTCGATCAGCGGATCACGCTGGGCCATCGCGCGCAGGCCGATGCCCTCCTTGAGGTAGTCCATCTCGTAGAGGTGCTCACGCCACTTGCGGTCCAGCACGGACAGCAGCACCTGCCCCTCGAGCTGTCGCATCGCGCCCTCGCCGACCTGGGCGTCGATGTCGGCTTCACGGCGCGCGTACGCGTCCTCCGCGTCTTCGTGCAGCCGGGCGAGCAGGAAGTCCGAGCTGAGGTCGTCCTCCTCCTCGGTCAACGCGTCCCAGCCGAGCGACACCGGGTACAGCTGCTTCAGCGCGGTCCACAGCTTTTCGTGGTCCCAGTCCTCGGCGTAGCCCTCTGCGGTCTCACCCTCGACGTACGCCGTGACAACGTCGGCGAGCATGTGCCGCATCTGCTCGGACAGGTCCTCGCCCTCGAGGACACGGCGGCGCTCGGCATAGATCACCTTGCGCTGCTCGTTCATGACCTCGTCGTACTTGAGGACGTTCCTGCGGATCTCCATGTTCTGCTGCTCGACCTGCGTCTGCGCGCTCTTGATCGCACGCGACACCATCTTGTGGTCGATCGGCTGGTCGTCGGGCAGCCGCATGGTGGTCATGACCCGCTCGACCATCACGGCGTTGAATCGCCGCATCAGCTCGTCGCCCAGCGACAGGTAGAACCGCGACTCGCCCGGGTCGCCCTGACGGCCGGACCGGCCACGCAGCTGGTTGTCGATGCGGCGCGACTCGTGCCGCTCGGTGCCCAGCACGTACAGCCCGCCGGCCTCCTTGACCTCCTCGGCCTCGGCCTTCACCTCGGCCTTGACCTCCTCGAGCACCTGCGGCCACGCAGCCTCGTACGCCTCGGAGTTCTCCACCACGTCCAGGTTGCGCTCGCGCAGCCGCTCGTCGGCGATGATGTCCGGGTTGCCGCCGAGCACGATGTCGGTACCGCGGCCGGCCATGTTCGTGGCGACCGTGACCGCGCCCTTGCGGCCCGCCCGCGCCACGATCGACGCCTCCCGCTCGTGGTGCTTCGCGTTCAGCACCTCGTGCGGCACACCGCGCTTGACCAGCAGCTTCGACAGGTACTCGGACTTCTCGACGCTCGTGGTGCCGACCAGCACCGGCTGGCCCTTCTCGTGCCGCTCCTGGATGTCGTCGGCGAGCGCCTCGAACTTCGCAGGCTCGCCCTTGTAGATCAGGTCCGTCTGGTCCATCCGGACCATCGGCCGGTTCGTCGGGATCGGCACCACACCCAGCTTGTAGGTCTGGTGGAACTCCGCCGCCTCGGTCTCGGCGGTACCGGTCATGCCGGAGAGCTTGCCGTAGAGCCGGAAGTAATTCTGCAGCGTGATCGTGGCGAGCGTCTGGTTCTCCGCCTTGATCTCGACGCTTTCCTTGGCCTCGATCGCCTGGTGCATGCCCTCGTTGTAGCGGCGGCCGTGCAGGATGCGGCCGGTGAACTCGTCGACGATGACGACCTCGCCGCCCCGCACGATGTAGTCCTTGTCGCGCTTGTACAGCTCCTTGGCCTTCAGCGCGTTGTTCAGGTAACCGACCAGCGGCGTGTTCGCGGCCTCGTACAGGTTCTCGATGCCGAGCTGGTCCTCGACGAACGCGACACCCTTCTCGCTGACACCGACGGTGCGCTTGCGCTCGTCCACCTCGTAGTGCACGTCCCGCCTCATCAGCGGCGACATGCGCGCGAACTCGACGTACCAGCGCGCCGACTGCTCCGCGGGGCCCGAGATGATCAGCGGTGTCCGGGCCTCGTCGATGAGGATCGAGTCGACCTCGTCGACGATGGCGAAGTTGTGGCCGCGCTGCACGCAGTCGTCCAGCGACCAGGCCATGTTGTCGCGCAGGTAGTCGAAGCCGAACTCGTTGTTGGTGCCGTAGGTGATGTCGGCCTGGTAGGCCTCGCGGCGTTCGGCGGGCGGCAGCTCCGACAAGATCACGCCGACCGAGAGGCCGAGAAAACGGTGCACGCGGCCCATCCACTCCGCGTCACGTTTGGCCAGGTAGTCGTTCGTGGTGACGAGGTGGACGCCCTTGCCGGAGATCGCGTTGAGGTAGGCCGGGAGCACCGACGTCAGCGTCTTGCCTTCACCGGTCTTCATCTCCGCGACCTGGCCGAGGTGCAGCGCCGCGCCGCCCATCAGCTGCACATCGAAGTGCCGCTGGCCCAGCACGCGCCACGCGGCCTCGCGGCCGGTCGCGAAAGCCTCCGGAAGCAGCTCGTCGAGCGACTCACCGTCGGAGTGCCGCGTGCGGAACTCGTCGGTCTTCGCGCGCAGATCCGCGTCGGTGAGGTCCTTCACGTCGTCTTCGAGGGTGTTGATGTGGTCAGCGATGTGCCGCAGCCGCTTGACCATTTTGCCCTCGCCCGCACGCAGCAGGCGGTTGAGAACCATCCCGTCGACCTCACTAGCTGTGTTCGAACACCCAGGCGTGTCCCGGGCACAGTGCCATCCTCCATCGTAGGGAAGGCGTGTCCGACCGTGCACGCACCTGGCCGTAGCCACGACGAAGGGCCCGCACGTCACATCGCGTGCGGGCCCTCGGCGGGTGCCGGTTCAGACGAGCCGGATGACCCCGTAGTCGAAGCCCTTCCTGCGGTAGACGACGCTCGGGCAGCCGGCGTCGGCGTCGTTGAAGAGGTAGAAGTCGTGTCCGACCAGCTCCATCTGGTAGAGGGCCTGGTCGATGGTGACGGGATCCGAGGAGTGTTTCTTCTCGCGGACGACGCGACCAGGCTGGTGGTCGATCGCCTCGTCATCCCAGCGCTGCAGGGGCAGTTCGATCTCGGTTTCACTGAGCGGCTCGGTCTCGGCCGGTGCCTCGAGCACCGCGGTGGCGGTGACGGGCGCGCTGGTGCTCGCGGCGCCGCCGGCGGTCGCTTCGGCGACCGATTCCGGGCAGCGGCGGCCGTAGTGGACCCGGCGGCGGTCGTGCATCCTGCGCAGCCGGTTCTCGAGCTTGCTCACCGCGGCGTCGAGCGCGGCGTAGAAGTCGCCGGCACACGCTTCGGCGCGGACCGCTGGGCCCTTGCCCTTGCCGGTGATCTCCACGCGCTGGCAGCTCTTCGACTGCCGGCGGTTGGGTTCGTGAAAGAGCTCCACGTCGTAGCGGAAGACCTTCTTGTCGTACCGTTCCAGGCGCATGAGCTTGTCGCTCACGTGCGTCCGGTAGTGGTCGGGCACCTCCACGTTGCGACCTTTAACGACGATGTCCATACACGACCTCCCACACTCTGGGCTGAGTTCGAGCTCTTGGAGAATCCTGTGGGCGCCGACGCCGTTTAGTCTCCCGTCGGCACCAGGGTCATCGGCCGTTCACCTCCCTGCTGCCGGAATGCGTTATAGCGGTGCACGCTAGCGCGGTAAAGCCCATCACAAAACCCCCCGAGCCGGGGGATGTCACAAATTGGGAAACGGTCACCGTGCGCGTCTGCGGAACCGCTTCGCGGACGGTCGCGATCCCCGTTCGGAGCAGCCGTCCTGGACGGTTTTCACCTTGACATACGGGCGGTTTCCCGCGTGCCGGGCCGAGCGTGACAGCAGCGTCGGGCCGTCCTCCCACACCGGTGGCGGCTTGCGCCGGCGATGGTCCTCGGCGGGACGGCCTCATACCCCGACAACGGTCCGGGCGGCCCCGCCGTTCCCGCGACGTGCACCCGTGTGGGTGACCCGGCAACTGGCCAACCCGCCCTACCCCGCCGCCGTCAACGTCAGCACCGTGGAGACTTCGAAACCGCCGGCCTCCAGCGCGCGGGCACAGGCGGCCGCCGTGGTGCCGGTGGTGACGACGTCGTCGAGCAGGACGACCGGCGAGCCCGGGGCGGGCAGGCCCCGGCTGTCCAGGCCGAGGCGGCCGGCGAGGTTGGCCGCGCGCCCGGCCTGGTCCAGACCTACCGCGTCCTGCGCACCGCGCCCCAGCCGCAGCGCCGGCGCGACCGCGACCGAGTGCCCGCCGCGAGCCAATGCCGCGGCACAGGCCCGGGCCAGGCGCAGCAGGTGCGGACCACCCCGGACCCGGGACGCCGAACGCCGCGACGGGGCGGGCACCAGCCACCACCCGCCCTCGGCGTCGGTGCGTGCTTCCGGCAGGTACGGCAGGACATCCGCGAGCGCGCCGCCCAGCGAGGCCGCGAGATCCCGCCGCCCGCGTTCCTTGTAGGCCAGCACGAGCCGGCGCGCGCCGGCGCAGTACCCGGCCAGCGCATAGACCGGCAGGCCGGCCGTGGGCCCGCGCGCAACGCGCGAAGGCCGGCCGAACTCGCCAAGGCAGTCCGCACAGCACGGCGCACCCGGCGCGCCACAGCCCGGGCACGTGGCCGGCAACAGCAGGTCGAGAACCTGTTCCCGCAGAGTCACACCCGCAGTGTGCCCGCACCCACCGACAAACTCAGCCGGGATAGAACGGCGCGACCCGGGAACCGAGGATGCTGTGCGGGTGCGGCCGCCACACCTCGCCGACATCCGACGCCGTCCACAGGCCACTGGAATCGGCGACCACGATCGGGCGCCCAGGTGCGGCAGTGATCGCCGTGACCGGCGGGGTCAGGTTCGAGCTGTTGAACGGGTCCAGCCGCAAGCCGTCGATCGGCACCTTGACCACCGGCTGCGACGGCATCGACGTGGCCGCCACGAGACTGTCCTGGCTCAGCCAGTCGACGTCCACGACCCCGCTCAGCGTGCCCTGCTGCAGGATCCGCGGGCCGCGCAGCGTCACCGAGTCCTGCGTGCGCACCACCGAGGCGATCATCAGCTGACCGTTGACCACCATTGCCGCCCGCGCCCCGTCCCGCGACAGGCGCAGCGCCGTGATCGGCCCGACCGACAGTACCTCCTCGGCGTTGACGGCCTGCCCCGTCCACCCGCCGTCCGGCGTGCGCAGCACCCGCACCACGGCCTGCCCGTCGACGACCGTCCACACCTCGCCCGCGGTGCCGTCCGCGGTCGCCGTCGGGCGCCACGTCGGTCTCGTCAGCGTGCCGCCGAACAGGTTCACCACCTGCGCGGGCGCACTGTACGGCCCGATCCGCAGCCGCTGCCGCCCGCTGTCGTCGTCGACGATCGCCAGCTGCCGCCCGTCGATCGACTGCGCGGCGCTGACCACGCTGTACGCGCCCTGCCCCGCGGGCCCGTTGGTCGGCTGCCCGTCGGCCAGCGACCTGATCCGCCCGTTGACCGTCATCAGCCCGGGCAGGTCGGCACCCGGCGAGGCGAGCGAGGTGTAGGACGGGACGTCGGTGAACAGCCAGTCCTCGTGCCCGTCGACCAGCGGTCCGCCGTCGGCCAGCAGCCGCACCCGGTTGGTCGTGACCGCCTGCAGGGACAGCACGACCTGCGCGGCGATCAGCTTCCGGACGTCGGCGCTCTGGTCACCGAGCCCGGTCAGCGGCACGACCAGGGCACCGTCGGGCGTGGCGGTCACGTTGCCTTCGGTGTTCGCGTCGTCCGGCAGCGCGCTGCGGACCGCGCCGGCCAGCTGGTCCGACGGTCCGGCCAACAGCAGCGACACAACCCGCCCGGGCAGCCCGGACTGCGGTTTCCCCGCCACGTAGCGCAGGTCGGGCACGACGGTGTTGGAGTCCTGCGCGAAGAAGAACACCGGCACGCGCACGTAGTTCGCGGTGAAGTCGCTGTAGGGCATGGCGATATTGGCCGGCGGGTTGCTGACCCGCCACTGCCCGTCGGCCTGCTTGTTCACCAGCAGCCGCAGCTCGTAGGGACTGCGCGAGGACAGGAACGAGCTGTCCGCGCCGAGCGTGCCCAGGCTCGTCCCGCGCACGACGACGACCAGCTGATTCGGGTTCTGCGGCAGGTCCCCGCCGGTGGCGTACACGGTGTTGAACTGGTCGTCGATGACGCTGGAGACCTTGCCGGGCTGCCAGTTCTTCGCGGCCGCGTCGTCGAGGTACATCCGGGCGGAGGCGTTGTTGCTGATCGGCTGCGCGCTGGCCCGCACGAAGTCGCGCACGACGGTCAGCGGGTCGAGGTCACGAGCCGGCTGCTGCACGTCCGGGTTCGCGATCTGGCCGAGTTGCTGTTGTGGCACCGCGACCGGCTGCGACTCGTCGGGCACGGTGGCGCACCCGGCCAGGAGCACCAGCGCACCGGCCAGTGCGGCGAACAGGCGTGCCCGGCTCACCCGACGTCCTCCTTGCGCAGCTCTTCGATCGAGATGCTGTAGTCCGCACCCGATCCGACGCTGGCCTGCCCGTTGACGGCCTCCCCGTCGGCGGGCACGAGCGGCAGCGGGATCTCCTCGAACGGCTCACCCTGCCGGCGCGGCAGCGTCAGCCGGAACGACGCGCCGTGCTCCGGCGCGCCCCACGCCTCGAGCAGCCCGCCGTGCAGCCGCGCGTCCTCGTGGCTGATCGCCAGGCCGAGGCCGGTGCCGCCGGTGCGTCGGTTGCGGGACGGGTCGGCGCGCCAGAACCGGTTGAACACCAGGTCCGCCTCGCCCGGTCGCAGGCCGACGCCGTAGTCGCGGACGGTGATCGCGATCGCGTGCTCGTTCGCGCCCAGCGTCAGCCGCACGGGCCTGCCCTCGCTGTGGTCGACCGCGTTGGCCAGCAGGTTCCGCAGGATCCGCTCCACCCGGCGCGCGTCGATCTCGGCCAGTGTCTCCCCGTCCGGCAGCTCCAGCTCGACGGGCGCGCCTGCGGTGCCGGCGATGACCCGCACCTGCTCGACGGCCCGCCGCGCGATCGGCGCGGTGTCGATCACCTCGGCGGCCAGCTCTTCGACACCGGCGTCGAGCCTGCTGATCTCGAGCAGGTCGCCGAGCAGCGCCTCGAACCGGTCGAGCTCGTCCACCAGCAGCTCGGTGGACCGGGCCAGGCCCGCAGGGAACTGCTCGCGCGAGGCGTGCAGGACGTCGGCGGCCATCCGCACCGTGGTCAGTGGGGTGCGCAGCTCGTGCGAGACGTCCGAGGTGAAGCGGCGCTGCAACATGCCGAAGTCCTCCAGCTGGCGGATCTGCCGCTGGATACTCGCTGCCATCTCGTTGTACGACAGTGCGAGCCGCGACAGGTCGTCCTCGCCGGTCACCGGCAGGCGTTCCGCCAGCTCACCGCCCGCGAACCGGGCGGCGGCGGCCGCGGCCGACCGGACCGGGCGCACGACCTGGCGGGTCACCAGGTTGGAGATGCCCGCCAGCAGCACCAGCAGCACCAGCCCGCCGACGAGCAGCGTGTTCTGCACCGTCGAGACGGTGTTCTGCTCGGCGGTCATCGGGAACAGCAGGTACAGCTGGATCGGGCGGCCGGTGCTGGTGACCGGGGCACCCACGATCAGGTAAGTCGTGCGGGTGCCGTTGTCGTCCACCGTGTGGACCTGCGTCGCGACCAGGTTCGCCTCGGCGAACCGCTCCAGCCCGGCAGGCACCTTCCAGATCGGGCCGGCGGAGTCCGTCGAGGTCGACCTGCCCGCGGTCAGCACCGGCTCGTACGCACCCGCGGCGGACGCGCCGGATCCCTGGTCGGCCGAGGAACTGCTGGTGAGCTGCTTCAACACGTTCTGCAGCCGGTCGGGCAGCGCGTCCTGGTCGCTGAGGCCGACCAGCTGGCTCTCCGCGGTCGCGACGACCTGCTGGGTCTGCGCGATGGCGGCCGCGCGTTTGGTGTCGGTGAGCCGCGAGATGATCTGATTCTGCAGCACCATACCCAGCACGAACACGACCGCCGAGGACAGTGCCAGCGTCGACACCGTGATGCGGAACTGCAGCGACTGGCGCCAGAGTTCGCCGAACGCCACCACGCGACCACGCCCGTAGGCGATGACGCGGCGGGCAAGTCGCATCACCCGGGAGGCGAAGTCGTAGATCTTCTGCTTCATGGCTCTCTTAGGGGGGACCCGCCTTGTACCCCACCCCACGCACAGTCAGCACGACCTCCGGATGCTCCGGGTCCTTCTCTACCTTCGACCGCAGGCGCTGGACGTGCACATTCACCAGCCGGGTGTCGGCCGCGTGCCGGTAGCCCCAGACCTGCTCCAGCAGCACCTCGCGGGTGAACACCTGCCGTGGCTTGCGGGCCAGCGCGACGAGCAGGTCGAACTCCAGCGGGGTGAGCGGGATGGCCTTGCCTTCCCTGGTCACCTCGTGGCCGGGCACGTCGATGGTCAGGTCGCCGATGGCCAGCGACTCGGCCGGCTCGGCGTCCGTGCGCCGGAGCCGGGCGCGGACCCGGGCCACCAGCTCCTTCGGCTTGAACGGCTTCACGACGTAGTCGTCGGCACCGGACTCGAGTCCGAGCACGATGTCGACGGTGTCGCTCTTCGCGGTCAGCATGACGATCGGGACGCCCGACTCGGCCCGGATGGCCTTGCAGACGTCGATCCCGTTCATGCCGGGCAGCATCAGGTCCAGCAGGACCAGATCGGGCTTGAGCTCCCGCAACGCGGGCAAGGCGCGCGAACCGTCGGCGACGACGGCGGTATCGAACCCCTCTCCGCGCAGCACAATGGTGAGCATCTCCGCAAGCGCAGGGTCGTCGTCGACCACCAAGACACGTGCCTTCATGTCCACATATTCGCACTACGGACACCGTTCGTGACTCCCGACCCGGTATCCGGTGGCAAGAACCTGCCAGCTTAGCCCGGATGGACGATCAACTGGGCGAGTTCCGCGGCCCCGAACCGCGCAGTTCCGTCCACGACGTGCCAGGTCGACAGCCACGACGCGGCGGCCAGCCGGTCGTAGCGGACGGCGCAGCGGGACTGCAGGTCGTCGTCGGATTCGAAGGCATCCTTGGCCCGGTCGGCGACGGTGCGGGCCCGGTGTTCGGCACGTTCGGCGGCGACCTCGGGCGTGACGCGGAGCAGGATCTGGACGTCGGGCAGGGGTAGCCCGAACCGCTCGATCTCCACCTCGCGAACCCACTTCACGAACTCGCCGTCCACGTCCTGGCGGAGGCGCGCGGCACCGTAGGCCGCGTTGGACGCGACATAGCGGTCGAGGAGGACGACGTCGTGCTGCTTGAGGTAGGACTCGAGGTCGTCGGCGGCCCCACGGCGGTCGAGGGCGTACAGCAGTGCCATGCCGTACACGGAGTCGACGAGGTCGCCGTGGCCGTGGTGCAGGGCCTCGCGGACCAGGTCGGCGTGCACGCTTCGGCCGTACCGGGGAAACGCGAGCGTCGCGACGCTCGCGCCCTGCTCGTGCAGCGCCTTCGTCAGCGCGTCGGCAAGCGTGCGCTTGCCCGCGCCGTCCAAGCCCTCGATGACCACCAGTCGACCCACGCCCGCAGACTATCCGCCCACCACCCCCGCGAGTCCCACGCTCCCGTCCCGCGAGTCTCACGCTCCCGTCCCGCGAGTCCCACGCTCCCGTCGGCCGAGTCGCGCGTTGCGGGCGATCGGCCGGCGCGGGACCGCGCGACTCGCACGTCCGGAACGTGAGACTCGCGCAACCGCAACGCGAGACTCGCGCTACCGGAACGTGAGACTCGGGGGCGCGGAAGTCTGGACTCGCGGGTCAGTAGCGGTAGTGGTCCGGCTTGTACGGGCCTTCGACGTCGACGTCTATGTACTCGGCCTGCTCCTTGGTCAACTTGGTGAGCTCGCCGCCGAGCGCCTGCAGATGGATGCGGGCGACCTTCTCGTCCAGCTTCTTGGGGAGCCGGTAGACCTCGCGGTCGTACTCCTCGTGTTTGGTGAACAGCTCGACCTGGGCGATGACCTGGTTGGAGAAGCTGTTGGACATCACGAAGCTCGGGTGCCCGGTCGCGTTGCCGAGGTTGAGCAGCCGGCCCTCGGACAGCACCAGAATGCTGTGCCCGTCCGGGAAGGTCCACTCGTCCACCTGCGGCTTGATGTTCACCCGCCCGACGCCGGGGTAGCGGGCCAGCCCGGCCATGTCGATCTCGTTGTCGAAGTGTCCGATGTTGCCGACGATCGTCTGGTGCTTCATCCGCGCCATGTGCTCGGCGAGCACCACGTCCTTGTTGCCCGTGGTGGTGATGACGATGTCCGCCTCCGGCAGCGCCGACTCCAGGGTCTTCACCTGGTAGCCGTCCATCGCGGCCTGCAACGCGCAGATCGGGTCGATCTCGCTGACGATGACCCGGGCGCCCTGCCCGGACAACGACTCCGCGGCGCCCTTGCCGACGTCGCCGTACCCGCAGACGAGGGCGACCTTGCCGCCGATCAGCACGTCGGTGCCACGGTTGATGCCGTCGATCAGCGAGTGCCGGATACCGTAGCGGTTGTCGAACTTGCTCTTGGTGACCGCGTCGTTGACGTTGATCGCCGGGAAGAGCAGCTTGCCCTGCGCCGCCAGCTGGTAGAGCCGCAGGACACCCGTGGTGGTCTCCTCGGTCACGCCGAGAATGCCCTTCCCGATCGTGCTCCACTTCTGCCCGTCCGCGGCGATCGAGTCCCGCAGCAGGTTCAGGAAGACCTTCCACTCGTCGGGATCGTTCTCACCGGCAGGCGGGACGACCCCGGCGGCTTCGAACTCGGCGCCCCGATGCACCAGCATCGTCGCGTCCCCGCCGTCGTCGAGGATCATGTTCGGGCCGTCGCCGTCCCAGGTCAGGGCGCGCTCGGTGCACCACCAGTACTCCTCGAGCGACTCACCCTTCCACGCGAACACCGGCACGCCCTGCGGCGCCTCGGCCGTCCCGTGGGGCCCGACGACGGCCGCCGCCGCGGCGTGGTCCTGGGTGGAGAAGATGTTGCAGGAGGCCCAGCGGACCTCCGCGCCCAGCGCGACGAGGGTCTCGATCAGCACCGCCGTCTGGACCGTCATGTGCAGCGACCCAGACACCCGCGCACCCCGGAGCGGGAACACTTCGGCGTACTCTCGCCGCAGCGCCATCAACCCCGGCATCTCGTGCTCAGCTAGCCGAATCTCCTTGCGACCGAAGTCGGCCAGCTCCAGATCCGCTACCGCGAACTCCACACCACCGCGGGTGTCGTGCCGCTTGGCAACGCTTTCGGGGGTCATAGGGCATTTCCTCCAAGGTTCGGCGACACCTGAACAGTACCGTTGTCGGTTCGCACGCGAACACCATGCGAGAAGGAGGCGTCGACGTGCCAATCCCCGGCCCTGAAACCCGGATCGTCGAGCTGCGCGTACCCGGACTCACCGGGACCACCGGTGAGTCGCTGCTGGACGCGGTGAGCACGGTGGAGGTCGCGGGCGACGGGGTTGGCCGCGTGATCCGCCCGTCGGACCGGTTGCGCCGGCCCGCGCCCGGCCCGGTGCTGCAGGCACTCGGCCGTTCGGTGCCGCGCACGCTCGAGGGGTACCTGTGGGGCCGGATGACTTCGGGTGGCGCCGCGAAGGCTGCGTGGGCGCTGCTGTTCCCGTTCTCGCTGGCCAACGTCGCGCACTGGATGCTGCCTCCGGTCCCGGACAGCCGCCTGGCGGGTGCACTCGGCGGCACCTGCCGCGGCCTGCTCCGGATCGCGGCGCTGCTGCTGACGATGCTGCTCGTCGCGCAGCTCGCGGTGATCGCGCTCGACATGCTCGCCACTCAGTGCCTGACGCCGGGCGCGCGCTGCCTGACCGCGGTGCCGGACGGCGTGCGCGAGCTGACCTGGCTGCGCACCGCGGCGGGTCTCCTCCCGCTCGCCATTGTGATCTTCGTGCTGCACCGGATCTCCGGCACCAACTGGACGGTCACGTGCGCCGACGTGCCTGCCCGGCGCGGCAGCCTGCCCGGCGACATGCTCCGCGGCGGCACGGACTCGCCGGTGCTGCGGACCCTGCACACCGTCGGCGCGCTGGCGATCGTCGCGCTCCTCGCGCTGGGCGGCCCGTTCCGGGCGCCTGACGCGCTGCCCCGGCTGGTCGTCTGGATCTGCGCGCTGGGCCTGGTGCTGACCACCCTGCTGACCGCCGCGGTGGGCGTCCGCGACCTGCGACCCTGGGCCCGGCACAGCGTCACGACGTTCGCATGGCTGGTGCTGGCGGCGGTCGTCCCGTTCGCCCCGCGCGTGCCGGACGGGTCGAACGCCGCCGTGCAGGCGCTGGGCGCGGCGCTGCTGGCGGTCTCAGTGCTGTTCGCGCTCGCGCTCGTCCCGGCGGCGCGGCTGGCCCGCCGCACGTGGCGTGAGCTGCCGAAACGGTTGCGGCCGTGGCTCGGCGGCTGGGCCGCGGCGCCGGTGCTGGTGCTGGCCGTGCTGCTCGGCGGCGGTTTCGGTGCGGGGCTGGCGATCGCGCTGCGGCGCCTGACCGGCGCGTCCTGGCTGCGGCTGCCCGACAGCTACACCCCGGTGACCACGTTGTGGGGCGCGGGCCTGGCGCTCGCGGCGGTGCTCGGCCTGGTCGGCTTCGCGGTCGCGGTGCCGCTGCGCCGGCGGCGTGGGGTGCCCGAGATCGTGCGGCTGCTGCAGGACGACGGGGGTGGCGAGCAGCTCGCGGCGGCCGCCTGGGCGCGGTCGGCGTGGGAACGGCGGCACCTGCACCAGCTGGCGCTGGGCGTCGTGGCCGGCATGTCCGCGTGCGCGGCGGCGCTGCTGCTGGCCCGGTTCGGCTTCCACACGGTGCCCGGCTGGCTCGACCCGATCTCCGCGGTCGGCGTGTTCGCGCTCGGCGCACTCGCGCTGGGCCTGCTGCGCGTGGTGTACACGGCGGCGACGAAACCGGGCCGCAACCGCCATCTGGGCGCGCTGGCCGACCTGGTGTGCTTCTGGCCGCGGGCCTCGCACCCGGCCGTCCCGCCGTGCTACGCGCTCAAGGTCGTGCCGGAACTCGCGGCGCGCGCGAAGGAACACCTCGCCGAGCCCAACACTCGCGTCGTGCTGACCGGGCACAACCTGGGCAGCCTGTTGGCGCTGATCGCGACCGCGCGCCTGGCGCACGGCCTCGGCGAGACCGAGCGCGAGCGGATCGGCCTGGTCACGGCGGGTTCTCCGCTGCAGTGGGGATACCAGCGCGCGTTCCCCGCGGTGCTGCCACTGGCGTCACTGGCCTCGCTCTCCGGTGAACTGGGCGGGCGGTGGCGCGGGCTGGCGCGCGGCACCGACATCTTCGGCGGCAGCGTCACCACGTGGCGGCACACCGTCGTCGACGGCAAGCTGCTCGGCATCGGGTTCCAGGCAGACGGCCACATCGGCCCGCTGGACGTGGCGCTGCCGGGCCCGGCCGGGGCGCTCGTGCTGGGCGGCGACCACTGGCTGCCCGACCCGATGCACAACCCGTCGGCCACGCGCCGCTGGGCCGCCGGCGTGCTCGCCCACAGCGACTACGAGATCGACCCCGAATGGGACCGCGCGGTCGCGATGGCGGCCGGCCTGGAGTTCCCGGACCGGCCGTCCACTCGTCCCTTCGGCGAGCAGGTGCCGCTGTTCCCGGACCTACCGCGCTTCAACCTCAACCTCGCTCGCTGACCGCTTACCTCATCCACGCCACGAACCGCAGCGCTGAACGACTGCCCGATTGATTTAGACCAGGTGGATCAGACCAGTTCGCGATCCAGGTCCGGCTCCAGGTAGATCAGCCGCGCGGTGGGCACCTTCGCGCGCACCCGGGCCTCGGCGTCGTCGATCGCCTGGGCGACGTCGGCCAGCCCCAGGTTCGGGGTGAGCGCGAGCTTCGCGGCGACGAGCAGTTCGTCGGGGCCGAGGTACTGGGTCCGGATGTGGATGACGCGGTCGACCTTGCCGCACGCGAGCTCGTGCAGGATCAGCGCGAGCTCCTCATCGGTGGCGCCCTCACCGATGAGCAGGCTCTTCATCTCGACGATGAGGATGATCGCGATCACGCCGAGCAGCGCGCCGATCATGATCGTGCCGATGCCGTCCCACACCGGGTCGCCGGTGATCTCCGACAGCCCGACGCCGGCCAGCGCGAAGACGAGGCCGAGCAGCGCGCCGGTGTCCTCCAGGAGCACAACCGGCAGCTCGGGGGTGCGGGACTGGCGGATGAAACCCCACCACGACACCGAGCCCTTGATCTTGGCCGACTCCTTCATCGCGGTGACGAAGCTGTAGCTCTCCAGGCCGATCGCGACCACCAGGATGGCGACCGCCACCAGCGGCGACGACAGCGGCTCGGGGTGCTGGACCTTGTGAATCCCCTCGTACAGCGCGAAAGCCGAGCCGAGGGTGAAGAGCATGAGCGCCACGATGAACGAGTAGAAGTACCGTTCGCGGCCGAAGCCGAACGGGTGCTCCCGCGTCGCGCGGCGCCGCGAGGTCTTCTGACCGAGCAGCAGCAGGCCCTGGTTCGACGTGTCGGCGATGGAGTGCACGGACTCCGCCAGCATCGACGAGGAACCCGTGACCAGGAACCCGACGAACTTGGCGACGGCAATCCCGGCGTTGGCGCCCAGCGCCGCCAGAATCGCCTTCGTCCCACCGTTTGCCGACACAGCGACCCCCTGCAGTCCAACCGAATTGTCGGGTTGCAGCCTACGGGGCGACGCTCCGTCATCGACGCAGTGGGAGCCCGCCGACGAGTTTGCCGATCTTGTTGCGCGGACCGCGCAAGCTGATCGCGTAGTAGTCGGAGTCGCCGGTGCCGGCCGGCGTCGCCTGCCCGGGTGGTCGCGCGACTACCTGCCCGAGGTCGCGCGGAAGGCCTGCGTGCGCTCCGCACCGACGGGCCGGATGGTCACCGCCGGATCCGCGGCGCGCAGCCACATCGACTGGCCACGCTCGAGCTCCAGCTCCCGGCCGTCCTCCGCGCGGACCCGCAGCGCGCCCGCGGTGCACAGCAGGATCTGCGGCAGTCCCGCCGCCACGCGCAGTTCGCGGTCGTCGCCGGCGGACCAGTCGCACCGCGACAGCTCGAACTCCGGCGCGTCCGTGCGGTACACCGCACCACAGTCGGTGTCCTCGCCGCCGAGCACCGGCATGTCGCCGCACGCGAAGTCGACGACGCGCAGCAGTTCCGGCACGTCCACATGCTTGGGCGTCAACCCGCAGCGCAGGATGTTGTCCGAGTTCGCCAGGATCTCGACGGCAGTGCCGTGCAGGTACAGGTGCAGGTTGCCGGCGGGCAGGTAGATCGCCTCGCCCGCGCGCAGCGTCAGCCGGTTCAGCAGCAGCGCCGCGAGCACCCCGGCGTCACGCGGGTGGCCCTCGCCCAGCTCGAGGATCGTCCGGCACTCGATGTCGAACTCGCCGTGGTCCTTCACGTGCAGCACGCACGCGTCGAGCACCTCGGGCAGCAGTTCGTCGAGGCTGGCCTGCGGCAGCGTGATCCAGGTGGTGAACAGCGCGCGCATGCCGTCCGAGTCCGGCTGCGCCGCCAGCAGCTCCGTGTACTTCGCCAGCCCCGGCGTCTGCACCGCCCGCAGCAGCTGAATCGTGCGCCTTGGCTCGCGGAACCCGGCCAGCGCGTGGAACTCGGTCAGCGCGCACACCAGTTCCGGCTTGGCCGTCGGATCCGGGTAGTTCCGGTTCGACGCGTCCCGCGGGATGCCGGCGGCCTCCTCGCGCGCGTGCCCCTCCGCCGACTGCTCGGCCGACGGGTGCGCCTGCATCGACAGCGGCTCCTCGACGGCGAGGATCTTGAGCAGGAACGGCAGCCGGTTGTGCCAGCGCTGCGAGCAGGCCGGCCCCAGCTGCGTCCGCGGATCCGCCTCGATCAGCTCCAGCAGGCTGCGTTCCTCGCCGTCCTGGCCGACGACGCGCGACGGGTCGCCGGGATGCGCCCCCATCCACAGCTCCGCCTCGGGGTGCGGCGCCGGGACCTGGCGTCCCAGCAGCTCCGGGATCGTCGTCCGGGACCCCCAGGCGTAGGGCCGCACGGCATTACGGAGCAGCTCCACTGTGTTCTCAACTCCTTGGACCGGGCGTACCCGGTTTGTCCTCAGCCGGTCTCACGCGGTTGCGGGCGCGTACTGGCCGGCTCCCCCCAGACTTCCGGCCGCCAGCCCGAGGTAGACGGCAGCCAGCTCGAACCGTAGCGCGAGCACGCCGGCACGAACAGGCTCCGGCCCCGCAATCTCGTCCGCGGGGGCGATGATCCCCGCCCCCGGAAGCGTATGTGAGGCCTCATAACGGGCGGCGTCCGCGGTCGGCCCGGTGTTGACCGCGAGCAGCAGCACCCGCGGCTTGAGCCCGGCGTCGTCGAGGTCCGGGTCGGCGAAGATGTCCTTCTCGCCGCCGCCCAGCAGCGCCGCGCGGTGCAGCGCGGGGCGGGCCAGTGCCTGCCGGTAGTCGGCGGCGTCGCACACCACGCCTGCGAACGCGCCCAGCTGATAGGCGCCGTGCTCGGCGACGGCGACCGCGGCCGGGTCCAATCCCCACAACAGGGGTACCCGGTCGGCGAGCCGCAACGCGAGTGCCTTGGCCGGGTTGGCAAACGAGTCGCGCCCCAGGTGACTGCGTTCGGCCTCGGCATCGAGCTGGTCGGCGAGCTGCTCGAGATCGGCGACCAGCAGGCCGAGCGCGTTCGCGGTCAGTAGACCGGCCGCGAGCCCGCGCGCGAACGTCAGCTCGGCGGGCACCGGCATACGGGGCGCCACCAGCAGGCCCTTGCCCGCGATGGACGCCGCGACCGGGCCCTCCTGCGGGCCCGAGAGCACGACCGTGGCGCCGTAGCGGCTGGCGCGGTCGATCCCGGCCGCCAGCTCCCGGTCCGCCGGGTCGTCGGTATGCGCGAACACCACGTCCAGCGCGCCGATCCAGCTCGGCACGGCGTCGGTGATCACCACCGGCACCGGGCACGACGGCGCGAGCAGCGCGGCGAGCAGCTTCGTCAGCGCGCGCCCGACGCCGGGCCGCACCACCAGCACGACCGCACGCGGCCGGCCGAGATCCAGCCGGTCGGCGAGTTCGACGTCCGCCGCCACTCCGGTCGTGGCGCGAACCTGGGCGCCCGCCATCGCCGCGGCCCTGAGTAGTCCCTGCGAATCCGCCTCCGCGAGCCGAGCGGGGTCGTCGAACAGGCTGTCGTCAAGCACCGTCGGCACTGGCGGAATCCGGTTCGGTCGCTTCGTCAAGCAGGAGCACGGGAATGCCGTCGCGCACCGGGAACACCCGGCCGCAGGACGTGCACGTCAGGGCGTCGGCTTCCGGGTCGGTGGGCGTACCCGGCCGCAGCGGCGCGTGATCGGGCGACGGGCAAGCTAGGATTTCCAGCAACTGGGCATCAAGCGTGAGGGGCATGCTTTCTCCTTACCACGGTCTTCCGTGGTCAACCACGCACGATCGAAAGCACATCGTCGGTCAGCGCGCGCACCGCGTCCTCGCCCGCCGCCTCGACGTTGAGCCGGAGCAGCGGCTCGGTGTTGGATGCGCGCAGGTTGAACCACGACCCGTCGGGCAGCTGCACGGTCAGCCCATCGAGTTCGTCGACGGTCGCGCCGGACCGGCTCGCGTACGCGTCCTTCACCGCCATCTGCTTCGCGACCTGGTCGTCGACCGTCGAGTTGATCTCGCCGGAGGCGGCGTACCGCGTGTACTCGGCGGTCAGCTCGGACAGCGGCCCGTCCTGCTCCCCCAGCGCGGCCAGCACGTGCAGTGCGGCCAGCATGCCCGTGTCGGCACGCCAGAAGTCGCGGAAGTAGTAGTGCGCCGAGTGCTCACCGCCGAAGATCGCCCCGGTGCGAGCCATCTCCTCCTTGATGAACGAATGGCCGACGCGGGTGCGGACCGGTTTGCCGCCGCGCTCGGCGACGATCTCCGGCACGGCCTTCGACGTGATCAGGTTGTGGATGATCGTCGCGCCCGGCTCCTTGGCCAGCTCACGCGAGGCGACCAGCGCGGTGACCGCGCTCGGCGAAACCGGGTCCCCGTTCTCGTCCACGACGAAGCAGCGGTCGGCGTCACCGTCGAACGCCAGGCCCGCGTCCGCGCCCACTTCGCGCACCTTCGCCTGCAGGTCCACCAGGTTCTTCGGGTCCAGCGGATTGGCCTCGTGGTTGGGGAAGCTGCCGTCGAGCTCGAAGTACATCGGCACGACGTCGACCGGCAGCCCGGCGAAGACGGTCGGCACCGTGTGCCCGCCCATCCCGTTGCCGGCGTCGACCACGATCTTGAGCGGCCTGCTGTCCGAGAGGTCGACCAGCTTGCGCAGGTAGGCGGCGTAGTCGGCGAGCACGTCGCGCTCGGTCACGGTGCCCGGCTGGCCCTCGAATGCGGGCACGCCCTGCTCGACGGTGTCGCGGATCTCGGCCAGGCCCGTGTCCTGGCCCACCGGAGCGGCACCGGCGCGGCACAGCTTGATGCCGTTGTACTTGGCCGGGTTGTGGCTCGCGGTGAACATCGCCCCCGGCATGGTCAGCGAGCCCGACGCGAAGTACAGCTGGTCGGTGCTGGCGAGGCCGATCGACACGACGTCGAGCCCCTGCGACGTGACGCCGTCCGCGAACGCCCGCGCGAGGGCCGGGGAGGACTCCCGCATGTCGTGGCCGATCACCACGGACGGCGACTCGGGCTTGATGAGCAGCGCGAACGCGGCCCCGAAATCCTTGATCAGCGCGGCGTCGAGCTGCTCGCCGACCACGCCACGGATGTCATAGGCCTTCACGATGCCCGACAGGTCTGACACGCGCTTCTCCCCGGACTGTTTTCGACGACGGCGGATGCGCCGAAAGCCTACCGGGGGAACTCAGGAGATCGGATCCGGCAGCACGCGCAAGTGGCCACGGCGCCCGGAGGTACCTTCGGGCTCGGGCGGCGGCGCGAGACGATCGGAGCGGCCGGCTTCGCGCACGGCCTCGGCCAGCGCCGTCAGCTCGTCGTCGGAACGGTCCGCCTCGGCGAACGAGCCCTCGTGCCGCACGACCTCCCAGCCCTTCGGCACGGTCAGCCGGAGCGCGTGCTCCTCGCACAGGTCATAGGAATGCGGCTCCGACGCCGTCGCGAGGGGACCGACCACCGCGGTCGAATCGCTGTAGGCGTAGGTCAGCGTGGCGACGGCGGGCTGGAGACACCCCGTCCGCGAACACTTTCGTACGCTCGACACGGGGAGGACGATAGCCCCTCACACGGACGCTTGCGTGCAGGCACACCGGAACCCGATGCCGGAAATGCCGTCGTGACGTCCGGGCGGGCGGGCAGCGTAACCTTCACTGGGTGTCCATGGCTCGCAGTTCCCGACAACATCGGCGCGTCCGGCGCGACCGGCATGGCCGTGGGCTGCGCGGACCGCTGTACCCGGCGTCGCTGCCCGCGGCGTCGAGCCGGGCGGAGAAGTTCGACCAGCTGGTGCTGGACGCATTGGAGCCGATCGAGGGACGCTGGCGCGACCAGCTGACGAAACTGGACGTGGCGGTCGACGACGTGCCCGAGGTCCGCGGCGCGACCCCGGCGGTGCAGGCGGAGGGCGTGCTGCACGACGGGGCGGTGCCGTTGTCCCGCCTGGTCCCGGCGGGGGTGGACCGCGCGGGCCTGCCGACGCGGGCGCGGATCGTGCTGTACCGGCGGCCGCTGGAGGCGCGGGCGAAAGACCCTGGCGACCTCGCGGACCTGGTGCACGACGTGCTCGTCGAGCAGATCGCCAGCTACCTCGGCGTGGAGCCGGACGTCATCGAAGGCGAGTAACGCTCGGTATCGCGGTCAGCGCGGCGAACAACACCGCGGCGACCTGGACGAGCAGCAGCACATCCCGCAGTGTCGACGGGTGCTCGACGGTCACCTCGGACTGCGCGGTCGGCACCGCGACCGCGACCTGGTGGCCCCACGCGGGCACGATCGGCTCGGCCCTGCCGTCGACCGTCGCCTGCCAGCCGGCCTCGAGTTCCGCCGACAGCACCAGCAGCCGCCCGGCCACCCCGTCGGACACGCGTACGTGCACGTCGGGTAGTCCGGCGTCGACCGGCGTGATGCCGGTGGTGCTCTGCGGCGCCGACGTGGTCACGGCCTGCTTCGCCACCCCCGGCGGGACCAGCACGACCTGACCCGACGGCGGGAGCAGCCGCAGCACCCCACGGCCGCGGCTGGTCGGCTGCGCGGAGACGGCGAGGTCGGGAGCGAGCGCCACGATCGGCGCAGCGGACTCCCCGTCCGGCAGCACCACGAACAGCGCGCCCGAAGCCGCCGCCGCGGACAGCGTCGCGCGCGTGGCCCCATAGGACGGCTGGACGAGCGAGTTCTGCCAGCCCGTCAACCGGTCCGGCGTGCTCGCGGTCAGCCCCAGCTGGTCATCACCGAGCTGCGGCAGCCGCCCACCGGTCTGACGCGTGGGTTCGTCACCGGAACCGAGCACCACGACGGATCGGCCGGTGCGGGCGAGCTCGTCGGATTGCTGGGCCACCAGCCGGTCCCCGCCGCCGGAGTGCAGCGGCCCGCCGCGACCTTCGACGACAGCGCCGGTGCCCAGCGCGAGGATCAGGACGACGCCGAGCACGGCCGCCAGCCTCGGCAGGACCGTGCTGGGTGTGCCGCCGGTGCACGCGGTGAGCACCATCCACAGCAGCCCGGCGCTGATGATGAGCAGCGGGACCCCGGTGAAGCCGGGCGAGCCGGACCCGCCCTGCAGTGGCGGGACCGAGACGAGCAGCACGATCAGGAGCCCCACCACACCGAGCACGAGCACGCCGAGCCCAGGACTCAGCAGCGATTTCGGGCGGACGGCGATGGCCATCACGAAGGCCACCACCAGCGCGATCCCGATCGGCCAGGCACCCGGCCCGCCCGGATCCAGGCCGACCAGGCTGGACGCGGGCGGCGCGCCGGCCGGCCCACTGAGCCCGTGTACGAACAGGGCCGGCTGGTTGACCAGCGCGGTCGGCCACGGCAGCAGCAGCGCCAGCGGTAGCAGCACCACGATGCCGACCGAGCCGATCCGGCGCAGGAGCCCGTCGACGGGTGGCAGCACCACGAACCCGGTGACCAGGCCGAGCAGCGCGAGCCCGTGCGCGAGCGGGGAGAACGCGCCGATCAGCGCGACGCCGATCGCGCACCACGACGAGGCGTGCAGCCAGCGGGTCCCGGTGCGGGCGAGCAGGCTCGCCGTCGCGGCGATCACCAACGGGAGCAGGATGTGCACGGCCACGACGTCGAGTCGGCCCTGCGCGACGGACGCGGTCGCCGACGGCAGCAGTGCGTACGCCGCGGCTGCGCCGGCCCTGGCCCAGCGCGACACGGGCAGCCGCCGAGTGGCGGCGTAGGCAGAGAGCGCGGCGAGCGGCGCGTCGCCGATCACCAGGATCGCGACCAGTGCGGCCGGCCCGCCGATCGGCGTGAAGATGGCCCCGGCGACGCCGAGCACGGCGAGTGCCGCCGGAGCGGCGCCGGCGGTGCCGCCGCCGACCGGGTGCCAGCCCGCGAGATAGGACGACCAGACCTGGCCGAGATCGCCCGCGGGCAGCAGGCGCCCACCTGCGAGGTCGAGCCCGAGCCGGCTGCCGTTGACCACCAGGCCGAACACCGTGAGCAGGACGAACAGCCCTACCGGCGGCGCGGCCCTGCGGACGAGGGACTCGCCCTCCGGCGCCGAATCGTCGACCGAGCCGTCTGCCTCTGCCACCTGTCGCACCGCGCTACTTTCGCACAGGTGTCGCTACGCTGCGCAACGACCCGCGAAGGCAGTGCAGTACGCCTCCAAGGCAGCCACCGCCGGGGGTCCAGGGGCTTGCCCGCTGGCGGCGCGTTGGGGGGCGCCCTGGGGTTCGCCCCCCAACAAGGCACCTGGGAACAAGCCGGCCGAGCGTGTTCCGCGAGCAGACTCCCCCGCTCGTTCCTAGACAGCTCGCTTCTTCAGCTTGCGGCGCTCCCGTTCGGACAGCCCGCCCCAGATGCCGAAGCGCTCGTCGTGTGCGAGGGCGTACTCGAGGCATTCGCCCTTCACCTCGCACCCCTGGCAGATGCGCTTGGCCTCCCGGGTGGAACCGCCCTTCTCAGGGAAGAACGCCTCCGGATCCGTCTGCGCGCACAGGGCGCGGTCCTGCCATTCCGGTGGCTCGGCGGAGTCGAAGATGTCCGCGAGCTCACCCAGTTCTGCTTCCGGGTTTGCTGCCCACTCCACGACCTGCCCCCACTCCCGTCCGTCTGCTTCCAACCGCACTTCCGCCTCCTCTGCTTCCACGCACTCCCCAGGCTGGCGGTGTCGAAGCCGCACCCGACGCCCCCTTCCAGCGCCGAATGACAGCAATGTGATTACACCCGTGTAGTGCGGCCAGGTCAAGCGGAGTAGCGAGGTTGGGGGACCCCCATGACGGTTTGCGCAAGGGGACACGCCGACAGCGCCTCGGCCGGATACGACAAACTGGGGTCGTGCAGAGATCAGCGGTCCGTCCGAGCCCTGTCTTCTACGGCCTTCTCGCCCTCACCGTCGTGGGGGGTGTGCTCGCCGCATTCGGTGACGCTTCGTCGATCGTCACCACCAACAACGACCCGATGGTGGTCGCCGGGATCTTCATCCTGGTGATCGGCGGCTGGGCCCTGTCACTGACCCTCCACGAGTTCGGGCACGCCTTCGTGGCCTACAAGGGAGGCGATCATTCCGTCGTCGGCAAGGGCTACCTGACGATGGACGTGCGCCGCTACACCGACCCGGTGTTGTCGCTGGTGCTGCCGCTGATCTTCCTGGTGATCGGTGGCATCCCGCTGCCCGGCGGCGCGGTGTGGATCAACCGCTGGGCGCTGCGCTCGCGGGCCGCGTCCACCTGGGTGTCGCTGGCCGGGCCGCTGAGCAACCTGGTGCTCGGGCTCCTGCTGTCGCTGGCGGTGGCGCACATCCCGATGGCCGCGGGCCTCGCCGTCGGGCTGGCCTTCCTGGCGTTGCTGCAGATCCTGGCGTTCGTGCTGAACATCCTGCCGATACCCGGCCTGGACGGGTTCGGCGCGATCGAGCCCTACCTGTCCCCGCAGACCCGCGAGTTCGCCGCGAAGGTCCGTCCGTGGGCGCCGCTGGCCCTGTTCGCCCTGCTGTTCGCCGTCCAGCCGGTGCAGGACGCGTTCTGGGAGGTCTCGCGGTTCGTGTTCCAGGCCGTCGGCGGCGACTACTTCCTCGCTCAGGTCGGCAACTACGCGTTCATGTTCTGGCGGCACTGAGCCAGCGGCGGCTGCGCTTGGCGACGCGGATGAGCGCCGAGCGCTCGGCCAGGTAGTCGCCCGCCATGCCGACGACCGGGAGCATCCCGAACGCGCGTTGGTAGAACCGGCCGCGCGGGCGTTTCTCCAGCTCGCCGGTGATGGCCAGCAACGACCGGCCCATCCGCCACAAGGTGCCCGCAACGGCCTTGAACGACATTCTGCGGGCCTGCTTCGCCGGTTGCGTGAACTCACCCGCGAGCTGCTCTGTTCGTGCGTCCTCGGCCTCGTCAGGGTCCTCGGCGGCCGCCAGCACGGGGTCGATGTCGCGGCCGAAGAGCACCCAGCCGATCAGCCGTACCCGCTCGCCGACGTCGTCAACTCCGTGCTCACCGGCAATCGCGCACAGCAACAGCCCCTGGGCGCTCGCGCCGAGCGCGTCCTGCACCGGGAGCCGGTCGGCCAGCGCGCCGCCGAGCCCCGGCACCGACGTGGCGAGCGCGGTGACCCTGCCGACGCGGTGGATCCACCAGTCGGTGCGCGCGTCGACGTCCATCGCGTCCCAGGCCGGCGTGCCGGGGATCCCGAGCCCGGCCAGCCGGCCGAGCCGGCCAGGCGACCGCATCGCGCCCAGCACTGGGTTGGCGGCCCGGACGAACGGGCGCAGGACCTTGACCACCTGGCGGTCCGAAATCGCCTCGCCCATGTCACTTCCTCCGCGGACGGGCCAGCGCGCCGCCCAGCGTCAGCGCCGCGGGCAGCGCGCCACCCGCGATCAGCAGGAGCCCGCGCCAGTCCTGGACCAGCACGAGATCGCCGCCTGGCCCGAACAGGCCGAGTACCACCACGGTGAGGATCCACACCGCGAGCGGCGCGAACGCGGCTCTGCGCGAGACCAGCTTTCCCGCCGACGAGACCAGCAGCGGCGTGGTGAGGATCGCGACCAGGACGGTCAGCGGTACCGGCACGTCACCGAGCTTGGGCAGCAGGTTCCCGTCGAGGCGCAGCGGCAGGAAGAACAGCTCGAGGATGGCCAGCAGCACCGTGTCCACCAGCAGCATCGCCAGCACTGCCCGCTGACGCACGCTCATCACAACCCTCCGAACAGGTCGGTCTCGGCGCCCTCGTCCGGCCCCCGAACAAGTGTGAAGTACTCGGCCTCGCCGATCGGCTGCGGCACTCCGTTAGACAACGCGAACTCGGGCGGCCGCACGATGATCTGCGTCGCATGCGCCCGCAGTGCCGCGACCTTGGCCTCGAGCCGGTCGCGGATGTCGATCACCGTGGTGGGGTCGCTCACCGGAACGCCGTGGGGCAGCTCGGCTCCCCCGCCGGCCGCGATGTGGAACACGCGGGGCACGTCGGTGACCGCGGCCATCGTGACCTCGTGGGCCCTGATGTGGTCGGGGTGCCCATACCCGCCAAAGGCGTTGTAGGTGATCACGACCTGTGGCCGCACGTCGTCGACGATGGCCCGCAGCTGGGCGACCTGCTCCGCGAGCGAACCGTTGGCGAACGCCCGCGGATGCTTCGCCGAAGGCGTGCCCGCCATGCCGGAGTCGCGCCACCGGCCGATGCCGCCGAGGTAGCGCTGGTCCGACAGCCCGAGCGCGTGGCAGGCGTCGGCGAGCTCCGCGGACCGGTAGCCGCCGAGCTGGTCGCCGGCCCACGAGCCGAGCTCGGCCAGCCCGGGCGGGATGATCTCACCTTCCTCACCGAGCGTGCACGTCACGAGCACCACCTCGGCCCCGTCGGCGACGCAGGAGGCGATGGTGCCCCCGGTGGTGATGCTTTCGTCGTCGGGATGGGCGTGGACCAGCAACAACCGTCGGATCACAACACGAAGATAATTGCCTTCGCCCGACCTTCGTCGGCCCCTCCTCGGATATCCTCGCGCGAGTCCCACTGAACAGGTGGTTACGAACGTTCCCCCACGAAGGGTCACCGGTGAGCACTGACGCGACGACGGCGCAACTGGCCGCTTCAGGTTCCGTTCTGTCCATTTCCGACCTCAAGATCTCCTTCACGACCGAAGACGGCATCGTCGAGGCGGTCAAGGGCATCGGGTTCGACGTCCGGCCCGGGGAGATCGTGGCGGTCGTCGGTGAGTCGGGTTCGGGCAAGTCGGTCACGTCGATGTCGGTGCTGGGCCTGCTGCCCAAGACCAGCACGATCGAGGGCGACCTGCGCCTCGAGGACCGCGAGCTGGCTGGACTCAAGGACAAGGAGTTCCGCAAGATCCGCGGCAACGACATCGCGATGATCTTCCAGGAGCCGATGAGCGCGCTCAACCCGGTGTTCACGGTGGGCTGGCAGATCCGCGAAGCGCTGCGCGCGCACAAGGATCTGTCGAAGGAAGCCGCCGACAAGCGCGCTCTCGAACTGCTCGACATGGTCGGCATCCCCAACCCGGAGGAGCGGTTCAAGCAGTATCCGCACCAGCTTTCCGGCGGGCTCCGCCAGCGCGTGGTGATCGCGATGGCGATCGCGTGCGACCCGAAGGTCATCATCGCCGACGAGCCCACCACCGCGCTCGACGTGACGGTGCAGGCGGAGATCCTCGGCCTGCTGCGCAAACTGCGGGACACGCTGAACACCGCGATCGTGCTGATCACGCACGACATGGGTGTGGTCGCGGACCTGGCCGACCGGGTCGTGGTGATGTACGACGGCGAGATCGTCGAACAGGCGCCCGTGCGAGAGCTGTTCGCGGCGCCCCGCGAGGACTACACGCGGCGGCTGCTGGCGGCGGTGCCGGTGCTCGGCCAGCGCCCGGAGGGCCGTCGCCTGCTCGACGACGCGGCGCTCACCGTGGACAGCGAGGAAGCGGAGAAGATCGCGGAGGAGATCCGGATCGCCGACGCCGAACTGGAGGCCCACATCGAGGAGGACGCGCCGGCGCTGGAGATCAAGGACCTGGTGCTGGAGTACCCGGGCAAGCGCGGTCAGGCGCGCAACCGGGCGGTCGACGGGGTTTCCCTGCACATCAGCAAGGGCGAGATCCTGGGGCTCGTCGGCGAGTCCGGTTCGGGCAAGTCCACTGTGGGCCGTTGCGCGATCCGGTTGCTCAAGCCCACCGAGGGCACGGTGTCGATCGCGGGCCGGGACATCACGGCCCTGTCCACGAGGGCGCTGCGGCCGATGCGCCGGTACTTCTCGATCGTCTTCCAGGACCCGGCGTCCACTTTGGACCCGAAGATGACGATCGGCGAGTCGATCGGCGAACCGATGGTGTTGCACAAGATGTTCGCCGGCAACGCCCTCAACGACCGGGTCGTGTCGCTGCTGGACAAGGTGGAGCTGTCGGGCCACTACCGCAACCGGTACCCGCACGAGCTGTCCGGCGGGCAGCGGCAGCGGGTGTCGATCGCGCGGGCGCTGGCGCTGGACCCGGCGCTGCTGATCGCGGACGAGCCGACGTCGGCGCTGGACGTGTCGGTGCAGGCCCGGGTGCTGGACCTGTTCCTGGGGCTGCAGCAGACGCTGGGTTTCGCATGCCTGTTCATCAGCCACGACCTCGCCGTGGTCGACCTGCTCGCCGACCGTGTCGCCGTCATGCAGCGCGGCAAGCTCGTCGAGGTCGGCACGCGGGACCAGGTGCTGCACTCGCCGCAGGAGGAGTACACCAGGCGCCTGCTGTCGGCCGCGCCCGTCGCCGACCCGGTGCTGCAGGCGGAGCGCCGGGCAGCCTGGGAGGCCGGGCGCCTGGCCCCGGTCACGCACTGACAGCGTCAGCGGCGCCGGGACCTACCGCAAAGCTCGCGGTGTCACGCCTTCATCCGGCGTTGCCTGGGGTCGAACGCGTCGCGCAGGCCGTCGCCGATGAAGTTGATCGACAGGGAGATCAGCACCAGCACGACGAACGGGCCGAAGAACAGCCACGGGCGGTTCTGCACCTGCGCGTAGTTCTCCAGGATGATGCGGCCCAGCGAGGTGTCCGGCGGCTGCACGCCCAGTCCGATGAACGACAGCGCCGCCTCAACGAGCACCGCCTGCGCCACCGCGAGCGTCGCGTTCACAGTAATGCTGCCGACCATGTTCGGCACCAGGTGCTTGAGAATGATCCGCCCGGTGCCCGCGCCCGCGGCCTTCGCCGCCTCGACGAACTCCCGCTGTGACAACGCCATCGCCTCGGCACGGGTGATCCGGGCGATCGGCATCCACGCGAACAGCGCCAGCACGATCGCGACGACGTACCAACTGCCGTGCCCGAACACCTTCGCCATGATCGCCGCGGCGGCGATCTGCGGGACGATCAGGAACAGGTCGGTCAGCCGCGAGAGTGACGAGTCGGCGAAACCGCGCAGGTATCCGGCGAGCGCACCGAAGAGCACACCGACCACCGTCGCCACCACCGACACGATCACCGCGATCAGCAGCGAGAACTGTGTGCCCCGCAGAACCTGCGACACCATGTCGTTGCCGACCTGGGTGGTGCCGAGTGGGAAGTCCGCACTCGGCCGGGCGAACGACGGGAAGCTCGCGTCGGTGTAGGAGTGTGACCAGAAGATCGGCATGATCACCGCGATCAGCACGATGACCACCAGCACCACCATGCTGATCATCGCCAGCTTGTGGTGCAGGAACTTGCGCAGGACCAGCTTGCCCTGGCTGGCAGGTTCCGGAAGCGCCTCGGGAGGCAGGGTGCCTTCGCGTTGGGCGGACGACGCCGCCTCGCCGGCAACCAGGGAGTTCATGTCAGCCAACGCGAATCCTCGGGTCCATGATGCCGTACAACAGGTCAGCGATCAGGTTGGCGACCACCACCATGATGGCGACGACCACGAGCCAACCCATCAGCGTGCTGGGGTCGAGGTGGTTGACCGAGTCGACCAGCAGCGTGCCCATCCCGTGCCAGTTGAACACGGTCTCGGTGATGATCGCCCCGGTCAGCACCTGGCCGAAGTTCACCGAGAACAGCGTCGCGACCGGGATCAGCGCGTTCCGGAACGCGTGCCGGAACACCACCCTCGACGACGACAGCCCCTTCGCGCGGGCCGTGCGCACGTAGTCCATGTTGAGCGTCTCGAGCATCGACGCCCGCTGGAACCGGCTGTAGGCCGCGAAGCTGATCGCCATGATGGACAGCGTGGGCAACAGGAATGCGCCCGAATATTTCGCGAGGAAATCCCCGAATCCGTCGAACGACAAATTCTCCGGACTCGTCGTGCGCAGCCACGGATTGCCGAGCCAGTCGGTCAGACCGAGTTCCCGGACCCAGATATTCACCTGGATCGCGTAGGTCTTGAGCACGATGGCGACACAGAAGATCGGCATCGAAAAGAGGAAGAACGCGAGCGTGGTGGCGATGTAGTCGACGATCGCGTACTGCTTCACCGCGGCCAGCACGCCGACAGCCACGCCGACGACCAGTGCCAGTATTTCGGCGCCGACGACCAGCCGCAGCGTGACCTCGAAGGCACTCATGACCTTGGGGAACACCGGCTGCATCGCGTTGCCCTGCGCGATCGACACCCCCCAGTCACCGTGCAGGAACTTCCACAACCACAGGAAATACCGCTCGATGATCGGCTTGTCGAGGTCGAGCTGATGCTCGGTCTGCGCGATCGCCGCGGGGTTGATGTTGGGCCGGCCTTTGAGCTCGGCCAGCGGGTCGCCGGCCGACGCGACCATCATGAAGACCGCAAAGGTCCCGACCAGCAGCACCGGGATCGAGATCGCGAGCCGGCGCAGGATGTACGTAACCAGGTTCAACGAGAACGCTCCTCAAGCAGGCCTGGCCGGAAGTATGCAGCCGTGCGAAGTCCACCGTAACGGGGTTGCCGTAGGTGTCGACAGCTACTTCCGGAGGGAATCCGGGGACCAGGTTTGTGACCCAGCCCCCGGATTCCGACCAGGTAAATCGGCGTCAGTACGAGGTCAGCTCTTCTGTTGCCACTCGCCGAGATTCCACAGCGCACCGTAGTAGGACTGCATGTACACCCGGTCGACGCCCTGGAACGCCCACATCGACGGCAGCGAGTAGATCGGCAGCGATGCATAGTCCTGGGCCATCAGCTGGTCAATCTGCTGGTATAGCTTCGTCGCGGTGCCCTCGTCGGTCGCCGCCACCGCCTGCTTGAACAGTGCATCCACCTGAGGGTTGCTGTACTTCTGGTGGTTCTGGTCCCCGTTGGTCGAGTAGATCGGCTGCGACTGCGACTTGAAGGGCGGCTGGGACCACGCGAACAGCGCGATGCCCCAGTTGCCGGTGGACAGCCTGCCGCCGGACAGGAACGTCGGGTCGTTGTCGTTCTTGACCTCGATACCAGCGGCCTGGGCCTGCGACTGGATGATCTGCACCGTCTGGTCACGACGCGGGATGTTGCTGTGCGAGATCGTGACCGAGAAGCGCTGGCCGTTCTTCTGGTAGATGCCGTCCGACCCGAGCGTCCAGCCGTCGGTTTCGAGAGTCTTCTTCGCCGCGGCCGCGCCCTGGTTCGTCTCCTTGCCGTAGCCGGCGTCCTGATAGGCCAGCTCCGCCGGGGTGTAGATCAGGCTGTTCATCGGAGCGACGTCGGACTCGACTTCCTTGAGCAGCTTGTCGGTGATCTCCGAACGGTTGATGACCTGGAACAGCGCTTCTCGGGCCGCCTTGTTCTGCAGGATCGGGTTCCTGTAGTTCATGTCCAGGTGCTCGTAGGTCAACTGCGGCGCCGAACCGTAGATCACGCCCTGGGCGGAAAGGCCCTTCAGGGTGTCAGCGGCCGTTGCGTCCGGCTGAGTCGAGGCCATCACTTGGATCTCGCCGTTCTGCAGTGCCGTCGCCATCGCCTTCTGGTCGGAGAACTTCCGGACGACGACGGTGCTCGGGCCGCCCTTGCCACCGGCCCAGTTCGGGTTCTTCTGCAGCGTGACCGCACCCGCGTTCTGATCGAACGCCGTCATCATGTAAGGGCCCGACGCGGGGTCGAGGTCCTTGTTGAAGCCCTTCCACCCATTGGTCCAGAAGTCACCGGCCTTTTTGAGCAGTGCCGGGTCACTCGTCGGGGTGAGCGTGGTGATGTCGGAAATGCCGGTCTGCTGCTCCAGGATGTGCGCCGGCAGGATCGCGTTGCTGTCGAACAGTCCCTTGTAGTCGCTGTAGGGCTGCGAGAAAGTGGTGACAAACGTGGTGTCGTCGGTGCACTTGGCACTGTCGATCAGGTTGTAGCCGGCGGGCGAGGCCGGGTTGAAACCCGGGTTCTTACCGGACTGGGCTAGGTACGACAGGTAGTAGTCCTTGCAGTTGTACGGCGCGCCGTCCGACCACTTCAGCCCCGGCTTGATCTTCCACGTGACGGTGTAGGGGCTCGTGGAAGTCACGTCCCACGACTGCATCACGTCGGTGTTCAGCAACACCTTGTTGTTGCCGTCGAGCATGCTGGCGCCTGAGAGCACTGGGATGAGCACGTACTCGTTATACGACGAGTTGGTGTCCGGCGTCTGGTTGTTGTACGCCGAGAAGGCGTCATCGATCCCGACTGTGACGGTGGCGTTCCAACCTGGCACGTTCGCCAGTTTGAACGTGCCGGCGTTGGCGTCTTCCGCCTTGCCGACCGCCATGCTCTTGACGTCGGTGCTCGAACCGTTCTGATCCGTCCCACCACTGTTGCCGCCTCCGCTGCACGCGCTCATCACGAGCGCGGCAACCGCGGCCGCGGTGACGGCTGAGGCTGCTTTGAGTCTCTTCATTGACGTGTGCCCTCCTAGCACCGGACCGCATGGTCCACACCACTCCGGCGTTGGGCCGGAGCTTATGACACACCGGATGCCCATGTCCGGCGCGCTGGGAGGGAACGCTAGAAAGGGCGAGCACACCCAGTCACCTGCCTGGGCATGATTGTGACCAAAGGGTGACTTCTGGCTAACATGTGAGCCCGCGTTAGTTACTTGCCGCCACGTGTCCAGGTCACGGCAGACCCGAACGGTCCAACCATCGCGGGACCGGGAGTCACGCCCGATATGCCCGATCCCACGGCCAGTGTGTCGGCCAGCTGAAAGAGCGGGACGACGGTGTGCCGCGACCACAGCTGCGGCTCCACTTCGGACAGTGCCTCGGTGAGGTTTTTCGTACCCGACAAGGCCGCGTCGATGGTCGACTGCAGTTCCGAGTCGCACATCGCGGCCGGGTTGGCCGGCGCCACCGTGCTGCTCGACGACGACGTCTGCTGCCCGGGGCGGCAGCCGAACGTGGACGCGAGCACGGTTGCCGGGTCGCCGCCGACCGGCATCGGCGCGACGGCGATGTCCACACCCACGGTGCCGGACCCGTCCGCGGGCGTCGTGGTCGGCGTGGTGGTGGTGGTCGCGGTGCTGATCGGCATCGCGAGCAGGTTGGCGAACAGGTCCCGTGGCTGCGGGTTGATGGTGTTCACCTGGATGCCCGCTGCCGTCAGCTGGCTCGCGACCTCCTTGGCGATGCTCGCGTACGGCTCCTGCTGACCGGGTGACGCGATCACCAAAGTGAGTGGTTTGCCGTCCTTGTGCCAGGTCCCCGCGTCCTTGCTGTAGCCAGCACTCTTGAGCAGCGCCTCGGCCGTCGCCGGGTTGGCGGCCGCGTCGTTCGCGGGGATCGTCGCGGCGTACCCCGTTGCGGACGGCGGCAGCACCTGCGCGTCCGCGCGCAGCGAAGGACCGCCGCCGATGCCCAGATCGACGAGCTTGCCGCGGTCGATCAGCGCCGCGACCGCGGCCCGCACCGTGTCGTTGACCAGTGGGCCGTTGGCGGGGCGCAGCAACAGATCCGCCACCCGCGGCGAGGGCACGGTGTGCAAGTGCACGGTGCTGCCCAGCTCCTGCAGCAGTTTCAGCGTGTCGCCGTCCGTCCGCGACATCGCGAACTGGTCGTTTCCGCTGCGCAGCGCGGCGACCATGCCCGGCTGGTCCGCGCGGCGCAGCACGATCTGGTCCACGGCGGCCGGCTTGTCCCAGTACCGCTCGTTGCGCTCGAGGATGATCTCGCCCCGCGCACCGTCGAGCGTCTTGATCGAGAAGGGCCCGCCGTACGCGGGAAAACTGCTCTGCAGCGCACCCTGCCAGCCACCGGGGGCGTCCTTGAGCAGATGCTGCGGCAGCAGGCCGGAGAACAGCGTGCGCCAGCCAGGGTAGGGCTGGCTGAACGTGACCTGGACCCGCTTGCCACCCTCACCGGGTTGGATGTTGGAGATCAGCCGGTAGCCGGCGGGCTCGGCGACGCCGGTCTGGTCGCGCATCGCGTCGGCCAGGTAGACGAAGTCCTCGACCGCGATCGGCGCCCCGTCCGACCACGACGCGTCCTGCCGGATCTCATACGTCACCGTGAACGGCTGCTGCGACGTCACTTCGGCCGAGCGCATCAGGGTGGTGTCCAGCTGGTACTGGCCGTCGTCGGACTGCCGGAACACCGAGGGCAGCAACAGCTGCGACAGCGCCGTCGTGATCGTGGACTGGTCGCCGAGGTTGTGCGGGTTGTACCCGCCCGCAATGTCGTCGACCCCGATCACGATCTGTGACGGCCCGGGGACGGCCGACGTCGTGGTCTGCGCGGCCGGCGAGGTCACGATCGGCGGCGCAGGTGTGGACGTGCATGCAGCCAGCATCGCCACGAGCACCAGGATCAGTGCCGCCGCTTTGCCTGTCCGCACACTGCCTCCCCAGGCGATGAACCCACGATGGTGCCACAGGGCCGGTGGCCGTAGCACCGAGAGTGCCAGACCGGCCGCGGCGCCCCTTCACCGGATGAGGTACCGCCGAAAGGTGGACGCCGTCGGCCCGAAAGTGGTTCCCACGGGTTATTTCGGCAGGCTCTTGGCGCGGGAACGTTCCTTGGCGCGCTGGCTGATGTCGAGGGTCACCTTGCGCACCCGGACGACCTCCGGCGCCACTTCGACGCACTCGTCCACGGCGCAGAACTCCAGCGCCTCCTCCAAGCCCAGCTTGCGCGGGCGCGCCAGACGCTCCAGCTCGTCACCGGTGGAGGAGCGCATGTTGGTGAGCTTCTTCTCCTTGGTGATGTTGATGTCGAGGTCCTCGGCGCGGGGGTTCTCCCCGACGACCATGCCCTCATACACGTCGGCGCCCGGCTCCACGAAGAACGTGCCCCGGTCGGCGAGCTGGATCATCGCGTACGACGTCACCGGGCCCGAGCGGTCCGCGACCAGCGAACCGCTGTGCCGCGTGCGGATCTCGCCCGCCCACGGGAAGTAGCCCTCGAACACGTGGTTGGCGATGCCGGTGCCGCGCGTCTCGGTGAGAAAGTCGGTGCGGAAGCCGATCAGGCCACGCGCGGGCAGCACGTACTCCAGCCGGATCCGGCCGGTGCCGTTGCCGCCCATGTGTTCCATGCGGCCCTTGCGTGCGGCCATCAGCTGGGTGATCGCGCCGAGGTGCTCCTCGGGCGAGTCGACGGTCAGCCGCTCGAACGGCTCGTGCAGCTTGCCGTCAATGGTCCTGGTGACCACCTGGGGCTTGCCGACGGTCAGCTCGAAGCCCTCGCGGCGCATCTGCTCGACGAGGATGGCCAGCGCCAGCTCACCACGGCCCTGCACCTCCCAGGTGTCGGGGCGGTCGGTGGGCAGCACCTTGATGCTGACGTTGCCGATGAGCTCGACGTCCAGCCGCGCCTTCACCATGCGCGCCGTCAGCTTGTCGCCGCCGTTGCGGCCGGCGAGCGGCGAGGTGTTCACGCCGATGGTCATCGAGATCGCGGGCTCGTCGACCGTGATCCGCGGCAGCGCCTCCGGGTTGTCGGTGTCGGCGAGCGTGTCGCCGATGGTGATGTCGGGGATACCCGCGATGGCGACCAGTTCACCGGCCGCGGCCTCCTGCGCGGGCACGCGCTCGAGCGCCTCGGTGATCAGCAGTTCGGAGATGCGCACGTTCTGGGTGGTGCCGTCGGCGCGCATCCACGCGACGGTCTGGCCCTTGCGCAGCTTGCCGGCGTGGATGCGGATGAGTGCGATCCGGCCGAGGAAGTTCGACGCATCGAGGTTGGTGACCAGCGCACGCAGCGGGCCGTCGGCATCGGCGGCGGGCGGCGGCACGTGACGCAGCAAGGTGTCGAACAGCGGGTCGAGGTTCTCGCTGTCCGGCAGAGCTCCGTCGGCAGGCTGGTCGAGGCTGGCGCGCCCGGCGCGCGCGGAGGCGTAGACGACGGGCAGGTCCAGCACCGCGTCGAGATCGGCGTTGTCGATGTCGCCGGCGAGGTCCAGCAGCAGGTCGTGGGTCTCCTCGACGACCTCCGCGATGCGGGCGTCGGGGCGGTCGACCTTGTTCACCACGAGCACGACCGGCAGCCCGGCTTCGAGCGTCTTGCGCAGCACGAAACGGGTTTGCGGCAGCGGACCCTCGCTGGCGTCGACCAGCAGCACGACGCCGTCGACCATCGTCAGGCCGCGCTCGACCTCGCCACCGAAGTCGGCGTGGCCGGGGGTGTCGATGACGTTGATGACGACCGGGCCGTCGTCGGTCTGGCGGCGGATCGCGGTGTTCTTCGAGAGGATGGTGATGCCCTTCTCACGCTCGAGCTCACCGGAGTCCATAACGCGGTCGACGACCTCGGCGCGTTCGGCGAAGGCACCGGACTGGCGGAGCATCGCGTCGACGAGAGTGGTCTTGCCGTGGTCGACGTGTGCCACGATGGCGACATTGCGGAGGTCCGTCCGGACCTTCTCGGCGGTTGCAGCGGGCACGCGTGGGCTCCTGATAGTCAGAGGCGAAGGGGAGACCGGGCCGACTCTGGCCATGGTCGATCACGTCCAGGATACCGGTGCCCTCTTTGTGACCAGGACCACGCTACCCTTTAGGTTAGGGTCACCTAACCTAAAGGCGCGCGGCCCGGTGATGGCGCTCCAGAAGGCGAAAGCCGATATCCGCACGGCGGCGTAGGGTACGGTGCCTTTCATGCCTAGCTTCACGGGACTGTGGTGGCCGCCTTCCGGCGGCCGAGTCGAAGCTGTGCGCTGACAGCACCCAGGGCCGCCCGCGGGCGGCTCTTTTCGTGTCCTCGCGGGTGGCGTGAGCACTCTCGAGGAGACGACATGAGACTGTCGGGCATCACCCCGTCCGGCCACACCCAGCTCGGCAACTATCTCGGCGCGATCAAGCTCTGGGCCGGCGAGGACGGTATCGACGACCTGTATTTCATCGCCGACCTGCACGCCATGACCACCACGCACAACCCGGGCACCCTGCGGACGCTGTCGAGTGAGATGTTGGCCGTTCTCGTGGCGTCCGGGATTCCACCGGAACGCGTCTTCGTGCAGTCCGATCTCGCGCGCGAACTCGGCGCGCTGACGTGGGTGCTGGAATGCACCTGCACCGACGGCGAAGCCGCGCGCATGATCCAGTTCAAGGAAAAGGCCGGTGGGCAGGCCGGCGTGCGGCTGAGCCTACTCACCTATCCGGTGCTGATGGCCGCGGACATCCTGCTGCAGGGCGCGTCGGAGGTACCGGTCGGCGAGGACCAGCGCCAGCACGTCGAGCTGGCGAGGGCACTCGCGCGGCGCTTCAACACGACCTACGGCGAGGTGTTCACCGTGCCGGAGGCCGTGCTGCCGCCGGCCGGTGCGCGGGTGCGGGACCTGACGGACCCGACTCGGAAGATGTCGAAGTCCACACGAGACTCGGCGGGCGTCGTATTCGTGCTCGACGAACCGGATCTGGTGCGGCGCAAGCTCCGCCGCGCGGTGACCGATGGGCACTCGACGCCCGCGTACTCGCCGGAGGACCGGCCCGGAGTGTCCAACCTGCTGGAGATCCTCGCGGCGTGCACGGATGTGCTGCCCGCGGACGCGGCGCAGGGGCACTCGACCTACGGCGCACTGAAGGAGGCCGTGGCCGAAGCGGTGGTCGACGCGCTGCGCCCGATCCGCGCGCGCACCCTGGAACTACTCGCGGATCAGTCCGAATTGGACCGGATCCGCAAGGCGGGCGCCATGCGTGCGGCGGAGCGCGGCGAGCATCGGCTACAGGCCGCGCTCCGCCTCATCGGCGCAAGCTGACTACGTGGTCACCGGGATTCCGGCCGCGAGGGCGGCCCCACGGGTGCAGCCCCCAGTGCACAGCCCTCAGTGCACAGCGAGGAGGTCGCGTAGGTGTGGCAAAAGTTCGAGATCGGCCGGAAGCCACTCGATCGTACCCAACGAGGGTCCGTCGATCCAGCGAAGTCCCTTGTGCTCCAACGGTTTTGGCTCGGCGGACGGATCGGCGAGCCGCCCGGCGTACACCTTCAGCACCAGGCCGGCCCGCAGCGGGACGGTCGGGCCGACGCGCTCGCCGACGACGACCTCGACGCCGAGTTCCTCCACGCACTCGCGTCTGAGCGCGGCGCGCTCGGCCTCCCCCGGCTCCACGCGACCGCCGGGCAGCTCCCACAACCCGGCCACGTCCCGGGGGTAGGCGCGTTGCTGGGCGAGCAGGGCGTCGCCCCGCACAATGGCCGCTCCGACGATCACCCGCGTGCTCACGAAGTGGACACGGTACCGGCAGTCGCCCGGAAGCGGGACAGCCGGACACCGAAAGCACGTCAGCGCGTACCGTTGCCGGCCCCCGCCCGGCGCCAGGTCACCTGGAAGCGGGCACCGCCCTCCGGGGACTCACTCACGGTGACCCGGCCGCCCCGGCGCCGGACCGCTTCCGCGACCATGGCCAGTCCCAGGCCCGAACCCCCCGAGGACCGCGACCGGTCGTCCGCGACCCGGTAGAACCGGTCGAACACGCGCTGCCGATGCTCCGGCGGGATACCGGGGCCGTCGTCGTCCACGACCAGCCGGACGGTCGTGTGCCCGGCCAGCACCGACACCGTGATCCCGCCCCGCGCGTGGCGGCATGCGTTACGCAGCAGGTTGTTCAGCACCAGCTCGACCTCCGACGGCGCGGCGTAGGCCCACGCCTGCCCGACCACGCCGGCCACCCGCGCGGTGGGCGCGTCACCGGGCAGCCGCGCGACGGCCGCGCGCGCCTCGGTGACCAGCTCGACCGGTTCGGCGACGGGCAACTCGCCCGCGTCGGATCGCGCGAGCGTGAGCAGCCCGTCCAGCAGCGCGGACAGCCGTTCGGCCTCGGCGAGGACATCGGCCAGGGTTTCCTGCGCCAGCTCCGGATCCGGGTTCGCGACGGCGACCTCCGCCTGCACCCGGATCGACGCGACGGGTGAGCGCAGCTCGTGCGCGGCGTCGCCGGTGAACCGGCGCAGCCGCTGGCTCGCCTCCTCCTGCCGTTCCAGCAGGGCGTTGAAATCCGCCGCCAGCGCACGGAGTTCGTCGTCCGCCTCGGGGATCGGCAACCGGTCCCCCGGCGGCAGCGCGCGCACCGACCGGCGCATCCGCCCGACGGGCCGCAGCGCCATCCGCACGATCAGCCACGTCGCGACAGCCCCCAGCAGGGCGCCGATCGACGCGGCCCACAGCAGCCAGTGCGATCCCGTGCGCACGGACGTCTCCAGGCCGACCAGGCCCGTGCCCACGACGACGAGCCGCAGCTGGCCGTCCGGCGCCGTCGCCACCGAAGCGCGCCAGCGTTCACTGATCGGATCGCCGGTGCTCACCGGCTCGCCTGCCTTCAGCGCGCGAATCTCGGCGGGCCCCAGCGCCGGCACCGGCGTCCCACCGTCGACGGGCATTCCGGAGGTGTCCAGCACGCGCAGCGTCACGCCGGCCACCGGCGGCGGAACCCGGCCCGCCTGCACGGCCGCGGCGGCGGGCCGCAGCGTCTTGTCCAGCTCGGCGTCCACCGAGCGCAGGCGCAGCGGTTCCAGCCCCCGCCCGGCGAGCATCGACAGCCCGACGAGGAACACCAGCATGACGACCGCGGCCGGCACCGTGATCCGGAGCCACATCGGCCAGCGTGCGATCACCCGGGCAGAACCTCGTCCAGCGCCGGATCCGACGCGAGGTACCCGTGCCCGCGCACCGTCCGCACCAGCGAACCCGCGCCCACCGCGTCGAGTTTGCGCCGGACGTAGCCGACATAGACCTCGACGACGTTGCGAGTGGCGGCCTGCTCGTCACCCCACACGGCGCGCAGCAGTTCGTCCTTCGTCACGACCGTGCCGGCGCGCCCCACGAGCACCTCCAGCAGTCCGAACTCGCGCGGGCTCAGCGCCACCGGATCGCCCCGCCAGCGCACTTCGCGCGTCGCCCGGTCGACGAGCAGCGCACCGATCCGCAGCGGCCCGCGCGACGCCGCGGACGAGGCCCGCCGCAGCACCGCGCGCACCTGCGCGACCAGCACCACGAACGAGAACGGCTTCACCAGATACCCGTCCGCGCCGAGGTCGAGCCCGTCGGCCTGATCGACTTCGCCGTCCTTCGCGGAGATCATCAGCACCGGGGTCTGGACGCCGTGCGCCCGCAGGTGCTGCAGCACGCGATAGCCCGACAGCCCGGGCAGCATGACGTCCAGCAGCAGCACGTCGAACGAGCCCGTCTGCGCGAGCCGCAGGCCACTCGGCCCGTCCGCCGCGGTGATGACGTCCATGCCCTCCGCCCGCAGCCCGCGGTGCAGCGCCTTGCGCACACCCGGCTCGTCGTCCACCACCAGTACTCGAGGCTTCACGGTGCCTAGGATGCCCGGTTTTCGCTGCTGGTGCCCGCGCTCTCAGGGGTCTCTCAGCATCTCAGGCCGATCTCAGGCCGGACTTGGGAGCGTCTTCGGCGGGGAACGAGCACACTGGTGCTCGGCAGGCAACAGGGAGACAGCATGCAACCGAAGAAGAAGGCTCTCACCGCGGCGCTCACGGGCTCGGCGCTCGGCGTCGCAGGGCTTGCCTGGCTGGCGGTACCGGCCAGTGCAGGCGAGGCGCCGCCGCTTCCGTCGGTCAGCGCGGAGGACCTCGTGTCGTCGGTGCTGAGCACGAAGACACCGGCGCTGGACGGCACGGTTCAGGTGACCAACAACCTCGGTCTGCCGACCGGAGTGCTGCCCGGGGGTGTGAACCTCAACATCGACTCGGCGCACGTCTACAACGACGGTGCCGGCGACGGGAAGGTCTCGATCGACCAGGGCGCCTCCGACACGACGATCGTCCATCAGGGCAACACGATCTGGACGTATCAGTCCAAGGACAACAGCGCCACGAAGATGACGGTGCCGGACCACGTCGCCATGGGCATGCCGCAGGAGGGCGTGTCGAGCGATCCCGCCGCCGCGGCCACGCAGTTGCTGGCGAAGATCCGCCAGAGCAGCACGGTCAGCGTCGAGGGCACCGCCCGGGTCGCGGGCCGCGCCGCCTACGAGCTGGTGCTGACGCCGAAGCCGACCGAGAAGACGCTACTGCGGGAGGTCCGGGTGGCCGTCGACGCGGAGAAGCGGGTTCCGTTGCGGCTGGCCGTGATGACCTACGGCACCACGGATCCGGCGCTGCAGATCGCGTTCGGCGACATCGAGTTCGTGCCGCAGCCGGCGAGCGAGTTCCAGTTCACGCCGCCGCAGGGCGCGAAGGTCACCGAGCGCCAGGCGAAGCCGCAGCAGGACCAGAAGCAGCCGGGCGACGTCACCGTCGTCGGCGACGGCTGGGACACCGTGCTGGTCGGCAAGGCGACCCCGGACGCGTTGGCGCCGCAGCAGGGCAAGGGCGGGCAGAACGTGGACCCGAAGGCGCTGCTGAACCGGTTCGGCACGCCGGTGTCGGGGCCCTTCGGTTCGGGCTACGTGGTCAGCACGAAGGTCGTCACGGCAGTGATCACCGATGACGGGCGGTTCGCCGTCGGTGCTGTCCCGGAGCAGGTCCTCATCGACGCGCTGGGGACGAAGTGACGACCTCTATCGAGGTGGCGGTGGGCACCCCCGGCGGGACGCCCACCGCTCCCCGGCCACTTGCTGCGCGAACCAGGGGGTTGCGCAAGGTGTACCGGGGCACCGTCGCGGTGGACCAAGTCGATCTGGAAGTGCCGGAAGGCGCGGTGCTGGGCATGCTCGGGCCGAACGGCTCGGGCAAGACCACCACGATCCGGATGCTGCTCGGCCTGGTCCGCCCGACCGAGGGTGAGGTCGAACTGCTTGGGCACGTGATGCCCGAGGGCGCCGGCGCCGCACTGCCGGACGTCGGCGCGCTCGTCGAAGGTCCGGGGTTCCACCCGTTCCTGTCCGGGCGGGAGAACCTCCGCCGGCTGGCGTCCGCCGAGCCCCATCTGCCTACTCCGGACATACCGGGGGCGGTGGAGAACGCGCTGGAGCGGGTCGGGCTGACCGCGGCGGCGCATCGGCGGTACCGCGGGTACTCGCTCGGCATGAAGCAGCGCCTCGGGCTGGCCGGCGCGCTGCTGGTGCCGCGCCGGATGGTCGTGCTCGACGAGCCGACCAACGGGCTGGACCCGGCCGGCACCCGGGAGATCCGCAAGATCATCGGGGAGCTGCACGACGAGGGTGCCACGGTGCTGGTGTCCTCGCACCTGCTCGCCGAGGTGGAGGCGACGTGCACACACGTCGCGGTGCTGCACGACGGCACGGTCGTCGCGCAGGGCGAGCTGGACGAGCTGCTGGAGTCCGGCAGCCCCGGCCTGCTGGTGTCCACACCGGACGGTGACCAGGCGCTGGAGGCGTTGCGGGAGCAGCGCATCCCGGGCCGGCTCACGCCGGACGGGGTCCGCGCGGACATCACCACGGCCACGGCGCCCCAGGTCGTGGAGGCACTCGTGCGCGGCGGTGTCGCGGTGCACGAGGCGAAGCGCGAACGCACGGGCCTGGAGGACCTGTTCGCCCGCCTGACCCAGGAGGACACCGCGCCGGATGGCCTGTCCAAAGTAGACGAGGTGAGGGCATGACGACGCTGACCGCCCAGGCTGGGCCCGCGGCACGCCGTACCGTGCCGCTGACCCGGCTCTACCGCGCGGAGCTGCGCTGGATCTTCCGCCGTCCCCGTACGCTCGTCGTGCTCGCGCTGCTGGCGCTGATCCCGGCGATCATCGCGATCGCGCTGGCGGTCGGCGGTTCGCCGCGCGGCGGCCCGAACGCGCAGGACCTGCTGAGCGCCGCGGCGGGCAACGCGCTGGTGCTCCCGATCGCGGCACTCGGCACCGGGCTCGCGCTGCTGATGCCGCTCACCACGGCGATGTCGGCCGGCGATGCCTTCGCCGGTGAACTCGCGCACGGCACGTTGCGAGGGTGGCTGCTTGCGCCGGTCAGCCGGGGCCGGCTGCTGGCCGTCAAGGCGCTCGGGGTCGCGACACTCGTGCTGACGGCCGTGGTGCTGATGTCGGTGGTGGGGGTGATCGCGGGGCTGATCATGAACGGCACCGGCGGACTGTTCACCCTGGGCGGGACGACGCTGTCGTTCCCGGCCGCGCTGGGCAAGATCGCGATCGCGGCCGGCTGGGTGGCGCTGCAGCTGTGGGCGGTCGGCGCGGTGGCGCTGGCGATCTCGGCGTGCACCGAGCACCCGATGCTGGTGGTGGTGTCGGTGCTGGCCGGGGTGATCGTGTCCACGGTGCTGCTGCAACTGTCGGCGGTGGCCTGGCTGCATCCCTACCTGCTGCCGGCATCGTGGGATTCGCTCGCCGACGTGTTGCGAGATCCGATGCCTGGCAGCGGGTTGGGCGAAGGTGCGCTGCGTGCCGGGTGCTACATCGTGATCGGGCTGTCGCTGGCCTACGCGCGAGTCACGACCCGCGACGGCTGATCAACGCCGCTGGCAACGTGCGAGGTACCCGCCCGGGTACGAGGATGGAACACATGGCAGACCTACTGAGCGAGCAGCAGATTGCGGATGTGCTGGCGAAGGTGCCGCAGTGGGAGCAGGAGGGCTCGGCACTGCGGCGAACCGTGGAGCTGGCGAACTTTCCGCAGGCGATTCAGGTGGTGAACCGGGTGGCGGAGATCGCGGAGAGCGTCAACCACCATCCCGACATCGATATCCGGTGGCGGACGCTGACGTTCCGGCTCAGTACGCATTCCGACGGCGG
>DATFHB010000038.1:0-18077 GCA_035248845.1 Amycolatopsis sp. | reverse complement strand
GTCTCGGCGGCGCCGGTGACCAGTTCCAGCGGATCGGTGAACTCGTTGATGTCGAGGTTCACCAGCGGCAGCGAATGCCGCAGCACCAGCCATTCGCCCATGATCACCGCGCCGCCGACGACCGTGGTGTGGCCGATCTCGTCGAGCACGCTGCGCAGATCGACGTCGTCGACGCGGGCGAACGGCGTGGCGATCTGCACCCACTCCTCGCGCCGGTCGAGCACCTCGCGCGCGATCACGACCATCTGGGTGCGCTCTTCCTCGTCGGGGTCCTTCCGGAAGCGCAGGCGGATCCGCATCTCGCCGGGCTCGTCCCGCGTCACGCGGTACGTCTGCCGGATGAACGTCTGGAGTTCGCGCCAGGTCGCCACTGGGCCCCTTCTCAAGCCGGTTGCGGATCGTGATCATCCAAGCACACCCGCGGGCGCGGGCGGAACGCCTTGAGCGCGGACGTGTGCCGGGGCACGATGGCGGGCGGGAGGGGTAGGCGATGATCGACGATCCATTCGAGGGCAGGCGCCCGACCAGCCACGAGCGCATGACCGGACGGCCGTGGGACGCGTCGTACCATGACGGGCCCGCGCCCTGGGACATCGGCAGGCCGCAGCCGGCGATCGCGCGGGTGGCGTCCGCGGGCGGGTTCACCGGCACGGTCCTCGATTCGGGGTGCGGGACCGGCGAGAACGCGCTGCACATCGCCGAGCTGGGGCTGCCGGTGGTGGGCGTCGACGTGGCCGGGACGGCGGTGGCGAGCGCCCGGGACAAGGCCGCGGGCCGTGGGCTCGACATCGAGTTCGCCGTGGCGGACGCGCTCCGGCTGGACCGGCTGGGGCGCCGGTTCGACACGGTGGTGGACTGCGGGCTGTTCCATACCTTCGACGGCGACGAGCGAGCCGAGTACGTGGCGAGTCTCGCGGCGGTGACCGAGCCTGCCGGGAGACTGTACGTCTTGTGCTTCAGCGACGCGGGTCCCGACAGCGGGCCCCATCCGGTCGGTCGCGAAGACCTGCGCGCCGCCTTCGGTCCCGGCACCGGATGGACGCTCACGGCCGTCGAACCGGACCGGATCGACACGAGGTTTCACCAGCACGGGGCGCCTGCCTGGCTCGTCACCTGCGTCCGCTTCTCATGATTGACTTGCCGGCATGTTGCCTTGGGAAGGGAAGCTGGCGGGCCGGCTCGAGCGTCATTTCGTCGAATCGCGGCTCCTGCGGGACAATCCGCTCGGCGATCCGTACCACCGGCCGCTGTGGGTGTACGTCCCGCCCGGTTACGACGACGGCGGGCGTTACCCGACCGTCTACGTCCTGCAGGGCTACACCGGGCACGTCTCCATGTGGGCCAACCGCACGCCCTACCGGCAGCCGTTCATCGAGACCGCCGACGCGGTCTTCGCCGACGGCAGCGCGCCCGGCTGCATCGTGGTGTACGTCGACGCGTGGACGGCGTACGGCGGCTCCCAGTTCGTCGACTCGCCCGGCACCGGCCGCTACCACTCGTACCTGTGCGAGGAGCTGGTGCCGTGGGTGGACGAGCACTTCCGCACGATCCCGGACCGCGAATCCCGCGCGGTGACGGGGAAATCGTCCGGTGGGTTCGGCGCGATGATCACGCCGATGCTGCGCCCCGACCTGTTCGGTGCGCTCGCCACGCACGCAGGCGACGCGCTTCACGAGATGTGCTACATGTCCGAGTTCGGCAAGGCCGCGCGAGCGCTGCGCGACTACGACCACGACATCACGCGCTGGTGGGACGACTTCTCGTCCCGCACCGCGTTCACCAAGCCCTGCGACGACACCTTGCTGATGCTGCTCGGTCTCGCGGCGTGCTACTCCGCCCGTGAGGACGGCACTCCGGAACTGCCGTTCGACCCCGAGACCGGTGTGCTGCGGCCCGAGGTGTGGCAGCGCTGGCTCGACTGGGATCCGGTGCGCATGGTGCCGCGTCATGCGGACGCCGTGCGGTCGCTGCGTGCCGTGTGGATCGACGCCGGCACTCGCGACGAATGGTTCCTCGACCTCGGTGCCGAGGCTTTCCGTGCCGCGGTGGCGGAAACCGGCCTGCCCGGCGAACGCGTGCGGTTCGAACTGTTCGACGCGGGCCACGGCGCCATCGACTACCGGTACCCGCTCGCGCTGGCCTGGCTCGCCGGGCGGCTGGCCCGCTGACAGCTCGCGCCAGGTTGGCCTGGTCAGCGCTCCTCCGCCCGCGGTGCCCCGGAAGGCGCGATCTTCATGCGTCGAGGTACCAGAACGCCGTCGTGGCCAGGTCGGCCTTTTCGAGTGGCAGGTAACGGTCGCGTGACTTCCACCCCAGCGCCTGCACGGTGACCCGTAGGTCGTGGTCGAACGTGATGGGGTCCGGTACATGCCAGCGGTACAGGCCGAATCGTTGGTGTGCCTGGTAGATCGCGTCGGGCGGGAGAATCTGTGGCAGGCCGAGGAAGCGGGTCGAGTAGCCGGCATACTGCCCGTTCAGGTCGAAGTTCCAGGCGCCGCCGAAGTAGTCCTCGGTGCCGGTGCCGCAGATCGTGGGGGAGTCCTCGTCGCCGTCGAGGTGGAACTTCAGCTCGCCCTCACCCCACCAGCCGGGTGCGCCGGGCTCGATCGCCAGGTACGTTCCGGCGTAGTGGCCGCGGCCGCGGGTAGCGAGGATTTCGTGTACCGCGGGGGAGCCGAGCGGGCGGGACCGGCGCCACGTCACGTGCAGGTAGGCCGCATTCTCCGGCAGGTCTTCGGCGGTGTAGGTGACCTGGTAGTAGACGGGCACACCGGCGTCGCCGGTGTTCTCCAGCGTGATGCGGGCGCGCTCGCGGAAAGGCATCGGCCAGTAGCTGTTGAGCCCCCCGGCGGGCAGCACCACGACCATGTCGGAGTCGAGCAGCGCCAGTTCGTCCCAGCCGTTGCAGAAGAAGTCGCCGAGCGGCACCTCGACGGCGGGCTCGGGTTGCCAGTCCCAAACCGTGCGCAGCACCAGCTGCCGCAGCCGCGACCGGTCGGTGGTGAGCCAGATGTGCCGGATGACGCCGGGACCTGCGACGTCGGCAAGGGTGGCGGTCGCGCCGGGCGGGAGATCGATCGACGGCGACACCTTCCAGCCCCGGCCCAGCTCACGCGCCGCACGGGCGCCCGTGCCGTCGGTCGCCATCCCGCCCGCACCCTTCGCCCCGGTCACGTTCTCGGGGCTCACCGAACGGGTCACCGCGTCGCGCAGCTGCCAGATCTCCGCCATGGTCGTGGTCTACCACGACCTGACGTGGGATAATAGGTCGCCGTGGCGGAACAGAGGTGGCCGATCCGGCGTGTCGCGCGCACGGTGCCGCGCCCGACCTTCGCGCAGGCCTCGCCCGAGCTGATCGAGGCTGCGGTCAAACGGGCCGAGGCACGGCCGTCGGGAAACTGGTTCGCGTTCGCGGCCAGCCGGGACGTGACGGGGTCGCGCGTGTCCGGTGCGCTGGTCGCCGGCCGTGAGCTGGTGGCGTGGCGCAACCAGGACGGCTCCGTCGTGGTCGGGCCCGGTGCCTGCCCGCACCTGGGCGCGCCGCTCGCGGAAGGCAAGGTCGTGTGCGACACGGTGGTCTGCCGGTGGCACGGGTTGCCGGTCGGCAGGAACAACCGCTACGGCTGGGAGGCGTTGCCGAGCCACGACGACGGGGTGCTGGTGTGGGTGCGGCTCGACGGCGCGAACGAGGACCCGCTGCCGGGGCCGGTACTCGGCCCGCGCCCGGATCCGGCGGGTAGCGTGGCCGCGGTGGCCCGGCTGGTCGGGGTGTGTGAGCCGGTCGACGTGCTGGCGAACCGGCTCGATCCATGGCACGGCGCGTGGTTTCACCCTTACTCGTTCAGCAGTCTCGACGTGCGGAGCGTGCCCACGGAGGAGGACGACCGGTTCGTCGTCGACGTCACGTTCCGGCTCGGTGGCGGCCTTGGCGTGCCTGTGCGGGCGGAGTTCGGCTGCCCGGAGCCGCGCACCGTGACTATGTCCATTGTGGATGGAGAGGGGCAGGGCAGCGTCGTCGAGACGCACGCGACGCCGCTCGGTCCCGGCGAGGACGGCAAACCCCGCACCGCGGTGCTGGAGGCGGTGATCGCCACCTCCGGCCGTCGCGGTTTCCTGTTGGCGCGACGGGTTTCGCCGCTGCTGCGGCCGCTGATGCGCCGCGCCGCACACCGGCTCTGGCGCGACGACCTCGCCTACGCCGAGCGCCGCTTCACCCTGCGCTCCTAGCCGTCCGGAATCGGGCTAGTGCACGGAAAACGGCGAGTCGGCCGCGGTCCGGCACCGTCGTCAGCGGGTGACCGGCCAGGCCCCACTGCGCGAGCAGGTGGTCGGCGGCCAGCCAGCCCGTGGTCGCGGCCCGTTCCATGAGCGCGACCGGCAGGTCGACGCGGATCCCGTCACCCGCCAGGACGAGCCCCGGCACCGGAGTGGCGACCGTGGGGCGGCGGAAGTAGGTGCCCGGCGCGAACAGCGGGCAGTCTGCGCGCCATTCGACCCGGTCGCCCAGCACCTTCGCGTCCCGCGTCTCCGGGTAGATCTCGTGCAAGCGGGCCAGCAGGCGTTCCTCCGCGTTCTCGCCGGTTGCGGCATAGGCGTGCAACTCCACGACGGCACCGCCGCAGCGCCGCGCCCAGGCCGCGGCGTCGGTGTCGTACCGGTCCAGCACGCTGATGTTGTCCAGCGGCGGCAGGCCGCCGGTCGCCAGGAACGCGTGCCGCTCACCGGCCACCGGACGGTCGAGCCACAGGCGCCGCACGAGGAACGGGGGAGCGGTGCGCTGCTCGGCGATCTGGTCGCGCCACGCGCCGGGACCGAGCCCGGCGGAAGCGGCCACCAGGTTTCGCAACCCCGGCACGTCCTGCGCCAGCACCACGGCGTCGGCTTCGTGCGTGCTATCGGCGGTGGCCACGGCGAACCCCCCGTTGCGCCCTTCGACCGCGGTCACCGGTGTGCTCGCGTGCGTGCGCACGCCGAGCTTGCCCAGGTAGCCGAGCAGGGGATTCCACAAGGTGTGGAACGGTTCTGGTGCGACGTCGAACAGCAGTCCCTCGGCCGAGCCGAGGAAGTACAGGTGGAACATCACGGCCAGTTCGGCGGCCGAAAGCCGGTGCGGCTCGGCGAAGAAGCTCCGCGAGAACACGTCGAAAGCAAGGTGGCGCGCGGCTTCCGGGAAGCGAACGCGGGCCAGGAAGCCCTGCGCGTCCTCGCCGTCCAGTCGCTCGTAGGTGCCCGGGACGGTCACCGTCAGCAGGTCCAGCGCCGCGCGTACGTTGACCCGCGCCAGGTCGGAGGTCTTGAACGTAGGGCTGTGCAGCGCGAAACCGAGCGCACTCCACGGTGGGGTGCGGGGGACGCGCCGGAACGTGTCGGTGCGCCCGCGCTCGTCGACCAGCGGATAGTCCTCGACAGGCACCAGTTCGGCGCCCGCCCGGCGCAGCAGTGCGCGCAAGTTGTAGTACTGCCGGAAGAACGCGTGAAAACCGCGGCTCATCCCGACGACGCTGCCGTCGTCCAGAATGGTGGTCCAGCCGCCGACGCGCCCGCCCCAGCACGGTTCGCGCTCGAACAGGTCGACCTCGACGCCGCGTTCGGCCAGCGCTGTCGCCGCGGTCAGGCCCGCGATACCGCCACCGGCGATCGCGACCCGTGGCCGGCGGCCCAGCGTGCCCGCGTCCATCATCCCCGGCCGTGCCGGATGCCGGACCCGCCGCCGATCCCTCATGCCTGCGCCTGGAAGGTGTGCACGATGCCACGTTGCCATCCGCTCACCGACCGCGTGCGGACCCCGGTGAACCCGGCGCGCCGCAACCGTTCCGCGAACGCCGTCACCCCGTCGAACCGCAGGACGCTGCGCCACAGGTACGTGTAGAGGCTCGTGTCCCCGCTCACCAGCCGGCCGAGCGGGATGATGACCGCCCAGCACACGAGTGTCCACATCAGACGCGCGGCGAGGCTGTCCGCCACGCTGTACTCGTGCACCACGAGGATCCCGCCGGGCGCCAGCAAGGACCGGAAATCGGCGAGCGTCGCGTCGGGCTCGGCGAGGTTGCGCACCAGGTAGGCCGCGAAGATCGCGTCGAACGGTCCGCTGATGCCGGCCTCCGCGAGGTTCTCGATGGGGCTCTCCACGAAGATGACCTTCGCCGACCATGACTTCCGGCGCGCATGTGCGAGCATCCCCGCGGACGCGTCGACGGCCACGACGTCGGTGTCCGGCCGGACCGCGAGCAGCGCCCGGGTCGACGCGCCGGTGCCGCAGCCGGCGTCGAGCACCCGGCCCGCGCCGGCCGGGATCGCTGCCGCCGAACGGCGCAGATGCGCGTGATAGCCGGGGTTCAGCCCGACCAGGAAGTCGTAGGCACGGGCACCGCGGTCGAACGCGGCAGGCACGGTCATGGCGCGCTCCTCGGACTGAAACCCTTACTCGCACTGTAGGCATGGTTACCATGGAGCTGCCGAGGAAAGCGGTGCACATGGTCGACCACGAAGCGGGCAGCCTCGTCGAGGTCGCCTTGATCGCTGACCAATGCACGTGCGCGGTGCGCGGCGCCGAGTACGGCACGCTCGATGAGGTACTGCGGGAGAGTCCGCACCGGGCGCAGCTGCTCGCGCTGTGGGCGCGGTTGCTCGTGACCGTCACGCCGGAGGAACTCGCCGTCGAGATGGTGGACGAGTTGTGGCGGCGTGACATCACCGAGTGGCTCGCCGCGATCGAGCAGCTGCTCGCCTACGCGGATCTGCGCCGGATAGGCAGCCTGGACCGGTTCGTCGCCGAGGTGCTGTCGTGGCGGTGGGCGCTGCAGATGCCGTTCGCGCGGATCATGCTCAGCGCCGTCACGAAGTCGCTGCCGGACGGAATCCTGCCGTCGCACTATCTCGTGGCGCGCGGCATGGTGATCGAGGCGACCGATCGGGTCGGCTGCCCCGGTCTGACCGGCGCGCTGACCGGCCTGATCGCGCACGGCTGGCGGGACACGCAGTTCCCGGCGGTGCGGCACGCCGCCGACCTTGCGCGGCATGTGGACCGCGAGCTGCCCGGGGCGCGGTCGCGCAGGCAGGCGATCGCGGCGCTCGCGCTGGTGGTCGGGCAGGGGCGCGACGGCGGGCCGGTGACGGTGACGCTGCGCCGGGACGGTCGCGTGCTCACCGGCGACGACGATCCCGCGCGCGAGGCGGGCGCCGAGAAGGCGACGGTCGTGGCGGCACGGGTGGTGCAGTTCGCCGCGAGCGGTGCCCTGGACGAGATCGAGACGGAGTTGAGCGACCAGGTGCCCGGCGAGTACGAGCTGGTGTCGGTGCTGCTGGCCCTGGCACTGGCCGCGGCGGCGCACGTGCGGGACGAGGTCCGCCCCGGCCTCGGCTGAGACCGGGGCGTTCTCCGCGTCAGCCCGCGAGGGTTTTCCCGGTCTCCAGCAACGACTTGAGGTCGCTGAGGATCCACGCCCAGCCGCCGCCGGCGCCCTCGTCCTCGCCCGCGCCGTCGACCATGGCGGCGAGCCCGGGGGCGTTGTCCAGTTCGTGCACGACGGTGAGCTTGGTGCCGCCGCCCGCTTCCTTGAGCTCGTAGGTGAGCCGGGTGAAGCCCTCCGCGGCGAGGCCGGGGTCCATCAGCATCCGCCAGGTCAGCACGAGCAGTCGTGGCGGTTCGGCTTCGACGACCTCACCGTCGATGATCACGTCGGGCGTGGGGTGGCCCATTTCCTGACCCGCCTTGACCATCGCCTCGCTCGGGCGCGTCGCGTACTTAGCGCCGGGGGTGAAGTCGTAGTCGGTAAGGCCGCCGTAGCCGTAGCGGTCGGTCCATTCGGGTCTGGTGATCGCGTCCCAGACTTGTTCCGGCGTGGCCTTGATGTAGATCCGGTAGACCTTGGTCGTGACCGCTGTGCGCGTGCTCGTCATGGCTCCTGCTCCAATTCCGCCTTGAGTTGGGTGAGCGCGGCCGCCGGGCGCTCGGTGTACTTGTCGATCCACCGGTCGTGGATCGATCGGATCGGCACGGGGTTGAGGAAGTGCAGCTTCTCCCGGCCGGACTTGCGCGTGACGACGAGATCGGCGTCCTCGAGCACCCGGAGGTGCTTCATCACCCCGAACCTCGTCATCTCCAGCTCCGACTCCAGGTCCGACAGCGTGCGGCCGTCACGCGCGAACAGCAGGTCGAGCAGGAAACGCCGGGTCGGATCGGCCAGGGCTTTGAACACCCGGTCGTCGTCGTTCACGAGCCCAGAATAGGTGACCAAATGGTCACATGTCTAGAGGCGACCACTCTGCCCGAGGTGGGCGGCGATCCGGATGCGCAGGTGGCGCAGGTCGGCGATGGCGTCGTAGAACGCGCGCAGCGACGTGCCCGGCAGGCCGAGGCCGTGCCCCGGCCAGACCAGCAGCGGCCATGGGTGGTCGCCGGCGGGTGCGGTGAACGTGACGACGTGACCGGTTCGCGCGGGTTTCCACCCGGTCGCCGCGATGAGCTGGTTGATCATGACTGGCTTTCCTCGGAGTGGCGGAAATCGAACCACAACCCGGAAAGGCCTGGAAGCCACCAGGAAAACGTCAACCCGGAAGAGTGAAGACATGTGCCGGACGGATGCCGTTCATGTCGGGTTCGGGGACGGGAGTCAGGCTTGCCCCGTGACCGTCTTCGGCGTCGACACCGGCACCCGCACCCTCGAGGAAGCGGATCAGCTGATCCGTGATCTCGTGGACCGCCTCAACCTCCCGGCGAGAGCCGTCGCGTGCACCCACCTCATCCGGTCCGGCAGCGCGCACGTCGCCGTGTCGCTGTGGGTGCCGCCCGGGTTCGACGGGCTGTGGAACGAGTTGACGCGGTTCGCCGAGAGCGAGCGCGCCGGCGTCGCTTCCGGCACCGGCCGGTCCGGGGCGCCGGCGTTCTCCGCCGCGGCCTCCGACGCGGCTGTCGAGCACGTGTCGCGCAAGGGCGGGCGTGCCGTGGTGTTCCCGGGTGCGGCGAACCTGACCGGCACCGTCGTCATCGGCGAACTGCTCGCCAGCACGGCGATCGCGCGCATCGAGGTCGTCGGCGGCCGCGAGGAGCCCCGCGACGAGGATCTGCTCGACACGCGCGACCACGTCCGTCCGGAGTGGTCCCACGGGGAACTGGTACTGGCGGTGACCCCGGCGGGCCCGGGCCGCTTCGCGCCGTTCGAGGTCCCCCGGCAGGCGCCCTCCCGCGCCTAGCCGTCCATTGTGGACGGTTTCAGCCGGCGAGGGCGAGTGCCTCGGACTCGCGCAGGTGCGCCAGGGCCGCGAACTCCAGCTCGCGGACCTGGACGCGCCGCAGCCCGACGCGTTCGGCGGTCTGCGGGACCGTGCACGGGCGCCCGTCGACCAGGCCGTAGCGCAGGGAGATGACCGTGCGCTGCAGCGGCGGCAGGTCGCCCAGCGAGGCCTGCAGCCCCTCGAGCTCGTCCTGCCGTTCGATCGTGTCGGAGACCGTGTCCGTCGCGGCCGCGTCGAGCAGGTCGCCCAGTGAGGTGTCCCGCTCGTCGCCGACCGGGACGTCCAGGCTGACCGTCGCGCGCCCGACGTCCCGCAGCTCGCGCACGCGTGCGACCGGGATCGAGCTGGCCTCGGCGAGCTCCTCAGCCGTCGGGTCGTGGTCGGAGACCAGCCGCAGCGCATGGTCGGTGTGCTCGAGCTTGGTCAGCTGACCGTAGGTGTGCTCGGGCAGCCGGATGGTGCGCCCGCCCAGCGCGCTGCCGCGCTGCATCGCCTGCCTGATCCACCACATCGCGTACGTGGAGAACTTGAATCCCTTGGCATAGTCGAACTTCTCGACGGCGCGGATCAGCCCCAGGTTGCCCTCCTGGACGAGATCCAGCAGCGGCAGCGCCCGGTCGCCCCGCTTGCGGGCGGCGGCGACCACGAGACGCAGGTTCGCGCGGATCATGTGCTCCTTGGCGCGTGCGCCGTCGTCCGCGACGGCTTCGAGGTCGCGCCGGTCCGCGGGCAGGTCGCCGCCCTGGCGTAGCAGCTCGGCGGCATAGACGCCCGCCTCGATCCGCTTCGCCAGGTGCACCTCGTCGTCCGCGGACAGCAGTGGCGTGGCCCCGATCTCGTCGAGGTACTGGTGTACCGAGTCCGGTTCGGGGGTTTTCATCACGCCCTCTGCAACGCTTCGGCGGCCCGCGGAATTCCACATTGCGGACCCGGGTGCCCGCAGGGTGGACAGCTGTTCCAGGCCTATTCCAGGCCTATTCCAGGCCGTCGCGGTCGGCCCATTCCAGCAGGGTGTCGAGCGCGTAGCCGGCGTCGTTCATGCCTTCGTGCAGGTCGCCGAGCTTGGCGAAGCGCTCGGGCACGGTCGCGATGGTGCAGTCGCGGGGCTCGACGTCGTCGATCTCGTCCCACCTGATCGGGGTGGACACGGTGCCCTCGGGCACACCGCGCACCGAGTACGCGCTGGCGATCGTGTGATCGCGGGCGTTCTGGTTGTAGTCGACGAAGAGCATCGCGGGATCGCGGTCCTTGCGCCACCACGTGGTGGTCACGTCGTCGGGCGCGCGGCGCTCGACCTCGCGGGCGAACGCCAGCGCGGCGCGGCGCACCTCGCCGAACTCCCACCGCGGTTCGATGCGGACGTAGATGTGCAATCCGTCACCGCCGGAGGTCTTGGGCCAGCCGACCGCACCCAGGTCGTCGAGGACCTCGTGCGTGACGTGGGCCACCCGGCGGACCCGGGCGAAGTCGCACTCCGGGCCCGGGTCGAGGTCGATGCGCCACTCGTCGGGCCGCTCGGTGTCGGCCCGGCGCGAGTTCCACGGGTGGAACTCCACAGTGGACATCTGCACCGCCCAGATCACGCTGGCCAGCTCGGTGACGCACAGCTCGTCGGCGTGGCGGTTGTAGCGGGGGAAATGCACCCGCACGGTCTCCAGCCACGGCGGCGCGCCGTGCGGGATGCGCTTCTGGTGCACCTTCTCGCCGCTGACGCCGGACGGGAACCGGTGCAGCATGCACGGCCGCTCGCGCAGCGCGCGCACGATCCCGTCGCCGACCGACAGGTAGTACCGGGCGAGGTCCAGTTTGGTTTCGCCGCGGGCGGGAAAGTACACCCGCTGCGGATTGGAGATCCGCACCGTCCGGTGCCCGACTTCGAGTTCCACCGCCTCCTGCGCCATGCGCACGAACCTAGCGCCGGATGCCTGCGGCTGCCGGAGCTGTACCGGTTCAGCGGGCACGCCGGTTACGACGGGATGATGCTCGGATGTACGAGACGGGACCGCCACGCTTCAGGCGCGCGCCCGGCGCCGCCTGTCGACCGCGCCGTCGAGCAGCGGGCGGAGTTCTTCGACCACCGTGTCCAGCGGGGCCACGTCCTGCTGGGCGCGGGCCAGCACGATCGCGCCCTCCAGTGCGCTGATCATCAGCATCGCGAGTGGCCCGGTGCGGGCCGGGGGGACGCCCCGGCGTTCCAGTTCCGCGGCCACCGGCCGCTGCCAGGTCTCGAACGCCGTCGCCACCGCCTGACGCAGGCTTTCGCTGCTGGCCGCGACGTCGGCGGCCGCGGCGACGAGTGGGCAGCCGTTGGTGTACCCGGCCGCCGTGAACTCGTCCCGCCACTGCGACGCGATCGCGGCGAACAAGGCGCCCGGGGACGGGTCGTCGAGCGCCTCGGCGTGGCGCCGCACCCGCCGCGCGACGTAGTCGCCTGCCCACATGATCGCTTCGCTGACCAGCTGTTCCTTCCCGCCAGGGAAATAGTGCGCGAGCGAACCCCGCGGGGCCTCGGCGTGCGCGACCACGTCGCGCATGCCCGTGGCGCTGACCCCGTGCGCCCGGATCAGCTGCGCGGCGCTGAACACCATGCGTTCACGCGGTGACCGCGGCATCGGACTCCCTCCGCAACACCAGCTCGTAGTCGTGCTGACCGGGCTCGGACGCGGGCAGCCGGCGGAAACCCTGCTGCCGCAACAGTCCGATCGCGGCGAGGTTGCCGGACTGGACCGCGGCCCGCACCGTCCACCCCGGCCAGCGCCCGGACCGCCGCAGCCAGCTTGTCAGACCCCCGCCGAGGCCACGCCGTTGCCACGGATCGGCCACCAGCACGCCGAGATCGCCGACGCCCGGCTCGCCGGCGGGCGCGAAGTTCAGCAACCCGGCCGGTATCCCGTCGACGCAGGCCAGCAGTGCGACACCGGCCGGTGGCCCGGCGAGCAGGAAACGCTCGTAGCGCACCAGGATCTCGCGCGGGTCCGGTTCGCCGCCGAGCCAGAACCGCCGCCGCAGGCTGGCGGCCGAACACGCGGGCACCAGCGCGCGGATCCCGGCCGGATCGCGCAGCTCCCGGATCGTTATGACGGCTGTCATAGACCACTTTTACCACGGTTACCCACAGAACGGGGCACTTCACCGAGATGGCGGACTGAGCGCGGGCGTTCGTGGAGATAGTGTGGGCGGTCTGGTTGCGCACTCCCGCCGGGGCGCTGCTGAACGATGTGGACAGGAGCGCGAGTTGGCCCGGGACCTACCGCACGCCGTGCTGGACCTGGCCGACATCGCGGAGGTCGGCAGTCTGGACGGGTACGCGGACCGGCTGGCCCGCTGGTCGGTCGAGCTGGCGCCGGTCGCCGCCGCGGCGGTCGTGCTGCGCGACGACGAGGGCACGTTGCGGGTCTGCGCGGCATGGCCGGACTGGATCCGCGCCCTGCCCGAGGCCGCGATCGCGGGTGGTACGGGGCTCGCCACCGAATGCTGCGCCCGTGCGGAACCGGTATGGGCGGACGACGTCACCGAGTGCGACCGGTCCACGTTCCGGGCGATGGCCCTCCGGCTCGGGATCCGCGGTGCCTACGCGGCGCCGGTACTGCACAGCGAGAAGCTGTTCGGCGCCCTCGGTGTGTACTACCGCGACGACGGCGGTGACCGCGCGGGGATCGAGCACGTGTGCGCCGTCCTTGCCGAGGGCGCGGGGATCGGGCTCGCGAACATGGCGGAATACCAGCGGCTGCGCGTGCTGGCAGGCCAGTTGCAGAGCGCCCTGGAAAGCCGGGTTGTGATCGAGCAGGCGAAGGGGATCCTGGCCGAGCGCAGGCACATCGACGTCAACCAGGCGTTCAGCATCCTGCGCCGGCTCGCGCGGGAGAACAACCTGCGCCTGCATGACGTGGCGCGCACCACGGTCCAGACGCTGACGAAGGATCTCTAGGGGACGCCCACCGCGGACCGGCCTGGCACACGGGACAGGGATTTCGTGTGCCAGGCCGGTCTTCGCAGCAGGTGCCGCCCTTACGAGCTGACCTTCGGATCCCCGCCGGGGAACCGTAGGGCCGGGCCACGACCGCTTTTCCCGGGTGCGGACCGTGACTTGAGAAGAGACGATGGCCGATCGCCGGGTAGCGCGAGTAGGGCCTAAAGACCCCACTCTGGCGCCCGATTGTCGGGGGTCGATGCGAACATGTGTTCGTGACCGCTGAAGGCCCGATCCTGCATGCCGACCTCGACTCGTTCTACGCGTCGGTCGAGCAGCGCGACGACCCCGCGCTGCGGTCCCGCCCCGTGATCGTGGGCGGCGGTGTCGTGCTGGCCGCCAGCTACGAGGCGAAGGCGTACGGGGTGCGCACGGCGATGGGCGGCGCGCTCGCCCGGCGGCTCTGCCCGCACGCCATCGTGGTGCGGCCCCGCATGTCGGCGTACTCGCAGGCCAGCAAGGCGGTGTTCGCGGTCTTCGAGCAGACCTCGCCGCTGGTCGAGGGCATCTCGATCGACGAGGCGTTCCTGGACGTCGGCGGTCTCGCGCGGATCGCCGGGTCGCCGAGCGAGATCGGTGCCCGGCTGCGGGCCGACGTCGCGGAGCAGGTCGGGCTGCCCATCACGGTGGGTGTGGCCAGGACGAAGTTCCTCGCGAAGGTGGCCAGCGGCGTCGCCAAGCCGGACGGGCTGCTGGTCGTGCCGCACGACGGCGAGCTGGAGTTCCTGCATCCGCTGCCGGTCGAGCGGTTGTGGGGAGTCGGTCGTGTGACGTCGGCGAGGCTGCGGACGGCCGGAGTGCGCACCGTCGGTGAGGTGGCGCGGCTCGGCGAGGCCACGCTGGTGTCGATGCTCGGCCGCGGTGTGGGGCGGCACCTGCATGCCCTGGCGCACAACCGGGATCCCCGGCCGGTGCTGGTGGGCCGCCGCCGGCGGTCGATCGGGGCGCAGCGGGCGCTCGGGCGGCGGCGGCGGTCGTGGGAGGAACTCGACGGCATCCTCGCCGCGCTGGTGGACCGGCTCGGGCGGCGGTTGCGGGCCGCGCACCGCCTGTGCCGCACGGTCACCCTGCGGTTCCGGTTCGCGGACTTCTCGCGAGCTACCCGCTCGCAGACGCTGCGGGAGCCGACGGCGCTCACGGAGGTCGTGCTCACCACGGCGCGCGGGCTGCTCGCGGCGGCCCGCCCGCTCATCGACGCCGAGGGCCTCACCCTGCTGGGTGTCGCCCTGTCCAACCTGGACAACGACGACGCGGTGCAGCTGGCGCTCCCCTTCGACGGCCCCGACCTGAGCGTCCTGGACGCGACGCTGGACCAGGTGCGCGACAAGTACGGCTCGAAGGCAGTGACCCGCGCCATGCTGCTCGGCCACGACCCCGGAGTGGAGGTGCCCTTATTGCCCGACTGACCGGCGACCGGCCTCACTCGCTGGTCGGCGTGACAATTCCATATTCGTGGATCTTGCGGTAGATCGTCGCGCGGGAGATGCCCAGCAGCTTCGCGGCGCGCACCTTGTTGCCGCCCGCGTCTTCGAGGCCGCGCACGATGGCATCGCGTTCGACCGTCTCGAACCGGTTGAGCTGCCTGCGGGTGAGCGCGTGGTACTCGGCGGGCAGGTCCTGCGGCTGGATCGCGCCGGTGCGGCGGGTGCGGGTGACGTGCTTGAGCACCCGGTAGAGCTGCGAGACGTTTCCTGGCCAGTTCGCGCGCATCAGCAGGTGCAGCGCCGCAGGCGAGCACGTCAGCTGGCCGCCGCCGGCGAGCCTGCTCAGGAACAGCGGCACGAGATCGCCGAGGTCCTCCGGATGCCGGCGCAACGGCGGCACCGTGACGGTGCGGGGGAAGAACATCATCAGTTCCGCCAGCACCGGGTCGGTGTCGGGATCGGCTGACATCGTCGCCACCACCCACGGTGCCCGCACGCCGCGCGCGCGGGCCTCGCGCAGCACACCGATCAGGCCACGCAGCCCGGCCTCGCCCAGCCGGTCGACGTGCCGGAGCACCAGCGTGTCGACGGGGTCCTCGATCAGTTCGTGCCGCAGGTCGTCGTCCCAGCCGTTGCCGCGCGCGGCGTCCAAAGCGCGCAGCCTGCCGGCCGGGTTGCGCCGCTGGTGCACGCCGCGGACCACGGTGAACTTTCCGGTGCCCGCCTCGCCGGCGACGACCAGCCATTCGCCCCGCACGAAACTCGAGTCGATGTCGTGCCCGCACCGCAGCCAGGGCGGCGACGACCCGACCACGCCGGGCAGGAACATCGGCACCGTCTGCAGCGAGCGGCCGGCCGGTTCGTCCTCGTGCTCGAGCAGCTTCACCGACAGCACGCCCCCCGCGACGTCGCCCTCGCGGTGCCCGTCCACCCGCCGGCAGTACATCCGCACCTTGCCGCCGCTGGACAGCGTCACCGTCGCGGTGGCGCGCCGCGCCTCGGACAGCTCCTGGTTGGCGCGCCCGAGTAGCACCGACTGGTCGGCCGGGTCGAGCAGCTGGCGGGCGAGGTCGTTCATCATCACGATGTCCTTGTTGAAGGCCATCACGATGCCCGTCGTACGGCGGCACGCCTGCAGGTAGGACTGGAACAGCACCAGTTCCCGGAGGTCGCTGTGGGTGAGCAGGGCCTGCCGGATCTGCTCCGCGGTGGTCCGGGCGAGCGCGACCAGCAGGCCGCCGGCGTCCTTGCGCCAGCACGTGAGGTCGACCGCGCCGATCGTCTTGCCCGAGATCGGATGCTGGATCGGCACCCCCGCGCACGCGAGGTTCTCCAGGTGCTCGGCGTAGTGCTCGTGGCCGAACACATAGGTGGGGCGCCCGTCCTCGAGTGCGGTGCCGATGCCGTTCGTGCCGACGAACCGTTCGCCGTAGCTGAAACCCGGGACCAGCTCGACGCTTTCCAGGTGCCGGTGCAGGTCGCCGTCGCCGGTGCACTGCGTGAGCACGACGCCACGCGGATCGGTGACGATGAGGCTGATGGGCTGCCCGTCGAGCTGCTCGCCGAGCCGGTCCAGCACGGGCGCCGCGCCGCGCAGCAGCGGCGTGTCGAGATTCTGTTCACCCGCATAGGGGGAATCGATGTGGTCGGCGGGGACCTGGAATTCGCGCGAGCGCCACCATGACGCGAGTATCGCCTCGCGTACCTGGTCGGGCCCGATCCTTTCGTTGCTGAGGAATCTGACGCGCGTCAGCGCCAAACCTTCCTCGTCGGGGCGGATCGGGGATGACGCGGTCACGCTCTTCACCAGTCGGCCTCCCACCTCGGCACCTCCCGCAAAGTGTCGCGTATCACAGCCTATGTCCTTCCGCGCGCCCGTCGTGTCTCAAATTGAGACACGCTCGGCGTCACGGGCTGCGGTCTGATGGGGACATGGCGGAAGAGACGTACAACCCGTGGACCGTTGTCAACGTGGTGTTCCATCATCTCGCCGAGCAGGGCCTGCACCCGGTGTTCGGGGACGGCGGCCATCCTGGGGAACCCGCCGCCGCGCTGCTGCGCGCGCTCGGTATCAAGCCCATCGCCGAAGGCGATCGCCGCGTGCACGAGGACGTCCAGCAGCAGTTGAAAGATCTCCGTGCCGCGGTCTTTGATGAGCGCGAGTGACTGTCTCATATTGAGACCCGCATCACACTTGACGGGGCTTGTACTGGTTCCTGTAGGCACTGCGCCCACGTAATCGGAGCTCGTCCACGGGAGTGTGATCAATGAGCCGCCAGAGTGTGGCGAAAGCCCACCAGAAGATCCAGGAGCTTTCCTGGGAGCCGGCCTATCACGAGCCGGTGTCGCAATACGGAACCGACTACACGTTCCAGAAGGCGAAGAAGAAGGACCCGCTCAAGCAGGTCCTCCGGTCCTACTTCCCGATGCAAGAAGAAAAGGACCACCGCGTCTACGGCGCCGAGGACGGCGCGATTCGCGGCAACATGTTCCGCCAGGTGCAGGAACGGTGGCTGGAATGGCAGAAGCTGTTCCTTTCCATCATCCCGCTGCCGGAGATCTCGGCGGCGCGGGCGATGCCGCTGCTGTTCCGCACGGTACCGAACCCGGAGCTGCACAACGGGCAGGCCATCCAGATGATCGACGAGGTGAGGCACTCGACGATCCAGCAGAACCTCAAGCGCCTCTACATGCACAACTACATCGACCCCGCGGGCTTCAACTCGAGCCTGCGGAACTTCCACAACGACTACTGCGGCACGATCGGCCGGCAGTTCGCGGAAGGCTTCATCACGGGTGACGCCATCACCGCCGCGAGCATCTACCTGACGATCGTCGCCGAAACAGCGTTCACCAACACGCTGTTCGTCGCCATGCCGGCGGAGGCCGCGGCCAATGGCGACTACCTGCTGCCGACGGTGTTCCACTCGGTGCAGTCCGATGAGTCCCGGCACATCAGCAACGGCTACGCGACGCTGCTGATGGCCCTGTCCGACGAGAGCAACCACCAATTGCTCGAACGCGACCTGCGCTACGCGTGGTGGAACAACCACCGCGTGGTGGACGCCGCGATCGGCACCTTCATCGAGTACGGCACCAAGGACCGTCGCAAGGAGCGCGAGAGCTACGCGGAGATGTGGCGTCGCTGGATCTACGACGACTACTACCGCAGCTACCTCGTGCCGTTGGAGAAGTACGGCCTGGTCATCCCGCACGACCTCATCGAGGAAGCCTGGAACCAGATCTGGAACAAGGGCTACGTGCACGAGGTGGCACAGTTCTTCGCCACGGGCTGGCTCGCCAACTACTGGCGGATCGACCCGATGACCGACGAGGACTTCGAGTGGTTCGAGTTCAAGTACCCCGGCTGGTACGACAAGTACGGCAAGTGGTGGGAGAACTACAACCGGCTGTCCGTCCCCAATGGACACCACCCGATCGTCGCCGAG
>DATFHB010000037.1:0-20442 GCA_035248845.1 Amycolatopsis sp. | reverse complement strand
GTTGGACTGCGCCCGGTGAAATCGTCAACGAGCCTGGATAGACGGATGCTAAACCCGCCCGCGGGAAGGCACTTAACCTCGGCATGTCCTCTGTGATCGACCAGACATCGTCCGCGTGGTGTGGGTCACTCGAACGGGTTGTGCCGGCGCGCTGTTCAGGGCGGATTTCCCATCCTGGTCCCAGGCAAACCTCCGGGTTACGGGCGGTGCGTTTCCGGTGGCGGATCGCTCATGGGCCGGTACCGGTCGCCCGTCGAACCCACAAGCAGTGCCTACGCCGGCCGGCGGGTGCCGTCCACCGTGTCGGTCTCGCCGCGATGATCTTCGGCACCTGGCGGCTGGGCCGGCTGCTCCGGCGGATGTGGCTCGCGGCGGCGCTCGGCGTGGCCGGGGCCGGGGTGTTGTACTGGATCTACTGGGCCAACGACGACCTGCCGTCCGACCTGATCCCCCACACCGCGCATTTCGTGACGTTGATCGTGCTGGCGGTCGCTTCGCAACGCCTGCGCCCGCCGAAGGCCGACGGGGCCCGATATCGCCGTGGTGAAGGAGACTGATGTCCACTGTGGACTGGGACGTGCTGCGGGCGGCCGCCGCCGAGGCTGGGCAGCGCGCGTACGCGCCGTACTCGAGACTGCTGGTCGGGGCGGCGGGCCTGGTGGACGACGGCCGCCTGGTGCTGGGCTGCAACGTGGAAAACGCGTCCTACGGTCTCGGTCTGTGCGCGGAGTGCACGATGGCCGGGCAGCTGCGGCTGACCGGCGGCGGCCGCCTGGTCGCGGTCGCGTGCCGGTCGGGAGCGGGCGAGCTGCTGATGCCGTGCGGGCGGTGCCGGCAGATCCTGTACGAACTCGGCGGGCCTTCCTGCCTGCTCGACACCCCATCCGGGGTGCTGCCCATGTCGGCCGTGCTGCCGGACGCTTTCGGGCCGCAGGACCTGCCGTGATCACCGCGATCGATGTCATCCGGCGCAAGCGCGACGGGCAGCGGCTCGGCTACGACGAGATCCGGTGGGTGATCGACGCCTACACGCGTGGCGTCGTGGCCGAGGAGCAGATGGCGGCGCTCGCGATGGCGATCTTCCTGCGCGGGATGGACGCGGGCGAGACCGTCACGTGGACCGGCGCGATGATCGACTCCGGGGCGCGGTTGTCGCTGCAGGTGGACAGGCCGACCGTCGACAAGCACTCGACCGGCGGCGTCGGCGACAAGATCACGCTGCCGCTGGTGCCGCTGGTCGCGGCGTGCGGGGCGGCGGTGCCGCAGCTGTCCGGGCGCGGTCTCGGGCACACCGGTGGCACGCTCGACAAGCTCGAGTCGATCCCGGGCTGGCGGGCGGCGCTGTCGGTGGACGAGATCGGCAGGCAGCTGGCCGAGGTCGGGGCGGTCGTGTGTGCCGCGACCGCGGGGCTGGCGCCGGCGGACCGGAAGCTGTACGCGCTGCGCGACGTCACCGGCACGGTCGAGTCGATCCCGCTGATCGCAAGTTCGATCATGAGCAAGAAGATCGCCGAGGGTGCGTCCGGGCTGGTCCTCGACGTCAAGGTCGGGTCCGGCGCATTCATGAAAACCCGGGCACAGGCCGCCGAGCTGGCGCGGACGATGGTCGAGATCGGCACCGCGCAGGGGGTGACGACGACGGCGCTGCTGACGCGGATGGACACTCCGCTCGGCCGTGCGGTGGGGAACGCGGTCGAGGTTGCCGAGGCGGTCGAGGTGCTGCGGGGCGGCGGGCCCGCGGATGTCGTCGAGCTGACCGTGGCGCTGGCGCGGGAGATGCTCGCCGTCGCCGGCCTGTCCGAAGTGGACCCGGCGGCGGTACTCGCCTCCGGGGAGGCGTATGAGACGTGGTGCCGGATGATCCGGGCCCAGGGCGGCGATCCCGGCGCGGCGCTGCCGCGGCCGGCACACGTCCACGTCGTCCCGGCGCCCTCGGATGGTGTGCTGTCCGCTTTGGACGCTTACGCGGTCGGCGTCGCCGCCTGGCGCCTGGGTGCGGGGCGGGCCCGGCGGGAGGATCCGGTGCAGCACGCGGCAGGGGTCCTGTGTCTGGCCAAACCCGGCGACCGCGTCGCCGAAGGGCAGCCACTGTTGGAGCTGCACACGGACACCCCGGACGCCGTCGAGGGAGCGCTCGAAGCCCTCTCGGTCGCGGTGGGTGTGGCCGCCACTCCACCCGAACCGCACCCACTCGTCCTGGAGACGGTGCGCACCTGAGCAGCTCGCCTCCCCGGGGGCGTTCGGGCACAAGAAAACGCCCCCTCCGTGCGGAGGGGGCGTCGTCCTTGGTCTGGCTAGTTGTCCGTCGGCTCCTCGTCGGACTTGGTGGTCTTGACCTCGGCGCCCTTCGGGGCCCGGCCGTTGCGCGCGCGCCGCGGCTGGCGGGGTGCCGGGGGCGGCGGGGCGAGCTGCGGCACGGCCGGCCCGCCGCCCAGCATCAGCTCCGCGAATGTCGCCATCGCCTCGTCGAGCTGGCCACCGATGCGCCGTTCCGACTCCTCGTTGTGCTTGCGCACCAGCGAGCTGACGCCGTCGGTGTCGGGCTGGCCGGACAGCGTGCCCTCGACCCGCGAGAACCCGCTCTTGACGGTCCCGCCGAGGTCGCCGAAGTGCGCCGTCACGCCGTCCTCGACCTTGTCGATGCGGCCGGACAGGTCGTCGAGCCGCGCGGTGATCGTCTCGAGCTTGCCTGCCAGCGTGTCCAGCCGGCCGGACGAGTCGACCATCTCGCCGGTCTCCTCCAGCGCGGTGCGCAGCGACTGGCCGGTAGCGTCGATGCGCTCGCGGGTGGCGGTGTCCATCGCCTCGACGCGCGCCTTGAGGTCGGTGTCGCCGGAGTCGATGCGCTCGCGCAGATCCGCGTCGCCCGACTCGATGCGCTCGCGCAGCGCGGACTCGGCCCGCTCGATCCGCTCCTTGACCGGGCCGTGCACCGACGCGGGGATCGCCTCGAGCTTCGCGTCCTGCTTGTCCAGGTGGGCGCCCAGCTCGTCGATTCGGCGGTGGATGCCCTGCAGCTTGTCCTCGAGCCCGTCCATCCGGCCGGCGACGGCCTCGAACCGCGCCGCGACGCCGTCGAGCCTGCCGTCGAGCTGAGCGAACGGCTTCGCCAGCTTGTCGACGATGCTTTCCACCGCGCGAGCCAGGTCCGCGATCGCGTTGTCCTGGGCCTCGAGCTTGGACATCGCCTCGTCCAGCCGCTCGGCCAGGACGCTGACCTCGGTCCGGTCGGGCAGCTCCGACAACCGCTTGCGCACGGCGCCCAGGGAGTCGACCGGCGCGAGACGCGCGTAGATGTCGTCGAGCGCGTCGAAGATCTGCTGCTGTTCGCTCTCCCGGACTTCGGCCGCGCGCACCAGCATGTTGCGCATCCGGTCGAAGGACGGAGCTCCAATGTGATTGTCAGTGGTCACTTCGATGTCCTTCGTCGGCGGGGAAAGAAGGGACGTGGGCCGAAGCTTAACCATTGGGGAATTGCTGTGGGTATGGCCCCCGTAATCGGAGCTTGCCGGAGGGCAACTCACATGGCCCATTCCATAGGACCTCGATGGAGCTGAGGGTTAAGTGGAGGCTGAGAGTTACGCGTCCATCCAGGTGAAAGGGCCTGGGTACGGTGGTGCCATGTCGTCTTCCATCCCGCCCCTGACCTTGGAGTCCATCCGGAGCGTGCCCAAGGTGTTACTCCATGATCACCTGGACGGTGGTCTGCGGCCGGGCACCGTGATCGAGCTCGCCGAGGTCCATGGATATCGAGGTCTGCCCACGACCGACGTCGATGAGCTGGGCCGCTGGTTCCGCGAGGCCGCCGACTCCGGTTCTCTCGAGTCCTACCTGGAGACCTTCGCCCACACGTGCGGAGTCATGCAGACCGAGGACGCGCTGGTCAGGGTGGCCGCGGAGTGCGCGGAAGACCTCGCCGCGGACGGCGTCGTGTACGCCGAGGTGCGCTACGCGCCGGAGCTGTGCGTCGAGCGCGGGCTGTCGCTGGACGCCGTTGTCGAGGCCGTCCAGGCCGGGTTTACCGAGGGTGAACGACGAGCCGCTGAACAGGGGAAATTCATCCGAATGGGTACTCTTCTGTGTGCGATGCGTCAGCACGCTCGGGCGCAGGAGATAGCCGACGTCGCGGTGCGTTACCGGGACAACGGGGTGGTCGGTTTCGACATTGCGGGACCTGAAGCCGGATTTCCGCCGACCCGCAATCTCGACGCATTCGAATATCTGCGAACCAATAACGCGCATTTCACCATTCATGCCGGTGAGGCGTTCGGACTTGCGTCGATTTGGGAGGCTATTCAGCATTGCGGCGCGGAACGACTGGGGCACGGCGTCCGCATTGTCGACGACGTCAAAGCCGACCCGGACGGCGCGGTGCACCTCGGCCGGCTGGCGTCGTACGTGCGCGACCGTCGCATCCCGCTGGAGATCTGCCCGTCCTCCAATGTCCAGACGGGCGCGGCTTCCTCGATCGCCGATCATCCCATCGGGTTACTGGCGCGGTTGCGCTTCCGGGTGACGGTCAACACGGACAACCGGCTGATGAGCGGGTGCACCGTGTCCAGCGAGTTCGCCGCCCTGGCCCAGGCGTTCGGCTACGGATGGGCCGATGTCCAGTGGTTCACGATCAACGCGTTGAAGTCGGCGTTCATCGATTTCGACCAGCGTCTGGACCTGATCAACAACGTCGTCAAGCCGGCGTACGCGCCACTGGTGGCGAATAACCCGTTGCGGTAGTTAGCCACGGCAAGTAAAGTCCAAAATGTAAGAAGTCTTTCTCATATTTTGGGATGGCTGCGATGGTGGCGACGGCGGGTCCGAGTACGGAGAGCAAGCGGCGCTGGGGCATCCTCGCGCTCGGCCTCGCCGCGCAGACCGCGAGCTGCTCGTTCCTTTACGGCATCCCGTTCCTGGTGCCCGAGATGCGCGCCGATGCCGGCCTCTCGCTGGCCGAGGCGGGCACGGTGGTCGCTGCGCCGAGCATCGGGCTGCTGTTCACGCTGATCGCGTGGGGCGCGGCCGCCGACCGGTACGGCGAGCGGGTCGTGATGGCGCTCGGCCTGGGGATCTCCAGCCTGCTGCTGTTCGCGGTCGGCCTCGGTTCGCCGTCGATGAGCCTGCTGTTCGCGCTGTTCCTGCTCGCCGGCGCCACCACCGCGTCGGTCAACGCGGCGAGCGGCCGGGCGGTCATGGGCTGGTTCTCCCCGACCGAGCGTGGCGTCGCGATGGGGATCCGGCAGACGGCGCAGCCGCTGGGCGTCGGCATCGCCGCGCTGGCGCTGCCGCCCATCGCGCAGCACTGGGGATTCCGCGCCGCGCTGCTGTTCCCGGCGGGGCTCGCGCTGGTCGTCGCGCTGCTGGTCGCGTGGTTGGTGATCGACCCGCCGCGGCCGGAGAAGAAGGCCAGCGAGCCGAAGCCCGCGTCGCCGTACCGGCAGCCGACGCTGTGGCGGCTGCACGGGGCGAGCGCACTGCTGGTGGTGCCGCAGTTCGCGGTCTCGGCGTTCGCGCCCGTGTATCTGGTGAGCGCGCACCACTGGAGCCCCATGTCGGCCGGCTGGTTTCTGGCCGCGGTGCAGGCGCTCGGGGCGCTCGGGCGGCTCGGTTCCGGGTACTGGTCGGACCGGGTGGGCAGCCGGTTGCGGCCGATGCGTCAGCTCGCGATCGCGAGCGCGGCGGTGATGCTGCTGGTAGCGGTGGGTGACCTGACGTGGCCGTGGGTGGTGCTGCTCGCGCTGGTGCTCGCCGCGGTGATCACGGTGGCCGACAACGGACTGGGATTCACCGCGTCCGCCGAGCTGGCCGGGATCGCCTGGGCCGGCCGCGCGATGGGCGCGCAGAACACCGCCCAGAACGTCGCCGCGTCGCTGACGCCGCCCTTGCTGGGCCTGGTCATCGGTGACTCGCGCTACGCGCTCGCGTTCTGCGCCGCCGCGATCTTCCCCGTCCTCGCCATCTTCCTCACCCCGGTCCGCGCAGAGCCCCAACCCGCGAGTTGAGGTTTCCGTGCGCGCGAGTCGCGCGTTCCGGTCGTCCGAGAACCCTGGACTCGCGCGCCGGGAAACCTCAACTCGCGGGGCGGGAACGTGAGACTCGCGGGGGGCGGGGGGAGGTCAGTGGGCGCGGAGGCGGGACTCGAAGGACTCGACGAGCTTGCGCCACTCGCTCTGTTCGGTCTCATAGGGCGGGCTCGGCGCGAGCCGGTTGGGGTCGGGCCGCAGCACGAACGACACCAGCCAGCCAAGGCTCTCCGAAGTGGACAGTGCAGATGAGACGGTGTCGTCGCCGGCCCAGTCCGCCGCGTCGGTCAGCAGTTCCACCGCCAGCTCGAGCTGACTGGGGTCGATCGAGTCGGTGCCCTCGGCGAAGTCCTCGGCGAGCCCGGCGAGCACGTAGGTGTTCTCCGAGTCCACGTCGATCTCCAGCTCACCGGCGGTCGCCTTCACGAGCACGTCGTCCCAAGTGGACACTTCGGCCAGGTCGGTGTCGGCGAGGTCCTTGCCGTGGGCGAGCGCCCGGGCGAGCGCCTTGGGGGAGCCGTACACGTCGATCCGGTCGTCGCTGCCGAGGAAGATCGGGTCGTCGTCGAGATAGCACCGCAGCGTGTAGTACTCCTTGTCCGCGGTGATGATCTTGATGGGGTCGATGCCGACCTCGCCCCAGAACCCCACCGGGACGTCCTCGTCGTCAGAGTCGTCGGACCCATCGGAGTCGGCATCGGACTCGCCGGCGTCGGACGTGTCGAGGTCGTCGTCCCCGTCCTCCACACCGGCTTCCGCCTCGGCGGACTCCTCGAGGAACGCGGCCAGTTCTTCGGCGGTCTGCTCCAGCACCGCGGCGTCGACGTCGGGGGCCGTGACGAGACTGTCGATGGCGTCGAGCACCGTGTCCCACTTCTCCGACACGGCCTCCGACAGGTCCGTCCACAGGCGTTCCCCGTCGCGGCCGGTGAACGGCAGGCGACCCTGGTCGAGCAGCGAGAACGCTTCGGTGGCGTCGAGGATTTCGTGCACGTCGTCCAGCTCGCACACGTCGGCGAGCGAGCGCACGATGCCGATGATCTCGGCCAGCTCGCTGATGGTCCACGAGTCCGGTTCCTCGGCGACCAGCTCGGGCACACCGACCAGGTCGAAGGAATGGTCGTCGTCGGGGATCAGCTCCGGCACGTTCAGCGCCGGCACGACGTGCCACGCCGGATGGTCGATGAGGTCGTGCTGGTCCGCGGTCCGCACGAAGGCGGCCAGGTGGGCGGCATCGGGGAAGGCGTAGAGGTCCTCGTCGTCGCCGAGGAATGCCTCCCACTCCTCACCGTCCTCGCGCCAGCGCGGGGCCCAGAGGGTCACGAGGTCCCCCTGGGGCAGCCCGAGTTCGATCGGGACGATGTCCTGTGCCATGCCAGACCCTCCGGATTACCACCTGTGTGTGCGAAGCCTACGGGTTTGCTGGTGTTGCCGCGATGGGCCCCATGCCTCCGCCACTCGAGATGGCACGATGGGCACATAATGACACTCGCAGACCTCCTACCAGCGGATCCTGACCCCGACACGCTGTTCGAAGCCTTCTCCTCCTGGACGGCTGAGCGCGGTCTCGACCTCTATCCTGCGCAGGAGGAGGCGCTGATCGAGGTCGTCTCGGGCGCCAACGTGATCCTTTCCACGCCTACAGGTTCCGGAAAGAGCCTGGTGGCGGTGGGTGCGCACTTCACCGCGATGGCGCACGGCAAGCGCAGCTACTACACCGCGCCGATCAAGGCCCTGGTGTCGGAAAAATTCTTCTCGCTGATCGAGATCTTCGGTGCGGACAACGTCGGGATGATGACCGGTGACTCCAGTGTGAACCCGGACGCGCCCATCATTTGCTGCACCGCGGAAATTCTGGCGAACATCGCGTTGCGGTTCGGTGCCGAAGCGCCGGTCGGCCAGGTCGTCGCGGACGAGTTTCACTTTTACTCCGAGCCGGACCGCGGCTGGGCGTGGCAGGTGCCGCTGATCGAGCTGCCGCAAGCACAGTTCGTATTGATGTCGGCCACGCTGGGCGACGTGTCGTTCTTCGAAAAGGACCTGACCCGGCGCACCGGCCGGGCCACAGCCGTCGTGACATCGGCGGAACGGCCGGTGCCGCTGACGTTCCGGTACGCGCTCACGCCGCTGCACGAGACGATGTCCGAGCTGCTGCACGGCGGCCAGGCGCCGGTCTACGTCGTGCACTTCTCCCAGGCCGCCGCGGTGGAGCGCGCGCAGGCGCTGATGAGCATCAACGTGACCAGCCGTGCCGAGAAGGACGCGATCGCGGAGGCGATGGGCGAGTTCCGGTTCTCCGCCGGGTTCGGCAAGACGTTGTCGCGGCTCGTGCGGCACGGGATCGGCGTGCATCACGCGGGCATGTTGCCGAAGTACCGGCGACTAGTCGAGCAGCTGGCACAATCCGGTCTGCTCAAGGTGATCTGTGGGACGGACACCCTCGGCGTCGGTATCAACGTGCCTATTCGGACGGTCGTGTTCTCGGCGCTGACCAAGTACGACGGGGTGCGCCAGCGGCATCTCAAGGCGCGCGAGTTCCATCAGATCGCGGGCCGCGCCGGGCGGGCCGGGTACGACACCGATGGGTACGTCGTCGTCGAGGCGCCCGACCACGTCATCGAGAACGCGAAGGCGCTGGAGAAGGCGGGCGACGACCCGAAGAAGAAGCGCAAGATCGTGCGCAAGAAGGCCCCCGAGGGGTTCGTGAACTGGACGGAGAGCACGTTCGACCGGCTCATCGCGTCGCAGCCGGAACCGCTCACGTCGAGCTTTCAGGTGAGCCATTCCCTGCTGCTCAACGTGATCTCTCGGCCGGGCAACGCGTTCGACCACATGCGACACCTGCTGGAGGACAACCACGAGGACCGGCCCGCGCAGCGTAAGCACATCCTGCGCGCGATCGCGATCTATCGCGCGCTGCTGGCGGCCGGCGTGGTGGAGCGGCTGCACGAGCCCGACGAGGAGGGCCGGATCGTCCGGCTCACCGTGGACCTGCAGTTCGATTTCGCGCTGAACCAACCGCTTTCGCCGTTCGCGCTGGCCGCGGTCGACCTGCTCGACCCCGAGTCGCCGGTGTACCCGCTGGACGTCGTGTCGGTCATCGAGTCCACTGTGGACAACCCGCGGCCGGTCCTGTCGCAGCAGCAGTTCAAGGCGCGCGGCGAGGCGGTCGCGGCGATGAAGGCCGAGGGCATGGAGTACGACGAGCGGATGGCGCTGCTCGACGAGGTCACCTACCCGAAGCCGTTGGAGGAGCTGCTGCACGCAGCGTACGAGACCTACCGGCAGGGGCATCCGTGGGTCGCGGACTACCAGCTGTCGCCGAAGTCGGTCGTGCGCGACATGTACGAGCGCGCGATGAACTTCGTCGAGTACGTCAACTTCTACTCGCTCGCGCGCTCGGAAGGCCTGGTGCTGCGCTACCTGGCCGACACCTACGACGCGCTGCGGCACACGGTGCCCGACGAGGCGAAGACGGAACCGTTGCAGGACCTGATCGCGTGGCTCGGCGAGCTCGTGCGGCAGGTCGACTCGAGCCTGCTGGACGAGTGGGAGGCGCTGCGACATCCCGGCGACCAGGCGGCGCACGCCCCGTCGTTGCCCGAAGGGCCGCCGCCGGTCACCGCGAACGAGCGGGCGTTCCGCGTGCTGGTGCGCAACGAGCTGTTCCGGCGCGTGGAACTCGCCGCGCGGCGCGCATATGGGGCGCTGGGCGAGCTGGACGGCGCCGCCGGCTGGAACGCGGTCGAGTGGGAGGCCGCGCTCGAGCCGTACTTCTCCGAGCACGACGAGATCGGCACCGGGCCCGACGCGCGTGGTCCGAAGCTGCTGATGATCGAAAAGGAGCCGGAGGTGTGGCGGGTGCGCCAGATCTTCGACGACCCCGAGGATTACCACGACTGGGGCATCAGCGCCGAAGTCGATCTGGCCGCGTCGAACGAGGCGGGTTCGGCGGTGCTTCGCATCACGGACGTGAACCAGCTGTGACGGCATAAGCGCTGGTGACGAGTGTGTGGACGGTGGCCGAACGCGCAGTGCTGTCGGGCGGGGGCTCAGTCCGATCCGTGTAGCATCCGCCTACATGAGGGATGTTCGCTCGCGGATCGTCGCGTGGCTGGGGCGCAAATACATTCAGAGAAAGCAGAAGAAGGGTGTCGACCTGCTTTCCCTGCTGCCCGAGTCCACGCTGATGCCGCTGCGCCGCAGCCAGCTCGACCCGGTGCCGGAGCTGGGGGCGATGCGCGAGGCGGAGCCGGTGAGCAGGCTGAAGCTGCCGTTCGGGCTGCGCGCGTGGCTGGTCACCGGCTATGACGAGGCGAAGAGCGTGCTGACCGGGACGGGCGCGTTCAGCAACGACTACACGAACCTGATGCCCTCCACCGGGATGTCGGCCGACCAGCACCCCGGCGGCCTCGGGTTCGCGGACCCGCCGGACCACACGAGGTTGCGCAAGCTGCTGTCGCCGGAGTTCACGATGCGCCGGCTGAGCCGCCTCACGCCGCGGATCCACGACATCGTCGCGGAGCGGCTCGACGCGATGGCCGGTGTCGACGGGCCGGTCGACCTGATGCAGGAGTTCGCACTGCCCATCCCGTCGCTGGTGATCTGCGAGCTGCTGGGCGTCTCCTACGAGGACCGGGATGACTTCCAGCGCCGCAGCATGACGCGCTTCGACCTGTTCGCCGGCGTGAACGAGTCGTTCGGCGCGATGTCGGAATCGCTGACGTACCTGCTGGAAATCGTCCGGAAACAGCGGGAGTCCCCGGGCGACGGCCTGCTCGGAATGATCATCAAGGAGCACGGCGACAAGGTCGACGACCGCGAGCTGGCCGGCCTCGCCGACGGGGTGCTGACCGGCGGTTTCGAGACGACGGCGAGCATGCTGGCGCTGGGCGCGATCGTGCTGCTGCGTGACCGGGAGCAGTTCGAGCTGGTGCGCGGCGACGACGACGCCGTGGACCCCTTCGTCGAGGAGCTGCTGCGTTACCTGACGGTCGTGCAGGTCGCGTTCCCGCGGTTCGCACGCGAGGACGTCGAGGTCGGTGGCGTGAAGATCGCGTCGGGCGACATCGTGTTCGTCTCGCTGAGCGGCGCGAACCGTGACCCGGCGATGGGCGCGGACATGGAGAGCTTCGACCCGTCGCGGAAGTCGCCGTCACATCTTGCGTTCGGTTGGGGCGTGCACCGCTGCATCGGCGCCGAGCTGGGACGGATGGAGCTGCGGGCCGCGTATCCGGCCTTCGTGCGCCGCTTCCCGAACGCGCGCCTGGCCGTGGATCCGGCGGACCTGACGTTCCGCCAGACCTCCGTCGTCTACGGCGTCGACACCCTGCCGGTCGACCTCGGCTAGCGACGCGATGGGCCCCGCTCAGTCCTCGACCAGGGACAGGGCCTGGCTGGGGCAGAGCTGCACCGCCTCCCGGGCCTTATCCAGGTCGACCGGGTGCTCCACGAGCACGACCACCAGGGCGTCGTCCTCGTCCTGGTCGAACACCTCCGGGTCGGTCAGCACGCACTGGCCCGAGCCGATACAGACATCTTTGTCAGCCACAATTCGCATAGCTTTCCCTACCACGTAACGGGATACGCCGACAACCGTCAGACGCCCATCGGATGCCAGACGGTCTTGGCCTCCAGGTAACGGCGCAGCCGCGCGATGTCCGGCCGCTGCGTCCAGTCCGGTTCTTCCGCCGGCACGGACAGCACCCGTTTCACCGTCCCGGCCGCCTCCCGTGCCAGCGCGGCCCGGTCCTCGGCGCCGGTCGGGTCGAGCGCGTTCACGTCGCCGTGGGACGCGAGCCAGGGGCCGAGTTCCGCCGCGAACCCGGTCAGGATGTTGACCACGCCGTCGGGCACGTCGGAGGTCGCGAGCACCTCCGACAGCGTGATCGCGGGCAGCGGCCGCTCCGCGCTGCTGATCACGACCGCCGTGCACCCCGTCGCGAGCACCGGGGCCAGCACGCTCACCAGACCCAGCAGCGACGACCGTTGCGGCGCGAGCACCGCCACCACGCCCGTCGGCTCGGGCACGGTGAACGAGAAGTAGGGCCCGGCCACGGGATTCGCCGCGCCGAGCACGCTCGCGATCTTGTCCGTCCAGCCCGCGTACCACACCCACTGGTCGACTGCGGCATCCACAATGGACCCCGCTGCGGTGCCCTCGGACGCGGTTACCTCGGCGATGAGCTGGTCGCGCCGGCCCTCCAGCATCTCGGCGACCCGGTACAGCACCTGCCCCCGGTTGTAGGCCGTGGCCGACGACCAGCCGGCGAAAGCCTTGCGGGCAGCGGAAACCGCGTCCCGCACGTCCTTGCGGGAGGCATGCGCGGCGTTGGCGAGGAACTTGCCCTCCGCGTCGGTCACCGGATACACCCGGCCGGACTCCGAGCGCGGGAACTTGCCGCCGACGTACAGCTTGTAGGTCTTGGCGACGCGCAGGCGATCAGACGTCGAGATAAGCCTCCAGACCGATCCGGCCGCCCTCGCGTCCGAAGCCCGACTCCTGGTATCCGCCGAACGGAGCGGCCGGGTCGAAGCGGTTGAACGTGTTCGCCCACACCACCCCGGCGCGCAGCTGACTCGCGACGGCCAGGATCCGGGACCCCTTCTCGGCCCAGATGCCGGCCGACAGGCCGTACGGCGTGTTGTTCGCCTTCGCCACCGCCTCGTCGGGCGTGCGGAACGTCAGCACCGACAGCACCGGGCCGAAGATCTCCTCGCGTGCGATGCGCATCGACTGGTGAACGTCGGAGAAAACCGTGGGCGCGAAGAAGAATCCGCGCTCCGGCACCGGGCACGGGCTCGTCCACCGGTGCGCGCCCTCGGCCTCACCGGCGGAGACGAGGTCACGGATCCTCGCCAGCTGCGCCGGCGAGTTGATCGCGCCGATGTCGGTGTTCTTGTCGAGCGGGTCGCCCAGCCGGAGCGTCGACACGCGGTAGCGCAGCTTGTCCAGCAACTCGTCCACAATGGACTCCTGTGCGAGCAGGCGCGACCCGGCGCAGCACACGTGGCCCTGGTTGAAGAAGATGCCGTTGACGATGCCCTCGACGGCCTGGTCCAGCGGCGCGTCGTCGAACACGATGTTGGCCGCCTTGCCGCCGAGCTCCAGCGTGAGCCGTTTCGGCGTGCCCGCGACCTGGCGCTGGATGAGCTTGCCGACCTCGGTGGACCCGGTGAACGCGATCTTGTCGATGCCCGCGTGGTTCACCAGGTGGGCGCCGACGTCGCCCGCGCCCGGCAGGATGTTGACCACGCCCGGTGGCAGGTCTGCCTGCTGACAGATCTCCGCGAACACCAGGGCCGTCAGCGGGGTGGTCTCAGCCGGCTTGAGCACCACAGTGTTGCCAGTCGCGAGCGCCGGCGCGATCTTCCACGCCAGCATGAGCAGCGGAAAGTTCCACGGGATGATCTGCCCGGCCACGCCGAGCGGTTGCGGGTCGAGCCCTTATCCGGCGTAGTCGAGCTTGTCCGCCCAGCCCGCGTGGTAGAAGAAGTGCGCCGCGACGGTCGGCAGGTCGGTGTCGCGGGATTCCTTGATGGGCTTGCCGTTGTCCAGTGTCTCCAGCACCGCCAGCTCGCGGGAGTGTTCCTGGATTCGCCGCGCGATGCGGAACAGGTACTTCGCGCGCTCGGCCCCCGGCATGGGCCGCCAGACGTCCTCGTAGGCACGGCGTGCGGCCCGCACGGCGGTGTCCACATCGGAGGTGCCGGCAGTGCTCACTTCGGCGAGCACTTCCTCGGTGGCCGGGTTGACCGTCTTGAGCGGTTCCCCGGAGCCGTGCACGAACTCGCCGTCCACAAAGGGCTGGTAGGTAGGTTTGAGGTTCGCGAGATCGCGCGCCTCGGGCGCGGGAGCGTAGGAGAACATCAGTCCACCGTCACACGGTCCGGGCCGCTGTAGTGGCCGTCGAGCTGGGTGCGCCGCTGCAGCACGAGATCGCCCAGCAGGCTGGATGCGCCGAACCGGAACAGCGAAGGCGTCAGCCATTGCTCGCCGGCAACCTCGTACACGGCGACGAGGTAGCGGATCGCGTCCTTCGTGGTGCGGATCCCGCCGGCCGGTTTGACGCCGCGCAACTCGCCGGTCGCGGTGCACCAGTCGCGCACGGCCTGCAGCATCACGTGCGTCACGGGCAGCGTCGCGGCGGGAGAGACCTTGCCGGTGGAGGTCTTGATGAAATCGCCACCCGCCAGCAGCGCGAGCCACGACGCGCGCCGCACGTTGTCGTACGTGGCGAGCTCGCCGGTTTCGAGGAGACCTTCAGGTGTGCGTCGCCACAGGCGGCCTTGACCGCTTGGATCTCGTCGAACACGCGGCCATAGCGTCCTTCCAGGAACGCGCCGCGATCGATCACCATGTCGACTTCGGTGACGCCCGCGTCGACGGCGAGCGAAACCTCGGCGAGCTTCACGGCACGGCTGGAGCGGCCGGACGGGAACGCAGTGGCGACGCTTGCGACGCCGATGCCGCTGCCCTTGAGCTCCTCGACGGCCGTCGCCGCGAGGTCGGGGTACACGCACACGGCCGCGACCTGCGGAGTGTCCGGGCGGTCGGGATCGGGGCGCTTGGCTTTCGCGGCGAGCGCGCGCACCTTGCCGCGCGTGTCGGCACCCTCGAGGGTCGTCAGGTCCACCATCGAGATCGCCATGTCGATGGCCCAGAGTTTGGCCGCCTTCTTGATGCTGCGCGTGGCCAGCGAGGCGGCGCGGGCCTCGACGCCGACCTGGTCGACGCCGGGCAGCCCGCGCAGGAACCGGCGCAGGCTCGTTTCGTCGCGGGTCGCGTCGCCGAGCAGGGTGGGTGCGCTCACGGACCCAGGCTAGCGGTCCAGCTCCGGTTTGCGCGGTTTGCGAGTCACCGTGACCGCGCCCCAGAAGGCGAACCCGGTGACCTTCACGACCGGGGCGCCCGGCGGCGGGACGGTGGCCGAGTCGGTGCGGTCCACGGTGTCGAAGGCGCCCATGAATCCGACGCCGTTGACGTCGACCACGACGTCGTCGGGGACGACGATGTCGACCGAGCCCATGATCGCCACCGCGGTGATCGTCGTCTGGCGCTCGGCGAAGCGCGCGTTGCGCAGGTCGATGTCGATCCCGCCCCAGAACGCGAAGCTGTTGTGCTGCGGCGGCACGACCCAGTTCCCCTTGCGGGTGGCGCCCGACATGACCGCGATCGACGCCTGCGATCCCGGCGGGCCACCGATCCGGTCGTCGAGCGCGCGCGTGGCGGCCGGCTGGACGGCGGTGCCCGCGGTGACGCCGGGCAGGTCCGCGACGGGCGGTTCCAGCTCGACGAGTGTCTTCGCGCCGTACACCGCGTCGAGCCGTTCCTCCAGCTCGTCCACGGTGATCCGGCCTTCGGACATGGCGCTGTGCAGGATCTGCGCGACCCGTTCGCGGTCGGCGTTGGACGCCCGCATCGGCGGCGGTTCCGGGGTCTGTTCCGTCACGGGGTGAGCCTATCTGTGAGAGCGATGCCGGGCAGGTGCATCGCAGTATTCTTGGCGGATGGACGTGCTCGTGGTGGATCACCCGCTCGCCAAGGATCGGCTCTCGACCATGCGGGACGCCCGCACGGACAGCGCCGGTTTCCGTGCCGCGCTGCACGAGCTGACCGTGATGTTGATCTACGAAGCCACCCGGGATGCGCCGGTGCGCGCCGAGCGCATCCACACGCCCGTCGCGCGCACCGACGGCTACCGGCTGGCGAACCCGCCGCTCCTGGTGCCGGTGCTGCGGGCCGGTCTCGGCATGGCCGACCAGGCGCACAAGCTGATCCCGGCCGCACAGATGGGTTTCGTGGGTCTCGCGCGCGACGAGGCGACCCTGCAGCCGATGCCGTACATGGAGTCGCTGCCGGACAGCCTCGCCGAGCGGCCGGTGTTCGTACTGGACCCGATGCTCGCCACCGGCGGCTCGATGGAGCACACGATCAAGCTGCTCACCGGCCGCGGCGCCACGGACGTCACCGCGATCTGCGCGCTCGCGGCCCCCGAAGGGCTCAAGCGGCTCGAGGAGTCGGGCTTGCCGGTGCGGGTCGTGACGGCGTCGATCGACGAGCGCCTCAACGACTCGGGCTTCATCGTCCCCGGCCTCGGCGACGCCGGGGACCGCCAGTACGGGGCCCGTTAGCGACACCAGCCCCTCGCATGTGCGCGCAGCGCCGCCTCGTACGAGCCGGTGACGTCGAGGTTCAGCGGCAGGTTGCCGCTCAGTTCCAGCGACACGAGCCCGTGCACGATGCCCCACGCGCTCACCGCGATCGCCTTGGGATCGGTGTCGCGGAAACGGCCCGTCTCGATCGCGCGGCGCACCGTCTCGACGAGCGGCGCCAGCGTGCCCTGGCTCAGTTCGGTGGCCTCCGCGCTGGGCTCGAAACCGGGCACGGCCTTGGTGAACATGATCGAGTACAGATGCGGATCGGCGAGCGCGCTGTCCCGGTAGGCGAGCCCGAGCCGCACGAAGTCCTCGACCGGGTCGTCGGTGTGGCCAACTGCCTCCATGCGCGCGCCGAACCGCTGGAAACCCTCCGCGTACAGCGCGTTGACCAGGTCCGGTTTGCTGCCGAACAGCGAGTAGACCGCGGTCGTCGAGGTGCCCACGTCGGTCGCCAGCTTGCGCAGGCTCAAGGCTTTCGCACCCTCGGTGGACAGCAGCTCCCCGGCACGATCGAGCAGGCGGGTGCGGAGCGCTTCGTCGTGGGTTCTCGGACGGGCCATGCCCCCAGTGTATCGCAACACTGTTATTAAACTGGACAACGGATTTGACCTGGAGTGCACTCCAGGTCGTAGTGTCGATCGCATGAGCTACTCGATAGCGGAAGCCGCACGCCGGAGCGGGCTGTCGATCGACACGCTCCGGTACTACGAGCGCATCAAGCTGGTCGACCCACCGGCGCGCGATGCGGCGGGGCGGCGGGCCTACTCCGACGACGATCTCGGGTGGCTGGGGTTCCTCACCAAGCTTCGGCTGACCGGGATGCCGATCAAGATGATGCGCGAGTACGCGCAGTTGCGGCGTCGTGGTGACGCGGCGGCTGGCCGCCGTCAGGCCATTCTCGTCGAGCAGCGGGAGTCGGTACGCGCGCGCATCGCGGAACTCCAGTCCTGTTTGGACATTCTCGACTACAAGATCGACAACTACGACCGCATCTGCCACGACCTGGCGGCCGTCAGCGTGGAGGGGATTTCGGCTTGATCGGCACCAGGAACTCGGCGGCCTCCCGGTCGGCGCGCAGGGCCTCGGCTGCATGGGCATGAGCCAGGCCTACGGCGTGCGCGACAGCGACGACGAGTCCGTCGCCACCACGCCTCGGCGCCGACCACATCGATCTCTACTACCAGCACCGCGTCGACCCGGACGTGCCGGTCGAGGAGACCTGAGGCGCGCTGTCCGAGCTGGTCGCCGCGGGCCTGCCGCCGCGTTCGCGGGCGACCGGTACGCCGCGGAGTCCGCCCGCAACGTCGGGGAGTAGCCCTCAGCCCAGGTGGCCGCAGACCGTTGCCGCCGCTTCGGCCAGCGGTACGGTCTGCTGCTCGCGGGTGGCGAGCGAGCGGACGGTGACGTTGCCGGCGTCCCAGTCCTCCTGGCCGACGATCACGACCGCGCGTGCGCCGGCCTTGTCGGCGCGGCTGAGCTCCTTGCCCAGTTTGCGCAGCTCCAGCGGCGTCGACGTGCGCAACCCCGCGCCGCGCAGTGCGGTGGCGACCGTGCGGGCCGCGCCGGCCAGCTCCTCGGCGACCGGCACGACGACGACGTCGACCTCGCTGCGCGGCTTCGGCGTGAGGTCGTGCGTGCCGAGGAAGTCCATCAGCGTCACGTCACCCATGCCGAACCCGATACCCGGGATCTGCTGCGCGGTGAACATGCCCGCGAGGTCGCTGTACCGGCCGCCGCCGAACAGCGCGCGGCTGTTCTCCGGCGAGGTGTCGAAGACCTCGAACACGGTGGACGTGTAGTAAGCCAGGCCACGCACGATCATCGGGTCGAACCGCACCAGGCCGGCGGCCTCGCTGGAAAGCACCTCGACCAGGTTCGACGCGGCCTTGACCGTCTCGGGCAGCTCGTCCAGCAGTGCGGTGCCGGAGCCGAGCACGTCGCCGAGCTTCTCGAACTGCTTGTCGGCCAGTCCGATCTCCTCGGCCTGCTCCGCGAGCTTGTCGCGGTCGTACTTCTCCCACCGGTCCACCAGGGAGAACACCGGCGGCAACTGCTCGCCGCTCACCCCGACGATGTCCGTCAGCGCGCTGGAGAGCAGGTTCCGGTCGTTCGCGCGGACCACGAACATGTCGTCCGCCGCGCCGACGCCGCGCAGCAGGTCGTGGATCAGCTCGAACATCTCGATCTCGCAGCTCGCGCTGTCGGAGCCGAAGACGTCGGCGTTGATCTGCCAGTGCTCACGGACGCGGCCGCGCTGCGGGCGTTCGTAGCGGTGGCAGTTGGGGTGGCTGTACCAGCGCACCGGAAACTGCAGCGAGCCCGCGTTCCCGGCGATCATGCGGGCGACGGACGGGGTCATCTCCGGCCGCAGCGCCAGGCGCCGCCCACCGCGGTCGGTGAGGGTGTAGAGCTGCTGGTCGGCGATCTCCTGGCCGGACTTCTTCTCGTAGATCTCGGCGGACTCGAGGATCGGGCCGTCGTAGCGCTGGTAGCCGTACCGCTCCAGCACGTCGTAGAGATGGTCGAACACCTGCGTCCGGACGGACATCTCCGGGGGCAGGAAGTCCCTGGTCCCCCGGTACGGCGCGGTCGGCAGGTACTCGGGCACGACGATCCTCACGGTTGGCAGCTGGTCGCCTTCGAGTTTATCGAGCTAGGCGACCGCGATTCCGTAGGCCGTCATCAGCATGCCCGCCGCCAGCAGCACCGCGCCGCCGGTGGTGACGCCGCGCGCGAGCGACTTGCGGGGGAGCAGGTGCAGGAACAGCCCGCCGGACTGGCCGAGGATCCCGAGCAGCAACAGGAAGCAGGCGATCCAGCGGCCGGCTTCGGACAACTCGCCCTGCGCGATGAGCTGCAGCGAGATCAGCGCGAGGATCAGGAAGACGCCCGCGTGCGCGTGCCCGGCGCGGAAGAAACCGCGCTGGACCTCGGCGAGTTTGCCCTTGCGCAGCAGTCCGAGCAGGGCGTACCCGCCGTACATGACGGTGGGCAGCGACACCAGCGCAATGACCGTGAAGAGCTGGGTTGGACCGGAAAGAGTCGTCATGCGACTATCATAACAGTGTTGTATAACAGTGTCGCGAATGGTTCAGGTCATCAGACCGGCAGCGACGGTCGCGCCCAACTCCCAGCATTTCTCCAGGTCGTGCTTGCCGGGCTCGCCGGTCACGGTGACCGCGGCGGACGCCTTCTCCCAGCCGAGCCCCGCCGTGATCGCCTCGATCCCGCGCACCGTCCCGGCGACGTCGCTGCCGCCGTGCACGTAGTAGCCGAACGGCCGGCCTCTGGTCGAGTCGAGGCACGGGTAGTAGATCTGGTCAAAGAAGTGTTTGAGCGCGCCGGACATGTAGCCGAGATTGGCGGTGGTGCCGAGCAGGTACCCGTCGGCCTCGAGTGCGTCGGACGCCGTCGCGGCGAGCGCTGCCCGTCGCACGACATCGACTCCCGTTATCTCGTCGGTGGTCGCTCCTGACACCACGGCTTCGAACATCGCCTGCAGATTCGGAGACGGCGTGTGATGCACGATCAGCAAGGTAGGCACGGTTGCCGAGCTTAGGTCAGTGCTTCGGCTCGGACGACCCTTCGGCAAGCCCGTGTACTGCGGTTTTGCGGCTAAGGGACCCCCCGGCTCGAGGCCCATTTCGGGGCATGTAATCTTCTTTTCGTCGCCAGGGAGACCGGGACGGAGGGCGAAAGCCCAAAGGAGCGGGGCACCAGGCTGGCCGAGAAAGACCACCCCGGTGGAATCGCAAGATTCGAGCCAGGGTAGCGTCTGGCCCGGTCAAAGACAGCCTGAGGTGTGTTGTTTGAGAACTCAACAGTGTGCTAGTGAACTATGCCAGTAGAGTTTTTTACTGTGAACCCGTTTTGGGTTTCTTTGAGATCGAGTCGATTGATCTCTTCGATGTTCATTGTTGGAGAGTTTGATCCTGGCTCAGGACGAACGCTGGCGGCGTGCTTAACACATGCAAGTCGAACGCGACTACCTTTTGGGTGGTTGAGTGGCGAACGGGTGAGTAACACGTGGATAACCTGTCCTCTTCTCTGGGATAAGCCTGGGAAACTGGGTCTAATACCGGATATGACCATTGCGTGCATGCGTGGTGGTGGAAAGCTCCGGCGGTGGGGGGTGGGTCCGCGGCCTATCAGCTTGTTGGTGGGGTGATGGCCTACCAAGGCGACGACGGGTAGCCGGCCTGAGAGGGTGTCCGGCCACACTGGGACTGAGACACGGCCCAGACTCCTACGGGAGGCAGCAGTG